>PABO01000001.1 GCA_002699165.1 Chloroflexota bacterium | reverse complement strand
TCATATTTATTAATATATACATCCATATAATATGATTGTTGAATAGTTCTATTCATATTTAATGCTATAATTCCACCATTATTTTCAACTATTAAAAAAACACCATACGTCCAATGTTTCATATTTTCTTGAAATTCAATATTATTATATTCTTCCATTAATTCTATATTTTTTTCAGATGAGTCTTTTGATGATATAAATATATATCCTATTTTTATTTGTTTTGTTATCACCTCCCCAGTTAATTCTTTCATTAAATCTTCACGTGATTTCCCTTTAGTTTTATATTCTGTTTTACATACACTACATATTATATCGGAATTTATCTGATATTTTGGATGCGTAGATTGATTTAAAATTGTTTTTAATTGCCAATCATATAAACATTCCTTATGAATATATTGATTACTTCCTTTACATTCACATACAGATTCTAATATACCGGAAGATTCATAGCAAAATTTACAAATTTTTTCATTTTCATTTTCTTCTACTTTTTTTTCTTCTACTTTTTTAGTATTTATTTCAAATTCTATATTTCCAAATAATTCCTCATATATTTCTATTTTTTTGTTAAATTCACAGGAATTTGCAGCATATTTTATTCTTTCTTCATATGTAGTTTCAATTGAACCTTCCGTTTGACTTTCTTCTAACATAAAACTATAAAAACCGATCATTATTGTTCGTATATTCCAATTTGGATTCCATGATTCTTGATGATAATCACTCATTGAAAAACATAAACGCGTATCAGGTTTAAAACGACCATTTGGTGTTTTCATTATAATACGTGGTGCTTTATAAGGATATTCATTAGGTAATGTTAATATTCCATAATAATGTCCTTGGGTATATGGTTCTTCTGTTCCTAATATTACATAATGCCATTCATAAATATTGTCTTGATTGGGTAATATTATGATATTTTCTATGGGGTCTTTTAATAAATCGCGATATTCTTTTTGGATACGTTTTTGACCTTGATTCATAATTTTATTATTAGTATTTATCTTATAAATATAATTATTTTGAATAATTAAATAATTTATTTGTTATTATATGTTTTTTATATGTTTTTTTTTATAAATTTTAAAGTAGATGGAATAATAATAAATATATGATATATAGCAGCTATGAAACCTAATATGGATAAATATTTTGTATTATTACCTATAGAATTATAATAACTATATGAATCAATAATTTCATAGTAAATTAAATTGAATAAATTATACAATGAAATAAATTTAAGTAAAATTATATATTTTTTAGAAATATTCATATTTTGTAATATAGCTGTAATTTCATAACTATTTATATAAATACAACATTTTTGCATATTTATAAAATTGTTTTCTAGGTCAATAAATATACTATTATTTAACATGAATATATTTGAAACTAAATGGTGTTCTAAATAATTTTTAGTATTCCATTTATATAATATACTTTGTTTTAATAATAATGCTACTAATGTTTCATACATATATATAAAATTTAATATAAATATATTACTATATGTAATAGAATATTCTGGAAATAAATAAGGTTTTGCTATTTGACGGATATATAAAAAAATATAACCAAATAAACTGATATTATATAAAAATGGTTTAGCAGGTATTAATTTATTCATATTTATTATATTCATATTTTTTATATTTATATTTATATTTATATTTATATTTATAAATATATTATAATAATCCTATTTTAATTAACCATTCATTATCAAATTTTTTTTTAACTACAGTTTCTATCCATTTATTATGTCTAATTTTAAATTCTTCTAATTCTTTTTTATCAAAATCACATAATTCAAATAATAATTTCCATCTATTTACTATATCTTCTTCACTATCTTTATCAGTCCAATATAATATAGAAGTATTATATTTATATTTTTTCTTTATTAAAAATTCTATCATTGATTTACCATATTGAAATGGTAATTCACAAGCACATTTTAATGGTAGTAAATCACCATTTGTAAGATGTTTATTATCCAATACACAATTAAATCCTTTTTCCATTAAAAATTTCAATAAATTTAAATCACCGGTTCCTATAGCTGCTATAATAATATCATCATGATTAGGATATGTACTTCTATATTTACCAACATTTAAATACCATTGTAATCCAAAATGTAAATTATCTAATCCCCAAATAATTGTTTCTTTTGGATGATTATTTGAAATAATATGAATTAGAGCATATTCGTCTTCAATACATTTTTTTTCTTGTAAAAATTTAATTAATTTTTGATTACCACTCATACAAGCATGATTAAATAATTTCTCTGTCATAGGAAACATAAATTCTCCATCATTTAGTTTTATTTCTACTAATTTTTCTACACCCTCTAAATTTCCTTCTATAGCAAACATTAAAATTGTCTCATATGACAATATCAAACCTTTATTAATGGTTTCAATTATTAAATTTATATCATTTATTTTATAATTTATTAATAAATCTGAATTATATTTACTATGAATTCTTTGATGTTTAAGCAAGGCATCAACTGGTTTCCACATAGGACATGATATATATATTTTTGACCCATTTGACATTTTTAAATAATAATAGTTATAAATAAGAATCAATTTAAAAATAAAAATATAAAAATATATAACATAGTAATTTATGATCCATATTTATGTATTACAATTAGAATCAAATAAATTTTTTGTGGGAAAAACAGATAATATTATATTTAATATTACACATTTTGATCGTAATTCAAGTTCTTTTACAAAAAAATATAAACCATTTCTTTTATATGAATTTAAAGAAAAAATGGAATTTATAGATATTGATATAATAGTAAAAAAATATATGGATAAATATGGTATTGAAAATGTGCGTGGAGGGTCTTATTTAGATTTAGAATTATCAATAGAACAAAAAAAAATATTACAAAGCGAATTATGGACTATAAATAATAAATGTTATAAATGTGGAGGTGATCATTTATTTAAGGAATGTAATTCTATTGAAAAAATAGATAAAAAAGATAATTACATATTTATGAATACAAAAAATAATAAAAAACCAGTGATAATTCAGAATTATATTTGGTTCTGGTCTTGTTGTATATGTAATAAAAATGCTGTCGGAATAAAAAAATGTTCTGATTTTAATTTTGCTATTACATCTCCAACATATTTAGATAATAATGGTGAAATAAAAAAATTAGCAATATGTGATATATGTATAGATAAATTTAATTTATTTGAGTTTACTAATCCTAAAAAATTAATAGATTCTGATAATAAAAAATATGATATAAAAGGTTTTGAAAAAGGTCAATATCAAGAATTATTAAATTCTGTTTAAAAAATATATTCTATGAATTATTAATAATAATCAATTCACTTTCATTATACAATCGTTTCATATATTCTTTATCATCTTCATCATATAAACCTTTACAACGCTCAATATTAACTTTTTCTGAACTATTACATACACTTTCTATTTTTTTTTCTACATCTTCATCCATTAAATGGACTTGCTGTCGGTCAATCAGATCTGAAATTGTTTCATCTTTATCTTGAAGTTCCCATTTATCATTTTTACGTACTTTTATATAGGGTTCTTTTTTATTTGTAATTTTTATATTTTGATTTTCAGGATGGTCATCATTAAAATGCGTATATTTTATCAGTTCAGGTATTATTTTTGCGGGTTTATTTTTCAATAGTTTTAATATATAATCACTTGTAATATATTTTGTATCTTCATCCCCATAATTATTTATATTTATAATATTATTTGTCATATTATTTGTAGTATTATGACTATTGTTTGTATTATTTGTATTATTTGTATTATTTGTAATAGAATTAACCTTGTTTTCTATTAATAATTTCTCTACAATTTCCTTCAATTCTTTAATTTCCTGTTTATCATTTTTATTTTCATTTTTTTTTATTTTACATCTTCCATAATGACGAGCCAAACTATCACTCCTTGAAAATGTCTTATAACAATAAGGGCATTCGTTAATAACCTGAGATTTTGGTGGATTTTGGTGGATTTTGGTGGATGATTTTTCCAATTTTGGTGGATTTTGGTGTTTTTTGGTGGAAAATTTTGGTGGAAGATTTGGTGGATTTTGGTGTAATTTTGGTGGAGTTTGGTGTAGTTTTGAGTAATGTTCAAAACCATAATATTTTTTAACATCTTCTATACTAATATCCTCTAGTATAGGAAAACATATATTTTTGCGATTTAAATGTCTTACTAAATTAATTTTTTGTTTAGCATTATAACCACAACGATTACATATATATTCTACCATTATATACTATATAATATATATTTATTTTTAAATATTTAATTTAAGTAATTATAAGTATTTTTAAGTAATTTTTTGGTGGATATTTTTAAGTAATTTTTAAGTAATTTTTAAGTAATTTTAAGTAATTTTAAGCAAATTGCTTAAGTAATTTTTGGAGGGGGGGGGGGAAATTTTATTTTCAAAAGTATTTTGAAAAAAAATTTGTAAAGAAAATCCTTTACAAAAAAAAAAAATAAAAAGTAAAATGGCGTTTTTCCCAGTAAAAAGTGTTTTCAAAAAACTCTTATCTGTATTTTCTTATGTTTACGATAAATCCTAATGTTATAATTTTTTTATTAAAATATGAAATAAATTTAACCACAGTGGTAAGTACAGGCAACAAATGCTATTTTATAGCGATTATTATTAGTAGTAATATAGGTAGAAACGGATGCCCAATTAATAACTGAACAACATTTTGCTACTGTATAGTTATGTAAAGTAGAAGTTTGTTGCTTGCAACCATAACCTAAAATAGTAGAGGTAGAAATATAATCACCATTTTGAATATCGCCGGTAATATTAGAAACCCAAATGGCTCCTTCACCTAAGGAATTAATAATATAATTATTAGAATCCGTATGACTACTAATAACACCAAAAACGGTTGAATCGTTTATTTTATTAGACAAAATAGTATTAAATTCTGAATTATTAATATCTATTTTGGTAGAATTTGAAATAGAAACAATTAATCCGGGTTTAAATGTATAGTTATAGTTATTATTATTTGTATAAAATGGTTCATAATTTAATGGACTAATAATTTTAGCTATATGGGAACCAGTAAAAGTTAAAACGACACCACCCGCTTTTACACTACCTCCGAATGTAGCACCACCACTAACTTCAAGTGCTGGTGGTGTATCACCATGACCATTACTAGATGTTAATTTAAGATTATTGATTTGTGGACTTATTTGTGTATGTCCATATAAACGAGCAAAAATTTCGTGACCGTTATATTCATTTGCAGTATTATTTAATGTTAGTTGAATTGAAACTTTATCGTTTTGATTAAATGTAAGTGTTGTATCTAATGATTGATTTGATACAACAGAAGCAACAGAAATATTATTATATGATTTATTGACAATACTTGTATTAATTCCATTTTTTTGGATAGTTATTTTAAATGACTGGGCGGTTGGAGGAGAAGTAGTATTATGAATACTATGACTAATATAAAATTCTATATGACTAATGGTGGTTTGTTCAAAAAATGTATATTCTTTAATAGTATAATATTTGGAAAATGTATTCATAGTGGGGTCATTTAAACCTGTAACACGATTACCAAAAATAGGTGAATTTTTTTGGACGTTATAAAATTGGAATAAATCGGTTGAAACAGATAATTGAGTTATATTATTATCATATGCAATTTTATTTGAACCAATTCTTAAAATATCGGGTGCACTATTTGTGTTATAAATATATAATGCATTGGGACTAGAATTAATAGATTTAGTAATAGGAATTTGTAGTAAATTATTAATAATATTAGTATTAGATGTAATAGTATCATTACAATTAATATTTTGTGTAACATTTAGATTTTCCATAACAAATAAATTTTTATGAATTGTAGCATCTTTATTTTTACTAAATCCTCCTAATGGTTCCCAACCATCTGTTTCACTTAAATAACCTTCATACATTTTTTCAGTAGTATTAAAATAAATAGAACCTTGTATATTACTTAATTTGGGATGCTGTCCATTATGTTTAGGAATAATTAAAACATCATTAATAATATTAGTGTTAGATGTAATAGTATCATTACAATTAATATTTTGAGAAACATTTAGATTTTTGAGAACAAATAGATTTTTATGAATTGTGGCGTCTTTTGTTTTACTAAATCCACCTAATGGTTGCCAACTTTCACCACCACCAACAAAACCTTCATACATTTTTTCAGTAGTATTAAAATAAATAGAACCTTGGATATTACTTAATTTGGGATTTAATCCATTATGTTTAGGAATAATTAAAACATCATTAATAATATTAGTATTTGATGTAATTGTATCATTACAATTAATATTTTGAGTAACATTCAAATTCATATCAACATTTAAATTATTTGAGATTGTAGTATCCTTATAAGGATTTATACCACCCATAGGTAACCATTGAGAATTATTAAAAGCCTCATATAGATTACTTGTTGTATTAAAATAAATAGAACCAGGACTGTTATAAGGATTTGATGTTGATACAGGAACTTTAAGGAAATTACTTATTTTAGCAGTATGTGTATTAATAGTATCTGCAGAATTAATGTTTTGCAATACATTTAAATTTTTACTAATTGTAATATTATTAGTAAATGAAACATCACTACTAGGACTTTCACTTAATGATACCCAACCACTATTAGTATAACCTTTATATGATTGCGAACCTGTATCATAATATAAAGATCCTAACGTGTTAGATGAGGAAGTATTTGTTGGAATTTTAAGTAATGTAGATATTTGAATATTTTTAGTAGTGATCGTTTCAGTACAAGTAGAGTTTTTACTTGTTATGGTATCATTACAATTAATATTTTGTGTGACATTTAAGTTCATATCAATATTTAAATTATTTGTAATAGTTGTATCCTTATAAGGATTAATACCACCCATAGGTAACCATTGTGAATTATTAAAAGCTTCATATAAATTACTCGTTGTATTAAAATAAATAGATCCAGGTTTGCTAAAGGAATTAGTTGCTCCTATTGGAACTTGTAAGATGTTAGATACATGTTGATTTTTGGTTTGAATTGTATTATCTGAATGAATATAAGAACGAACTTTGAGATGATCAAAAGCCAATGAAGAGTGTTTAAAATCAACTAGACTGGAAATATGTGTAGGTCCATATAAATTAGTAGTTCCATAAAAATCGGAACGACCTTTTGAAACTAAACTATTAGTATCAAGCAAAATAAATTGATCGGAAACAGATAAATTACCAGTTAAATTTATATTGGAATGAACAGTTAATTTTTTATTAAACTGTGTGGATTTATAGAATTGTATATTTTCGGTAGATGTATTATTGGGGAAATTAGCAATAATATCATTTTTATTTGTAGTATCATTATTTGCTATAAAAGTTGTACCATTTATAATTGAATTACTAGATGTATTTATATTTTTCAAAATTAAAGTAGATTTTGAGGTTGTAGGTAAAGAGGTTGCATATGGATCAGATACATTGTCAAGTAAATAGAAGTTTTCATCGGCATCTTTTCGGATTAATCCTGTATAATTAGTATTTTTTTTTGCTATTAATAAACCTCTATCACGGGTATCATTTTTAGTATTAGCAATAGTAATAATAGGATCATTAATATCTAAATGATTTGTAATAATTAATGTATGATTACCTGATACAACTAAATTACCAGAAACAGTAATATCTTTAGTAAAAACGGTGTCGGAGACATTAATATTTTGTAAAACATTTAAATTTGCTTTTATAGTATTATTTCCTTCCATAGTTACATTTTGTAATGTAGATTGACTATTTTTAGCGGTAAAATTGTTATTTATGGTTAAATCGTTAATAATAGAATTATTAAGAGTAGATGTTTCAGATACATTAAGATTTTTTTTAATTATAACATTTTGATTAATAATAGAATTACCATAAATATTAAGATTCTTATGAAATATAGGTTCATTAGCATGTACATTTAGATTATTATAAAGCGTGGTATGTTTATTATTTATAAATGTATTAGAAATAGTTAAATCGGTAATAAAACCAGTATTAATAGTAGTATTTTGTTTAATATTAAGATTTTTTTTAATTATAACATTATCATTTATAGTAGAGTTACCATAAATATTAAGATTTTTATGAAATATAGGATCTTGGACATAAACATTTAAATTGGTATTAAATATGGCGTGTTTATTATTAGTAAAAGTATCGGAAACAGTTAAATGTTTTGTTTTAATATGATCTGAAACATTTAAATTGGATAATATATTGGTATTTCCGACTAATGTGGAATTTTGTAAAATATGTAATTTATCAGAAGTTATATGTGTTGAATTAAGATTATAAATATGTAAATCAGCTAAGTTAGATAAATTAGTTAAATCGGGTTCATTATCAGATTTTTCATTTATATCCCTATATAAATAAAATTGGGATGATGCTGGTGTTCTTAATAAACCTGAAAATTTATTTTTATGAGCGACAACAAAACCACCATAATGATTATCAATAGTAGATTTAGATTGGTTGGTACCAAAAACAATTAATGGATCTGATATTAACGTTTTTTCTGAAATTATATTTACTTTAGAACCATGTACTGTAAGATTACCATAAATATCTAAATTTGCGCTAAATGTAGAATCTTTTGAAACTGTAATATCCTTGCTTACATATAAACTTTCGGAAAGATTAATATTTTGAAATACATTCAAATTTTTAAAAATAGTAGTGTCATCTTCAACATTTAAATATTTAGAAATAGTGGCGGTATTTAAAACATTTAAATTAGTAGAAATAGTGGCATTTTTAGAAACATATAAATCATTAGTA
>PABO01000007.1 GCA_002699165.1 Chloroflexota bacterium | reverse complement strand
TTTTACCCATCGCATTACCAAGTTATGTGATGGCAACTACTCAAATTGAAATATGGAGTAAAAATGGATGGGTACATAATTTCTTAAAATTATTTTTTGAAATGGAAACTTTTCCTTCATTTTATGGTCTTGTTGGATCAGTTTTTGTTTTATCTTTAATAACTTTTCCTTATGTTTACATAGGGCTTGCAGCTATGTTTAGAAGATTTGATTACCAGATGATTGATGCCTCAAAAACTCTAGGAGATAATTCTTTTCAAACTACAAGAAAAATCATTTTTCCATTAGTTAGACCAACTATTGTTGCTGGCTCTTTGCTTGTTTCATTATATGTTTTGAGTGACTTTGGAGCAGTTTCATTATTACGATTCAATACCTTCACGATAGCTATATTTAATAGAATGTATAACAGTATAAGTAATTACGGAGTTTTAGAAATATCTCTTCTTGCAATATTATTTTGTTTCATAATATTGTTCATTGAATCAAGAACAAAAAATGAAGCAAGGCATTTTTCTAATTCTAATCTTTCCAAAAATAAAAAAGCAGATTTAGGTATTTGGAAATGGGTTCTTCTTCCAATTTCTTTAATTCCATTAATATTTGGTTTTATACTGCCTATTTCAGTTCTAATTTACTGGCTAATAATTGGATTTGGAGAAGATACTGGCTTCAGGGATGTAATACAACCAACTATTAATACCATAATGATATCCTCTGTTTCTGCATTATTTATTACTTTAGTTTCTATCCCTCTGTTAATTACAATTAATAAAAAAATTAGAATACTTTCATTTGTAATTGATAAGGTCTCTTACATTGGACTTTCCTTACCAGGAATTATTGTTTCAATGTCTTTAGTATTCTTTTGTATTGATTATTTTGATTATATTTATCAGACTTTTATAGTTTTAGTTTTGGGATATTTTATTTCTTTTTTACCTGCAGCATTAGGGCCAATTAAATCAAGCATGAGTCAAATTGATCCAAAACTGGAAGATGCATCCTTAACATTAGGTGCAGGAAGAATAAAAACTTATGTAAATGTGATTATTAAGTTGTCTAGTCCAGGTTTTATTTATGGAGGAGTACTTGTTTTCATTCTTTGTTTAAAAGAACTCCCTGCAACTTTGATATTAAGCCCTATAGGATTTCAAACATTGGCAACAGAAATTTGGAGTAATGCAAGTGAAGCATTCTTTGTAAAAACTGCCTTGGCTTCAATAGTTTTAGTGATTATAGCAGGGGTTCCTTCTTATATATTTATGTCAAATGATTTATCAAAAAGGCTTGGCAATTAATGAGTAATCAAGAAAATTTAGGACCAATTCCAAAATTAGAAATTGTTGATATGCATTTTTCTTACAATAATCAACATGAGATATTATCAAATCTTTCTCTAGATGTTCAAGACAGAGAGTTTGTTAGTGTTATTGGAGATAGTGGGGCAGGAAAGACTACTTTATTTAGAGCAATCAACGGATTAGAAAAAGTAAATCAAGGATATATTAGACTGGATGGATATCTTCAATCAGCATCTTTTTTTCATATACCCGCAGAGAAAAGATCTATAGGTACTATTTTTCAAGATTATGCTCTTTTTCCTCACTTAAATGTTGAAAAAAATATTAAATATTCTCTTAATAAATCTAATTTTGATCAGAAGTTTTACGATAATATATTATCTCTTTTAGATGTAGGAAGCTTACTAGATAGATATATAGACGAATTATCAGGAGGACAGAGACAAAGAATAGCATTAGCAAGATCTTTAGTTAGAAAACCAAAATTACTCTTGATGGATGAACCTTTTTCAAATTTAGATAGAAATCTAAGAATCCAAATTAGAAGAGAGCTTAAAAAGATCTTTAATGAAATTGGAACAACTGTTTTATTAATAACTCATGATTCTGAAGAGGCTTTGAGTTTATCTGATAAAGTAGGATTTCTTTATGCTGGAGAAATAATTCAATTTTCTACACCTGAAGAAATATATGATCGACCTGATCATAGTATTATTGCAAAAACTATATCTAATTCAAATGTTATTTTTGGTGATGTAAATAAAAATAAAGTCTCAACATTTATAGGAGATTTTATACTTGATGAAGAATTTAGTAAAAAGAGTAAAATCTATATTAATGTAAAACCAAATCAGTTATCTATTACTAGAAAAGAAAAAAACTTTGTAATCATTGATAAAGAATTTTTAGAAGGAAGCCAGCTTTATATATTAAGAGATATCGACACTGGGATTGATTTGAATGTAAAAATGCCAAACAGTAATGATTTTCAATTGGGAGAAGATGTTGGAGTTGAAATTATAATAAAAGATGTAAATAAACTATTAGAATAGAAGTAATATTTATTTAATATTTCTTAACTACAACGCAAGCATTTTGTCCTCCAAACCCAAAACTATTAGATAAAGCTACTTCAACTTTCTTTTTTATCTTGGTATTTGGTACATAGTTTAAATCACATTCCGGATCAGGATTTTCAAGATTTATTGTTGGATGTATTTCATCATGAATTGTTGATTGAATACATGCAATAATTTCTAATGCTCCTGAAGCTCCTAATGAATGACCAACCATAGACTTAGTTGATGAAATAGGAATATTATAAGCTTCATCTCCAAATAAATTTTTTATTGCTAAGGTTTCTATACGATCATTTGTTGGGGTAGAAGTACCATGAGCATTTATATAATCTATATCTTTTTTTTCTAGCCCTGCATCTTCAATTGCTAATTTCATAGCTTTAGTTGCTCCCAATCCTTCTTTATGAGGTTGGACTAAATGAAAAGCATCTGAAGTAACCCCAAATCCAGCAATTTCTGCTATTGGTACAGCCCCTCTTTTGATAGCATGCTCTTCTGATTCTAGAATAAGTATTCCTGATCCTTCTGCAGGAGCAAATCCATCTCTATTAGCATCAAATGGCCTACTTGCCTTTGAAGGATCTCCATCCCATGTTGATAAAGCATGTATTGTGCTAAATCCACCCATACCTATTTCACAAATACCAGACTCTGCGCCTCCTGTGATTACAATATCTGCTTTATTATTTTTTATTATTTCTGCAGCTTCTCCAATAGCTTGAGTTGAAGCTGCGCAAGCAGTAATACATGTATTGTTATACCCTGTAGCCTGATAGATCCTAGAAATATTTGCAGAAGCCATATTTGATAGCATAGATGGGATATAAAAAGGACTCATTCTCATTACTCCTTTTGATTCCTTAATTGCTGCTTGTTGGTCTGTTTCTGGTAATCCACCTGCTCCAGTTCCAATCAGGACACCTATTCTGTCTGTATCAATTTTGCCTAAAAATCCTGATTGCTTGATAGCATCTTTTGCAGCAGCTACAGCTAATTGAGAAAATCTGCCCATTCTTTTAGCCTCTTTTGGATTCATCCATTCTCCAGGTTCAAAATTTTGAACCTCACCACTAACTTTACAAGGAAAGGAATCTGAACTAACTTGTGTAATGGTTCGTATACCAGAAATACCATTTGATAAGGAGTCCCAGTAATCTTTTACTGTATTACCTAAGCAACTCTGTATTCCTATTCCTGTAACTACTATTTTTTTATTCATAATTATATTTTTCTCGGGATATTTTATTAACTATTTCATTTATTTCAGATGCTATATAGAGCGATCCAAACGCAACTATTGCACTATTTGGCTTAGAAATACTTTTTGCCACTTTATATGCCTCAAATGTATTCTTAGTTAATTCTATTATATTTAATTTTAATTCTTTTATTTCTTTAATGATGTTTCTGCACTTTTTTGCTTTAGGTATTCTACTTTCAGTGATAATCATATTGGGATTAAGTTTTTTTATAGGCTTCAATGTCTCTAATGAACTATGTCCTTCTGAGGCTCCATAAATCCAAATAATATCGTCTAAATTTTCGATATATTCACTCACAACGTTAATTAGTGCTTTTGAAGATTTATTATTTTGGGCTCCATCAATAATAAAAATCATTCCCTCTTGATTAACAATTTGACACCTTCCAACCATTTGAGTTTTTGAAATATTATTTGTAATCATTTCCCAATTTGGATTTATTCCTTTTATATTCAAGAAAACTTCAATAGACCTTAGAGCAGTTTTAATATTTTCAATTTGATGATTACCAAGTAAAGAAGTTGTAAATTTAAATTTATTTGAAAATATTAAGTTTTGATTTTTTTTATTTTTATTTTCCCTTTTATTTTTTCTAAGAATTATATCTTTTGAACTAAGTAATTTTGCATTTTTATCTTTAGCTGAAAGTTTTATTACTTCATAGCTATTCTTCCATTGACTAGAAGTAACTATAGGAATATTTTTTTTTATAATTCCAGCTTTTTCTAATGATATTTTTTTTATGGTGTTACCTAGAATATTTGTATGATCTTTACTTATTTGAGTTATTACACATAATGTTGGGTCAATTACATTTGTTGAATCTAATCTACCTCCTAAACCCACTTCAATAATAGAGAGTTCAACTTTTTCATCCCTAAAAATCACTAAAGATAATAAAGTCATGAATTCAAAAAATGATGGTCTTTGATTTATCTCCTTTCTCATAAGAGGGACAATTAACCATACTTTTTCAAAATATTTGTTAAATAATTTTTTTGATATTGGGGAGTTATTAATTTTGATTCTTTCTGTAACTGAGTGCATATGAGGCGAGGTAAATAAACCTATTTTAAACTGCATAAGTCCATTAGATATTAAGTTTGATGTTGAGCCTTTTCCTTTTGACCCTGCTACATGTATAAATGTTTGATTTTTATTAGGATAATCAAACTTTTTCATCATGTAATTTACTCTATCTAAATGAAATCCAGGTGGATTTTTCTTACTCTTCTCATATTCAAAATTAGTAAGACTCATTAATTTATCAATATTGGCTTTGTAGATTGATTCTTCATTCATAATTTGCTTTATGTTTTTTAATTAGGATTATAATTACTTAAATATTATATTTTTTTAGAGGTGTTTTTTATGAACTTTTTGTCTATTCAAGAGAGAAATTATAAAATTGATGATCTTTTAGTATCTACAGATTGGTTAGAGAGTAATTTAGATAACGAAAATTTGATTATTTTGGATTTAGATTCCAAAGAAGAATATGTTTCGTCTCATATTCAGGGATCATTTAATGTAGTTGATAATTATTACAAAACTTCTTTAGACGATCGAACTTATGTACAAAATTCTGAGCAAATTTCTAAAACCTTTTCAGATCTAGGTATTTCTTCTGAGTCAATAGTAGTGGGATACGATAGATCTGCATGTTTGTATTCATTTAGATTAGCTTGGGTATTAAACTATTATGGACATACAAATGTAAAAGTTTTAGATGGAGGGTTCCCTAAATGGAATTTCGAGGGTAAAGCTACTCAGTCGGGAGAAAATAACCCTATATCAGGAAAATTTATCCCTAAAGATCCTAATGATGAAATTTTTTCAAATAAAAATGAATTGATTAAAATATTAAATAATAATAGTGATGTACAAATATTTGATGTTAGATCTGAAGATGAAAGAAATGGAATAAATCTTCGTGGAGGTAAAAGAGGAGGATATATTCCAACTTCTTTACATAAAGAATGGGTTAATTTTAATACTTCAGGAGAAATTCCAATATTAAAAAGCTCAAAAGACATTTTAGGAATAACTCAATCTTTAGGCTTAGATCCTCAAAAACCCACTATAACTTACTGCCAAGGTGGTATTAGAGCAGCTCATGTTTTTTGGACTTTAAAATTAGCAGGATTTAAGAATGTTAAAAATTATGATGCTTCCTGGAGAGAATGGGGACAAGATGAAAGCTGTCCCATTATTGATATGACAAAATGACAGATAAAAAAAATAAAATTTTAATTTTGCTTGATGGAACTGAAGATCTTGAAAATTCCTTAAATATTGCAACCGATACAAATATTTTGAATTGTGATCAAATTGTATTATTTTTTATCCTAAATCCTTTTAATCCTATTACTAAAGGACAGGAAACAGAAGTTTTATATAATGATTTTGTTCATGATAACGGTAGAAGATTAGCATCGCTTTACATAGAAAAACTTGAAAATATTATTCTTTCAAAAAATTTAGATATAGAAGTTTCACATAATGTAGTAAATTCCTATGAGAATATAATAAGAAGGCTTGCTCTAGGAGATATTGATATAACAGTATGTTCAGTAAAATTTTCTAATAAATTAGATTATATTTTTAATAAATCTAAAAATATTAATTATTTAGTAAATATAACAAAAAATATATTAATAATTCCTTATGGATTTAATTATCAATCAAAATATAAAAATAATTTTTTGATACCTTATTCTGATTTTAGTGTTAATGAAGAAACATATTTCAATAGAAAGTTAAATTCTTTTAATATAGACAAAATTACACTTATTTATGAAAGCAAGTCAAAAGTATCTGTGGAAAATTTTATAGAGGAATCCAGAGAAAAAAAGATAAATTTAGAATCACTTGAAATAGATTCTGCATTTATTGAAAATTTACGTTCATTGTCTAATGAATTTAATTTAATTTTTTCAAGAAAACACCAAAAGAAATTTAACTTTTGGGAAAATTTTAATAAATATTCAAATTATTCTTTATTTAGTAAAAAAATGCCATTATTTTTTCATAAATAATTTAATTAGATTTTGCTCTGGCTGTGTAGCTTATTAGGGCTCCCACTAGATTCCCAAACCATGTATAAGGAATCAAAACAATAGCTAAAATTATTGCGAGAATTGGATCCATTCCAGCGACATCTGATTGATTTGATCTTTGTATCAAAGAATAAATAATTATAAATATACTGGGAATTGCTGTGATTCCAGTAGTAATTAAACTAAAAAAAATAATTTTTTCTTTTTCAGCTTTGGCGATAGAGCCTCCAATGAATCCTCCTATAAAGGGACTTAGAGGAACTGCAAAAAAATGAACAATAGGAATTGGAATAAATATAAACATTAAAATTACTGAAGTTAGAGCACCTTTTAACACAATATTCACCTTAATTTTATAGTAATTTAATTGTATTCTAAAACTACAATTGTTCAAGGATATAATTTGCCAAAAAATTTACCGTTTAAGGATATAGTTATAGTCGGATCTGGAGCTTCAGGAGGTGCTTGCGCTTGGAAGTTATCTAGTAGTGGAGCTTCAGTTGTTTTATTAGAACAGGGGCCTTGGTTCGATAAAAATTCTTATCCTGGAGATTCCAACTCATGGGAAATAGATCAAAAAAATTCTTTTGATTTTAATCCTAATGTAAGAAAACTAGATGCAGATTATGAAATTTTAGATAAAGAATCAGATATTCACCCATTAATGTACAATGCAGTAGGAGGTTCAACTCATCATTGGACAGCTCATACACCTAGATTTCATCCATCTGATTTTAAAGTTAAATCTCTGGATGGAGTTGCAGATGATTGGCCTATTTCATACTGGGACTTAGAAAAATACTATGATTTGAATGATGAAATGATGGGGTGTTCTGGAATAAATGGAGATCCTGCAAATCCACCTAGATCGCCTAGGCAAATGCCTCCGTTGCCTCTAGGCCCTGATGGAGAAAGAATTGCTAAAGCTGCAGATAAATTAGGATGGCATTGGTGGCCATCAGATTCCTACCAAGCTTCAGAAGATTATAAGGGGAGAGTTGGATGGAATAATCATGGTACATTTGCCTCAAAAAAGAAATGGCAAGCTATCGCCTCAACAGATCATACATATATCAAGCCTGCCATGGATAACGGATTAGAAGTTAGGGCAAATTGTGCTGTTCAAGAAATAACAGTTGATAACTCAGGTAAATTAAGAGGTTTACTTTATGTTGATAATAAAGGGATCCAGTATTTTCAAGAAGCAGGAAAAGTGATTTTAGCCTGTAATGGTATAGGTACTCCTAGATTATTGCTAAATAGTAAATCTAAGGTATTTCCAGATGGTCTTGCTAATTCAAGTGGTCTAGTTGGGAAAAATTTAATGTATCACCCTTATGCTGCCGTGAGTGGTGTTTTTGATGATAATGAAATCAATTATTCTTTAGGCCCATTAGCAAATATAATTATTGTACAAGAATTTTATGAAACAGATAAATCTAGAGATTTTGTTAGAGGTTATTCTTTTCAAATGAATAGATCTCATGGACCTGGCCATACTGCTTTAGGAGCTGGAGGAGCAGGTAAAATAGTTCCTTGGGGCAAAGAACATCATTTGGAGTTTAAGCGTAGATTTAAGAAATATCTTGGAATGGCTGTAATAAGCGAAGATCTTCCTGAACTTCATAATAGAGTTGAAATAGATGACAAATTAAAAGATAAAAATGGCATTCCTCTTCCAAGGATCTTTTATAAAACCTCCCAAAATACTAGAAATCTTTTAGATCATGGAATTAGATCTGCTGAAAAATTGCTTAAAGAATCTGGTTGTTATGAAACTAATGTTATACCAATTCTTGAATCTGCAGGATGGCATTTAATGGGCACTGCGAAAATGGGCATTGATCCTAAAACATCAGTAGTAAATTCTGACTGTAAGACTCATGATGTAGATAATTTATATATTATTGATGGATCTGTTTTTACAACATCCGGTGCAGTAAATCCTACAACAACAATACAAGCAGTTGCATTGCGGGCTGCGGACAAAATTTTAGAGAGTTAAATAATGGATATAAGAAATAGTGACCTAAGTAATTTGTTTTCATTTGTAGACACAGTTATACCAGCTGATGAAAATATGCCTGCAGCATCTGAAATAATATCCGAAGAAGACTTGAAATGGATTTTAGAAAATAATCATAAATACATTGACTCTTTGAATGAATGTTTAAGTTTTATAAAAAAAGAACCTTCCACTAGAGTCGTAGGTGGGATACATGAACTTAATGAAGACCATAGGATTGAAATATTGAATTTAATGCAATCTGTTCTTCCGGATCAATTTAATTTATTTATAGAAGTTATCTATCTTTTATATTATTCAAAAGAAAAAGTTCATGAAATTATAAAGTGGAATACAGAAGAATCTAATGATGAAAATAAAATGGATCCATTTGATGAGTCTATTTTAGAAAATGTAAAAAAAAGAGAACCTTTTTGGAAAAAGGTTTAGTCTAATTAGGGTCTTCTAAGAACTTTTCCGGGTTTTTCTTTTGTATGGATTCCTTGTGAAATAACGAATTCACCATTTACTATAACATACTCAATGCCCTCTGAATATTGATGAGGATTTTCAAATGTAGCCTTATCTATAATTGTATTTGGATTAAAAATTGTTATGTCAGCAAAATATTTTTTTTTGATTTCACCTCTTTGTTTTAGTCCTAATCTCCAAGCAGGGAATCCAGTCATCTTATAAACAGCCTCCTCAATTGATAATTGAGATCTATTTTCTCTTATATATCGACCTAGAATTCTTGGAAAAGTTCCATAAAATCTAGGATGTGGCTTGCCATCTTTATAGAATCCATATTTGGATATTGCATTTCCATCTGATCCAAACATTGCTAACCTATGATCCATAAAACATTGAATATCTTCTTCAACTCTATTATGAAAAATTACTGAAACAACAGCTTGTTCTTCCTCTGTAAGTTGCATAACAGTTTCACCGATATCTAAGTTTCTTTTTTTAGCTATTTCTTCTATAGAAAGTCCTATAATATTTTTATTTTCGGGATTTTTCACAGAAGATATTACTATGGTTTCCCATCTTTGAGGTAATCCGTCGATACCATCCATTGTTTCTTTCTTGATTTTCTCTCTTTGCTTTGGATTTCTTAATCTTTCTAAAAACGCTTCAATTCCTCCGGAATGTGACCATAATGGCATTGTTTGGTCTAAACCAGCGCCTGCAGCAGTATATGGGTACATATCATAAGTTATATCTAATCCTTTTTTTTCTGCATCTTCAAAAACTTTATGCATTTTTGGGCCTTCACCATAATATCTCCAGTCTGTAATTGCTAAATGAGAAAATTGGACTGAAATATTACTTTTAATTCCTATTTCTACAGCTTCTTCTATTTTTGAAATGTGCCTTCCTGCTCCTTCTCTTGCATGAGTAACATAAAAGACATTTTCATAGTGTGAAATTGATTTACAAATTTCTATTATTTCTTCAGTACTAGCAAAAGCAGATGGGGGAACAGATAATCCAGTAGATAATGAAAAAGCCCCTTGTTCAATAGACTCATTTGCTAATTTTTTCATTTTTTCTAGTTCATCTACAGTTGCTCTTCTATTTTCTACAGATCCTGAAGCTATCTGTAATGCGGCATATCCAACTTGAGGTGCAATATTTAGGCTTGTTCCTTTTTCTTCAATATAGTTTGCGTATTCATCAAAAGTTGTCCACTGCCAAATGGTGTTTGGATCATCAGCATTACCTCTTTTTTCCCATAACTCTTCTTTTAATGTATTCGGATCATCGTTTCCTGACGGGAAGGGTGAATAACTGCAATTTCCTGTTACTTCAGTTGTGACACCCTGGAAAATTTTACTCTCATTTAGAGGATCATTTATTACTGAAATATCTGAATGAGTATGTATATCTATAAAACCAGGAGAAATTATAAGCCCTGAAGCATCAATAATTTTCTTTGCACTAGAATTTTCTAGAGAACCAATTTTTTCTATTTTATCCCTTATGATTCCAATATCAGATTTATATTTAGATTTATTAGATCCGTCTATAACAATCCCATTTTTTATTATGATGTCAAACATATTTTTTTTATTTTAATTATAATCCTGATTTATATTATATTGATGTAAAATTAAGTAATGTGAGTTTATGCCCCTGTAGCTCAGAGGATAGAGCACCGGTTTCCTAAACCGGGTGTCCCGCGTTCGAGTCGCGGCAGGGGTACCATTTTTATAGAGAAAAAAAAATCAGATTTTCTAAACTATTTGCCCCAGGTAATCTATGATATGGGGCAAATAATATATAATTTGATTTGATCTAATAAATTTTATGAAAAATTACGTTCTACATTTAAAACATCTTTTTGAAGTAAATATATTCACACTTAGTAGAAAAAATATTTTTCTAATAATAATTGCAATATTCGTAATTTATTTTTTTATGACACAAATTCTTTTATACGATTTATATGACCTACCTAAAAATGAGGCAGGTGAGCTTACTAATCGTTCATATGAAACTAATGAATATAAATCTAGAAAATAAAAATTATCTGGCTATAAACTTATAAACCATACCTTGTTCATAATGACCTGCAGTATTGCAAATAAACGCATATGTTCCAGCAGGCAAATCATTTATAACTAGTTCAGCAGTTTCTCCAGGCTGAATCCCTTCAATTTTACCTAAAATATCAAGTTGACTTTCATCAGCCATTGATCCATCTTGGCTTAAAGGCAAATCTTCGTGAATATTATTATTGAGTAAAACTAAATTATGCTCTAGATTTCCTTCATTAGTTAAAGTTAGAGTAAGTTCACCAGGTTTTATATGTTTTCCCATTTTATAGTTTGGGTCAACATTGACATCCCATTCACTCATAGACACATCAACATTACTTTTAGTAATTGTTGCACCTTCTTCAGTTACAACTGTTTCTCCCTCTGTAGTACTTGAACAACCTAATCCAATTATCGCAAATATAGACAAATAACATAAACTAGATAAAACTTTTTTCATTTTCTAACCTTTCATAAATTAGACAATTTTACTTATAATTAAATTTTAAATTCATAAGTTTGATTTATAATTTTTTTTGTAAAATTGTCTTATTTAAAATACCTTTTTTTATCACTAAAATAGAGGATATTAATTATTAATATAATTGT
>PABO01000006.1 GCA_002699165.1 Chloroflexota bacterium | reverse complement strand
GAAGAAACACCAGCTGAAGAAATACCAGCTGAAGAAACACCAGCTGAAGAAACACCAGCTGAAGAAATACCAGCTGAAGAAACGTCAGCTGAAGAAATACCAGCTGCAGAAACTCCAGCTGAAGAAACTCCAAAATCGGAAGCTCCTGAAGCCAACGAAAAAGAATCATAATTTTTTTCTTCAATATAATTTACGGATTTCGTATTTGTTTTTAAGTGTTTTTTTTTATTTTTCCATAAAAAAACTATTGATAAAAAAATAATATAGATCGAGAATAGTTAACAGGTAATAGGAAAAAATAATCATTTATTTTATCAAGGAGTCTCTAATGGCCAGTAGGTTCGAAAAATTTTCTGAAAGAGCTAGAAGAGTATTAGCACTTGCTCAAGAAGAGGCTACTCAATTTAATCATAACTACATCGGTACTGAACATATTTTACTAGGACTTATAAGAGAGTCAGAAGGAGTAGCTGCAAAGGTTCTTATAAACCTAAAAGCTGATACTCAGAAAATTAGATCTGCAGTTGAATTCATTATAGGTAAAGGTGATAAACCTGCAACTGGAGAAATAGGACTGACTCCTAGAGCAAAAAAAGTTATTGAACTAGCTGTTGATGAAGCAAGAAAACAAACTCATCACTATATTGGTACTGAACATCTGTTGATTGGTCTAATGAGAGAAGGAGATGGAATTGGTGCAAATGTGCTTGAAAGTTTAGAGCTTTCTTTGGATGTCATACGCGATGAAACTCAAAATGTATTATCGAAAACAGCTTCTTCAGGAGGTCAGTCTCAAGGTCCAGTTTCTGGAAAATCTAAAAGTTCTTCAACTCCAACTTTAGACGAAATTGCAACTGACTTAACTTCTAAAGCAGAAAAAGGTGAACTTGATCCTGTGGTTGGAAGAACAGCAGAACTGGAGAGAGTAGTACAAATTTTAAGTAGAAGAAGAAAAAATAATCCTGTTCTTATTGGAGAGCCAGGAGTAGGCAAAACTGCGGTTATTGAAAGATTAGCATTGCTTATGATTGAGGGCGATGTGCCTGAGACTCTTGAAGGCAAAAGATTGGTTTCAATGGATATTGGAAGTTTAGTTGCTGGTACTAAATATAGAGGTGAATTTGAAGAAAGATTAAAGAAAATTGTAAAAGAATTGACCCGCTCCAAAAATTGTATTGTATTTATTGATGAGGTCCATACCTTAGTTGGTGCTGGAGCTGCTGAAGGAGCTGTAGATGCAGCAAATATATTGAAACCTGCATTAGCTCGAGGAGATATTCAAGTTATTGGTGCTACTACCCAAGACGATTATAGGAAATATGTTGAAAAAGATAAGGCTTTAGAAAGAAGATTTCAACCAGTAACAATTGAAGAACCTGATGGTGAACTCACAGTAGATATATTGAATGGAATTAAAGAGCAATATGAAAATTATCATCAAGTTACTATAACTGATGATGCTATAAACAGTGCTGTAAACCTTTCAGATAGATATATTACTGATAGAAACTTACCAGATAAAGCTATAGATATTATCGATGAAGCTGGTTCAAGAGTCAGAATAAGAAATTCTTTCTATCCAAAACCGCTTAGAGATAAGAAAAAAGAACTAGAAAAAATAAGAAGATGGAAAGAAGATGCTATCTCATCACAGCAGTATGAGAAAGCTGCAAAATATAGAGATGACGAACTAGAAGCTGCTGCTGAGTTTGAGGTCTTAGAAAAAGAGTATGAAGATTCTAAGCCCAAAAAGGCTATTCAAGTTACAGAGGACGATATTTCAGAAGTAGTATCAATGTGGACAGGTATACCTCTAAAAAAACTTGATAGTGAAGACAAAGAAAGATTAAAGAAAATTGAAAGTGCATTGAGTTTAGATGTAATAGGGCAAGGGGAAGCAATAAATTCTCTCTCTAAAGCAGTAAGAAGAGCAAGGACAGGATTAAAAGATCCTAAAAGACCAATTGGTGCTTTTTTATTTCTAGGTCCTACAGGCGTTGGAAAAACTCATCTTGTAAAAAGACTTGCTGAATTTCTTTTTGGTACCGAAGATTCAATGATTAGATTTGATATGTCTGAGTATCGTGAAAGACATACTGTATCCAGGCTGATAGGTTCTCCTCCAGGATATGTAGGCTATGACGATGGAGGTCAGCTTACTGAAGCTGTTAGACGAAAGTCTTATTGCGTTATTCTTCTAGATGAAATTGAAAAAGCTCACGAAGAAATTTACAATATATTACTTCAAGTTTTTGAAGATGGAAGACTTACGGATGGTAAAGGAAGAATTGTAGATTTCAAGAATACTATTATTGTTATGACTTCAAATTTAGGCTCACAGAGAATTTATTCAGAAGGAAAAATGGGCTTCACGCAAGATGCTTCAAATAATTCTCTTGATTATAAATCATTGGAAGAAAGAGTACTCAGTGAAGTTGAAGATCCCAAAAATGGATTCAGGCCAGAATTCTTAAATAGACTTGACGATAAAATTGTATTCCATCCATTGGAAAAATCTCATATTCATCAAATAGTAGACCTACTGTTGAAGGAAGTTGGAGATAGATTAAAAGATCATGACTTGACTTTGTCGTGGACAGAAAATGCTAAAGAATACCTCTCAGATCATGGTTTTGATCCTAAAATGGGAGCTAGACCATTAAGAAGAACGATACAAGAAAAAGTTGAAGATAAACTCTCAGATGATCTACTTAACGGTAAATTTACACCTGGAGACTCAATACAACTTGATTTTGATAAAAAGATAGAAGAATTTACAATTGAGAAAATTAAGAAGGCTAAAAAAACTTTAGCAAAAAAATCTTAGATTTCACCAATCAATATTCAATTTAATCTTATTTTGTTAGAATGTTTGAATAAATTTTTTTAAATTATGACCCTTGCATATATCAATTTAATAGGTGGATTAAGTGGAGATATGCTAATTTCAAGTTTACTTGATTTAGGGTTAGATGAAAAAATGCTAATTTCTGAATTGAAGAAAATTGAAGGAATTGAATTTAAGCTCAAAATCAAAAAAACTAAAAAGTTAGATATTGATGCTACTCATACATCAGTTATTATTGAAGATAAAATTAAATGGAACTGGGAAAAATTTTACAATGTTGTAAAAAAATCCACTTTAAGCCAGGAAATTAAAAATAGAGTTATTAATTGTTTCGATATCCTTAAGCATGCTGAAGAATCAGCTCATAATGAGAAAAACCCTCATTTGCATGAGCTTGGAACATCTGACACTTTAGTAGATATATGTGGTTTTTTTATTGCTATAGACTTACTTGGAATTACTAAAATTTATAGTTCGTCTATTCCTGTAACACCAGGATTTATTAAGACAAGTCATGGAGTTCATGAAACACTTGCTCCCGCAACAAAAAAGCTAGTCGAAAATAATAATATTCCTCTAAGGTACATTAATAATTCATCAAATATTGAAACTGTAACTCCTACAGGACTTTCTATCTTAGTAAGCATAGCTGGTTTTGATAATAAAAATTCTTTCTCTCCAGGAAAATTTGGTCTGGGAGCTGGGACAAAAGATTTTGAAAAATTTCCAAATGTATTATCCATAGCTTTAGAATCTCAAGAAAATTTAAAATTTAAATCTTCAAAAAAAATATTATTAGAGACTAATATTGATGATATGTCTCCTGAAATAATAGGAAGTGTAATAGAACAAGCAATTGAAGATGGTGCATTGGATTGTTGGACAAATAATTATACTGGTAAAAAAAGTAGATCAGGGATAATCATTAGCCTCTTATGTGAAATTGAAGATAAAAATAAATTTATTAGATTCATATTGAAAAACACATCCTCATTAGGACTTAGGTCTGTAGAAATAGATAGATTTGAAGTGGATAGAAATTTTGAAGATTTCAATTCCACATTAGGAAAAGTTAGTGTGAAATTTAAGTATATTGACGGAAATATTTACTCTTATAAAGTAGAATATGAAGATATTTTGAAAATTTCTAAAAAATTTGATATTGCTGCTCATATTGTCACAAGGAAACTAGATTATGAAATTAACAGTAAATATAATATTTTTAGCTGATTCTTTAGCCTGTTCTCTTTTATAGAATGGAAATTTAATCATAGAATATATATATGCCTCAGTAGCTCAGTTGGCCAGAGCAGCCGACTTGTAATCGGCAGGTCGGGGGTTCGAATCCCTCCTGGGGCTCCATTATTTTAATTTTTTAAATTTAATGCGCAGGGGTTGGGGAGTGGTTAAACCCACCTGTCTGTAAAACAGGCGCTTTATGCTTCACAGGTTCGAATCCTGTCCCCTGCACCACTTTATTATTATAAAATCTATTTTATAAGCTCTCTTAAAGTATTATTTTCAAATGCCCACATAGCTCAGTGGTAGAGCGCGTTCTTGGTAAGAACGAGGTCGGAAGTTCAATTCTTCTTGTGGGCTCCATAAAAAAAGATTAATATTTTAATGAATATTCAAAATAAAATAAAAATATATATATAAATTCCAAAAAAAAGTATAAAATGAATTAATTGGCGAATTTATTCGTATTTATATTTAAAATAAAATTAATAATAGTTGGAGTAATATTAAAAATGTCTAAGCAAGTATTCGATAGAAGTAAACCTCACGTTAATGTGGGAACAATAGGTCACGTTGACCATGGTAAAACAACATTGACAGCTGCAATTGCAACTGTTTTATCTCATTCACAAGATAATGTATCTGCAAAATCTTTTGAAGAAATAGATAATGCTCCAGAAGAGAAAGAAAGAGGTGTAACAATTGCTACATCTCATACTGAGTATGAAACTGATTCAAGACATTATGCTCACGTTGACTGTCCTGGTCACGCCGACTATGTAAAAAATATGATAACAGGTGCGGCCCAAATGGATGGAGCTATTTTAGTTGTAGGTGCTGATGATGGTCCAATGCCTCAAACACAAGAACATATTTTGTTAGCTAGACAGGTGAACGTACCTAAAATAGTTGTTGCACTAAACAAATGTGATCAAATGGAAGATGAAGAATTATTAGAATTAGTTGAACTTGAAGTTAGAGAACTATTATCAAAATATGATTTTCCTGGAGATGATATCCCTATAGTAAGAGTGTCAGCATTACAAGCTCTAGAAAATGCTGAAGATCAAAGTAATAAATGGGTTCAATCAATAAATGAATTAGCTAAAGCTGTTGATGATTATATTGATGTTCCTGAAAGACCTATGGATCAACCTTTCTTGATGCCAGTTGAAGATGTCTTTTCTATCAAAGGTAGAGGAACTGTTGTTACTGGAAGAATTGAAAGAGGCGAAGTAAAAGTTAATGAAGAAATTGAAATTGTGGGATTTGGAAAACAGGAAAAAGTTGTTGTAACTGGAGTAGAAATGTTCCACAAAACTTTAGAATCTGGTATCCCTGGAGATGCTGTTGGGATTTTACTTAGAGGAATAGAGAGAGAAGATATAGCTAGAGGAGCAGTTTTGGCTAAACCAGGATCTATAGCTCCAAAACAAAAAGCAAAAGCACAAGTATACGTTTTGACCAAAGATGAAGGAGGGAGACATACTCCGTTCTTTTCAGGTTATAAGCCTCAATTCTATATTAGAACTACTGATGTTACAGGAGAAGCAAGGCTTGCTGAAGGTACAGAAATGATAATGCCTGGAGACAACACAGAAATGGATATAGAGCTTATGTATCCAGTTGCTCTAGAAGAAAACCTAAGATTTGCTATAAGAGAAGGTGGAAAGACTGTTGGCTCTGGAGTCATCACGTCGATCTCATAACATAAACAGATTGGATATATTATTATGGCAAAGAAGAGTGCAGTAAGAACTGTTCTTACACTTGATTGTGAGTGTGGAAAGTACAGTTATCATACTGAAAAAAACAAAAGAAATACTGAAGCAAGACTAGAACTTAAGAAGTTTTGCCCCACTTGTAGAGAACGAAAAAACTTCAAAGAAAAGAGATAGTAATTGGCTACACAACCACCAAAACTCTCGGGCAAAGGTTTTGCCCCAATTAGCTTTTTATCAGAAGTTATTGGAGAGTTGAGAAAAGTAACATGGCCGTCAAGGCAAGAAACAACTAGATTAACTATTATGGTTTTAGCATTATCTATAATTATTGGTATTTTTTTAGGTTTATTTGATATGCTGTTTGCCAGATTTTTCTCTATCCTTTCAAATAGCTAAATAATTTAGGAAAAATTATGCCAGAAGATAACAAACAAATTCAAATACAAGAAGAACCTAGATGGTATATTCTTCATACTTATTCGGGCCATGAGGATAAGGTAAGTGAAAACTTAAAACAAAGAATAGAAAATCTTGATTTATCTAAAACTATTCACGAAGTACTAGTTCCCTCTGAAATAAAAATTGAAATTAAGGATGGAGAGCGTCAAGAAGTTAATAGAAAAATGTATGCAGGCTATTTTTTGGTAAAAATGATCATGACTGATGATTCTTGGTTCGCTGTTAGAAATACACCGGGAGTTACAGGATTTGTTTCTGCAGAAGATGAAACAGATAGAAGACCAAAGCCTGTGCCTCTAGAAAGTCATGAGGTTGATAAAATAATGAGCAGAATGCAAAGTGGGTCCCCTTCAATTTCTGTTGGATTAGCTCAGGGAGATTCAGTAAAAATACTAGATGGTCCATTTGCAGAATTCATGGGAACAGTAGATTTAGTAAATAAAGAAAGAGGAAAAGTGACAGTACATGTCTCTTTCTTTGGTAGAGAAACTCCGTTAGAATTGGATTTCTTACAAGTAGAAAAAGCATAAGGATTTTATAAATTGGCCAAAAAAGTTATAGGACTAATAAAACTTCAACTTCCTGCAGGGAGTGCAAACCCTGCACCTCCAGTGGGTCCTGCATTAGGACAACACGGCGTTAACATAATGCAGTTTTGTAAAGAATACAATGAAAAAACTAAACAATTATCTGGATCAATTGTTCCAGTTGAAATTGAAGTTTATGCAGATAGATCTTTCTCGTTTACACTAAAAAGTCCTCCTGCTTCTGATCTGATAAAAAAAGCAATTAATAAACCTAGTGCTTCAGCAACTCCGGGAGTTGAAATGATAGGGGAAATAACAAGAGCTCAATTAGAAGAAATAGCCAAAATTAAAATGGAAGACTTAAATGCATATGATATGGATGCCGCAGTGAAGATTTTGTCAGGTAGTGCCAGAAGTATGGGTGTAATTGTAAAGGAATAAAAATTGAAAAGAACATCAAAACGATTTGCTGAAATAAAATCTAAAACACAAGACCAGAAATTTGAACTTTCTGAAGCGATAAAGCTACTAAAAGAATGTGCAAATGCCAAATTTGATGAAGCAATAGAATTTCACTTAAAAACTAGTGCTGATCCTCGTCATGCTGATCAGCAAATACGACAAACATCGGATCTTCCAAATGGAACTGGAAAAAAAGTAAAAATTATGATTTTTGCTGAAGGTGAATCTGGCATTTCTGCAAAAGAAGCTGGAGCTGAATATCTTATCGATGACGATACTATAAAAAAAATTGAAGATGGCTGGGCTGACTTTGATATTGCAATTGCTACACCTGAAATGATGCCTAAAATAGCAAAGTTAGGTAAACACCTTGGTCGAAAAGGACTAATGCCTAATCCAAGATCAGGAACTGTTGTACAAGAAGATAAACTAATTGAGGCTGTAGAAAAAGCAAATAAGGGAAGAGTTGAGATAAGAATGGATAAAGATGCAAATATTCATACTAGAATAGGTCTTTGTTCATTTTCTGAAGATGAAATATTTCAAAACATTTCATCAGTATATTCAACAATAATGAACAATAAGCCTGAAGGTGTTAAAGGTGCATTGATTGATTCTGCTTCAATTTGCTCATCAATGGGCCCTGGAATAAATTTAGATTTAGAAAATTTAAGGGAATCTTTAGTTAACTAGAGATTTTTTGTGATAGAATTATAATAACTTAAGACAACAGGTCATATGTAAATCCTGTCGAGGTTTAAAAATATATAAATATTATTATAACCGGTCTTTGAACCGGTTTTTTTTTGGAGAAAATTTTGCCAAATCAAAAAAAAATAGATCAAGTAAATGAACTAGCAGATTTATTCTCAAATTCTGACACTATAATTTTGGCTGATTATAAGGGCACATCTGTTACTGAACTAAGTGGTCTTAGACGAGCTTTAAATAGTACTTCTGCTAAATTTAAAATTGCAAAAAATACTCTTGCTAAATTAGCAGCTGAAAAATCAAGTAAAGAAATCTTATCAGAAGAAATTACAGGACCTCTAGGATTTGTTTTATCAAATGACGACCCTTCACAAATTACAAAAATATTATTTAAGTATGCCGAAGATAATGATCTTGATTTCAATATTAAAAAAGGATTAGTAAATAACGATCTTGTTGATGAAGATACTTTATTAAGACTTTCAAAATTACCTTCTAAAGAAATTTTGTTAGCCAAATTAATGGGAAGTATGAACAGCCCAATTACAAACTTGGTTTTTGTATTACAAGGTACTATTCAAGGTTTTGCAACCGTATTGCAAAGACATGTTGAAAATTCTGCTATTGAACAGGAAGCACCTGTAGAGGAAGCACCTGTAGAGGAAGCACCTGCAGAGGAAGCACCTGCAGAGGAAGCACCTGTAGAGGAAGCACCTGCAGAGGAAGCACCTGCAGAGGAAGCACCTGTAGAGGAAG
>PABO01000005.1 GCA_002699165.1 Chloroflexota bacterium | reverse complement strand
TTAACTTCAAAAACACCATCTCCTAATTGAAGAATAGTAATATCAAAAGTTCCTCCTCCAAGATCATAAACTGCAATAGTTCTATCTCCCTCCTTGTCTAGTCCGTAAGCCAGAGAGGCGGCTGTTGGTTCATTTATAATTCGCAGAACTTCTAATCCTGCAATCTGTCCGGCAACTTTTGTAGCTTCTCTTTGAGAATCATTAAAATAAGCAGGAACAGTAATTACTGCTTGATCAACCTTATCTCCAAGCTTAATTTCAGCATCTTCTTTCAGTTTTCTAAGTACCATTGCAGAAATTTCTGCAGGAGCATGATCTTTATCACCTAATTTTATGCCAACATCTCCATTAGTTCTTTTATTTAACTTATAAGAAACTTTATTTCCTTCTTTTTTCATTTCAGTTTGATTAAATCTTCTCCCTATAAATCTTTTAGCTGAATAAACTGTATTCTCAGGATTAGTTATTGACTGCCTTTTAGCTGTCTCTCCAACAAATCTTTCATTTGATTTTGAATTGAAAGCAACAACAGAAGGTGTAGTTCTTTTACCTTCATTATTTTCAATCACACTAGGTTCACCAGATTCCATTACTGCCATAGCAGAGTTTGTTGTCCCTAAATCAATTCCTATTACTTTTGGCATTATATTTCCCTTCTTAATCTTTTTTATTTTTAAATGCTATTTCTACTAAAATTGGTCTTAGCAAGTAGTCTTTGTGTTTATATCCTGGTGAAATTTGTCTTATAATTTCACCTTCTTCAAATTTATCTGTTTCGATTCTAGATATAGCTTCATGAATATTTGGATCAAATTTATCATCATTTTCAATATTTATTTCAACAAAATCAAAAGAAGATAAAAGACTCTTAAAATTATTATTAACCGAGTCTACCCCTTTGATCCAAGATTTATATGTTTTTGTGTCTACTTTTGAGGACAAGGCCATATTTAACTGGTCTAGAACATTGATTACCTGCATGAAAATTTTCCTTTGAGCTCGATCATCTGATTCTTTGATATCAGATGTAACCTTTTTCCTATAATTCACTAAATCAGCTTGAGCTCTTTGAGCTATATCTAAATACTTATTTTTCTCAGTAGTCAGTTCCGCAACTTCTTCTTGAAGTTTTTTTATTTCTTTATCTTTTTTTGTTTCTTTTACCATAATTAAATTTTAATACCTAAATCAAGAAATAGTTGTCTTAATTCTTTTGATGCAACCTTTGCAGAATTTTTATAAACTTGATTATTAACTCCTTGTTCTAAAAGATCAACAACTTCCTTAATTCTTAAGGAAAGTGCTAATACTAACTTAGCCCCTTCAAGGTTCAATCCATATCTTTCAGTTAATAACTTTACAATTTTAAGTCTAAGAAGATCATTTTCCGAATATAGTCTTCTTCGGCCATCAGTTCTAGAAGGTTTTACCAGTCCTGTTCTATCATATTTCCTAAGAGTATTCGGGTGCATAGAAATCAAATGAGATGCAACACTTATTGTATAAACACCTATAACAGGATCTTGATTAAATTCACTACCTAAATTATTTTCAGGCTTTGAATTCGAAACAGTAACTGATTTTGATACTATCCAACCTCTATTTACCACAATAAACTCCCTTAATACATATAATAATACTTAACACGATCTGTGTCAATTTAAATCGCTACGGAATCAATCAAAAAACATCAAGCTAAATAAAAGTTTACACTTTGTTAACGATTCATATTTTTTTTTACTTGATTAATTTTAAAAGGACATATATTATAATTTCTTGGAAAATGTAAATATAAGAAGGAATTTAGTAGTGATTTATTCTAAATGCTGCCCTTGTGGTGGAGATATCGAAATAAATACTGATTATGATGGTAAATATCATTTGTCATGCATACAATGCAGCAAAGAAATATCAAAATCAGAGGCAATCGAGTTATTAAAAAAGACTCAATCTAAAGTTGCACAAGGTTAAAAAAGAATCAATTTTTTGCAAAACCTTCTACAATTATCGTTAAAGAGTCATCTTTATTTTCTATAAACCCTGAGTCTATTACGAAATCCGTATTCACTCCATCTTCAGAATTTACTGTTATGGTACCTTTAGACAATGAAGATAATATAGCAGCATGTTTAGGTAATATAGTCATTTGCCCTAAAGATCCCGGAACTAAAACACTACTAGCATCTCCTGAGAAAACTTCTCCGTTAGGTGAAACTATATTAACTTTTATAATATTCGCCATTCTTAATTATTTTCTATTTGTTTCTTCATTTCTTCACCTTTTTCAGCAGCTTCTTCTATGCTACCAACCATATAAAATGCTTGTTCAGGAAGATCGTCATGCTTTCCTTCTAGTATTTCTAAGAAACCCTTAACTGTTTCTGCTATTGGAACATACTTCCCTGGAATACCTGTGAATACTTCACCAACAAAAAATGGTTGAGTTAGGAATCTTTGAATCTTTCTCGCTCTAGCAACTGCCAGCTGATCTTCTTCGGATAATTCATCTATCCCTAAAATTGCAATAACGTCTTGTAGGTCTTTGTATCTTTGAAGAACCTGCTGAACTCCTTGAGCAGCTTTATAATGATCTTCTCCAACAATTGCTGGTTCTAACATTCTAGAATTTGAAGCCAATGGATCTACTGCTGGAAATAAAAACTGAGCTGCTAAAGCTCTATCAAGAGAAACATTAGCATCTAAATGACCAAAAGTAGTAACAATTCCTGGATCAGTATAATCATCAGCAGGAACATAAACGGCTTGAAATGAAGTAATAGATCCATCAACTGTTGTTGTAATTCTTTCTTCAAGATCACCCATTTCAGTTGATAAAGTTGGCTGATATCCCACTGCTGACGGCATTCTTCCTAATAAAGCAGAAACTTCCATGCCTGCCAATACGTATCTATAAATATTATCAACAAAAAGCAATACATCTTGCTTTTGCTCATCTCTAAAATACTCAGCCATAGTAAGACCAGTCAATGCTATTCTAGCTCTAGTACCAGGAGGTTCATTCATTTGTCCAAAAACTAAGGCAGTTGAATCTAAAACACCATAGTCTTGCATTTCATGCCATAGATCATTTCCTTCCCTTGACCTTTCTCCCACTCCAGCAAATACCGAAACACCTGAATGCTCTTGAGCGATATTCCTTATAAGTTCAGTAATAATAACCGTTTTTCCTACTCCAGCACCACCATACGCTCCAATCTTACCACCCTTAGCAAAAGGTGTTATCAAATCTAAAACCTTAATTCCGGTTTCTAAAAGTTCTACTGATCCTGATTGTTGATCAAAGTCAGGAGGTTTCCTGTGTATTGGCCATCTAACAGCGTCTTTACTTACAGGTTCACCATTATCAATAGGATCTCCTACAACATTAAATAGTCTTCCTAATGAATCTGCACCAACAGGAACTGATACTGCTGCTCCTGTATCAATAACCTCAACTCCTCTAGCTAGACCTTCGGTTGGACCTAACGCTAAACATCTTGCCCAAGAATTTCCAACATGTTGTTCTACTTCAAGAACTAATCTTTCGCCTTCATTTTCTAATTCTAAGGCGTTAAATATTTCAGGCAAATTATTCTGATCAAATTCAACGTCAACAACGGTACCGATAACTTGAACTACCTTACCTTTATCTCCTTTAGCCATATTATTCTCCTTTTATTTTCCTTCTAATGCAGATATTCCACCAATCAAATCTAGTAGTTCTGCAGTTATTGTTTCTTGCCTTGCTTTATTTAGATCTAAAGTCAATTCTCCAATTAATTCATTAGCATTATCAGTAGCATTTTGCATAGCTACCATTCTTGCAGAATGTTCACTTGCAAACGATTCTAGGATAGATTGATATACTTGAGACCTTACATACTTAGGTGTTAGTTCAATTAGAACTTCATAATCAGAAGGCTCATAAATATAATCGTTTATAACATCTTCTTTTTCATCTTCATTTGAAATAGGAAGTATTGTTTGTAGTTTTGGTATTTGAGAAGTTGTATTAATAAATTCGCTATAAACTAGATCAACCTGGTCCCATTTACCCTCTAAAAAGCCTTCAATAGCAAAATCTGAAATACTTAAGGTATCAGTTATTTCAGGTTTATCAGGAATTTCAATTTGCTCTACAATATTCTGATCTCTTGAATTTAAAAATCTAAAACCTTTTCTTCCAACGGAAAGTATGTTGTAATTTTCAGTTGATTTCTGAATTACTTCAATTGCTTTTTTATTTACATTTCCTACTAATGCACCTGCTAAACCTCTATCTGGAGTAACGAGGATCATTAGCTTATTATTAATTTCTCTATTGTCTAATAGAGGGATATTGACTTTTTCAAGATCCACTGATGATGATAGATTGGTCAATAAACTCTGTATAGTTTCAGCATATTTTTTACCCATCAAAACTTGCTGTTGAGCCCTTCTCATTTTTGAGGCTGCAATTAATTGCATAGCCCCTGTGACTTTAGAAGTGTTTGAAACAGATTTTATTCTTGCTCTTAATTCTTTTGTACTAGGCATTTAATTAGTTCCCAAAAGTTCCTTTATAAGTTTTTATTGCTCCATCTAATCCTTTTTTCGAATCATCTGACAACTCGCCCTCTTGGGAAATTGTCTTCATTACATCGGGTATGTTTGCGGACACAAAATCATACCAACCTTTTTCAAATTCAGAAATTCTTTCAATTTCAACATCGTCTAGAGCACCTTGATTAGCAGCATAAAATATTGATACTTGATTTTCAAAAGGTAGGGGTTCATTTTCATTTTGCTTTAAAAGCTCTGTTAATCTTTCACCTCTAGCTAACTGCTGCTTTGTAATAGCATCTAAATCATCTGTTCCAAATTGAGCAAATGTTTTCAATGAATCATACTGAGCCATTTCTCCCTTAAGAGATCCTGAAACTTCCTTCATAGCTTTTCTTTGAGCAGATGAACCAACTCGTGTTACAGACAATCCAGCATTTACTGCAGGTCTAATACCTGAATTGAATAGATCAGGTTCTAAGTATAGTTGACCATCAGTAATAGAAATAACATTTGTAGGGATATAACCAGATACATCTCCAGCTTGAGTTTCAATAATAGGCAATGCTGTTATAGAACCTCCTCCATATTTGTCATCAAGCCTTGCAGCTCGCTCAAGTAATCTTGAGTGTAAATAAAAAACATCTCCAGGATAAGCTTCTCTACCCGGAGGCCTTCTCAGAAGAAGCGACATTTGTCTATAAGCCCAAGCATGTTTACTAAGATCATCATAAACTATCAGAACATCTTTCCCTTGAGCCATAAAAAATTCAGCCATTGTAACTCCTGCATAAGGAGCCAAATATTGTAATGCTGCTGAATCAGATGCATTGGCAGTAACAACAATAGTATTATCTAGTGCTCCCTGCTCTTCTAACCTAGCAACTACAGCAGCTACTTTTGATGCTTTTTGTCCTATCGCTACATAAATACCAATAATATCTGAATCTTTCTGGTTTATTAAAGCATCAACACAAAGAGAAGTTTTTCCCGTAGTTCTATCGCCAATCACTAATTCTCTTTGTCCTCTTCCAACTGGAACCATTGCATCCACAATTTTCAATCCAAATTGAACAGGTTCATCAACAGATTTTCTTTCAACAACACCTGCTGCAATTTTTTCAACCGGAAGAGATTCTGAAGTAGAAACATCTCCCTTCCCATCTAATGGTCTCCCTAAGGGATCAACTACTCTTCCAAGAAGATTGTCCCCTACTGGAACTTCAACTATTCTTCCTGTTGATCTTACTTCGTCTCCTTCTTTTATTGACAAGAAATCTCCTAATACGACAGCCCCAACTGTATCTTCTTCTAGATTCAAAGCAAGCCCAATAATATCATTAGGGAATTGCAATAATTCGTTTACCTTTACACTTGAAAGACCATGTATTGTTACAACACCGTCCCCAGCTTCAACAACAGTTCCTATATCAACCATGCTGAAATCTCCACCAAATTCTTCTATTTGGCGTTTTATAATTGATGCTATATCTTGACTATTTGGTGACATAATTTTTCTCCATACTATAATGCAGTTGATCTTAATAAATGATCCTGTAAATCATTTAATTTATTTTTAGTGGAGCAATCTATAATAGTATCCCCCACTTTTATGATGTATCCCCCAAGAATAGATTTGTCTAATTTTTTATTTATATCGACATCATCTACTTCGAACACTTCACATATTTTTTTTATAATTTCTACTTCCTGTTCTTTAGACAAATCTACAAAAGAAGTAATCGTAGCAGAAACTTTTCCCTCAGAAATTTGATTCTGATCAAAAAATTCATTCATAATTCCTTCATAAAAATTAACTTGACCTTTAGTAATAAGGACCTTTAAAAAATTAATGAAAAGTTTATCAAACCCTGCAAATAAAGTGTTTATAGACTTATATTTTTCAGAATTTGGAACCTCAGGAGAAATTAAGAAAGATTTCAAATCTTCATCAGACATTACATCTTTTGAATTACGAAAATTATCAATCCAAATATCTTTATTATTTTTCTCTTCAGCAATATCTAGTATTGCTTTCCCATATCTTTTAATTACTGAACTTGCCATAATTTTTAATTATTAATTTCTTCTTTTAGCGTTTTATCTATTAGATCTTTATGATCTTTTTCATCAATAGACTTATCAACAACTTTTGAAGCAGCTGAAATTACGAGTGAGGAAAATTCCTTCCTTACACTTTGTATTGCAAGGTCTCTTTCTTTTTCAATCGCTTTGTTTGCTTTAGAAATAATATCCTGAGATTCCAATTCAGCTTTTTCAATTTCTTGCTGCCTAAAATTTTCAGCAGCCTCTCTTGCTTCTTGAACAAGCTTTTGTCCTTCTTGCCTTGCAGAATTTATTTCTTTTTCTAACTTTTCAGCAGATTCATCAGCTTCATTCTTAACCTTTTCCGCAGCCTCAAGGCTCTCTTTTATCTTTTCTGACCTAGATTGAAGCATAGAGCTAATCGGGCCAAATAAAAGTTTCCTAAGTATTAAAAACAAAACCGTAAAACTTACTAATTGTGTAATAAGTACTGATAAATTTATACCTAATGCTTCCATATTTAATCTCCTATTTTTTTCAGCTGAGATTTCTCAGCCGAAAATTTTATAAAACGAATAGTATTAATATGGCTACAACTAAAGAATAAATCGCAATTGCTTCTGTAAATGCAATAGCTAAAATCATACTTTGTTGTATAGGACCTCTTGCTTCAGGGTTTCTCCCCAAAGATTGTAAAGCCCCATTAGCTAACATTCCAATACCAAGAGCTGATCCTATTGCTCCCAAACCCATCGATAATGCAGCTCCTATCGGTTGCCATTCACTTGCCATTTGTTTCTCCCTTCAATATTTTTATTTTTTTTCTTAATTTGCACCTAATGGTCATCATGCTCTCCATGAGATGTTACTGCCATTACACCAAAAACTAAAGTCAACATCGAAAATATCAAGGCTTGAATCATACCTACAAATATTTCTAGCCCCATAAAAGGCATCATGCCTATTAATGGTAATAAAAAACCCATAGATATCAACACAATTTCACCAGCAAACATGTTTCCAAAAAGCCTAAATGTAAAACTAATAGTTTTAGCAAATTCACCAAATAATTCAAGTATCCCCACAAAAGCATTTATAGGACCATGAGAAAAATTAATAAATTTCCCTCCGTAGCCTTTAAATCCAAGGGATGAAAAACCCCAAAATTGAATAGCCAGCATCGAAAAAATAGCTATTGCTAGGGTTGTATTAACATCAGTTGATGCTCCTCTAAAATATGGAATTAGCTCACCTGTAGTTTTTCCTAAGTAGGATTCAGGGCTAATTGATCCATCAGATTCTTTAGTATATAAACTAACAACTTTTCCTTCATGAATATTTTCTTGTATTTGAACATACTCTTTTATTTCTAATGGAGCTGTTCCGTTTTTTATTTTTTTCTTAATTTGTTGAATATCTTCAGGTACATAGCCTCCAATAGCACTTAGTGGCGCCCTCGTAGTTTCACCTCGCCCTATAGGCATTATATTTATTCCATTAGTATCAAAAACAACGAATCCGTGATTATAATCTTCTTCTAGAACACACAATTCAGCAAGGGTTTGATCAGATTTATAGTCATCTGCGCAATGTCCAGAATGAGAGTGATGATGAACCCATTCCTCAACTGTTTCTACTTTTCCTATGGATCCTACACCTGGAAGTATACCCAACCAGTTGAAGAATAATACACCTAAAAATATAGTAATTACTACTGGAAGAAATCTTCTAGCTGATTTCCCGCCAGCTTCATCTGCCGTATCTATCCAAAATTGAAATATTAATTCGAATACATTTTGTAACCCTGAAGGAATTTCTTTCATATTTCTTGTTGCTAACCAAGATAAAACAATGATCACAATCATTGCAATCCATAGCATTATTGTAGAATTTTTCAAATCATATGAAAAAGGAGTAGAAATATGCAATACAGTCTCAGCTGCTATTGAAATAAATGGCATTGGACCGCCAAGAAATCCAAAACCAAAAGTATCACCCAGCGCTCCTCCTAAAGTTGATATTGCAAAAACTGATAGAAGAGCTGAAATAATTAAAATTATTTTTGGTTTAAAAAACATTTAAATTAAATTTTTCCTTGATTTTAGCTTTTTAAAATTCTAACCGTACAAATAATACCTACAAAAAGTCCAATCATCAAACCCATTAAGGTCATAAAATAGCCAAGATTTAATCGATTATCCAAAAAATTACCACCAAAAGTAAAAATTACTACTGGTGTTACCATTAGCCATCCAATTCCAAGATACTTGCCAGCTAAATAAAATGAAGAAATTATACTATTTTTAGAATTTCCTTCATCATTATTATTTTTACTCATCTAAATCCAAGCTATCGATAAATGATTCAAAAACAGACAGACTCTTTCTTTCTTTTTCTCCCATTGGAGAATATGCATCATTTTGGTCATCTAAGTCTTCATTTATCTCATTAGATTTATCTATATCCAAATTAGATTTTTGAAATCCAGCTTTTTCAATTACTTTACTAACACACATAATTGGAATACCCAGCTTTAAGGCTATAACCATAGCATCAGATGGTCGGGAATCTAATTCTATTTCTTTTCCTTTTATTGAAATGATTATTTTTGCAAAAAAAGTTCCAGTGTCAAGATTATCTATTATAATTTTATTAATTTGACCATCAAATTTCTCAATTACATTACAAAAAAGGTCATGAGTAAGTGGTCTTGGAACGTCAACCTTTTGCATTCGTATCGCGATAGCATCAGCTTCAGCAGCAGCAATCCATATAGCAAGATACAATGATCCTGTCTTTTGTTTTAGGATCATTACTCTTTGCCCCATGGCATTAATCTTTAGACTGTCCACAATCATTTCTTCCATATTTATAGAATAATTATTTTTAAATAATGGTCAATAAAATTTAGCATTTTTTAAAATGAATATAGATTATTTATTTCAGTATTAATTTTTTTAACTTTCTGCCGTGCAAAATTTCCAAAGTTAACAGGATCTTCTGATGCATAAATGATACCTCTAGCTGAATTAATAAGAATGTTAGGATTATTATTAATTATTGAGTTGTCTATAATTTCAAACAAATCACCTTTTTGATGACCTAATCCAGGAATTAAGAAAGGCAGATTTGGATTTTGCTCACGAATAATTTTTAATTCGCTAGGATATGTTGCACCCATGACTAAACAAACATTATCATGATAATTTAATTCAGAAGAAATATTTGCAATATTTTCATACAATGTCATATGTTTTTTTTCTGAAAAAAAGTCTTGAATTTCCCCTCCAGATTTATTGCTTGACTTACATACAATAAAAACGCCTCTATCTTTATATTTGGTAAATGGCAATATTCCATCAGTACCAAAAAACGGCACAATTGTTATTGCATCAAAATCCCAAAATTCAAACATTGCCTTAGCATATGCATCGCTTGTAGAATCAATATCTGACCTTTTACAATCACCAATTATTATTTTTTTTTCAGGTAGATTTTTTATATATTCAATAGTTTTATATAAAGCTTCAAGACCCTCAAAACCATTTGATTCATAATATGCTAATTGTGGCTTGTATCCCACCACCAAATCATAAGTATTATCAATGATTTCTTTATTAAAATCAAAAATATTTTTGACTGGCATCTTATCTAAATTTGGATCAAGCCCAACTACTAAAAAGGTTTTTTTATTATTTATGGATTGAATTAAATTGTTATTAAACGAACTCATAGAACTAAATTTTTATATACAAAGCAAAAAACTTTATCTTTTTTATTTAATTGTAGTTTATTAAAAATTACATTATCAAGCGAAACAAAATAATCTTTATCTGATTTGATTTCAAGCAATGTAGAGTTTTTATTTTTTACGATATCTGCAATTAAACCAGTATAATAAAAACCTAAATCATTATGAGTAAATTTTGTTTTTGAAACCATGACACTTTCTGATGAGAAATAATTTTCAGAAAAACCTTCTTGTTCAATAAAATTAATCAAGTTCTCATTTTCCCAAAGGCCCAGAATATCATTTTTATTTTTTTTCTCATTAGCAAAACCATTACTAACATGTAAAATTTTTTTCTTAGTTCTAAAAATTTCATCTATTGAATGAGTTATGTACAACACACATAAATTTAATTTATCTGAAAAATCTTGTATAGAATTAAATATCTTTTTACTAGAAATGAAATCGACTGAATTTAATGGCTCATCTAACATTAGGATTTTTCCATTTCTTGCCAATGCTCTTGCTAAAGACACCTTTTGCTTTTGACCTCCAGATAGTTGATCGGGATAAAAATTCTTAATATTTTTTATTTCAAATAAATCTAAGCAATCAGAAGGAGTAATTTGTTTTTTAGAATTTTCTAAAAACTTATACCCAAATTCAACATTTTCAATAACATTCATAGTTGGAAAGAGTTTATCTTCCTGTTGAACGTAAGAAATATCTCTTTGACTGGAAGGGATATTTATATTTTTCTTCGATGAAAAAATCAAATTATCATTAATTTTTATTTCTCCTTGTGAAGGATCAATGAAACCTGCAAGATTATTTAAGAGAGTGGTTTTTCCATTTCCTGATCTACCCCAAATAAAATTAATTCCTTGAGAAAATTCAGATTTAGCTTCCAAATTAAAATCACCTTGATTAGATTTGATATTAAAATTTATTTCACTCATAAAACTAGTCCATCTTTTTTATTAATATAATTAAAAATAAATATACTAATCACAGCAATCAATATTGATAGCATTGACAATATAAAAATTGACATTTGATTCCCTGTTTGAATAGATGTATATATTGCAGTTGATAAAGTTTGTGTTTTGCCAGAAATATTTCCAGCGACAATCATAGTCGCCCCAAACTCACTTATAGATCTAATAAAACCTAAAAATAATGCAGAAATAATTCCATTCTTTATCATAGGAAAAATTACAAAAATAAATGTATCTTTTTTGTTTGCGCCTAAAATTTTTGAGGTATTTATTAATTTCTTATCAATATTTGAAATTGTAATAAAAATCATTCTATAAACTAAGGGCAAAGATATCACTGCACATGCAATGCTTCCTCCTATCCATTCAAAAGATAAATTACCATTTGATATAAAAACAATAAAATATCCTGAGATCACCGGTGGAAGTGCAAGTGGAAGAGTTGTAATAAAATCAAATAATGATTTAAGTTTGTTATATTTTTTAACAACAAGAATTATGGACAAGGAAACAAAAAAACAAATGAAAGTTCCTATAAAAGCAATTTTCAAGGTAGTAATAAAAATTTCAAAATAGTTCATTTTTCGACCTTAAATCCAAGGTCAGTCAATTTATTTAATATATTCTCTGACGTAAGTTTATCAATAAAATTAACTATTGATATATTATTATTGTTATTTAAGATTGCCATTTTATATTCTATTTCATCGTGTAAGTTATTAGGAAATTCATAAATTATTTCTAGATTATTCTTTATTGCTTCAGTTTTATAAATAATTCCATAATAATCACTGTTATATATTAAAAGATTAGAAACATAGGAAACATCCCCAGATGCAATTACTTTTTCATTAATTATTTCTTTTGAAAGAATTTTTTCTAAAACTTGATTAGAATATTTGCCAGCAGGAGCAATATTTTTATCAGCAATAACTATTTTTTGACCAAGGTTTTGATTTATATTTTCAATAAAATCTTCATATGATTCAACTCTATTACTTTTAGCCAAAACTAGTGAATTTTTAGCAAAAGTCCTTAAGTTTTTTTTGTCAATGATGCCTTTTTCGATTAAGTTATCAATAGAAGAATTTGAAGCAAATATTACTGCACCGATCTTTTTCTGATTATTTTCAATCCTTCTTGACAAACTAATTGATCCACCATAATTTATGAAAAAATCTTTATTATTAGTATTTAGATATTCTTCATCAACTATTTCTCTTAAAGATGCTGCAACCATAATAATTTTTGATTTATCATTACTACATCCAATAAAAAATAAAAAAAATATAATAGTAGAAAGACTAAGCAGATATGTATAAATAATTTTTAGCATTTTTATATATATAAAACTATTCGATATACTGTTATTCTAAGTTAAAATATTTATTAAATATCAAAATACAACAAGTTTAAAGAAATTTATATTATGGCTAATCAAACTGAAAGTGAACAATATGCGTTCAATGCATTTGCAAATCTACCCTTTTACGGTTCTATCAATTCAGAATTCATAGAGTTGGCAAATATTTATGATAAAAAATCAATAGTAGATTTAGGTTGTGGAACTGGCAATATTACAAAGCTAATACTACAAAAATTACAAATAGCTAAAGATTCTGTAATTTATGCTGTTGATAGTTCTAAAAGTGCCTTAGTTACAGCTGCTCAAGAAGTAGAAAATAATTCAATAGTTAAATTTATCCACTCTGAAGTTCAAAACCTTACAGATGCAGTTAAAGAAAAAGCTGATGCGATGATATATTGCAATTCAATTCATTATGTACCTGACAAAGATAAACTACTTTCAGAAATTAGAAATAAATTAAATACTAATGGAGTTTTAGCATTCAATTCCTCTTTTTATGAAGGATCTCATCCAGAAGAATCATTAGATTTTTATAAAAAATGGATGTTTAGATCATTTAGACTCCTCAAAAAAGATCATGATTTAAAACCTGACAAATCCGCTAAAGTATCATCAAGAGAGCAATTGACTCCTGAAGATTACATAGTTTTATTAGAAAAAATAGGTTATAAAGTTGAATATATTAAAGCTAAATCATACCAAGTTCCTATAGATGGATTTCATTATATAAGTGAATTTAAGGATTGGATAGAAGGAGTTCTTCCAGGCGTTCCATTAGAAATAGGTAAATCAACTCTGCAAAAAGCATTGAAGGAAATTTTCAATGAAATGAAATTAGCTACAGTTCCTAGAAATTGGCTTTCAGTAAGAGCTGTAAAAGTATAATTTATAACTAGCTATTATAATCTTCAACCGTCATAACATTCATAGTTTCATTATGGGAATCCATAATTGTTGCATAAGCTGTGTCAATTGATGTGTAACATGGTATAGATAATTCTGTAGCCTTTCTTCTAATATGAAATCCGTCTTGAATAGATGATCTATCCCCTGTAACAGTATTTAAAACAGCACCTACTTCTCCTTCGTTTATCAAGTCAATAACTGTTGGAGATTGACTCAATATTTTATTAACTTTTTGCACCTTAAAGCCCATAGATTTTATAAAATTATAAGTTCCATCTGTGGCAAAAATTTTATTTCCATTTTTATTTAATTTTTTTATAAAGTCTACAGAATCTTTTTTATCTCTATCAGCTATAGATAGTAAAAAACTAGTTTTTGAATCAACCTCTAATCCAGAAGCAATCATAGCTTTTTTCATAGCATTTGGTAAATTATTATCTATACCCATCACTTCTCCAGTAGATTTCATTTCAGGACCTAGATAGGTATCAACACCAGATAATTTTGACATGGAAAAAACAGGTGATTTCACAGCAAAAAGTTTCTTCTCTTTTACCAAACCTGTCGAAAATCCAAGTTTATCTAATTTATCTCCATAAATAACTTTAATTGCTAAATCTATCATAGGAACGCCTGTGACTTTAGAGATAAATGGAATAGTTCTACTTGATCTAGGATTGACTTCTATAACATATAAAATTGATTCCTCCGATTCATTTTTATTTGATGAATCAAAAAAAGATTTCTTTGATCTTTTGACTATAAATTGTATATTCATCAATCCTTTGATTCCTAAAGTTTTGCCTAGCTTTCTAGTAGCTTCTACAAGATTTTTTTTCTCCTTTTCAGAAAGGTCATAAGCTGGATAAACAGCTGTACTATCCCCCGAATGAATTCCTGCTCTTTCAACATGCTGCATTATTCCTGGAATAAGGATATTTTCTTCATCACAAATTGCATCAACTTCAATTTCTATCCCATCTATATAATGATCAACTAAAATAGTTTGTCCAGGGACAAAATTTTGAGCTCTTTTAAAATATCTTATTAGGTCCTTTTCTTTGTAAACTATTTCCATAGCTCTTCCGCCAAGGACATAAGATGGTCTTACCATCACAGGATAACCAACTTTAGTTGCTATTTTAATTGCCTCACTTAATTCTACTGTAGCTGATCCTTCAGGTTGTAAAACTCCAGATTCTCTACATATTTCTTCAAAGCTTCCTCTTTCAGATGCAAGATTAATCACTTCAGCAGAAGATCCCCTAATAGGAAAATTATGTTTTCCCAAATCCTGTGACATATTTATAGCTGTCTGACCTCCAAATTGAACAAGTGAATCCACTAATTCGCCTTTAGTTGATTCATTTTCAATGATATCCATAACACTTTCAGAATCTAGTGGTTCAAAATAAAGCCTAGAAGATGTATCAAAATCTGTTGAAACCGTTTCAGGGTTTGAATTGATTAGAATAGATTTTATTCCATTAGACTGTAGACTTTTAGAAGCATGTACAGAACAATAATCAAACTCAATTCCTTGGCCTATTCGAATTGGACCTGACCCTAAAACTATCGCTTTATTACCATCAAGAGGATGTGCCTCATTTTCAGTCTCATAAGTACTATAAAAATAGGTGGTAATTGCCTCAAATTCAGCAGCACAGGTATCTACCATTTTATAGGTAGGTATAACTCCAAAACTTTTTCTTAATTCTCGAATTTTGATCTCATCGGTATCTCTTAATTTTGCAATATATTTATCAGAAAAACCAAAATCTTTTGCTTTAGAAAATAATTCCTCAGATAGGTCACTATCTTTTATAACTTTCTCCATTTTTATAATTTTTTCTATAGCATTAGTGAACCAAAAATCAATAAATGTTCTCTTTGTTTCGCTAATAGCATCTGAACCATTCCTTATTCTTTTTGCAATATCCCATAATCTATCATCCATTGGATTATTTGCATTTTCATTATCAGGATCCACCAAAAGATCCGGTTTATTATTTTCCAATGATCTTATTGATTTCAGTAAAGCTGACTCAAATGTTCTTTCTATACCCATAACTTCTCCAGTCGCTTTCATTTGAGTTCCTAAGGTTCTATCAGCGTCTGGAAATTTATCAAATGGCCATCTTGGAATTTTAACAACACAGTAATCTAAAGATGGTTCAAAAACAGAAAAAGTCTTACCCGTAACAGGATTTGTAATTTCATCAAGATTTTTTCCCAAAGCTATTTTTGATGCTATTCTTGCTATTGGGTATCCTGTAGCCTTTGAGGCGAGTGCTGAAGATCTTGAAACTCTGGGATTTACCTCAATTACATAATAATCTGGATCTTCTTCAAAACTATTTCCAATAGAATCCATAACTATTTTTGAAGGTTTCAAAGCTAGTTGAACATTGCATCCTCCTCTAATATCGAGATTAGAAATAATATTTAAGCTTGCGGTTCTCAACATTTGATATTCTTTATCATTTAAGGTTTGAGAAGGAGCTACAACTATAGAATCTCCTGTATGAACACCCATAGGATCAATATTTTCCATATTACAAATAGTGATAACATTTCCTATATTATCTCGCATGACCTCGTACTCTACTTCTTTCCAACCGACAAGTGATTTTTCTACTAGAACTTGTCCTACTCTAGAAAGGCTTATTCCTTGACTTGAAATTTCAACCAATTCTTTTTTGTTTTGTGCAATTCCCCCTCCCGTTCCTCCTAGAGTATATGCTGGTCTAATCACAACAGGATAACCTATTTTATCTGCTGCCGTTTTAGCACTTTCAACATCGTTTACAGCGATTGAAGGAGGAGTAGGTTGATTTATTTTCATTAAAAATTCTCTAAATTTATCTCTATCCTCTGCTGTTTCTATTGAATCAATTGTCGTTCCTAATATTTCAACATTATATTTTTCAAGAATACCCTCTTTATGAAGCTCAGAAGTAAGATTTAGACCTGTTTGACCTCCTAGTGTTCCTAGAATACCAAAGGGATTTTCCTTTATTATAATTTGCTCAACTATTTCAGTCGTTATAGGTTCAATATAAACTCTATCAGCCATCTCTTTATCGGTCATTATAGTGGCAGGATTAGAGTTTATTAAGACAACTCTGTAGCCATCTTCTCTCAAAGATTTACATGCTTGAGCGCCAGCATAATCAAACTCTGCAGCCTGCCCAATGATTATCGGACCTGATCCTACAACTAATACTGTCTTATTTTTCATTTGCTCTCTTTCTTTGAAATAATTTTTTGAATAAATTCATCAAAAATATATTCTGAATCTTTTGGACCAGGTGATGCCTCAGAATGATATTGTATAGAAAAGACTGGTAGTGTTTTATGACGTAGACCTGATACCGTGCTGTCATTTAGATTTATATGTGTAACTTCTAGTTCAGTTGGTATTTCTTCTTTTGAAACTGCATAGCCATGATTTTGAGCTGTTACATATACTTTGTTTGAATATAAATCCTTAACTGGTTGATTTCCTCCTCTGTGACCATATGGGAGCTTGAATGTTGTAGCCCCTAGAGATTTAGCAATTAATTGATGACCTAGACAAATTCCTAAAATAGGTATTTCTGAGAAAATTAAATCTTTAACATTGTCTAAGATATTAGATAAATTATTTGGATCTCCAGGCCCTGGAGATAATACTATACCATCAGGATTAGATTCGATTATCTCAGATGATTTAGAGTTAAATGGATAAACAGTAACTTTGCATTTTCTTGATTCTAATAACCTTATAATATTATTTTTTACTCCTAAATCTAAAACTGAAATATTGTATTTTGAGTCATCCTTTCTTCTAATGATTTTTTTACTAGAAGAAACTTCTGAAACAAAATTATAATCATCATAGGATTCAATAGAATTAATCTTTTCAATAACAGATTGAATGTTTTTATTAGAAGTTATTGACCCCATCATAACCCCATAATTTCTAATTTTTTTCACTATTGATCTTGTATCTAGTCCATGAATTCCAGGTATTTTATTTTTTTCCAGATATTTATCTATATTCATTATTGAATTATTATGTGAAGGCGTTTCACAATATTGCCTAACTACAAATCCAGAGACTTGAATCTCATTAGATTCAATATCAGAAAGACTAATTCCATAATTTCCAATCATAGGATAAGTTGGTATTAATATTTGCCCTCTATAAGAAGGATCTGTCAACATTTCTTGATATCCAGTCATAGATGTATTAAATACTACTTCTCCCATTACATCTTCATGATGACCAAAGGAATATCCTTGGTATACGCTCCCATCTTGTAGAACTAAATTTATTTTCTTCATTCTTTATCCTCAAATAGTAATTTTCCATCAAAAAATGTCATCTTAATTTTTCCTTTCATATTAGATCCGAGTAAAGGTGAATTTGAGCTTTTAGATACAAAAAAATCATCATCAATTTTTGTTTGGTCGTTATTATCTATTACAACTAAATCAGCTTTGTAATCTTTTTTTATTTTTCCAATATTTAGATTCAAAATATTATTTAAAATTTCTCCTGGGTTATTGCACATTGTTTTTATAATTTTTTCTAAATCTATTTCTTTTCTATCTACCAGCTCTAAAAGAGTAATTAGTGCTGTTTCAGCACCATTAATTCCGGCCATTGCTGAATCAAAAGTATTTAGCTTATCTCCAAAGCTATGAGGGGCATGATCAGTTGCGATAATATCTATAGTTCCATCATTTACCGCTTCAATCAAACTTATTCTATCGATTTCAGATCTCAACGGAGGATTCACTCTAGTATTAGTATCGTATGAACTTAAATCAATCCAAGAAGGAACTTCTCCTTTTTTTCCATAGGACCAAAATTCATTCATAAAAAGATGGTGTGGAGTTACCTCAGAAGTAACTTTTACGCCTTGATTTTTAGCATTTCTAATCAAATCAATACTTTCTTTACATGAAATATGCTGCAAATAAATCCATAAATTATTTTTTTTAGCTAAATCTATATCTCTTTTAACACATGCTATTTCTGCATCTTTGGGCCTAGGCTTTAAGCCTAACCTTATTGATACACTTCCTTCATTTACGGAGCCATCTTTAACTTGATCATGTTCTTCACAATGTTCTAATATTGTTCTATTATTTTTATTTGCCAAAGTAAGAGCTTTATGTAAAATTTTTGGATCTGAAATAACATCACCATCATCGCTAAATGAAACTATTCCATTTTTTGATAGTAAATCAATATCAACTAATTCTTTACCTTTTCTTCCAATCGTTACGGAGGATGTCTGAAGAATTCTTATTCTAGAATTTTGATCAATTATTTTTTTCTGATCAGAAATTGCACTTAAGTTATCCATCGTAGGATTAGTATTTGCCATCATAATAACAGTTGTAAATCCACCCTTTAAAGAGGCCTCGGAACCTGTTTTGATATCTTCTTTATATGTTTCACCAGGATCTCTATAATGGACATGAAAGTCTATTAATCCTGGTATAAGAAGTTTTCCATTCCCATTAATTATTTTTATATCTGATAATTCTATTGATGGGGATATTTGCTTTATTTTATCATCTTGAATTAATAAATCTCCAAAATAGTTTAATTTTTCAGAAGGATCAAAAAGGTGATAATTTTTTAATAATATTTTATTCATTCCCTAATAATCTCTCTATAATTTTTTGTCTCACATGAACTCCATTTTCTACTTGTTTTGAAATAAGAGAACGATTTGAATGCACTAATTCGTGGGACATTTCAGTTTCTTCATTTACAGGCCCAGGATGCATTACAAAAACTTCTTTATTAAAAGTATTTATTTTTTCCATATCCAATTTCCACTTATGATAATCAAAATCCATATTTGTATTCGTATCAAATCTCTCTTTTTGAATCCGTAATGCCATAAGAAAATTAGAATTTAAGATAGGTTTTTCAAAGTCTTCATAAAATTTAATTTTATTCTTATATGATTTATCAATTGATTCGTAAATATCTATTATTACTTTTGGGATTAATTCTTTGGGTCCCAAAATATTTATTTTTGATCCCATTTTTAAGAATCCTAAAATATTAGATCTAGCGACTCGACTGTATAAAATATCACCAATTATAGAAATTTCTAAATCTTCAAAATTTTCCTCTTCTTCAAATATAGTGAATAAATCTGAAAGAGTTTGAGTAGGGTGTGCATGAGAGCCATCTCCAGCGTTAATCACAGATGAATTTGTATTTTTTGCTAAGAAATAGGCAGCTCCTGATGAAAAATGTCTAATAATAAATAAATCCATTCCTATGCTGTTTATTGTTTTAATTGTGTTATAAAAAGATTCTCCCTTATTAAGGCTCGATTTTTGAATATCTAAATTATGAAAATTAAGTCGTAATTTACTACAAGCTTTTTGAAAACTCAATTTAGTTCTTGTCGAGTCTTCATAAAATAACGCACATACATCTAATCCTGAAAAGTCATTTAAACTTTCTCCATCTTTTATTTTTTTTGTTTGCCGCATTAGATCATAAATAAAATCTTTAGATAAATGATCAACATCTAATAAATGCTTATTTAAGTAATTCATATATTAGTTTTTCGCTCCTTAAAAAGACCAACTTTATCAGCACCATCTTCTTCCTTCATAAATACCCTTACATGTTCAGAATTTGAAGTCGGAATACTTTTACCAATAAAATCTGGCCTTATTGGAATTTCTCTATGCCCTCTATCTACCAGTGCGGCCAATTTTATAGTTTTTGGTCTTCCTAGTGTAAAAATAGCTTCTAAAGTTGCTCTAATTGTCCTACCTGTATACAAAACATCATCAATTAATATTATATTTTGTTCATGTATATTGACCTCTAGCTCTATATTAGGAACTTTATCCTTAATCTGGATATCATCCCTAAAAAATTGAGGATTTATTGAATGACAATCGAGAGAAGTATTTTCAAAAGTATTAATCATATTTACAATTCTTGATGCAATATGAAGTCCTCTAGTCTTAATACCAATTAAAATAAGATTTTTAGTTCCTTGATTAGACTCTATAATTTCGTGAGATAAGCGGGCAATAGCTCGTCTAATATCATCTGCATCTAGCAGAGTTTTATAATTTTCTAAAGATTTCAAATTATTTATCCTTGAGGTCTCTCTGAACCTTCTTAAAGAATTTTGATCAAATAAATGATAGCAATAAAAAAATATAATTCAACTCCAAGAAATATATTCTCTTTATATTTAATAGTCTTTTAATCCTGTTGAAAATTAAATAAAAAGTCTATAATACTAACGTTTTAAAAAAATAAAATTTCTAAATTTTAATTCAAAATAACAAATTGGGAGGTTGTAAATGACTCTAAACGTTGTAAAAGGTAAATTTCAGTGGGCTAAAGTAACTAAAAAAGAACAACTAACTGAAGATTTATGGAAAATGTGGCTAAAACCAGAAAATAAATTTGATTATAAGCCTGGTCAATATTGTACTATTGGTTCTGGAGGAATAGAAAGGGCATATTCTATTGCATCTTCTCCTGAAGAGGAACAAATAGAGCTTTTTATTGAATTAGTACCTCCTCCAGACGGAAATTTAACACCACTCTTAAACGACTTACAAGTTGGAGATACGGTAACAATGAGACTAAGAGCAAAAGGTATTTTTGTGATAAAACCCGGCTTTAAAAATCATGTAATGGTTGGAACTGTAACAGGAATTGCACCATATGTAAGTATGCTTAGAAAACATCTCAAGGAAGAAGAATTTTCAAATTGTAACTTCTATGTATTAGAAGGAGCTTCTTATTTAGATGAGTTTGGATATGATGAAGAACTAAGTAAATTTGCAAACAATGATAATGTTGTATTCGAGACATCAATCAGCAGACCTGGAGAAGAAAGAAATAGTACTTGGAGTGGTTTTGAAGGCAGAGTTAATAATATTCTTGAAGAAAGACTTAAGGAATGGGGCGTTAATCCCAAAGATACAATCGTTTACGCCTGTGGGCATCCAGGAATGATTGAAGATGTAAACGAAAGATTAGAAGATTCTGAGTACACTTTCTTAGAAGAAAGATTTTGGAAAGATTAAATATATTATTTCTTATAATATATAACAATTATAGATATAGAAATTTGAAGGGAAAATTATGGCAGAGAAAATAGCATTTGTAGGCTTAGGTATTATGGGTAAACCTATGGCAAAAAACCTTATGGAAGCAGGATATGAATTATATGTTTATGACTTATTCCCAGATCCAGTAGCAGAATTAGAAAAAGATGGTGCAATTGGTTGTGCATCAGCATCAGAAGCATCTTCAAATACAAATATTACTGTAACTATGGTTCAAGATGGACCTCAGGCAGAATCAGCAATACTTGGAGAAGGAGGAGTGGTACATGGTGCTACTAAAGGACATCTAGTGGTAGACATGAGTTCTATTGCTCCAGGAGTTTCACAAAGAATAGGAAAAGGATGTTCTGATAAAGGAGTAAACTTTCTTGACGCACCAGTTTCAGGTGGAGAACCTTTTGCCATTTCAGGAGATTTAGCGATAATGGTAGGAGGCTCAGCTGATGATTTTGAGCAAGCTAAGCCATTATTTGATATTCTGGGAAAATCTGCAATTCTTTGTGGAGAACATGGAGCTGGACAAATCACCAAATTGGCTAACCAAATTTGCGTAGGCGCAAATATTCATGCATTAGCAGAAGCATTAGCTCTTGCAGCTAAAGCAGGAGTTAATCCTGAAACAGTGTATAAAGCTATACAAGGGGGACTAGCAGGATCAAACGTAATTAATGCTAAAGCACCTATGATGGTAGACAGAAATTTTGAACCAGGATTTAGAATTGAATTACACTATAAAGATATAAATAATGCAATGGAAGCCGCAAGAGATTTAAATATCCCATTGCAGGTGACAGCAAATTTACAACAAGTGCTTACAAGCTTAGTTACTAAAGGTGAAGGAAAAAGTGATCACTCAGCAATAGCTAAACATGTAGAAGAGCTAGCAGATGTTGAAATAAAAAAACATTAAGTATTTAGCTTAAATTAAAAAATCTAAGTAATTTAATTGCTTAGATTTTTTAATTTAACTAATGCATCCATACCTAAAACTTTAACATCATTAGGAGGTGCAAAATACTTTAATTCGGGATTTTTAAATTTAACCTCATTCATTAAATCTTTACTATCAACCCAAATCCAGTTTGATAAGAGCTTAAAATTAGGATCTTTGGGGTACCCAAAATAAATAAAATCAATATGTTCATGAGATCCAATTTTATTATCTTCAACTTTTTCAATAAGAATAGTTTGAGGTGGATTAATATTTTGCAAATTTGTATCTTCAAATTTATATTTATCTTCGGAAAAAATAGAAATATCGATTCCCATTTCTTCTTTACATTCACGAAGTGCTGTTTGGATAGGATCCTCGTTAAGGTCAACATGACCACCTGGAGGTAACCACATCCTTACTTTTTCATGCCAATGAAGTGCTATTTTATTTTTGAATACTACAAAAACAGTAGAAGTGAAATGTCTAATCATTTTTAATTGCTTTTAAATACTAAGAGTGAAATTATCGGGTAAGGAGAAACCTTACCGGATAATTTCACTCTTAGTGGAGGTATCTTAACCCTCTTGGCGCCTTCAGTTAAGAGCACCTCGCTTATTATTCGTTTCCAATTAAAATATCCTCCTTTCATGCTTGTTTATTTTCAATATGATGCATAACACCATAGTTAAATGATAGTCATATAAAAAAAATATTTCAACAACTTTTATATTTTTTATTTTTTGATACATTTATTTTTAATCAAAAAATATGTAAAATTTCTTAAATAAGAGGAAAATAAATAATTT
>PABO01000004.1 GCA_002699165.1 Chloroflexota bacterium | reverse complement strand
CTATTCCTCCTACAGCAACACCTATTCCTCCTACAGCAACACCTATTCCTCCTACAGCAACACCTATTCCTCCTACAAAATCTCGTATTCAAATCCCAAGAAATAATTCAGTCTTAATTAATTTATCTAAATATAATGATCAAGAAATTCTAGATTGGGAAAATCTTAGTTATAGCAAGCTTAGTCAAACTGAAAATACTGCAATTTTCAGTTTTATTTATCCCGTAGGAAAAAGTTTAGAACGTGAAACAAAAGTAAGAGGTAAATACATTAACGAGCATGAAGTTTTATTAAATGAGGAAGAAATAAGTCATATTTTGACTAATATGAATACATGGATGCAAAATAATTCAAATAAATGTACTGAAAGAACGCTTGAACCAGTTCCAGTATTAAATGACTTTGAAGAATGGATTAGATATGGTGCAGATTTGTCTATGCAGGCAGCTGAATGTCGTAACTTAAGGATTCTTGCCATAGCTATCCCAAAAGACTCAGGATTAAATTTTGTCAAGAATGAATTTAAAAATACATTTATACATGAGTTTTATCATGCTCAACAAAATGATCTAGATCAATGTGATATTAAAGGTGATTTTTCTCAATCAAATTCAATATGGTTCATTGAAGGTGGAGCTCATTACTTTTCCACTACAATTCTATCTGAAGATTCCAAAAAAAACATTGATAGTGAAATATTGAGAACAGCATACGAAATAAAAGATTTAACAGAGGATGAATTAATTGGACAACCAGATAAATGGGGTGCTGCAGCATTATTATTAATGACTAAATTAAATCTTCTTTCTGAAAGCTCAATTATGGATTCTACTCTTTTTGATAATTGTGCAAGAGAAAATGACTTTGATTCAAATAGTCGAGAAATTCAGCACGTCAAAAAACATTGGAAGTCGATTGAGAATAAAAATGGAATTTTTAGTTTTAAAAAAGAAGCTTTAAGTTACAATAAATATTCTTATTAAATTTACTAAAATACACATATTCCTAAATCAAAAACTAAATCTATTATATTAATTCAATAGTAAGTAAGGAATTATGAAATTAAGATGGATTTAGGGTTTAATCATAAATTCAAGTATAAATTTTACATAACTAATATAGTGCGCAATTATTTAGATTGATGAAATAAATCCCCTAGTTAGGTATATAGATATTTTGTTTTTTATTAATTAAGTCAAATGATAAGTTTAGTAATTGTTCTCGCAAGTTAATTAATCCCGTTCCTTCTTTCGCTGAGGTTGTAAGCTGAGTTATATAGCTATCATCTAAATTTATTTTCGTGATTTCATCTTCCTTTAAATCAATTTTATTTTTTATAAGAAGTTTTGGGACTTCTGATAAACCTAAATCATCAAGGATATAATCTACAGTTAGAATCTTTTCTTCAAAATCTTCATTTGAATAATCTATAACATGTAATAAAACATCAGCATTTACAGCCTCTTCTAATGTGGACTTGAATGATTCTACCAAAATTGTTGGTAGCTTATTTATAAAACCTACTGTATCAGAGATAGTCGATGCGATATTACTATCTAAAAATATTTTTCTAGTAGTAGTATCAAGTGTAGAAAATAATTGATTTTTTGATAATATTTTTGATTTAACAAGATTATTGAACAATAAACTTTTGCCTGAATTCGTATAACCTACTAATGAAAAATTAATAGTATTATTACTTATTCTTTTGCTGCGTTGAGAAGTTCTATTTCTTTCAATTTTTTGCATTGAAGACTTAACTCTTTTTATTTTATCTCTAACTAACCTTCTATCTGTTTCTATTTGAGTCTCACCCGGACCTCTTGTTCCTATCCCTCCTCCTAATCTCTCTAAGTGACTCCATTGACCTGCTAATCTTGGCATTAAATATTCAGATTGAGCTAATTCAACTTGAAGTTTACCTTCATGTGTCTGAGCTCTGTCAGAAAAAATATCTAAAATCAAAGCTGTCCTATCTATTACTTTGATTTCTAATCTTTTTTCTAAAACTTTTTGTGTATTAGGATTTAACTCATCATCAAAAATGCATACATCTATATCCAATTCTTTTATATATTTTTTGATTTCTAATAATTTACCAGAACCTATATAAGTTAATTGCGGTTTATTGAGCATTTGATAAAAAGCTTTTATTGGATCAGCACCTGCTGATACAGCTAAATTAGAAAGTTCTTCTAAAGATTCTTTAGCTTTTTTAGAAGACGATTTACTCTTAATATGAGCTGCAATAAGTAATGCGCGTTCTTTTCTTATTTCTGTTTTATATAATCCCAAATTATTTCAACGTAAATTTTGATAATCTATTTAATCCTTCATCTATCTGGTCATCAGGAATAGTTAAAGAAAGCCTTATATATCCTTCTCCTGCTGTTCCATATCCACTACCAGGAGTAACAACAACATTTACCTCCTCAAGTAGTTTCTCAGTAAATGAAGCTGATGTATGACCATCAGGGACTTTTGTCCAAATATACAATGTAGCACTAGGTGCTTTAGCATCTAGGCCAATTGCTTGCAAAGTTGCTACCACTTTGTCTCTTCTATTTTTATAAATATTATTGTTTTCAGTAATCCAGTCTTTGGACAAGGAAAGTGCCTCCATTCCCATTTCTTGAATTGCTTGAGAAAGGCCTGAATCAATATTAGATTTGACTCTCATAAGAGCGTTGATTAAATCAGGATTTCCAGCAGCACTTCCTACTCTCCATCCTGTCATATTTGCAGTCTTTGATAATGAGTGAAATTCAATTGCAATATCTTTTGCACCAGGAACTTGTAATATGCTAGGAGCCACGTATCCATCAAATGTAACTTCTGTATAGCAAGCATCATGCATTAGAGCTATATCAAAATCTTTACAAAATTCTACAGCTTCTTTATAAAACTCTAAATTAGCAACAGCTCCTGTTGGATTATTTGGATAGTTTATCCAAAGCATTTTTGCTTTTTTTGCAACAGAAGTATCTATACTCGAAAAATCAATTAAGAAACCATTTTCTTCTAACAAGTCTATAAAAACTGTTTCTCCACCAGCAAACATAGTTCCAATCTCATAAACGGGATAAGCAGGGTTAGGTACCAAAGCTATATCTCCTGGATCAATAAAACATAGTGGCGCATGAGCTATACCTTCCTTAGCACCAATTAAATTAATAATTTCCGTTTTATAATCTAAATCGACATTAAATCTATCAGAATAAAATTTTGCTACAGATTGTCTAAATTCTGGGAGCCCTTCTGATTCAGGATATCTATGATGAACAGGGTTTTCAGAAGCTTTTTTTAATCTATCTATAACAGATTTTGGAGTAGGTATATCAGGATCACCTATTCCAAAAGATATAACCTCTATGCCTTGTTCTTTCTTTTTTGCTATTGCCCTTGAAATACCAACAAATAAATATGGTGGAAGATCTTGAACTCTTTTTGCTAATTTCATTTTTTTCTCCTTTATTTAGGCCAAATGCCACTAAAAACTTCTTCTGAAGGTCCTTCTAACATAGCCATATCTTTTTTATCCCAGGAAATATTTAAGTTTCCACCATCTAAAATAACTTCTACACTATCATCAACTAATCCATTATATCTACTAGCACTTGCAGAAGCTGTACTACCTGTTCCTGATGATAAGGTTTCCCCTGCTCCTCTTTCAAATATTCTTGCTCTTATTTTGTCTCTAGATATTATATTAACTATCTCAAAATTAATTCTATTTGGAAAATACTCATGTTTTTCTACAATAGATCCTACTTGAACCAAAGGAAAATCATCAACATTTTGCTCCATTATGCAAACTGCATGAGGATTGCCTACTGAAAGACAAGTAATCTCAAGATTATGCCCTAATATTTCCAAATTAAATTTTGGTTTATCTGAATCACTTAATTTAGGAACTGATATTGGAATTTTACTAGCTATAAAATTAGGTATTCCCATTTCAACTTTTGATGAAATAACTTTCCCATTTTCCAATTCTGGATATACAGTCTTAACTCCATCACCAGTTTCAATTTTTAGTATTCCCTTGCTTGGAGATACAATTCCTTGATCAATAACAAATTTTGTGAACAATCTGATTCCATTTCCACTAATTTCAGCTTCAGATCCATCAGGATTATATACCCTCATTCGTATGTCAGCTTGGTCACTATCAAAAACAACGACTATTCCATCGGAACCCACTCCAAATCCAGGCCTACTCATATCTAAAGATAATTGATTCCAATCGTAGCTTTTTTCTCTACCATCAATAGCAATATAGTCATTTCCAGCACCTTGAAGCTTAACAAAATGTAACATCATATACTCCTTATTTTTTTAGCCACTCTGATATTATAATCTCTGCTTCTTCGAATGAGTTTTCAAAATTTACCCATTTAATTCGTTTATCTGACTTCTTAAACCAATTATCTTGGTGACGCATTAGTTTTCTAGTTGATATATATATTTTTTCTTCCATTTCTTCTCGATCAGATTCACCATTTATAAACTCAAGAATATCTCTGTAACCAATTGACATCATTGCAGCTGATTTTGGATTTATACCAGAATCTAATAAATTTTCTACTTCTTCAATCCATCCTTCATTGAGCATATGTTTTACACGATCCTTAATTAATTTATCATTTATATCTCTATCTATTTTTATACCAATAATTAAGGAATTTATTTTATAATTTTTCAACTTACTTTTAGAGTCTCCATAAACTCCTGCATCAATTCTTTCAATAATTCTTATAAGTCTTATGGGATTTTCTAAATCTAATTGTGAATCAAGATTATATTTTTCAGAATAATTTTTTACTACTTTTTTTATTCCTAAGTTTTTTATTTCTAAATTGATTCTTGCTCTGAATTCTTTGTCTGGTGTTACATTTGGAGGATCCCATCCTTCTAAAATTCCCCATAAATATTGGCCTGTTCCACCAGTTAGAATAGGAATTTGATTTTGATGGTTTAATTCAGAAATAATTTTTCTTGATTTATCTAAAAACCAGCTTAGATTACTTTGTTCATTGGATTTTAATAAATCAATCATATAATGCTTAACTAAATTTTGTTGAGATTTAGTTGGTTTAGCAGTACCTATATCAAAATCTTTATATAAAAGTTTAGAATCACAATTAATTATAGGGAGATCAAATTTTTCTCCTAATTTTATAGAAATTTCAGATTTTCCTGAAGCAGTTGGACCAAGTATTGAAATAACTTTATGATTTATCATTAAAAATCGTTAACTATGCTTGATAGAACTTCGTAATCTAAACTAGCACTTCCTATCAAAAAACCAGAAATGTTTTTTATTTTAATAAAATCTTTAAAATTACTCTCATTAACACTTCCACCGTATAATATAGGAATATTATTAAGACTTGAAATCTCTATTAATTTTTTACTCAATAGATCTGATATCTCAGTTACCTCATTTATAGATGCTGAAATTCCTGTTCCAATTGCCCATATTGGCTCATAGGCAATTATTAGTTTTTCGAAATTAGAATTTTGACTTAGGACTTCATCTATTTGAGAATAAAGAAATTTTACTATTTCATCAATTCCTATTTTTCTTATATTTATAGGCTCACCTATGCATAAAATCGGGGTAATATCATTTTCCCAACATCTAATTAATTTCTGTTTTATCATTAAGTTATCTTCTTTGAAAACATCCCTTCTTTCTGAATGTCCAACAATAGCATATTTACAAATATCTTTTATTTGAGTTGCTGCAATAGATCCAGTTGAAGCTCCTTCATTTCTATGATCGATATCTTGAATACCTATAGAAAATTTAAACTTTGAAAGATTTATTTGTTTAATGAATATATTGGAGGGACAAATTATAATTTCGTCTTTAAAGTTTTTTATTCTGGAATTTATTTCAGATATATATTGCTCAAATTCTTTTGAATTTTTATTCATTTTTAAATTAGCAATAATATAATTTTTCATACTTTCAATACCTCAATACCTTGTAAAAACTTACCTTCGAGCAAACTAAGAAAAGCTCCACCACCAGTTGAAATATGAGAAAAATATTCTGAAGAATCAAAATAATTTATTGCCGCAACAGTTGAACCCCCTCCAGCAACTTTTATTTTCGCCTCTGAATTTATAATAGATTTTATAATTTTATTTGTACCATTTTGGAATTTATTTATTTCGTATACTCCGGGAGGACCATTCCAAATTATCTTATCAGAATTCAATATCATATTAGAAATATCCATTAAGCTATTAGGCCCAATATCATAGATAACATCTTTTTGATTAATTTGTGATGCATGTAATAACTCCGGCTCATCATCCAATGATTTTGCACAAATCAATTGATCTGGAATAAATAATTTTTTGTTAAAAGATAATATTTTTTTTGCGATCTTAATCTCATTATTTTCTTCATTAGCGCTGAATTTGGCAATCTTTTCTGAAGCTATTAAGAATGGTCTGATCATTCCTCCAGTAATTACAACATTATCAAATGATTTAGATAAATTTTCAATGATAGGAATTTTATCTGAGATTTTTGCACCACCTAAAATTGCAGTAGATTTTTTCGATTTTGAAAGTATGCATTCTGAAATATTTTGTATTTCTTTTTCTAATAAAATACCTCCATATGACTTTAATATACTTGCGATACCTGTAATTGATGCGTGATTTCTATGAATTGTTCCAAATCCATCATTTATATAAACATCTGCAAAACTAGATAGAAATTCAATAAAATTTTCATCATTATTTTCCTCTCCTGGATTAAACCTTAAATTTTCAAGCATAAATAAGGTTCCCTTTTCATGAGAATCAATAATATTTAATATATCTAATTGTTGTTCAAAATCTATAAAAACAATCTTTCTATTAATCTTGTATTCAATTTCACTTAATAATTTAACAAAAGATAAATTTTCAACATATTCCCCATTTGGTCTACCAATATGAGAAATAATAATAACTTTTGCTCCCTGGTCTATAAGAAAATCTATAGAGGGTTTACTTTCTATTATTCTTGTATCATCTAAAATTTCTCCGGATTCAGAAAGAGGGATATTTAAATCTAATCTTAATAAGCATTTTTTATTATTAAAATTTTTGTTTTGAATTCCTTTTATTTTTATCATCTTAAATATTTTCTAAATTATGAAATATTTTATTTTTATCCGATTCTTCAAAACCTAAATCAGACATAATACTTTCTGCTTTGTTTTTATGATCAATACTTAATTTCTTAATTTTATTAATTGAATCAACTTTAATGCACAACTCTTTAATTTTATTAATATTTTTTGGATCAATAACTCTTTGAATATATATTTCTCCAAGCTCTCTTTTGATAGAGGGATCTCCTTCTTTCATAGCAATTATCACAGATAATGGTTTACTTTTGGATAAGAACGAACCTAATTCTGGAGAATCTGTTTCATTTTCTGATTCGAAAAATTCTATTTCTCTTCTTATTTTTTCATATAAAACTAATTCATTAGAAAAATCTCTTAATTTATTATCTGCATTTGCTATAAATTTTGATGGTAAAATAAAACAATTTGAAACAAGATTGCCATATTTATTTACAATTGTTTTTTCAAAATCAACTGTATCAGAAAGTGGTAGCTCCTGAAGTTTCAATTCATAATTTTCAGCCTCGCATATTTCTATTATTGATTTATCTAAATGAGAAATAATTTGAATAATATTATCTGATTCTTTTGAAATATCTGAGATTTCTAGAAGAATACTTCTAGAAATTGCTTGAAACCCATCACCTACATTAATTGCTTGAGCTGGACCATATTTCCACCATAGGGATTCTGTTTTAGATCTTTCTGTATTCCCATTTCTAACATCTTCATGTACTTCAAAGGATGCGTTTAATAATTCCAAAGATATTGCGATTTTTTTATAAATTTCTTCTTTGATTTGAAATTTTTTTGAAAAAATTTCAGTTAGATTAGCGTATGGGAAATATTTCTCCGAATGACTGCCCAGACCAAAATGATATCTCATCAATTCATAAATACCCAAATCATTACGAGTAAGAATTTCTTCTATATTATTTTTAAAATCAATCATTGCGCTACTTCTTTATATATTTCATCCAAACCTATAGGCCCTTCTCTTAAAATATCTATTCCATTCTCATTGTCAATCTTTATTACAGTTGAAGATAATGTTTCTTTTCCACATGGAATATCAACGTATGTACAAACTTGATTTCTAAATACATCAATTATTTCGTTTATATTTTTTGTTGGAGGAATATTACTAATATTTGCAGATGTACCTGTTATAGGTTCTCCTAATAAATTTATTAGCTCAATTGTAAAAGAATGATCAGGTACTCTGACTCCTATATACCCAGAATTATTGTTTATTTCTTGAGGGATTCCTCCAAGTAGAGGTAAAACTATAGTTAAAGGTCCCGGCCAAAATCTTTTTGAAAGACTTTGAATCACTTTTGATGAAGTGTCACAATACTTACTAATGTCATCTAAACTAGAAATTAAGATAGGCACAGGTTTTTTAAAATCTCTTTTTTTAATATTAAATAAATTTTTTACAGCAATGCTGCTACTAGCTTTAACTGATAAAGCATAGTAAGTATCAGTTGGTAAAATACATGGCTGATTGTCGTTTAAACAATCAATTACAGTTTTTAACAATATTTTTATATTTTGTTTACTCTTCAATTTTTAAAATTTTCCATTTATCCTTAATTTTATATATTTATAATTATTCAGGGAATAACTTGAAGCAAGAAACTATCATTATTTTTGATTATGGATCCCAATATACAAGACTTATATCACGTAGGTTAAGGGAAAATAATGTATTCTGCGATCTCGTCAGTCCAAATATCGACCCTAAATTTTTCAAAGATAGAAAAATAAAAGGATTTATTCTTTCAGGTGGGCCTAATAGTGTCTACGATAATTCTGCACCTAAAATTCCTGAATGGATATTAGATTATGATATTCCTATTTTAGGTATTTGCTACGGAATGCAACTAATTGCTCAGGCTTTCAATGGAAAAGTTGAAAAAACTCAAAATAGAGAATACGGAGACGCAGTTTTACGAATAAAAAAAGAATCGAAGCTTTTTGAAAATATACCTCCTTCCAATAAAGTTTGGATGAGTCATTCAGATAAAATAATTACACTCCCAGAAAAATTTATAGCTACAGCAGAAACAAATAATACATTTTGTGCAGCTTTTGAAAAAGATAATATTTTTGGAGTTCAGTTTCATCCTGAAGTAGATAATACAAACCTAGGGGATGAAATTCTAATTAATTTTGCACTTAAAATTTGTAAAGTTAAGAATAATTGGACCTCAAAAAATTTCATTCAAAATTCTATTGCTCAGATTAGAGATGAGGTAGGTAACAAAAATGTTATTTGTGCAATTTCAGGAGGAGTAGATTCTAGTATCACAGCCACACTTATTCATAGGGCAATTGGAGAGCAACTTACATCAATTTTTGTTAATAATGGGCTCCTGAGAAAAAATGAAGAACATGATGTAATGAATTTCTTAAAAAATGACCTAGGTCTAAATGTTCATCTATATGATGCAAGTAATCAATTTTTGGAAAAACTCAAAAATATCACAGATCCTGAGCAAAAAAGGAAAATAATCGGAGCAGAATTTATTAATGTTTTTGAGAAAGAAAGTAAAAAAATTAAAAATGTTGAATTTTTAGCTCAAGGTACTTTATATTCAGATGTAGTTGAATCAGCGATAATTAAAGATGGGCACCAAGTAGTTATAAAAAGTCATCATAATGTGGGTGGACTTCCAGAAAAAATGAATTTAAAACTTATAGAACCCCTAAGGTTATTATTTAAGGATGAGGTGAGAGAAATAGGAAAAGAACTAGGAATCAATAAAAATATAATTGGAAGACATCCCTTTCCTGGTCCTGGATTAGCTATAAGAATAATGGGAGAAATTACAGAAACAAAACTATCAATACTAAGAGAATCAGATCATATATTTATAGAAGAACTAAAAAAATCTAATATATATGATGATATATGGCAAGCTTTTGCTGTTTTGACAGACACACAAAGTGTCGGAGTAATGGGTGATAATAGAACTTATCAACACTGTATTGCAATTAGAGCGGTTAATTCTAAAGATGCTATGACAGCAGATTGGTCAAAAATTCCTTATGAAATTCTATCTAAAATTTCTTCTCGGATTATAAATGAAGTAGATGGAATCAATAGAGTTGTATACGACATAACTTCTAAGCCTCCAAGTACTATTGAATGGGAATAAAATTATGAGAATTATAGTTTTGGGATCAGGAGGAAGAGAGCACTCAATAATTTGGAAATTATCCTTAGATAAAAGGGTAAAAGAAATAATTTCTTTTGGTGAAAATTATGGTATTTCTAATTTATCCAAAATGATATCTATTGACCAATCTAACTTAAATAAAGTTGTACAAAAAATCATTTCACTAAAACCTGATCTCGTAATTGTAGGACCTGAAGAACCACTAAGTAATGGAATAATAAATATATTATCTCAAAATAATATTAAATCATTTGGACCAACAAAAGAAGCTGCAAGGATTGAATCTTCAAAGGTATTTTCTAAAAAACTTATGATAGAAAATAGTATTCCTACAGCTTTTGCTGAATTTTTTGAAGATTTTAACAAGGCTAAAAAATATTGTCTTACCAAAGGTTATGAAAATATTGTCATTAAAGCTGATGGATTAGCTGCTGGTAAAGGAGTTTTTCTACCTAATTCTGAAAAAGAAATGATTAAAATATTGGATGATTTACTTATTAAAAATAAACTAGGAAAATCAGGAAGATCCATACTTATTGAAGATAGAATTTTTGGAAAAGAAGTGAGTGTATTTTGCTTCACAGATGGAACTAATTATTCTAAACCAATAGCAATATGTGATTATAAAAGAGTTTTTGAAAATGAATTAGGACCTAATACAGGAGGTATGGGATGCTACACTCCTCCTGAATTTTGGTCAGAAAAGCTTGAAAAAAATATCCTTGAAAAAATCATTGAACCCACAATCAATGCAATGAAAGAGAAAAAATCAACTTTTAAGGGAATGCTATACACTGGGTTAATGATTACAGATCAAGGGCCCAAAGTAATTGAATATAACTGTCGATTCGGAGATCCCGAATGTGAGCTAATTATGCCTATGTTCAAGGGAAATATTCTAGATACTTTTATACAAGTTGCAAACTCAAACTTAAAAGAAAGTTCGGTTGAATGGAAAAACCAAAAAGGAGTATGCGTTGTAATTTGCTCTGAAGGATATCCTGAAAAATATAAAAAAGAAATAGAAATTAGTGGAATTGATAGATTAGAAGAAAATATTATTTGTTTTCATTCAGGTACAAAAATTAAAAACAAAAAAATTGTTTCTAACGGGGGTAGAGTATTAGTTTTAGCAAATATAGATGATTCAATAAAGAATTGTAGAGACAATATATATTCAGAAATAAAAAAAATATCTTTCGAAAAATCTTTTTATAGGAAAGATATTGCTCTAAGGGCTCTTGAAAATGACTAAAAAAATAAGCGTAATAATAGACTTTGATGATACTCTAGTTGAATCTAACACAGCGAGAGATGTGTTACTTGAATTTGTACCTTCAGAATATGAAGAAATTGCCAATTTATATAAATCAAAAAAAATAAATTTCAAAACATATCAAGAGTTATCTTTTGAGAAAGCATTTAGTATTGCTAATACTAAAAAAATAGCAAATAGTTCAATAAAAAATAGCAAAATCAGAATAGGTTTTAAGGATTTAGTTCTTTATTGTGAAAAAAATGAAATAGATATTTTTATATTGAGCTCAGGCCTCAATATGTATATAGAACCTGTACTTAAAGAATTTAAAAATAACATAAAAATAATAGCTGCTGATGTTATTTTTGATAAAAATAATAATTGTAGTTTTGAATATCAAAAATCCTATGATGATATGTGTTCTCCTGATTGGGGAATATGCAAATGTAAAACTGTTGATTCCTTGAAAGAAAATAACTTTCTAATCTATATTGGGGATGGTATAACAACAGATTTATGTGCATCAAAAAAATGTGATCAAATTTTTGCACTAAATCCGTTATATAATGGTCTTTTAGAAAAAAAAATAATTGTAGATAAATTTGTAGATTTTAATCAAATTGAAAAATACTTATCTGCACTTCAAAGGAAAATTGATTGATTCCTAGGTATTCAAGAAAAAAAATCACAGATATTTGGTCTGATGAAAATATGTATAACTGCTGGTTGAAAGTAGAAATTGCAACATGTGAAGCTTGGAATGAAATGGGAATAATTCCTGATGAAGATCTAGAAAAGATAAAAAACATCAAGTTTGATATTAATACTTATGAAAAATATTTCAATGAAACAAAACATGATATAGTTTCTTTCGTAAAATCTGTATCTGAAAATTTAGGAGATGAGTCAAGATGGATACATCATGGTATAACTTCTAACGATGTTAAAGATACTGCATTAAGTATCCAATTGATTCAATCAATTGATCATATAAATGATTGTATAAATCAACTAATGAACTCTCTAAAAACCAAAGCTATTGAAGAAATTGCTACACCAATAGTTGGAAGATCGCATGGAATGCATGCTGAACCTATGAGCTTTGGTGCAAAATTAGGAATATTTTGGGATGAATTAAGAAGACACTCGGAAAGATTACTACAAACAAAAGAAAGATCTTCTCTTTGCATGATTTCTGGTCCAGTTGGTTCATTTGCCACAGTTTCTCCTGATTTGGAAAAAATAGTATCAAAAAAATTAGGATTAAAGCCTGCCATAATAACAAATCAAGTTATACAAAGAGATATTCATGGAGAGTATTCTCAAAACTTAGCACTTTTAGCAAGTTCACTTGAAAAATTGGCTATTGAGATCAGGCATTTACAAAGAAGTGAATTAGATGAAGCAAGAGAGCCTTTTGGTAAAAAAGGGTTTGTGACTAAAGGGTCTTCTTCTATGCCTCATAAAAGAAACCCTGAACTTTCAGAACGAATTTGTGGTTTAGCTAGAGTAATTAGATCAAATAGTTCTACTGCAATGCAAAATATTCCTCTTTGGCATGAAAGAGATATCTCTCACTCATCTGCAGAAAGAGTAATACTTCCGGATTCATCAATTGCAACCGACTATATTTTATATCTATCGGATGAGATTATCTCAGGATTAGAAATTAATAGAGAAAATATGCTAAAGAACCTTAATGATTCTAAGGGATTAATTTTCTCGCCTAGAATAATGCTTAAATTAGTTGAAAATGGATTGGATAGAAATCAGGCTTATGATTTAGTCCAGTCTTTATCTATGGAAGTACTCGAAGAAAATAAGGATCTAAAAGATCTCTGTCTAAATAATGAAGTCGTGTCATCCTTGATAAGTAAAAAAGAAATAATTGAAATTTTTGATTATGAATTTTATTTAAGATTTACTAAAGATCAATTCAAGGAATTAGGATGGAAAATAAACTAAAAGAAACTAATTTAAGTAACAAAATACATTCAGGAAAAGTTCGTGACATTTATGAACTAAATGATGAATTACTGTTATTTGTTGCAACTGATAGAATTTCTGCCTTTGATGTAATAATGGATGAAGTTGTTCCTGGTAAAGGAATTATATTAAATAAATTAAGTTCATTTTGGTTCAACCTTTTCAAAGAGTATAAAAGCCACTATGTTTCCAGCGGTTTAGATTTTGACTTTTCTAGCTTTAGAAATCATAACAATATAGACAGTAAAATTTTACAAAGATCAACTATTGTAAAAAAAGCAAAGAGAATAGATATGGAATGTGTTGTAAGAGGATATATAACTGGAAGTGCTTGGAATGAGTATGAAAAATATCAAACAATAAACGGAATGACTTTTGAAAAAAACATATCTGAAGCAGAAAAATTTAATTCTCCAATTTTTACTCCATCAACAAAAGCAAATGAAGGGCATGATGAACCTCTTTCAAAGGAAGAAGGTCAAAACCTTATTGGATTGAAACTTTATAATCAATTAGAAGAAATTTCTATTAATATTTTTCAAAAAGCTCATTCTTATTGCTTAGATAAAGGAATAATTTTAGCTGATACAAAATTTGAGTTTGGAATAATTGATAATGCTATTATATTAATAGATGAAGTACTAACTCCAGACTCGAGTAGATTTTGGAAATCTGAAGATTACAAGGAGGGGAAATCACCAAATCCTTTCGATAAGCAATTCTTAAGAAATTGGTTAAACGAGCAAACTTGGGATAAAAATCCTCCTCCTCCAAATGTTCCAAATGAGATAATAAATAAGACATTACTTAGGTATTTAGAGATTTATGAAATAATTACCAATGATAAATTAAAAATATAGTTAATAATTTAAGGATAAAAAAATAGTAAATTTAAGACCAGATCATCGTAAAGGAATGAGTAAAACACAAATTTCTAACGAAAGAAGAGATAAGAATAAAGAAAAAAAGAGAAGAAAAAGATTTTTTATATACTTCTTTGGAAGTATCTTAGCTTTAGTTTTTATACTTGGATTAACAATTAGTCCGGCATTAGGATCAGGAAATTCTTCCAATAAAATTAAAGGTAATGGAGTGAATTTAGAAGGGCCTGTTTCAGTAGACCCAGAAGACGATAGAAAAGAAGTTGGGATAGGAGAACCTCATGAAGGCTACTCTATTGCTCCACCTACATCTGGGCCATATTGGATAGACTTAGAAAGACCAGTACCTGGAGTTGGAGTAACTTCTCCTGCACCTTGGGGAAAATATGAAACTCAACTACCTAATGAAATTTTAGTTGCTAATTTATTGCATGGTGGAATTGGACTTCATTACGATTGTTCTAGGATAGACCAAGAAGCCATTACTGTAAAAGATGGTGGAGAAATATGTAACGGATTAAAGGAAGATTTTTATAATCTTGTACCAAGCAATGCGTATCAATTTATAATGACACCTTATAGTGCATTCGATGAATATCCAATAATGATAACAGGTTGGAGACATCACTTAAAACTGATGGAATTTGATGAAGAAAAAATTGTAGAATTTATACAAGCCTATCAGGACAGGGCCCCATTATCTTCTTTTAGAGGAAACTAGCTAATGCAAGAAATTAAGATTCTAGCAATTCTAAGTCTAGTTTATATAATTTTTTTAAGTGCCATTACAATATTAAATTTAATAAGTAAGAATAATTTTATTACTCGCACAATTAATTCGAAATCATTAATAGATAAAAATTCAGTATTATTTTATTGTTTCATTTTGTCATTATTAGGAACTATTGCAAGTTTATATTTATCTGAAATAAAAAATCTAGAACCATGTAAATATTGTTGGTTTGAAAGAATATTTCTTTTCCCTTTAGTAATTATTTACTTTGTTAGCTGGTTAAAAAAAGATTCATTAGGTATTTTTATTTCTATACCTTTCATAATTATGGGGTTAGTTTTAACTCTTTATCATTACTCAATACAACTATTCCCAATTGAAGAAACTTGCGATATTGTAAATTGCTCAAGTCCTTATATTTGGGAATTAGGATTTATCTCTATCCCATTAATGGCCTTTTTCAATTTTTTTGGATTACTATTAATATTAGTAAACTATAAAATACTTGGAGAAAAATAAAATGAAACTTAATAAATTTTTTATTTTATTAGTCATCTTTATTATTTCATGTACAGGTTCCTCATATGAATTTTCTGAAGTGTCCATAAAAGGTGGGGATTTACCTGAATATAATAGAAATATTCAAGATGCTGCAGTGGGTGCATTTGCGCCTATACCTACAGGAACTGATTTATATGGAAATCCTATCACTCTTTCAACTAGAATGGGGCTAGAAGAAAAAAAATCATCAATAATTGTGTTCTTGGCTCATTGGTGCTCTCATTGCCAACGAGAAGTTCCTATGATTCAAAAATTTATAAATTCAAATGGCTTTCCAAGTAACATAAACCTTTTCTCTGTTGCAACTCATATAGATAAAAACAGAAATAATTATCCACCAACCGACTGGTTAGAAAGAGAAAATTATACAGTTCCTGTGATTTTCGATAACGAAGAGAATTCAATTGCTGAATCATTTGGATTAAGTGCTTTTCCCTATTGGGTTTTTCTAAATCCTGACGGAACAGTATATATGAGGCATGCAGGATCTTTATCTGAAGGTCAATTTAATCAGGTAATGACCGCAGGAAGCGGTTATGAAATTAAGTAAAAGAGTACTAAATTGATTTATACATTTGAAGTAAAGATTTTATATAAAGATAATGTAAATGATCCTCAAGGGCAAACTATCAGAGAATCAGCTAACAGAATTGGTTTTGAGAGTATAAAAAATATTAGATCTGGCAAAATATTCATGGTTGATATAGAATCAAATTCTGAAGAAATAGCTAAAGAAAATATAAAGGAAATTTCTGATAAATTATTATCTAATCCAATTATAGAAAAATTTTCTTTCAAAAAGTTATAATAAACCCTTTGTTGACGCAATTGAATCAATTCTTCTAGGATCTATTGAAGCCGCTTCTCTAAGAGCTCTTGAAAAAGTCTTAAAAGAAGATTCTAGTATGTGATGATGATTAGTTCCTGAAATCATTTTTAGGTGTATTCCAAATCTGCCATTAGACGAAAGTGATTCATAAAAATGTCTTCCCATATCTAAAGAAAATTCGCCTTCATTATCAGAGCTACCCATATCAATAACTGCGTATCCCCTACCTGATAAATCAAGAGCAACACTACACAATGCTTCATCTAATAGACAAGTCTTATCACCCATTCTAAGAATACCTGAACGATCTCCTAAAGCCTCATCTATGCATATCCCTAATACAATAGCTGTATCTTCAATAATATGATGAGTGCCTGTTTCTAAATCACCAGTAATAGTAGCATTTATATCTATCAATCCATGCCTAGCAATTTGATCAAGCATATGATTCAACATTCCAATAGGAGAATTTATATTTGAAATACCTTTTCCATCCAAATTTATTTCAATAGAAATAGTAGTTTCACCAGTAGATCTATTATTTTTAGATTTTCTTTCTTTTGCCATAATTTTTATTTATATCATTAAATTAGTTTTTCAAGCTCTAGCAACAATTTACGAGTTTGGTCAGGAGTTCCTGCAGAAATTCTTAATGCATTATTTAAAAATTTATTAGAAAATTTTCTTACAAAAATTCCTTTTTTAGCTAATCCTTCAAAAACTTCATCGGCACTGATATTTTCTAAATCACAAAGTACAAAATTAGCTTTTGAGGGATAAACTCTTATATTATTTTTATTACTTAAGAAATTATATATCTTATCTTTTTGCTCCATAATTATTTTCACTTTTTCAAATAGTCTTTCCTTATTATTAATCGCCTTAATAGCAACATGTTCAGCTGCTGAATTAATATTATAGGGTTGTTTTATTTGAATAATTCTATTAATTAATTCAGAATTAGTTATTGCATATCCAATTCTTAACCCTGCTAGACCAGCCCATTTAGAAAAAGATCGTATAATAATTAAATTTTCAAATTCGTTTATTAATTCCATATAGGATTCACCACAAAATTCAAAATAAGTTTCATCAACAACAACCATTATTTTTTGATTTAATAACCAAATCAATTCATCTTTTTCAATGGTATTACCAGTAGGATTATTAGGGGAAGCTATAAAAATCAATTTTGTACTTTTATCAATAGTTTTAGATATAGAGTCTGTATCAATACTAAAATCAGATTTTCGTGAAATAGAAAGAACTTCAGCACCTTGAATTTTTGCAAAAAATTCATACATTCCAAAAGTTGGCTGAGCATCAATTAATTTATCAGTTGGATCTAAAAACAATCTAATTAATATATCAATTAATTCATCACTACCTGAACTAGCTACTATTTGTTCAAATTTTGCTCCCGTATATTCACTAAGAGTTTTTCGAAGTTTTATTTGATTAGGGTCAGGATATTCATGAATATTTATTGAGGATAATTCATTTGTAAGTTCTAGAGCTTTTCCAAAAGGATTTTCATTTGCGTTTAACTTTATTATATCTTCTGATGAGACGCCTGAATCATCCGATAATTTATCAGCTGGAACTACTCCATCATAAATAGGAGACTCTTTAATATTTTTTCTTAAATATTCATTTATACTCAATTATTAATCTCCAATAAAAAATTGTTTTCTAATTGATAAAGCATTTCCATGTGCGTCTAAAGATTCTAAATTTGCTAAAATTTCTCCATCTGAGCAAATTTTTTCAAATTGAGTTTTATCTATAGATAAAACAGGAATACTTTTTGTAAATGTTCTAGTAGAAAGAGATGATGAATATCTAGCTGAGCCATTAGTAGGCATTACATGGCTAGGCCCTGCAACATAATCCGCTAATACTTCTGAAGATATTTCTCCCAAAAACAAAGAACCTGAACTCGTAATTTTTTTTGATATATCAATTAGTTTCTCAGATGCAATTGTAGTATGTTCCGCAGCAATAATATTACAAGCCTCTATCATTTCATCCTCTCCATTCAAGATAGAAATAAATCCTCTTTCCATAGACTTAGATATAATTTCTTTACGCGAAAGATTATTTAATTTTTTTAAGTATAAATTATTAATTTCATTTGCAAAATCCTGATCATCAGTTATTAACATAGGTAAAGCTAAAACATCGTGTTCAGCTTGGGCCATAAGATCAGATACTACAAATTCTTTATTTGCTGATTTATCACAAATAATTAGAGTTTCTGTGGGGCCAAATATCCCATCTACCCCAACATCACCATAGACTGATTTTTTTGCGGCCATTACAAATATATTTCCTGGCCCACATATCAAATCAACTTTAGGTATAGTTTCTGTACCGTAAGCCATAGCAGATATAGCTTGAGATCCCCCATAAGTATAAAATTCATCCACACCACATAATTTTGATGTTGCAAGCAAGTACTTATTTGGCATTTCATTTCCAATAGTTGGGGAACAAACGACAATTCTTTCTACTCCAGCTATTTTAGCAGGGATTACTGTCATTATTATTGTAGAAAGTAAAGGAGCCGAACCACTTGGAATATAACACCCAATTGATTCAACTGGCTTAATATATTCTCCGTATCCTTTTGATTCATCAAACCAACTTTTATTTAATGTTTTCTCTTGAAATACCTTTACCCTATCTATAGTTGATTGAATTGCATTTTTTTCTTTTTTAGTAATTTTACTTAAAGAATTATTTATCTCAGTTTTTGGAACCTCTATTTTTCCAAAAGCTTTTCCATCTATTTTAGAACTTAAGTTTACAAGGAAATCATCGCCCTCTTTATTAGTCATTTCGTTAACTTTTTTTACATATGTATCTAAAGTATATTCTTTAGAGAAATAACCATTCCCACTAGATTTTATTTTAGAAAAATCATTTGATCTAATTTTTTTTAGATAAGAATAGGTTTCTTTCTTTCCAATTAAAAGTTTCAATTCTTATCTCCAAAAATTGTTATTGCAGTCTCAAGTTTAGAAAAAGCTATAGAATCTTTATAAAAAATCATACCTAAATCAGAAGTGGTTATACTAACCCCGCCCAAATTTCTTAACTCAGAAACACAGCTCAATAATTGATCTTTAGATATGATCAATTCTAAAGAAATCCATGTACCAGGTTCAGTTGTAATTACTTGACTAAATGAAGGACCTTTTAGTCCATGTAATGTTGGATTTGAACCAACAATTGACATTAATTCGCTAGGATCATTTACACCTAAATCTTCTAGAGAAAGATTCACTGTAACTCTTATAAATTTTTTAGAATTT
>PABO01000003.1 GCA_002699165.1 Chloroflexota bacterium | reverse complement strand
ATAGTTTTGGTGCGGATGAAGGGAGTCGAACCCCCACGCCTTGCGGCACATGCTCCTAAGGCATGCGTGTCTACCATTTCACCACATCCGCATTAAGAATCTAATTTATAGATTCTTTTTTATTTCGTCAAAATCAGGTAAAACTCCTGGATTCTCAGCTATCCATTTATAAGTAATTTCACCAGATGAATCAGCAATAAATACAGCTCTGTTTGAAGATACATATCCTTCCATTCCTGCTAAACCATGGAATTCAACATCAAATAACTTAATGCATTCTCTTTTATAATCACTTAGTAAATCAAAACTTATATTATTTGCTTGAGCCCACCCAGTGAGTGCAAATGGGGAATCAACAGAAATACCAACTATTTGAACACCTAAGTCATTAAAACTATCTAGGTCTGATTGAAAACTGCAAAGTTCTTCAGTACAACCTCCAGTAAAGGCTCCTGGGAAAAAAGCAATTATCGTTTTTTTTCCTTCGTAGCTTTTTAAATTTTTAGGATTTCTATCCAAGTCAAGTAAACTTATATCAGGGATCTTCAACTTATTCTCCTTAATAATTATGAATACTTAACTTTCGTTAGCTAGGAATGTGCCATATCATGACCGCAACACATAGGAGATTTGATTTTGCCACATCCATCAGGACATTGGGCAACTCCAACTGTGCCACCATCATCTTTTGTTAAGGTTTCATGCGCGAGTTCTTTTCCACAACTTCCACACGTCAAACCTTTAACTGCCATTCCACACCCTTGCTCACAAGAGTAAGTAGTCATATTTACGCTCCGTAATAAAATTATTAATTATAATAATATACAAAAATTTATATTTAGTTAGGATTATTGATGTTGAATATAGGAAAATTCAAAATAAATTTAGTTAACGATTTGATAGGTGTTAAGAGAGATCCCTCTCATGTATATCCTAATGTTACTAAAGGTGATTGGCATAGATATAAATCCTTTGCTCAAAATTCCGATGGAACAATTCAATCTACTTGGAGAGGTTATTTACTGGAATCAGAAGGTAAAAATATATTGATTGATACAGGAATGGGGCCTGGACCGTATGATCATACTGATAAAACAGGTGAGTTATTATCAAATTTACTAAAATTGGGTAAGAAACCTGAAGATATTGATTTTGTATTTATTACTCATACTCACGGAGATCATATTGGATGGAATATTACTTGGAAAGATAATTCACCTAACTTAACTTTTCCTAATGCAAAATATTTAGTATCTAAATATGATTTTGATTTCTACACAGAAAATCCTAATGAAGATTTTGAAAAACAAATTTATCCACTTAGAGAATTAGGAGCATTGGAACTTATAGAAGGAAGAACAGAAATCATAAAAGATGTTTTTTCTCTTCCAGCAAATGGACACACTCCAGGACACCAATGCTTATGCCTTGAAACACAAGACGATGAAAAAATTATTCTTACAGGAGATTTATTTCATAACGAAGCTCAGATAAATGAACAGTTTTGGTGTCCAATATTTGATTGGAATACCATGATGAGTACTATTTCTAGAGTTGGTTTATTAAATTCTGCCTACAAAAATCAATGGATAGTTTGCACAGGGCATTTATCAGATGAAAAGGCAATAGGTAGAATAAAATCAAACAATGATGGATTCTATTGGCAGCCTATATAGAAATTTTGGATATATTTTTGGGCCAATTAAATAAGTTTTCAAATTCTTTAGATATTTGAAGTACTTCAAATTCTTTACCCATTTTTCCGATAACCTGGAGTCCTATTGGTAAATTTTTCTTATCAAAACCCACTGGAATAGTGGCTGCAGGATTTCCTGTTAGATTAAAGTAATATGTGAATGGAGTAAAATCCCAAAGTTCATCATTAACATTCTTATCATTTATCTTTTGAGGAGGATTATTTACTTCAAAAGCTGTTGTAGCCATTGTTGGAGTGATCAAAAAATCATAATTTTGAAAAAATTTATTCATATAATCTCTGTAATAACCAATCTTGTTGTAGCATTCAAACAAACGGGTACCAGATATTTTTTTTCCATGTTCCCAATTTCTTACTAAATAATCTGTAGCTTTAGATTTAATTTTAGGATTATCAATTAATTCTGGATCACTAGCATATCCTTTAGTACAAAACCAATCAAAAAAAACATTATATATTTCTTCTATAGATTCTGGATAAAAGTTTATTTCGTCAACATTTGAATTATATTCTTTCTGAAATTTATAAACTGAAGATTGAATCACTCTAGATATATCATCCTCTACAAGGGCTCCTCCAATAGATTTACTATATCCTATTTTGTAATTACTTTTATTGTTATGTAATTTTTCATTTATTGGAGATTCTTCAATAGTAATATATTCTCCCTCTGATGAGTAACCAGACAAAGCTTCTAATAAAATAGCTGAATCCTCTACATATCTTGTTATAGGACCAGAAAGAGCATTGTTTACTACGTTGTATTTTACATTCCCATTAACGATTCTAGGGATACGACCTTGAGTGGGCTTAATTCCGTAAACTCCACAAAAAGAAGCCGGTATTCTTATTGATCCTCCTCCATCACCTCCTTGACTTATAGAAGTAATTCCTGCAGCTACGGCTGCAGCTGATCCACCACTTGAACCTCCTGATGTTAATGTTTCTCCCCAAGGGTTATAAGTTGAACCATAAACTCTATTGTCTGCAGTTGCTGCTTGGCCATATTCTGGAGTGTTCGTCTTTCCTACAATAATCCCATCATGCTGTTTAACTCTTCTAACCACCATGGAATCTTCGTTTGCTATTCCATCTCTTGGAAGTGAACCAAAAGTACATCTCTCTCCCATCATTGGTTCTACATCCTTAATTGGTATTGGTATACCGCTTAATAAATTTAGTTTTTCTCCGTCTAAGATTTTCTTTTCTATTTCTTTTGCCTTTTTTATTGCATGGTCTCTTGTTATTGTTACGAAAGCATTTAACTTATCATTTAATTTTTCAATATTAACAAGTGTTTCATTTATAACTTCTACTGGAGAAACTTCTTTACTTTGATAAAGTTTATGTATTTCTTTTATAGATTTATATCCAAAATTATTTTTATTCATATTTCTTACTTTTTTTTATAAGTAATGTATACTATTTTTCTATATATATTACTAAAAATTTCTATTAAGGAGATAATTATGGCACATAAAGTAGTTATTACAGCAAGCTCAGCAGGTAGAAGTGGGCCTCCTCAAACTATGCTTGATGTTTTTGAAGAAGCTGGAATTGATGTTTCTGTTGTTGCTTGTGCTAACGAGAACGATTTAATTAATGCTGGTAAAGATGCTGATGTTTTGCTTGTTGGAACAGTTCCTCATACTACAAAAAATGTGATGGAAAAATTACCAAACTTAAAAATGATTGGCAGGTCTGGTGTAGGAGTAGACTCAGTAGATTTAGACGCCGCAACTGAACTTGGAATATGTGTATGTAATACACCTGGAATTAATACATCTGAAGTAGCTGATCACGCTATGGCAATGCTTCTAACAATAACAAGACAGATTCCTGAGCTAAATAAATACACAAAAGAAGGTGCTTGGTCAGATGATCCTAGTAAACTTATGGCTGCAAGAAATAGACTAAGAAGAATTGCAGGAACTACTGTTGGTATTTATGGATTTGGAAATATTGGAAGAGCATTTTCAAATAGAATTAAAGGTTTTGGGCCAGAAAGAATAATCGCTCATGACCCATATATCCCTCAGTCTATTGCTGATTTATATGGTGTGAAATTAGTCTCTTTTGATGAATTAATCACAGAGAGTGACATCATCACGGTTCATTCACCAGCAACAGCAGAAAATAATCATGCATTTAATTTAGACGCATTTTCTAAAATGAAAGAGAATGTAATTTTCATAAATTGTGCAAGAGGTCCAATTGTTAATGAGTCAGATTTAGCTCATGCATTAAATAATAATATTATTTATTCAGCAGGAATTGATGTTACTGAAATTGAACCTCTTGATGCTGAATCCCCATTATTAAAATCTGAAAACTTATTCATAACTCCACATTATGCTGGAGGATCAAATTTTACAGCTGAGGAAGGGTCAAAAAGGTGGGCTCAAAATGCAGTAAATGTATTAACTGGGCAAAAACTTTGGGGGTTAGCAAATCCTGATGTAAAGAGAATTATTACAATCATGAGAACTAAAGGATCAAACAAATGGGATAATATTCCAGATCCTGTAACTGATTTTGACTTTATGTAATACTCTTTTTTACTATAATTTTATCTTGAAAATTTAGATTTTTGGGTATAGTTTAAGAAATTAAATAGAGAATTAATTAATAAAAATAGGGGTTTGAAATGGCAACAGATAAAGCACTTATATCACATTTGTATAGAAGAGCAGGTTTTGGAATTACTCCTGAACTTTTAGATGAATTATCAAAAAAAAGTTATGAATCAATAGTAGATGATCTCGTTGAAATTGATATTGTTCCAGATTTACCTGATGAAGATATTCTTTCTAGATATTATCCTCAGTTACAATCAACTGATAATTTTGGTATGGATAATACCAAATGGTTTTACAGAATGATTAATTCAAAGAAACCTCTTCAAGAAAAGATGACACTTTTCTGGCACCATGTTTTTGCTACCGGATGGACTAAAAGTGAACAAGGCCCAACTATGATTGATCATATAGCCATGTTAAGAAAAAATTGCCTTTTGAATTTGAGAGTTTTATTGACTGATTTAGCTTCTGATCCTGCTATGATTTTCTGGCTAGATAACTGTGAAAATCATGGGAAAAATATTAATGAAAATTTTGGTAGAGAGTTATTGGAATTATTTTCAATGGGAATAGGTAATTATTCTGAGGATGATATAAAAGAAGCATCAAGAGCATTTACTGGCTGGACTTTTGAACAACCAATTCCACTTTATCCTTATGGTCATTTCAAATCTCAATTTGTTTTTGATGAAAAAGATCACGATTTTGGAGAAAAAGAATTTTTAGGAAACAAAGGTAATTTCAATGGAGAAGATATCGTTGAAATTATTGTCAAAACTGAAGCCTGTGCAAAATTTATTTCTAGACATTTATACAACTTTTTTGTTGCTGATGAACCTCAAATTCCTGCATGGAGCATAGAACCTCCTAAAGATGAGGAAGCAATGAAAATATTAATTCAAACATTTATGGATTCTGATGCAGATATGAAGGAAGTTATGAGAACTTTATTTAAATCAGAATTTTTCAAAAACTCTATGTTTAAGAGAGTAAAATGTCCAGCTGAATTTATAGCAGGAGTATTAAAACTAACTTCAGAAGTTGGGCCTAAAGATGATAGACTAGCCTCTTTACATGGATTAAGTACTGTTATGGGGCAAACTCTTTTAGATCCACCTACTGTAGAGGGGTGGCATACAGGGAAAGAATGGATTGATGGAGGTTCACTAACAGAAAGAATAAATTATGCTGTTGATTTGGTAACAGATATGAATAATTCTGGTTCAAAAAATTTGGTTGATAACTTGATTAGTTCTAATGAAGAATTATCTGCTGAACAACTTGTAAATAATGTTTTGAAAAATGCTGGATATTTAGAAGTAAGTGAACAAACATTTGATCAACTTTTAGATATAGCTTCAAAAGGACCATCTATAGGTAACAATAAAGATACAGAGGATTTAAGAGAAAAGATTATTCAACTTTATACTCTCTTAGTTTCATCCCCTGAATTCCAATTAGCATAAGGAGAGAATTATGGTTGCAGAAAAACAAACAAAAAAAGATCCTGTTTTAGTTGTTGTTCAATTATCAGGAGGAAATGATTTCCTAAATACAGTTATACCTTTTACAAATGGTATTTATTATGATGTGAGAAATTATGTAGGTCATAAAGAAGGAGATTCACTACCTTTTACAGATGATTTAGCTTTTCATCCAAATGCTGAGCCTTTTAGAGATATTTTTAAAGAAGGTAAGATGGCTATAGTTCAAGGAATTGGATATGAAAACTCCTCAAGATCTCATTTTAGAGCAATGGATATTTGGCATACATGTGAGCCAAATGCAGTTGCAACAGAAGGATGGCTAGCTAAAGTTATAAGAGAGTTAGATCCCAAGTCTTCAAATCCTTTAACTGCTGTAAGTTTTGGAAAAGGATTGCCTAGAGCACTTGCAGCTCCAGGAGTTATTGCAACAAGTGTTGATAATTTAGACAATTATGGACTAATGACTTCAATTGAAGATAACACTCAGCGAATGGCTAACCTTGAAGTGTTTTCAAGAATGTATACACCCGCAGATGAGTGGATGGGAGGACGGCATGAATCAGGTGTAGTAATGAATTATTTGGCAAATACTGGATCAGGTGTTCTTCAAGGGGCAGATATGCTTAAGGATGTTCCTTCAAGGTATAAATCTTCAGTTGAATATGCAGATAATTCGATAGCTAAAGCCTTAAGAGACGTTGTCAGAGTTCATACAGCAGGCCTTGGAACAAGAGTATTTTATACTCAACATGGTGGATATGATCACCATGCTCAAGAAATGCCAGCTCATGATAGATTAATGGGTGAACTATCTCAAGGGATTAAGGATTTCTTAGCAGATTTAGAAGAGCATGATGCCTCTGATGAAATAGTAATATTAGTTTTCTCAGAATTTGGAAGAAGAATGAAAGATAATGGTTCGGGTACGGATCATGGATCAGGTGGAGGAGCTTTTATTATAGGTAATCGAGTTAATGGTGGATTATATTCTGAGTATCCGTCTATTGACCCAACTGAATGGTTAAATGGTGAAGATATGAAACATACATTCGATTATAGAGGTGTATATGGAACTTTATTAGAACAACATTTAGGACTTGATCCTTCTGAAATTGTACTAGGTAATTTTGAACAATTGAGCCCATTTAAATAAAGAGGTAATAATGACACAACAAAAAGAAAAAACTAACCAACCTCCATTTGCCATACTTAGAGGGGGTTACAAATATAAAGAAACCTTAGGAATGAGAAGAGTTACAACTTACTGTATGGATATGGTTGAAACTAAAGATGTTCTTTATGTTCTTATTAGAGCAGATGGTTCGGGAGGTAATATTAGAAGGATTAACTGGAAAGATGAAGATCTTGATGTATTTGGTAATTTTAAATGGCCAGTTCAGATGATACAAGATTCTAATGGAATGTTTTATGTTTCTGACGAGGGAGACCACTGTGTACATGCCTTAATTGATGATGGAGAAAAAGGATATGTTCCGATTGGACAGACTGCAGAAGCTCAGGAATCAAATACTAAAACTTCTAAAATAGGTGAATATGGGTCAGGTGAAGGACAACTTGATTCTCCTTCAGGTATAGCTTTTGATCATGAAGAAAATTTGCTTATTGTAGATACAGGAAACAATAGAGTTCAAAAATTTTCAAAAGATGGGAAATTTATAGAAACTATTATAAAAGATGATGGAGAAGCAGCTCTCGATATGCCTTGGGGAATTGCAGTTAATCATAATGGGGAAATATTAGTTTCCGACTGGAGAAATAATAGAATAAATAAATATGATTCAAATGGGAAATATATTAGTTCTTTTGGGGAAATACCTAAATCTCTAGGAGAAGATTTTATTCAACTTAGTGGGCCAGCTGGACTTTCAATTGATGAAGATGGTGATATTTATGTAGCTGATCGAAATAATGACAGAGTAGTTATTTATGACAAAGAAGGAAAATATGTAACTCAGTTTACAGGAGATGCAACTCTTTCAAAAATTGGAAAAACTTACATTATGTCTAGTCCTAGAGTTCTACGGCTTAGAGAAATGTCAAACCGAGAAGTTTGGAGAAAACTAAGAGCTCCTGCTTCTGTCAGAACATATGGTAAATTAATTTATATACCAGATTTTGGATGTCACCGACTTCAAGTATACGAAAAGGAAAGTTATCCATTAACTAAAGATGAGATATTTGAGCAACCTAATCATCCTACTCTGTATAATGTTTAGGTTTTAGTTGTGCCTATAGTTTTTGGTTTTTCAAATCATAGAAAAAATTCATTAGAGAAGGAGCTTTCTAAATTCTCTTATGACTCAAAACAATTAGGTGCTAAGTCTTTAGCTGTATTTGGTGATTTTCCATTAAGTAAGATTACTCCAGATACATCCTTAGATTTGTTAATTATTCAAGAAACTGATGAAAAGTTTATCAATAGAGATGAATTTTGGATTACCCATCTAAGGCCATCTGTTCATACTAGATTTTTTGTATATACGCCTAGTGAATTCAAACAACTTTCTAAGACTAATTATGTTATAAATAGTATAAAAAATTCTATGGAAATCATTTTCCAAGATGACGACAAGGTACTAGGTTAAATGCTTGAAAGTAATATAAAAGAATCTAAAAGATGGAAAATTCAATCAGACTATGATTTTGATCTTGCAAATAGATTATTAAAAACTGATCATTCTGCTTCATGCTTTTATTTCCAGCAAGCAGCAGAAAAATCTATTGTTTCTTACTTAATCTTGAAAGGATCTGATAAAGTTTGGGGTTCTTCAATTTCAGATCTTGCTGAAGATTCCATAGCAATAGATCCTACATTTGATTTTTTGAAATCTTATGGCCCGATTTTAGATAAATATTTATACTCAACCAGATATCCTACTTATTCTATTTCTGGAGCTCCATACGAAATTTTTGATTTAGATGATGCTGAAAAAGCTAAGGAATTATCATCTGATGTAATGAAATTTTGTGAAGAAAAAATAAAGGAAAATCAATGATAGATAAAGTTGTTTTGCTAGATAAAGCTATCACGTTAGCTGAAGTATATGGCAATAATTTAGATACAGTTGTTTATACACAAGGCTGCGGTTTATCAGCTAGGCTGAGATTAGAAAAAATTGGATTCAATACAGAAGCTAAATCTTTTGCTAATTCAACTTACGAAGAATTAATCAATACTAGAATTTCAACTGAAGGTGATAAATGGAGAAATGATAATAGAGCCGGATTAATCTGGTTAGATGATTTATACGAAATTGACGAAAATTCAAAATTTGTAAAACCTATTATTGATCAAGCCAATATATTTATTAATGATTCAATATTAGACCCCAATATACAAGTCGAAGATCAATTCTTTGTCTCAGCAATTATGGGACGAGCTTTCAGACACAGTAATAATATAAAGTATATTGATTTTATGGTTGATCATGTTTTGAATTCACCTCTCATGAGAGCAGATGGTGTTTATATACATTCTAAAATTGCTGAGTATCCTTGGGGTAGAGGAAATGGATTTGCGGCTTATGGAGCAATAGAGGCAATTATTTATACTCCTAACGACTATCCTAGAAGACAGGAACTGATAATTAAGCACAAAAGACACTTAGATGCACTTATAAAACTTCAAACTAAAAATGGAGCTTGGAGGCAAGTGATTGATGATGAAGATTCTTATGAAGAACTTACTGTAACCTGTATGATTGGATATGCTTTAGCAAATGCTCTAAAAATGAACATATTATCAAATGAATATATGGAGATTTTAGAAAATGCTTGGAATTTTGTAGATTCTAGAATTGAAGATTCAGGAATAGTACATGATTCCTGTACAGGAACTGGTTCATTAAGTTCGATAGAAGATTACTTAAATAGAAAAGCAGAAAATGGATTTGATAATAGAGGTGGTTCTTTATCTGCATGGTTCCTAGTAGATCTATACAAACTTCTTAACGATTTATGAAAAATTTATTTGATAAGATAATCGTTGGATCTGGATCTGCAGGATCGATTTTAGCAAATAGACTTTCTGAAGATTCGAATAACAATATTTTACTTATTGAGGCTGGCAATGATTATAGCAACGTAGAATCAATGCCTGAGAATGTATATTATGGTCATCGAAATGTTCCATCTATTGCATCTTTAGAATCTGATCCGAGTAATTGGGCATACAGAGCAGAAAGCACTAAGAATGGCCCTGAAATACCTATACCCAGAGGTAAAATCATAGGAGGATCTTCATCCATAAATGCTCAGATTTTACTTAGAGGTATAAGAGAAGACTATGATAGATGGGCTGAATTTGGCAATGAGCAATGGTCATTTGATAAAGTTTTGCCTTATTTTATAAAACTTGAAAATGATTTGGATTTTCCTAATGATGATTATCATGGTAAAGATGGATATATAAAAGTAAAAAGAGTTCCAGAAAAAGAATGGGATCCAATCCATAAAGCATTTTATAATTCTTGCATCGACTTTGGATTCCCATCTTGTCCAGATCATAACAAACCTGATTCAACCGGTGTAGGAGCTCTTGGTTTTAATCAAATAAAAGGAGTTAGACAAAGTACAGCAATTACTTATTTGAATGACATAAGGTTTAGGCCAAACCTAAATATAAAGTCAAACTGTTATGTAAAAAAAATAATTACAGATAAAAATAAAGCTGTAGGAGTAGAAATTATTTCAGATTCAAAATCTTTAGAAATATACTCAGATGAAGTTATAATTTCTGCAGGAGCCATTGAATCTCCAAAACTTTTATTAAATTCAGGAATTGGCGATTCTCGACAGTTGTCAAAACATGGAATTGAAACTATTTGTGATTTACCGGGTGTAGGAAAGAATCTAAGAGATCATCCTATGACATTCATAACATGGAAAGCTAAAGAAAATTACTCAGCTCCTGTAAATAATTATTCTCGAGTTGCAATGGCTTTAAGGTATACCTCAAATAATTCAAATTGGAAAAATGATATGATCGTTTATATGGATTCTAGTGATGATAAAACAACATTTTATCCACTAGCTCCTAAGGGGATCAGAGCAAATCTAACTCTAAACTTAGAAGAGAGTTCAGGAGAAGTTTCATTAAATGAAAGCGATCCAAATCTATACCCCAAACTAAATTATAATTATCTCAGCACAGAAAATGATATTAATCGATTTATTGAAGGTGTCAAAATATTAGAATCTATAGGAAATAATAAAGAATTTCAAAAATATGCCGATGAAATGATTCTTCCGGACACAAAGACAAGAAAAGATGATAAACTACTGAAAAAATGGTTGCATGGAAAGATGGTTACAGGTCACCATAGTAGTGGAACTTGTAAAATGGGTTCAGATCAATTAGCAGTTGTTGATCAATCTGGTTCAGTTATTGGAATGAATAACCTAAAGGTTGTTGATGCCTCTATAATGCCCGATTGTATAAGAGCTAATACTAATGCAACTGTAATGTTGATGGCAGAAAGAATAATAGATTTATGGTAAGGGAGTTATGTGATGACTAAAATGTCTGGTGGAGATGCTCTAATTAGTTCATTAGAACGTGAAGGAGTAGAAGTTATATTTGGATTACCTGGTGTTCAAATGTATGGAGTTGTTGATGCACTAAGAAGGAATAAAAACATCAAGATGATCGTTCCTAGGCATGAGCAAGCTACTTCATATATGGCTGATGGTTATGCAAGAGCAAGTAGAGGTATTGGAGTTGCTATGGTTGTTCCAGGTCCAGGACTTTATAACGCTGCTGCGGGTTTATCAACAGCATATTCTTCCAACTCCAGAGTTTTAATGATTGCTGGTCAAATACCTAGAGCAACTATCGGTAAAGATATGGGTGGGCTTCATGAAGTAAATGATCAAATAGAAACTATAAAGCCAGTAACTAAATTTCAAAAAAGGTTACTAAGACCTCATGAAATACCAGAAGGTGTATCAGAAGCTTTTAGCCACTTAAAAAATGGAAGACCAAGACCTGTAGAAATTGAAATGCCCCCTGAGACTATGGTTGAATCAGAGGATGTTCAATTACTAGAGGCATCAGTTTTTGAAAGGACACAACCTGCTGATAATTCTATTTCAGAAGCTGTAAAAATGATTCTTGCGGCTAAGAAACCTGTTATTTATGCAGGAACAGGAGTGATAAGATCAGAGGCTGAGCATGAGTTACAAGAATTAACTGAATTAACTAACATCCCTGTAATTACTAGTGCAGCTGCTAAAGGTGTAATTTCTGATGAACATCCTAATTCTTTAGGATCAGGACTGACAGGGGAGGGTCAAATTAAGAATTACTTAGAAACAAGTGATCTTATAATAATATTAGGTTCTAGATTTGCTATAAGATATCCAGCTGCAGAAAACACAAAAAAAATTCAAGTTGAAATTGATAAAAGTGAAATTGGTAAATTTCATAAAGATGTACTTCCTGTGATTGGAGACGCGAAAATTTCTATTGATAAAATTTCAAAGGGAATCAAGTCAATGGGTGGAACAAAATTAGAATCTCCGGTCGAAGAGGTAAAGAAAATTAGAGCTATCCTTGATTCAGGTGAAGAAGGGTTGCATCCTCAGCATGAAATTTTGAACTCACTTAGAGATGGTATGCCTAGAGAAACAATTTCAGTTTGGGATATGACTCAAATGGGCTATTATTCTAGAGCTGCATTTAAAACTTATAATACTTCTACATATTTTGATTCTGGTTATTCAGGCAATCTTGGTTGGGCATTTCCAACTGCAATAGGTGCAAAAGTCGCTAAACCTGATACTCCAGTTGTATCTGTTTCTGGTGATGGAGGTTTTATGTATAACGTCCAAGAACTATCAACAGCAGTAAAGTATGGGATTAATTTAGTAGCTGTAGTATTTAACGATGGATATTATGGAAATGTGCGTAGAGACCTAGAACTTGATTGGGGTGGAGATTATGGAACAAGTTTTGTAAATCCAGATTTTGCTAAAATGGCTGAAACTTATGGTGCTAAAGGAATATCAGTCGATGATCCTACTAAAGTAAATGATGCAATAGAAGAGGGGATAGCAGCAAATAAACCGACACTTATTGATGTCAATATGCTGGATACCAATGAAGTCCCAAGACCATTCGCAGGTAGAGCTCCTTGGACATTACCTCATGATGAATTGCTAGATTGATATAGTTATATAAATAATGCTATAAACTTGTTATCGTATAATTATTAGATAATTATTTATTTCATAATTAAATGAGAATTAGAAACTTCAGCATCATTGCCCATATTGATCATGGTAAATCTACTTTAGCGGATAGATTTATTGAATTTACTAATACTATTTCTAGCAGAAATCTGAAAGATCAGGTTCTTGATACTATGGACCTCGAAAGAGAAAGAGGAATCACTATCAAGGCACAAACAATTCAGCTTAATTATAAGTATGAAAATAAAGAATATATACTAAACTTAATTGATACTCCGGGGCATGTAGACTTTACCTATGAGGTTTCTAGATCTTTGGCTGCCTGTGAGGGCGCTTTACTTCTAATTGATGCTACTCAAGGAGTTCAAGCTCAAACTATTTCAACTATATATCAAGCAATAGATCAAGATCTGGTTATTATTCCTGTTATTAATAAAATTGATTCACCTTTAGCTGAAACAGATAAAATCATTTCTGAAGTTTCAGAAATTTTAGGATTCGATGAATCTGAAATTTTAAAAGTTTCTGCCAAAGATGGTACAGGTGTAGATAAATTACTTGAAAAGATAATAGAAAAGATTCCTTCACCAAAAGACTCAAATGAGAATGATGGTCTCAAGGCTCTAATTTTTGATTCTATCTATGATTCATTTAAAGGAGCTATTGCGTATGTTAAAGTTTTCAACGGAAAAATTACCAAAGGGCAAAAGCTATATTTTCATAATTCTGAAACTGAACTTGAAGCTATAGATATAGGTTATTTAAAACCTCATCAAGTTTCATCAAAATCATTGACCACGGGTTATGTCGGGTATGTAGAAACTGGAATTAAGAATTTGAAAGATATCAAAGTAGGGGACACTATATTTGATATAGATCATAAAGAATCAAAACCTCTCATAGGATATAAAGAGTCTTCTCCCACAGTTTATACTGGCCTATATCCTGTAGATTCTGACAAATATCAGGAATTAAGAGATGCACTAGATAAACTTTACTTAAATGATCCAAGCTTAGTTTATGAACCAGAAACTTCAGCTGCCTTAGGGTTCGGTTTTAGATGTGGTTTTTTAGGTATGCTACACATGGAAATAATTCAAGAAAGACTAGAAAGAGAATATGATCTTGAGCTAATTACTACTGCTCCAAGTGTCACACATAGTGTTTACATGAAAAATGGAGAAGTTAATAAAATTCAAAATCCTTCAGAATGGCCTGAAACTCAACATATTGACTATATAACTGAGCCATGGGTTAAAACTACAATAATTACTCCAGAAAATTACATAGGAAAAGTTACCGAATTTTTGTCTAATAAGCGTGGAGAATTTGGTCAAATTGACTATATACAAAACAGTAAAAATGTATCAAATCAAAGAGTCATAATTACTCATTTTCTTCCACTATCAGAAATATTGATTGATTTTTTTGATGGTCTAAAATCTTGTTCTTCTGGATATGCATCGATGGATTATGAATTAATTGAAGAAAGAATAGCAAGTTTGGTCAAACTTGATATTTTAGTTAATCATGAAAACGTTGATTCTTTGTCTCTAATAACCGATAAAACTAGAGCTGCATATAAAGGAAGAGGCTTAGTAAGTAAATTAAAAGAACTCATTCCTAGACAAATGTTTCAAGTTCCAGTTCAAGCTGCAATAGGGGGTAAAATTGTTGCTAGAGAGAATATTAGTGCCTTAAGAAAAAATGTTCTTGCAAAATGTTACGGTGGAGATGTGACAAGAAAAAGAAAGTTACTCGAACAACAAGCAAAAGGTAAAAAAAGAAGAATGAAAATGATAGGATCTGTTGAAGTTCCACAAGAAGCTTTTATGGCAGTTCTAAAAATTGATTAATATTTCTCTAATATTAGTTTTGAATTTTTCAAAAAGAAATTAGATGCTTTTACAAGGCCATTTGGATTCCCAGTATCAAAATGATAACCCTCAAGGATTTTACCTGATACTTCAGAACTTTTGAGTGAAAGTGAAAGAGCATCAGTTAAATTAGTTTCACCTTCATCACTATCATCTATTTGATCAAATATACTGTAATCTAAAATATATCTTCCTAAAATTCCTGTGCTTGAAGGAGCTTCAGATATTTTTGGCTTTTCAACTAGATCTGTAATTTTATATCTATCTTTTTCTTTATTAAAATCAACAATTCCTTTTTTTTCTATCTCATTTTTCTTAAGTTCATTTAAACCTATGACATGACCACCATGCTTATCATAAATTTTTTTCAATTGCTGTAATGAATTAGGTTTTGAAAAAATAAGATCATCGGGCAAAATTACTGCAAAAGAATTATCACCGATTATTCTTTTAGTTAATTTAATAGCGTGTCCAACCCCGAGTGGTTTTTCTTGAAGTAAAAATCTAATATCTGAAGACTTAATCATCTCTTCAATATTAATATTTTCCTCATCAAGTGATTCTGGCATATTTTCAATTTCAGAAAAATATGATCTAAGTGTATCCATTCCATCACCAATAATAATTAATATATTTTCAATACCAATTGAAATAGCTTCCTTAACAGCAAAATGAATTATAGGATAATTACCTACTGGAAGCATTGCCTTTGGAACAGAACGAGTTACTGGCATTAATCTTGTACCAAGTCCGGCACACGGAATAACTGCCCAGTTTAGATTTTTATTGCTCATTGAGATAAATTTCCCCTCTTTCCACCATGATAGATATAAAATGAAAAAATAGCAAAAATCGTTCTAAAAACTTTGATGTTCCCTTATCATAAAAGTATTAAATAAGTTAAATATGAAAATTGAAAAAATTGAAATTAGATATTTGGAAGGCAAACTAAGTAAACCTTTTGGATGGTCTCAAAGATGGACTGATATAAGAAGTGTTATAAATATAAAAGTTATTACAGATCAAGGTATAGTAGGGTGGGGTGAAACATTTGGCTCTAAAGAAACATTAGATTCAGTAGCTTCAGTTCTTAAGATTGCAATTGGAGAGGATCCCAGATTTATCCAAAAAATATGGAATAAACTTTATAGAGCAACTTTTCAAGGCCATGTTTTTGCAAAGTCAGCAGTTTATGCAATAAGTGCTCTTGATACTGCTTTATATGATATCGTTGGAAAAGCAGAAAATAAGAGCGCCTCAGAAATTTTAGGTGGTAGACTTAGAGGTTCTATTCCAGTTTATGCTACCGGACTTTACTATTCTGAAAACTATGCATTTGAACCTTTGATTAAGGAAGCAGAAGAACATGCTATAAATGGATTTAAAGGTATGAAAATGAAGATAGGAGCTCTTACTTTAAAAGAAGATTCAGAAAGAGTTATAGCTGTTAAGAAAACTATTGGAGATAACATTAAATTAATGTTTGATGCAAACGAAGCATATGATCCAATAAATGCAGTCAGATTTTCTAAACTAGTCTCAGATATTGATTTAGAATGGTTTGAAGAACCTTGTGCTTCTAGAGACGATAAAGCAAATAAATATGTTCAAGCTAATTCTAATATTCCAACTTCTGGAGGAGAAAGTCTTTCTACAAGATGGGATATAGTCCCTAGAATGGTGAATAATATTTTTGATATTTTTCAACCAGATATTTGTGCAGTAGGTGGCCCTTCAGAAATGCACAAAGTTGGAGTAATTGCACAAACTTTGGGTAAAAAGTTTAATCCACATTTCTGGGGAACAGGTATTTCTTTTGCAGCTGCACTTCACTCTTTATCTGTCCAACCTTTGTCTCAAATTGGAATGAATGATATCCCATATGAAAATGAATCAGTTTTAGAATGTGACAGAACTCCTCATCCTGTTCGTGAAAATTTGACAGAAAATATATTTGTACCTAAGGATAGTAGAATTGATGTACCTACAGGAGACGGGCTCGGTATAAATGTTGATGAAGATGCTTTAAGAAAATTTACTCAAGGGAGTGTATTAATTATTGATTCTCCATCATCAGGTCAAAGAATATTTTAATAAATAAACCAAAAAGTTATGAAAAAAAAATTAGGTCAAAATTTCTTGAGAAATCCAGATATTTCACAAAAAATTGTTAATTTATCTGGATTTGATACTAGTTTGAACATTCTCGAAATAGGTCCAGGTGATGGGGCTTTGACTGATAATCTTTTTGATAATTATGAAAATATTACTTTATTAGAATATGATTCAGATCTAATTATTCCATTAAAAAATAAATACAAAAAATTTAAATTTAACATAATAAATGATGATGCTAGGACATATCAAATCTCCGACAAATCAAAAGTAAATATTATAGGAAATCTTCCTTATTATGCATCAAATATGATTATTAGAAATTTTATGATCCAAGAACAGGTAAACTCAATGGTTTTTACTGTGCAAAAAGAAGTAGGTGAACAAATAGTTGCTGGTCCTGGAAAAAAAAGTTTTTTGAGTCTGTTAATACAATCATCTTGCTATGTAGAAAAATTATTACTTATAAAAAACTATGAATTTTTTCCTATTCCTAAAGTTGATTCAATGACAATTAAAATAACTCCAAAAGGTAAAAATAGTGATCCGGAATATATAGAATTTATAAGAAAAAGTTTTTCTAATCCGAGAAAAAAAATATTAAATTCAATTTGTATGGGATTTGACTTAAGTTCAGATAAAGTAAAACTTTTATTAGAATCATCGAATATAGAGGAGAATTTGAGACCTCAACACCTTGAATTAGATGAATGGGATAAATTATTTAATAATTTTAAGAATTATGATTTCGCTAAATAGTTATGCAAAATTAAATATTGGTTTAGAAATTTTAGATGAAAGAGAAGATGGCTTTCATGATATTTCTACAATCATAACTAAGATAGATTTATCTGATCAAATTTATTTTGATCTTTCAGATGAAAATAAAGTTATACAAAAAGGAATAAAAGAAAAAAATAATATAGTCTATAAGGTCCTTATGTATATGCTTGAAAAGTATAACTCTCGTCAAAAAGTTAATATTAATATAATTAAAAATATTCCATATTCATCAGGCATGGGAGGTGGCTCTTCTAATGCTGCAGTAGCTATAGAGGGTATAAATCAAATCTTATCCCTCAATTTAGATTCTAAAGAAAAATTTGATATAGGCTTAAGCTTTGGTTCAGATATTCCATTTTTTCTTTCAAATTCAACTGCTAAAGTAACAGGTAGAGGAGATAAAATATCCTTTATAAAATCACCAAATATGAAAAATATAGTTATTTTTCACCCTAAATATGAATTATTAAACAAAACACAAAAAGTATTTAAGAATAATTCAATCTTTACAGATGGTAAAAATCAAAAAAAAATACTAAATGAAATAAATAACAATATAAAAATAAAGGGACCCATTTTCAATGGACTAGAGAAGTCAGCTTTAGATATTTTTGAAAATCTTGATAACATAAAGAAAAAACTTATATCACTTGGGGCTAATAACCTATCCATGACTGGAGCTGGTCCAACATTTTACTCTATTCAAAATTCTCTTCATGAAGCTGACACATTAAAAAAAATAGTAGATAATTCTAATCTAAATTTACTTACTATTAATACTAGAATCTTATGAATAATTATAATATTGCATTATCTCTAATTTTGATTTTTGCTAACTGGTTATTCGTATCATCATATATTAATATATATAAATTTTTTACGTTTGAAAAAAACGATAATATTCCCAAAAGTATTCTGATAATAAATATTTTTACTTTTATATTTATATTCGTTGCATACATGTTTCCAAATATATATTTTCAATTTAGATCAATAGAAGATTTTGAGTTTTTGCCATATTTTTTTATTGTCATATTTATATTTTGGATCCTAATAATATATGGTATTTATTTATATATTTTTGAAAAGATACGGATACTGCATATATTAATACTTGTTTTAATCACATTGATAAATATAAGCTTTATCTATCCTGTTTTACTCTCATTGGCATTTAATAAATATGAATAAATATAAACAAAGTTTTACCATTAAAGAAGATATAGATTTATTGAATACCTTAGATTCTGGCCAATCTTTTGCTTGGGAAAGAATTGATGAAAATGAAAAAGTTAGATTTAAAGGTTTCTTTAGAAACTCTGAACTATTGGTTTTTGAACAAAATGAATCAATAATTGTTAAAATCCTTAATGGTTTTGAAGATGACTTAAAAGATAGATTTATAAACTACCTTGGAGAAGATCCATTTACATTAAATGACTTTAGTACTCTTATGAATGATAATGTGATTTCACCTGTTATTCATAAATATCCTAAACTTAGAATTTTGAAACAAGAACCATGGGAATGTATGGTTGGATTTATTACTTCTTCTTGCTCAAACCTTGAACGAATAAAGCATCATATGAGATTATTAAGAGAAATTAATCAAGGCAAATTTCCTGAACCAAATAAAATGTTTGAAATTGGTGAAAATAGACTTAGAGAATTAGGATTCGGGTTTAGGGCTCCATACATAATCAATATTTCAAAAGCTATAATTGATGAAGAAATAAGTATTAATAAAATCTATAACTCAGATTACAGAAAATCTTTAGATGACTTGATACAAATTAAAGGAATTGGAAGAAAAGTAGCTGATTGTATTTTAGCTTATTCATTTGATAAAAAAGAAGCTTTTCCAGTAGATAGACATGTTCTGAAGGGTTTAATTCGATGGTACAAATATCCAAAAAAAATATCTCCAGATAAAGCTAGTGATAAAGCAAAAAGAAAATTTGGAGATTTATCATCTCATGCACAACAATATATTTTTCATAGACAAAGATTAGCAAGTAGAGCCGAGATGTGGGGCGGTGATCATAAAGTTCATGCTATAGACAGTGATATAAAGTAGATATAAAATCTTTGCTTGCTTTTAGTTCTTCAATTTTTATATTATTTTCTGTTTCTATTAAATGCTTAATTTCTAAATAATATGAGATTTTTTTCATATTAATCTTAGATAAATTCACCGACCTTAAAAATTCTTCTCTTGCTTTATCACTAAAAGAAATTATTGAGAAGAATAATTTTTCAATTTGACTTGAAGAACCCCAAAATTCTTTGCTAATAAAATGGATTTTATTCATAAATAAGTTAGGGATAATATTTTTAAGTTTTTTATCCGAATATATAGTCTCTAAAATTATATTTAAGTTAGGTTCATTTAATAATTTCAACAATTCATTATTTTTTCTATATGTTGAGATGTTTTGTATATGTTTAATCGAATCATATAAATTCATTTTAGTTTCATTATCAAACTTGAAACCAAGTCTCGATTTGTACTTAATTGCTCGATATATTCTTGTTGGATCATCCTTAAATGAATCTTGATGCAATATCCTAATAATTTTATTATTTATATCTTTTATTCCATTTAGAGGATCGATAATATCTAGTTTATTCAATTTTATTTCTAAAGCTATTGCATTGATAGTAAAGTCTCTTCTGTATAAATCTTCATAAATAGATGTTTTAGTCCATTTAGGTAGACTTCCGGAAGTAATATATTGTTCTTTTCTCGAATGAGCTATATCTATCTCAAATTTTTCTTTTAGTAATAATTTGAAATTAGGGAAACCATGTACCTCTTGTAGTTTTGAATTAAGGATTTTAGATAGATTTTTTGAAAACTTATCTATATCTCCTTCTATAACTAAGTCTAAATCAAAATTTATTTTTTTCTCTAATAAAATATCTCTTACAATACCACCAACAATGTATATTTTTAGATCATTTTTTGATTTATATTCTCTGCAATGATCTATAATAATTTTAAGATCTTGATGAGATTGAATAAATATGTTTATTTTGTTTAATATCTTGTTCAATTTAAAAATTATTTTATATTTATTTTATGCTAAAGGAGAAAAAGATGAGTGGAGAGAAAGTAAAGATATTTTTTGATTATACTTGCCCCTGGGTTAGACAAGCTGGTTTTTGGTTATTAGATCTTGAAGAGAAGTCTAAAATTGATATTACTTGGAAACCTTTTTTATTAGAACAAATAAACTCAGAAAATGATGATGATTGGTTCGCATGGGACCAAGATCTAAGTGAGTACGTTAGTAGAGGTATTTGGCCTCATCTTGGAGGTATTGCGGCAAGAAATATTTCTAAAGAAGCAGGTCATAATTACATGAAAGCTATTTTTGAAGATAAACATGTTAAAAGAATTGATGTAAGAAGTAGAGAATACATTATTAATTTATCTAAGTCTCTTGATATATATTCTGAGGAATTTGTTGCAGATATTGATTCTAATGAGTCTCTTGAAATTATTTCATCATCTCACAAAGAAGCAGATTCTAAAGGTGTTTTTGGAACACCAACAATTGAATTTTCAGATGAAAATACAGTTTTTCTCAAAACATTTACCCCTCCTAATGATGATTCAATAACATTTTTTGAAGCATTAAGAATTTTATCCGCTAATAATACCTATTTTGGTGAACTAAAAAAACCACAACCCCCTTGGCCAAAACAGCATCAAATATGATGTTAGATGAGATAAAAAAATATATTGATATTGATTATGATCATTTCAAAATTGCTCTAACCCATAGTTCATATATAAATGAAAATTCAAATGATAAGTCTAATGATAATATTGTTGAATCAAATGAAAGATTAGAATATTTGGGAGATTCAGTAATAAGTTACGTAGTTAGTCAGTATTTATATAAAGAATACCCAACTTTAAGCGAAGGTGATTTATCTAAAATAAGATCTGAAATAGTGAATCAAAAATCTTTATCTGATTATTCAAAAATGCTAAAACTAGGAAAATATTTATTACTAGGTAAAGGCGAAGAACTTAATAATGGCAGAAAGAAAACTTCTAATTTATGTAATTTATTTGAAGCAATTATTGGTTACATGTCAATTAATATTGGTCTTGAAAAAACTTCTAACTACCTAATTGAACTATTTAAAGAAAAAATTCAATATATATATACAACTAAATCTTATTATGATTCAAAATCTTTACTTCAAGAAAAATTACAAGAATCAGCTCAAGATTTACCTAAATACTCCTCAAAAAAGCTTAATGATGGATCTTTCGAAGTAGCACTTCATATTAATAATTTACTGATTTCTAAAGGATATGGAAGAAGAAAAGTAGAAGCAGAAAAGAATGCAGCTAAAGATGCATTGAATACATATACAAAATTTTTAAAAGATGATTGATTCAATTTTAGTTATATCTTTGTTATTTTCATTAAATATAGTTGGTTATACATACAACAATTTATATAATAAAAAGTTTTATGTGAACTTACCTGGAATTCTAATAGGATTTGTTGTTTTACTTGTATTTGGTTCTCTGCTTTCAGTACTAAGTTTTCAGCAAGTATCAAATTCAATGGTATGGAAAATTTCTTATTTATTTCTAACTTTATTCTCACTAATATTTATTATTTGGAAGAAATCAATTAAGGATTTTATTATTACTTTTTTAGATATAAAATACTTAGTTTTTCTAATTCTTTTTATTTTTATTCTTTTATTGAGAATGTCAAATTCAGATATATTAAATACTGAAAAGTTAATGGAGTTTATGATCTTGTCTTCATCCATGTCTTCATCCTCTATCATCTCACAAGATTTATGGTTTCATAACAATACTATTTCTTATTATTCATATGGATATTTTGTTTTTTCATCAATTCCTTCATTGATCAACATGGATCCAGCTATTGCATATAATTATGTACTTCCTATTGTTATTTCAATGAGTTATCTTTCAATGTACAAATTTATAAATTATTTTTTTCACTCAGATAAAAAATTTCTGTACCTTATTACTCCTTTTATTTTCCTCTACATTTTTTTCATTGGTCCATTTGCAACAGTACTTGAATTGCTTAGTCATAGTTCACTAGGCTCTGACAATTTATTTAGATGGATTGATATTGATGGTTTCTTAGGAAAAGAAAATTTTGAAATTTTCTGGCCTCAAGATAATTGGTGGTGGTTTTCAATTTCAAGAATAATCAGTTATAACAATACAGAAATGTTTTATAGTGATTACACCATAAATGAATTCCCTTTATTTTCAGTTATACTGGGTGATATTCATCCACATATTCTAGTATTACCATTTGTTTTGTTAGCTTTCTCATTAATTTTCAATATGTTCAATAAAAGAGATTTTTCTGCAATAACTATAATTTGGATTAATATAATATTTCTAATTACCATTATGATAAATCCTTGGTACTTAGTAATATTATTATGGTACATAATAGTAAATATAATATTTAAGAATTATGATTCTAGAAATTACAAGTCATTAAAATTTTTAGTAATCACTTTAATTATTCAGACTATTTTATTCATAACTCTACTAAATCCAAATAGTTTATTAGTTTTTCCCTATATATCTAATGTAAAAATAATTTCTAGATTTCATCATTTATTCTTCTTTTGGGGATTTTCATTTATACCTATTTTTTTATTCATATCATTCAAGATTTTCAAAATAGGCTACACTAAAGATCTAATTAGAATTTTCTTATTATTTTTTTGTTCTTCTTTACTAATACCCTTACTATTACCAGGATTTATTTTAAATTTAGAATTATTTATTAGTTTTTTGATTAATAACTTGATATTTTCTTTCTTTCTATCTTCACTAATCATAATAATTAAGAATGAGTCACATTTTGTTAAAAATGTTTTGATTTTACTGTTTACGTCAACCATTATAATTTTGGGAACAGAATTTATATTTGTTGTAGATCACTTTAATAATCGGATGAACACTGTTTTTAAGTTTTATTTTATAAATTATATAATTCTAAATTTAATTTCTATTTATATAATTCTTAATTTCTTTAATTCTATAGAGGGTTTAAAAAAATACCTATCAATTTCTATTTTTATACTATTTATCATTCCTTCTATTTGGTGGGCAACAGCAAGTATAAGAACTAGATCAATTGATAATATTGGAGCTTTCAGTACCAATGGATTAGATTATTTAAATGAATCAGAAGTAGAAGCCATAAATTTTATAAAAGATAATATTTCTAAAGAATCAATTATTTTAGAAGGTGTTGGAAAGTCATATACAAGATCTAATATAATATCAGCAAGTACTGGTAGATCTACTGTATTAGGCTGGGTGAACCATCAGCTTCAATGGAGATCTGATTATGAACTAATTATTAATTTAGATAATCAAATCGAAAAATTTTATACTAACCCTTCATTAGATAGTGAAATAATAAAACTTTATAACGTGAAATATATATTATTATCAACTTTTGAAAAAAAGAGATATGATCTTAAGAGTGATAGTAATTTCAATGAATTTAAATTGATTTTTGAAAATAAAGATTTTAAGATCTTTAGATTAAATGATTAATACGATAAAAAACAATATATATCTTATTTCATATATAAGTATCTTTATAATTTCCTTTTTATTTAGGTTTATAGAGCTTGGGAATAGGGCAATACATCATGACGAAAGTTTACATGGTTACTTTTCATATGTAACTTCTAATGGTGATTATTATGCTCACAATCCGCTAACACATGGAATGTTTTTATTTAATATCCTATCTGGTTTATTTTGGTTATTAGGTAGTAATGATTTCTTACTAAGACTTCCCTTTGCAGCTGTTGGCTTAATGTTAGTATTTACACCAATCCTAATAAGAAAAGATATTGGAGATAAGGCTACTTTATTAATAGCTTTGTTATTGGCAATTTCTCCATCTCTTGCTTATTTTAGTAGGTTTGCTAGAAATGATATATTCATGTCTGGAATTATAATTTTACTCTTTATTTTTATACTTAAATATGTAAAAACCAAAAAAAATACTTGGCTCTTTCAAACTGTGGGAATAATCGCGTTAGGCTTTACTATAAAAGAGAGCATGTATATAAATTTATTTGGTGTATTGATTTTTCTGTTTATTTATTCATTTAGAGATTTAAGGGATCTCGCTTTAGCTAAAATAACAATTAATGAAATAAATCATGTTACAAAATTATTTCTAATCCTTTTACTCATAACTATCCCTTTAGGTGCTCCATTATTATCTATATTTCAATCATCTCTAGGAGTTATTTTAGCTACACCTGATAGCTATCCTGGGATTCCTGCAGGATTACCAGTTGGAAATGGTATTATTTTTGCTTTTTTCATAACTTTTATACTTCTGATTACTTCAAATATATTAGGTTTTCTAATTGATAAAAGAACTTGGATAATATCATTTTTAATATTTGTAACTATATTTACTCTCATGTTTACAACATTCTTTATCAATCCATCAGGAATCATCACAGGGCATTGGCAATCTTTAGGTTATTGGTTATCACAACATGATGTAGCAAGGGGAGGGCAACCTTATTACTACTATCTACTGATACTATCAACTAATGAATTTCTGATTTTTTTTACAGGATTGCCACTAGCTTTTTATTTTTTAATAAAGGGAGAATTTTATGAAAGATTTTTATCTTTTACTGCTATTTATTCATTGATAGCATTTTCTATTGCAGGAGAAAAAATGCCTTGGCTTATGGTAAATTTTGTAACCCCATTGATTTTTTTAGTACCAATAATAATAGTTAGAGGGATTGATAATTTACATAAACCTAAAGAAATATTACTCTTATATTTTGTTTCCTCTTCAGTTATTATTTATTCATTTCTAAATTTGCTATTTTCTGATTATTCATTAGAAAATAATAATTTATATTATGACATTATATTTTTAATAATTTCAATTCTAATTATTTGCTTTGCTTTTACTTCAAAAAAAATATTTGCCACTAAGCAATTTTTAATTTCATTTTCACTCGTCTTTTTTATATTTCTAACTTTTCTTACAATAAGGACAACAAATAAAGTAATTTATGAATTTTCTGACGAACCTTTTGACATGTTGATTTACACACAAACATCTCAGCCATTACATAGATTAAATAATGAAATAGTAGATTCTTATATGATTAAAGATGACTTAGTAGTTGGAATTGATACTTTGGATGGATTCGCCTGGCCGTGGATGTGGTATCTCAGGGAATATCAGAATGTCATTTGGATAGATAATATGCAAGTATCAGATCATGATTATGATTATTTATTGATAAATTCAAAAAACATAGGACAATTATCAACCGAATTTCTTTCTGACTATAATATCAAAAGAACAATACCACATAGAGAATGGTTTCCTGAAAATATATATAGAGATAAAACTATAAAAGATTTTGCAATGATTATTTTTGATAATAAAAATAGAATATCTATTTCTGAATATTACTTAGATAGAAAGTTTAAATCTAAAAAAGGTGCAACTAATTTCATACTTCTAAAATCTAAGAATTTTGAATCTATTGAATAAAATAATAAAAATAAATAATATCCTCCCTTTAATATTTTCAGCTTTATTTATATTTGGAATTTATAAGATTGTTAATGATTTTAGTCTAATATTTGAAAATATCTCTAAAGTTTCATTTTCTGTATTATTTCTATCATCAATGATTTATTTTACTTCAGTTATTTTGAGATATATTAGATGGAAAATAATTTATTCTCATTTGTTTACTTCTTATAAATTCAATATGCTAAATGAAACAATAATAGGTTATATGGCTAATAATTTATTGCCGTTTCGAATTGGTGAATTATATAGAGTTAATAGGATTATAAAAAAAGAAAAAAATAAATTTTTTAGAGTACTTTCAACTATTTTTACTGAAAGGTTATTTGATGTAATTTCATTAGTTATAATCTTAATTATTGCATTCCCATTCATAGAAGAATTTGATCTTAGATTGTTTCAACTTCAGAATACATTTCTCCTAATCCTAATTATTTTAATAGTATTTATATTATTTTTTTTAACATTGAAACGATTCAAAATATTTGAAAATTTATTAAAAAGTCTCATTAATTTATTTAATGATTTACTTGCATTTTTCATCGAATGTAAATCTTATAAAAAATACTTTGCTATAGTCATTCTTTCTCTATCAATTTGGATTATTGAAAGTTTTGTATATTTTATAGTTGCAGATTATTTTATTACTAATCTTTCAAATTTTTATTTGTTTTCAATAATTCTAATTGTTTGTTCTATTACAAACTTGTCAGGGATAATTCCATCTTTACCTGGGAATATAGGTAATTTTGAATTTTTTGGGACTTTAGCTTTTCTAGCTATGGGTATATCTTCATCTTTAGGAGCAACTGTAATAATTATTGTTCATTTAGTTTTATTTATTCCAATTTCAATTCTTGGATTTATAATATTATCATTAGAAAAAATATCATCAAAAAATTAATATGAATATATGTATTATAGGTGCAGGAATTACTGGATTAGCCGCTGGACACAAATTATCCAAATTGGGACATAAGGTTTCAATTTTTGAATCTGCATCTTTTTCTGGAGGACAAGCTTCAACCATTAAGATTGATAATTTTGAAATAGAAAAAGCATATCATCATTTATTTGCTACAGATAAATCTATATTGAAATTATATAAAGAATTGGGAATAAGTGATGAATTAACATGGTATAAATCATCTGTAGCAACTTATGCTGAAAATAAAATTTGGAAAACTAGCTCACCTGTAGATTTACTAAAGTTATCCTTGATTCCATTTTCTGAAAGAGTAAAGCTATTCATAGTTTCAATAAGATTAAAACTTCTTACTAATTGGAAAAAATTAGAAAATGAAACAGCCTATTCATGGCTTTCTAAAAAAGTGAGCAACAAAACTTTCGAAATAATATTCAAACCTTTATTAAAAGGTAAATTTGGCAGATACTATGACAAAATACCAATGCCTTGGTTTTGGTCTAAAGTTCAAACTAGAGTCTCATCTAGAAATTATAAACTACAGGAAGTTTTGTGTTATCCAAATAATTCATTTTCAAACTTAATATCAAATTTAGAAAGATCAATTAAAGAAAATAAAGGACAGATATTTTTCAATAAAAAAGTTACAAAAATAATTTCCAAATCTAATAAAATTGATTCTATTAATGTCCAAGATGCTGATTCAGTTACCGAAAATATAAAATTCGACATAGTGATTTCTACTGTGCCATATAATGTTTTAGATAAATTAACGCATATAAGTGATCCTCTAAAAGACTCTATGAGTAAAGTTGATTATATGTCAGCAATTGTAATGATATTAATTCTTAATGAAAAGGTAACAAATTATTATTGGTTATCAATAGCTGATAATGAATTTCCCTTTTTAGGATTAATAGAACATACAAATCTGATTCCAAAGTCTTTCTATGCTGATAATAATATTTTGTACATAACAAATTATGTAGAAAATGATAATAGTCTTCTAGAATTAGATTACAAAGAATTACTAGATCTATATTTACCTTATTTAAAAAAAATAAATAATAAATTTTCAACTAATTGGATAAAAGATTATAGATTTAATAAGATTAACTATGCTCAACCAATTTTTCCTGTCAATTACTCCTCTATCAAAATCCCATTAAAATTACCTTTACAAGGTCTTTATAGCGCTAATACAGCACAGATTTATCCTGAAGACCGCGGTACAAATTATTCAGTGGCTATAGCCGAAAAAATCACAAAGTTGATTCAAAATAACTAACAAATATTAAATATTTTGATAGTTAGTATTGATAAGTAGTTTTTATAGTGAATAATATACATATAGTTTTCTATCTTAAGAATGGGGGAAAAAATGGAATCATTAAAAAATAAATCAGTAATATTAACTGGAGCTGGATCTGGTATTGGCAGAATAACTGCAAGAATGCTAGGTGAATTAGGTGCGAACGTATTTATTGTTGGTAGAAGAGAAAATTTACTACAAGAATCAGTTAAAGAAATTGAAGAAGCCGGGGGGAAGGGTGCTTATATTTCTGCTGACCTTGAAGATGGTGATGCAGCAGCTAACGTAGCTAAAGAAGCATTAAAAGAATTTGGAAGTATTCAATACTTAGTAAATAACGCTGGCCATAGTAGCAAAGTAAGAGCTATTAGATATGTAGAAAAAGATGATTGGCAATCAGTTTTCAATGTTAATGTAGAAGGTGTTTATAGACTATCTCAGGCTATAATCCCTAACATGATAGAAAATGGAGAAGGTACTATTGTTACAGTATCTTCTATGGCAGCTGTAAATCCAGGTTTAATGGGAGGAGTTCCATACTCATCTGCAAAAGCTGCTGTAGCAGCTATGATGACAGCAATGAGACAAGAATTGCGTGAACACAATATTAGAACCTGCACTATTTATCCTGCTGAAGTAGATACGCCTATATTAGATAATAGACCCTTGCCTCCAGATTCAAAGGCAAGATCTACAATGATGATGCCTGAAGACATCGCAGAAACCATATTATTATGTATGAGAATGCCACAAAGAACTATTGTTCAAGATTTAATTGTAAGTCCTACCATTCAAAGAGATGTTAGTGAAGATATGAAAATAGCTAAATCATTAGGAAAGAAATAATACGTATTTTATAACATAATATCTTGTTAGCTGAAATTTGAATTGATAAAATTAAATTTATAAATCAGGAGAAAATTTGTCAGAAAAGCAAAGTTCTGAAAAATTAAGAAATATTATTAAAGATTCTATTTCTAATCAAAAAAGAAAAACTGTTACAGTATTATCTTCACTTTTGGCAGTGCAAGACAGTCTTCACTATATTCCAGATGAAGCTGTTGAAGAAATTTCAATTCATTGTAAAGTAACAATTAATGACGTTTGGAGTGTTGCATCATTTTATACTAATTTTAGATTTACACCTCCTGGAGAAAAAACTTTAGATGTTTGCTGGGGACCAAGTTGTCATATTAATGGAGCGCAAAAATTAATACGCCAAGCTCATGATGAATTAGATATAAAAGGTGAAGGGGAATCTAGGGATAATAAAGTTACTCTACGCTATTCAACTTGCTTAGGAGCATGTGCTCAAAGTCCAGTTTTCGCTATAGATCACAAAATGTATGGAAAATTAAATAAATCAAAAGTTACCAATATAATAGAAAAATTGAAGAAATAGTATATGACAGAAGAGTATAAAAAATTAGAAAAATTAGCAACCGATCATATAGATGATTTATATAAAGATAAGGTTGTAATTAAAGTACAAACAGGAACTTCAGGACAAGCTGTAGGTGCCGATGAAATTTTTTCATTTCTCAGTTCACAAAAAAACGAAAAAATAAATGTTATTGAAGTTGGATCAATGGGTCTAATGTACTTAGAACCTCTTATTGTAGTAGCTTTACCAAATAGTGATAAAATATTTTATGCAAATGTTGATGAACAAATAAGTAAAAAAATATTTGATCATTACTCAAATTCAAATGATATCCTCAAGGATAATGCTTTTGCTTATGAATCTCCCCGTAATATTGATGCTACTATCCCAAATATTAATGATCTCCCTCAGTTTTCAAAACAATTACGCATAGCAACTAGAAATTTTGGTGAAATAACTCCAGGAAATATTTTGCAATATATTTCAACTGGTGGATATTCTGCTTTGAATAAAGCATTGTTTGAAATGTCTCCAGAAGATGTTGTAGAAGAAGTGAAAAATTCTGGATTAAGAGGCAGAGGAGGAGCAGCATTCCCTACAGGTGTAAAATGGAGTTTCTTAGCTCCTAATAAAGCACCTATCAAGTATGTACTGTGTAACTGTGAAGAAGGTGATCCTGGTGCATATAACGATAAAGGAATATTAGAAACAGATCCTCACACACTTGTAGAAGGACTGATACTAAATGGTTATGCCACTAACTCAAATAAATCCTATGTTTTCATAAGACAAGGACACGAGATACCTATTAAAGCAATCGAAAGGGCTATTTCAGAAGCGTATGAAAATGGACTACTAGGTAAAAACATACTAGGATCTAACTTTTCTTTTGATATGGAAGTTTCTTTGACAGGAGATTCTTATGTTGCAGGAGAAGAAACTGCTTTAATGGAAGCTATTGAAGGTAAAAGATCTACTCCTAGATTTAAGCCTCCCTTTCCTGCTGCTTCAGGATTATGGAAAAAACCTACAAATATCAATAACGTAAAAACAATTTCTTATGTTCCTCAAATTATAAAAAATGGATCTGAATGGTTTAAGTCAACTGGAACTGAAAAGTCTAGTGGAACTGCAATAGTATGTTTGTCAGGTCATATAAATAGACCTGGAATGTATGAAGTTCCAATGGGAATGACTATAGAAGAAGTATTAGATGAAGTTGGAGGAGGTTCCAATTCAAATAAAAGCATAAAAATGCTTCAAACAGGGGGCCCCTTAGGAGGAGTACTGGGTAAAGAGGCATTTTCAACAAAAATTGATTTTGATGAAATGGCACAATCAGGAGCAATATTAGGTTCTGGAGGTATCATAGTCTGCGATGAGACAGTTTCTGTTGTTGATCTAATTAGAAATCTAGTAGCATTTAATCAATTTGAATCTTGTGGTAAATGTTTCCCATGTAGACTGGGAAATACTCATATGTATGATGTACTTCAAAGATTAGCAGACTCAAAAAGTAATCCAAATGATTTACAATTACTAGAACGTATTGGAAATAGTATGAAAATTGGTTCTTTGTGTGGGCATGGTCAATTAGGTTATAATCCAATATCTTCATCATTGAAATATTTTGAAAGCGAAATAACAGATTCAATAAATAATAAAATAGAACCATTAGAAAGCATGCTTACACCAACTAGAACTAGACCAAATTCCTCGGAGTAAAAATTGGCTGACGAACAAAAAATAAATATAAATGGAAAAGACCTAGATATTAAGAATGGGCAAACTATCTTGCAGGTAGCGATGGATAATGATATTTATATTCCTT
>PABO01000002.1 GCA_002699165.1 Chloroflexota bacterium | reverse complement strand
AGATGAGCTCAGAGTTGTTTATGAATGTTTAGATGCACAACAACAATTTGAATGGATAGATAACTACTATAATGATGGTTTTAATTATGAACCACTTTTTGAGAGTGATTTATTTACTCAAACAAATGTAGATTTTGAAAGTTCTGCTGCTGATTTTAGGCAGACTATATCAAGCAACTTTTCTGAACAAGGTAATTCTAATATAGTATCAGGATCTCTAAATTTAGGAGAACCTTTAGAAATGGAAAGGTTAGAAGCAGTTAATTTAGCCAGAGGAGCGGCTGCTGAAGATTGTATGGTAGCGAACCTTGCTAGAGAAAAAGGCGAAACAGAAAACTATATCAGATCTTCCTATATAGCTAATTTAATGTGGGAGCCTACTCAAAGACCTTCAAAAAATGAAAGAGAGGCTCTTCAAAATTGTGAATCTCAAATTAGATCAGCAACTCAAGGATTAGGTGGATTAGAATTATTATTAAGGTTTGGTTCTTACGGTGATCCTGATTATCTATCTGAACCTTCAGATAGCCAAAGAGCTTGCATGATAAAAGAGTACAAGAATGACTTTGGTTATATGATTGAAAGTTATGGAGGAAACCCTACTGAAAGCGCTGCAAAAGCTATTTCAGAAATTTCATTACCCGGGACTTATAATGGTTATCATCCAATTTTAGGAGATGTTCCTAATGTAAGACCTCCAGCTGCTAAAGAACTTAATGCAATATCAAGCTGTAGAGTTGAAGATTTATTTGTTTATGATGGTAGCAAACTAAGGAACCTTATACCTGGAGTAGACACATCAAATTTACCACTTGGTGAAATTGCAACTCCAACAGGATTAGCTATTATGGGTATTATGATAACTCTCTTCTTCTCAACAATGCAGATGGTAAGAGGTAAATAATTTACTATTAGTAAGTTTTTTATTTGAAGTTTCTTTTAGATTCCTCAACAAAAGCATTTATTGATTTTTGAGCTTTTTCAAATAAATTATCAAAAACTTTAGCATGCTTGGGTAATTTTTTAGGACTATATCCTATCAAGTCATTATAAACTTGAACCTGCCCATCAGTCGATTTTCCTGAAGAAATTCCTATTGTTGGGATTGAAAGATTTTTTGTTATTCTTTTTGATAATTTAGAATCAACCAGTTCTAAAACGATTGAAAAAACTCCAGAAGATTCTATAGACTTAGCATCTTCAAGAAGGTTATCTTGCTCTTCTTTATTTTTTCCAATAATTTTATAATCAGATATATTATTCACAGATTGAGGTTTGATTCCAATATGTCCCATGACTTGAATATTATTTTTGACTAAATAATTAATTATTTCTGATTTTTCTCTTCCTCCCTCAAGCTTAACTGCATCTGCGCCAGAATTAATCAATAAAGATGCATTTTCAAGAGCTGAATTCTTTGTTTCATAAGTTTTATAAGGCATATCAGATACTAGTAGTTTATTTATCCCTACTCTTGATATCGATTCTGTAGCTCTAACAATATCTTCAATCTTTACACTATTGGTAAAATCAAAACCTAGTGTAGTTGTTCCTAAACTATCTCCAACCAATATCATCTCTGCATTTGAATTATTTACAATATGACCGCTCACATAGTCATAAGCAGTAATCATCGTAATTTTGTTAGCATTTTTCAAACTAATTATTTTTTGGACTGATATTTTATCCATTTTTTTCTTCAATTATTATATTGTCAATCAATCTAATATTTCCTACATATACTGCAATAAGAATCACAAACTCTTTATTTATTTTATTTATAACTTCAAAGTTTTTAGGATTTCGTATAGAAATATATTCTATTTTAATCAAATTAAATGATGATAAGTAAATCTTAATATATTCAATTATATTTTTAGAATTTTTCTCTCCTAAAAGTATCTTTTCAACACCCATGATTAAAGATTTATTTATTTCAGTAGCAATATTTCTTTCATCAGGATTAAGTTTTATGTTTCTACTCGAAAGAGCTAATCCGTCTTTATCTCTGATAGTTTTGGATGAAATTATTTTTACAGGGACGTTTAAATCTTTTACAAATGATTTTATAAGTAATAACTGTTGAAAGTCTTTTTCTCCAAAAATTGCATAATCTGGAAGAATTATATTGAATAGCTTTGTAACTACTGTAGCAACACCTTCCATATGGTCTTTTCTATATTTACCTTCTAATAATTCTGAAAGAAAATCAACCTTAATAGTTGTGTCAAATCCATCAGGATAAATTTCAGAAATAGAAGGACAAAATAAAATATCAACACCTTTGTTTTGAAGAATTTCTTTATCTTGATCAAAATCTTTTGGGTAAGATTTATAGTCTTCAGATGAATTAAATTGCATAGGATTGATAAAAATAGTAGCTATGATGATTTCACCATATTGTTTAGCAGTATCTACAAGAGATAAGTGTCCTTCATGAATACTTCCCATTGTAGGGACTAGAGCTATTTTTTTTGATAATTTATTTCTATATTCAATAAATTCAAAAATGTTTTTTATTATTTTCAATTTCTAAATTTCACTCAAGTTTTATGTTTTAAGATTAAATAAAAAAATTTAAAAGCAAAACGATTCAATATATATCAGCATACTAAATTTTAACAAATTATTTATAAATTGTTAGTTTTTAGGTAATAAAAAAACGCAGGTAAGAAGTTATCCTACCTACGTTTTTTATATAAGTCTATAACGTGTTAATTTATGAGTCTGATTTTGCAGCAGCCCAAATTACTAGACCGAATGCAGTCTTGTTAATTAGATCTGCAAAGTTATAAATTATGTTCATTGTCTGTGTTCCATTTGTAACATCAATCATATTTCCGATGATGTATCCAATTGGATAAATTGCCCACCCAACTAGAACTATCAATTTCATAGAATTGAATGCTGTTTGTACAGCTTCATTTTTAGATTCCGCACTTGCTTTTGCAGCTCCACCAACAAAAATTAGGTAAATTACACCAACCCACCCAATCATTCCTATGATGAATCCAACTGTTTCATTTAGGATATCCATTTCTCCTAAAAGTCCACCAACAAGCATCACGATACTTGCTACAAGTAACTGCCAAAAAACGCCTCTAGCTACATTTCCAACTACCTTCAAAATCAAATAGAATTCAACTATTTGTAATGGTACAGTAACGAGCCAATCAATATATCTTAATTGAGTTAAGCTTCCAGATTGAAGAGCACTTGACCATGCATCACGCATGAAGTAGTAGTGGAAGAAAGCAATAAAAGTAACTAATCCTGCTACTGTTACTGATGTTCTCCATTTAGCTGATACTTCGCCTCTTTCGAAAAAGAAAAAAACTGCAGAACAAAGCATAGCTGCAGTTCCAAAATAAAAGCTAAACTGCGTTAAACTATTAATATCCATTAAATCCTCCCAAAGTTTATTTTTCGCCCTCCGAAATATTTTACTCTATTAATGTCTGTTTTTTCAACTTTTTATATTTTAAATAAAAAAAATATTCAAATTTATTAATATTAAATGTATATTTCTATCATGATCTCTAAAGAATATAAAAGTAATTACCTAAATTTTATAACTTCTGTTCCTGATAATTATTCAGAAGATAAAAAATATAAAATTATGATCTTAATGCATGGATTTGGAGCTAGTATGTACGATTTAGTAAATTTAGCTCCATCAATTAATCATAATGATTTTATATATGTTTTCCCTAATGCACCACTAGAAATCGAATTAGGATTTAACCAAACAGGCTATGCATGGTTTCCAATAGAATCGCAGAATTATCAAGAGTCTTCAAAATTACTGAATAAAACTATTGATGAAGCTTTAAGTATGTTTAATTCAAATCAAATTTATATTGGAGGCTTTTCTCAAGGAGGTATGATGGCCGTTCATGCTGGTCTCATTTCTGAAAAAGAGTATGAGGGAGTAATTGCATTAAGTGCTAAAATTATTGATTCGAATGATTTGATGTTAAAAAAAAACAAACCTGAAAATACTAAATTATTTATAAGCCATGGAAGATTTGATTCAGTAATTAGTATAAATGATAGTTTTTATATGAAAAAAAAATTGGAAGATTTAGGGTTCAAAATAAGCTTCAATGAGTATGAAATGGGGCATGAAATAAATCCTCAAGTACTAAATGATTTATCTGAATGGATTGCAAAAAATTAATTGGGGAAAAGATATTATTCATTTAACTATAAATAAATTAGGGGGATTATATGAATTCTAAAGGGACTGGATTGACTCTAGCTTTAGGAATAGTGATTGGATTTATTGGATATATTTTGTGGCAAATAACTATTGGTCCAAACACAAAAAGTGACGATATTACTACTATACTTACAAACAGTGGAGATGGATCAGCAATGATAAAAGTTGCATCAATTCTTATTGCTGTAGGATTAGTTGTACACGTTGCTGGATTAATTAACACACGAGGTACTGCTGCCGGAAATATGGAAAGCATAGGTATTATAAGTATTACAGCTGCGATTGCTATATGGGTAACTAATGTTGGAGTTAGCCTATCTATAGCCGAAATGGGCGAAAAGTTTGTTGCTGCTATGGCTGGTGCCGCTGCTGGAAATGCTGAAGCTGCTGCTTCAGCTGGAAATATAGGAACTGCTGCTGGGTTTTCCCAAGCATATAACGTTGCTACATCGACCATGGGAGGCTTATTAGCTGGTATAGGTTGGTTATGCCTAGGAATTGCTTACAGAGGAAGTGATGCAAAAGGAGTGATTTCATTTATTCCTTTAGGATTTTTAGCAATAATAATTGGACTTATATTGATAATTGCTAATGTGATAATAACTTCACTAGTAAGTGTTGAAGCCGCCGGTCAAATATCAGGTATAGGATTTATACTTATAGTTATTTGGTCTGTTTCAAGAGGGTTAGAATTATCTAAAAACTAAAACTTAGATAAATAAAAAAAGTCTTATCTCAATTTGGTATAAAAGATAAGACTTTTTTATTTAATACTTTAATTACTGAGTTATTAAAGTAAAAAAAACAAATATATTTATTTGAATTTTTAACATATCAGGGTAAATTTAAAAAAGCTCCAAAATATTCCCGGGTAGTCTAATGGTAGGACAGAGGACTTTGACTCCTCCAGTCCTGGTTCGAATCCAGGCCCGGGAGCCAACTTTCTTTATCCCATTTCTTGATCTACTGAAAGTTTGAATTCAGATAAATCGTGACCAGTTACAGTACTCCATGGAGTCTCTACAACATAATGATCTTTACCCACCTCAACTAATGGAGGTCGCTCTTTAGTATATTTATGATTTTTTCTAACAGGTAATGGAGTTCTTGTTTGGAAAACATCCCCCACAGGAGGATTTACAGGTGATACAACTTCACCTGGAAGAACTATTTCATCCCTTTCTATATCTGGATGAGAAGGTAGTGCTGCTGAAATCAAAGCATTAGTATATAAATGAGTTGGTTCAGCAAATATAGCTTCTGTGTCACCATATTCTTGGACAACTCCTAGATACATAACTGCTGTTCTATGACACATATATCTAACGGTTGCTAAGTTATGTGCAATTAGAATATAAGCAAGATTATGCTCTTTTTGTAGATCAACCAAAATATTCATTATTTGAGCTCTAATAGATACATCTAATGCGGAAACTGGTTCATCAAGAACAATTAGTTTTGGATTTAGAGCTAAAGCTCTTGCTATTCCAATTCTTTGTCTTTGTCCACCCGAGAACTCATGAGGATATAAGTTTCCTTGATATGGATTTAATCCAACTTCAGCTAGAAGATCTCCTGCCCTAGTATCTCTTTCTTTTTTTGTCATTGTAGTATTAATTTCTAGAGGCTCACCAATAATTGTATTTACTCTCATTCTTGGGTTTAATGATGACCATGGATCTTGAAATACAGCTTGAACTGATCTTCTCATTTCCCTTCTACCTGCAGAAGTAAGAGTAGTTACATCTTGTCCTTCAAAATAAATACTTCCTACTGGAACTCCGCCATCAGTTGAAGGATCTTCTAATCCTAAAACCATTTTAGCAGTAGTAGTTTTTCCACACCCAGATTCACCAACAAGACCTACTGTTTGACCGGAAGGAACGTCGAATGAAACGTCGTCTACGGCTTTTAGCCAATCATGTGATCCAATAATAGGTAGCCCTTTGTTTACTTGATACCATTTTCTTATATTTCTAACTTGAATAATAGGATCTCCATCATTTGAACATCCAATTGCTTCAGGAACACTAGAATAATCTCTTATTTCTTCTGTAGTCATTTTTTCCTCTCGAATTATTTTTAGTACGAAACTAAATCTTTATATTTATCAAAGTCAGCTACTGAACATCTAGACATTTGAACAAAATGCCCAGGTTTAACTTCAACCAAATCTGGTCTGATATTTGCATCTTTTTCATCATATTTCAATGGGGATCTTGGAGCAAATGAATCTCCTGGAGGCAAATTATATAACAATGGAGGCTGACCTTCAATTTGAGGCAGTCTTCCAGTTTTTTCCTCTAACTTTGGAACAGAACCTATTAGAGCTTTTGTATATTCATGTAGAGGATTATTAAATATTTCTCTAACATCTGCCATTTCAACTATTCTTCCTGCATACATAACTGCTACTCTATCGCACATTTTTGCAACTATTCCAAAATCATGTGTAATAAAAATAATAGCAGCTCCAGTTTCAGATTGAATTTGTTTCAATAATCTTAGGTATGCTGCTTGAATTGTCACATCTAACGATGTGGTAGGTTCATCTGCAATTATCACTGACGGATTAGAAGATATACCGATGGCACCAACAACCCTCTGCCTCATTCCTCCTGAAAGTTGATGAGGATAATCTCTTGCTCTAGTATCAGGCGCAGGAATTCTTACTTTTCTTAAAGCATCAACTACCTTATTCCATCTACTTTTTCCTTTGAGCCCTTGATGGATTCCAATAGCCTCTCCAACCTGATCATTAATATCAAACACTGGATTTAAGGCCTGCATGGGATCTTGAAGAATCATAGAGATTTCACCGCCTCTAACTTTAGTCATTTCTTTTTCAGAAAGTTCTAAAATGTTTCTTCCATTAAGAATTACTTCCCCACCAGCAATTAGACCTGGTGGTGACTGAATAAGCCTCATTATTGATAATGCTGTCACAGATTTTCCTGAACCTGATTCTCCAACAACACCAAGAGTCTCTCCTTTTCTTACTGAATACGAAACTCCATCACAAGCTTTTACAGTACCCCATTTTGTTGTGAAATGAGTTTGCAAATTTTTTAATTCAAGTACAACTTCGTCCCTAACAGTAGATGGTCCAAAACCATCTCTATCTATTGATTCGGTTTTTTCTTTTGAATCTGATTTTTCTACCATTCTCAATCCTCTTATAAATTAATTTTTTTTGAGTCTTTTAATAAGTTACTGTAAACATATCATAAAAGATTTAAAAAAATAGTAAAAAAAAGTATTTTTATTGATTTTAAACTTCTTTTTCTATCCTATTTATAGCAGACGATAAACCTTCTACCAAAAAATCAATCTCATCTTTATTTATATTCAATGGAGGGCAAAGTGAAATTATATCACCAGCTCTAAATGTAAAAATATTACTCTCATTTAAGTACATTGGGATCTTTTTTTGGATTTCTAGAGAAGCAGGTAATTTTTCTTTAGTATTTTTATCACTTACTAATTCAATAGCCGCCAATAGTCCTAACCCTCTTACATCACCAACTATTTTTGAACTCTTAAGATTTTCAAGCTTATTCAATAAATAATCACCCATTTTTTTTGAATTTTCTACTAAATTTTCTCTTTCATAAATTTCTAAATTTTTTAGGCCCGCAGCACATGATCCCGGGTGTCCACCAAATGTTATCAGATGCAGAAACATCTCTTTTTCTGTTCCTATGAAAGAATCTGATATTTTTTTTGTAGCAATAGCTGCTCCTAATGGAGAATATCCACTAGTTAATGACTTTGCTACTGTTGTAATATCTGGAATCATATCCCAATGGTCAGTTGCAAAATATTTACCAGTTCTTCCAAATCCCGTAATAACTTCATCCGCAATCAAGACTACGTTATATTCATCAGCTATTTCTCTAAGTCTTTGCCAATATTCTTTTGGAGGAACATGTATGCCAAATGAAACTGAAATAGGTTCAGCAATCATTGCTGCAACACTATCAGCACCCGTATGTTTTATTGCTTCTTCAAATTGATTGGCGCAATGAATAGCATAATCGACGGGATCCATATTATTTGGGATTCTATAGGAATCCCAATTTTGGACATGTATTGCTCCTGGCATCTCAGGACCCATCGTATCAGAAGTTGAAGGCTTACCAAGACTAACTGCCATAGCTGTAGCTCCATGATAGGAGTATCTTCTAGAAATTATTTTATATGCACCAGATTTCCCCGTATTCATTTGATATTTTTTTGCCATTTTTACTGCTGTTTCCACTGACTCTGATCCTCCAGAAGTGAAGAATGATCTTGCAGATTTATCAGGATAAATTTCAGCAATTTTTCCAGCTAACTCTATCTGAGGAATACATGCAGCCATTGCAGGAGGTGTTTCAATTTCACAAATTTGTTCATAAATTGCCTGACCTATTTCTGCCCTGCCATATCCCGCTCCTTTGAACCATAAGCCACCAGTTGAATCTAAAAATTTATTATCATTAATATCTGTAACCCATACACCTTCTCCCTTAACAAAAATTCTTAAGTCACCTGCCCAGTCATTAATTTGTTGTGCATGCATAAACAAGTTTTGTGATGCTAAACTTTGTAATTCTTCTATTTTTTCTCCATTAATTGATAATTCATTCATAGCGAAACTTTTCTATTATTTGTTGATTTAAATATAAATATATAAAAAAAAACATAAATAACAAAGTTTAGAATAAAATTATTATAAATATTGAAATAATAAGAGTATGTTAAAATTTTCTAAAAATAAGGGATTCTTTCAATTATCCGTCGAACAAAAAGTTCCTCAAAATATAGAATCTGTTTTTTCATTTTTTGAAACACCTAAAAATTTAAACTTAATTACCCCTCCATGGCTAAATTTTAAAATAATACCACCAATCCCTGAATCAACTCATGAAGGACTGGAAATTTCTTATAGACTTAAACTTCATAAATTTCCTATGTATTGGAAAAGTAGGATTATCAAATATAAACAAAATGAATTCTTCTGCGATAAACAAATTTTAGGTCCTTATTTATTTTGGGAGCATATGCATACATTTTCAACAGATGGTGGAAATACAATAATTAAAGATGTAGTTAATTACAAAGTTTTATTTGGCAATATTTTAAATAAACTTTTCGTAGAGAAAGATATTAAGAAAATTTTTGAATTTAGATATAAAAAAATAGAAGAAGTATTTAAAAAATAGTACAGACTTATTAAAGGTGCATTATAATTGTTATAGTAATTTATTCCCGAGTAGCTCAGCGGTAGAGCAGCCGACTGTTAATCGGCGGGTCACAGGTTCGAATCCTGTCTCGGGAGCCACTATCTTCTTCCTAAAAAATAAGCTTCCACTTCTAAAAATCAAGAGAAGCTTATCTTAATTCAGTTCATACGTTACTTACTTGGAGGAGAATAATTGAAGTCACCTGCTTTTTTGATAGCATCAACACCTTCAGAAGGATCAATAAGTACAGTTGTAGAAATATTTGAAATAGCTCCGCTTGATGCTACTTTAATCAACATAGCTGCTGCTGTAGCGTTATCTGGAGCTTCTACAATTATTATCAAATCATCTTCTCCAAATGCAAGATAGCCATCTAGAAGTTTGCAACCCATTGCTTCCATTTGTTTCCCTACAATTTCAATACGGTTTTGAGGATTTTCTATTTGAGTTCCCCAGGCCTCTGATGAATAGCTTGCTCTGACTAAAAACTTTGACATATTTGCTCCTTGTTTATTATTAATTTAATATTATATTAGCGTATAAATATTTCTGAAATATTAATTAGTTATTTAGTAAGTATGAGGATAATTTGAAAAAAATCGGTGTTGTTCAATGGGGTACAAAACATGGTCATGCTAAAGGATGGCTCGAGTTGTTGTTTAATTCAAAAGATATTGAATTTAAAGGCGTTTACGAACCTGACGAAGAAAGAAAAAAATCATTAATAAATTCTGATGTAAAATTATGGAATCAAATAAGTTGGATAGATAATTCTGATGAATTTTTAACTGATAAAAATATTCAAATAATATTTATTGAAGAATCAAATAATAAAAGCTTAGATGTTCTAGAAAAATGTATTCAAAATAATAAACATGTAATGCTTGATAAACCTGCAGGAAATAACTTTAATCATTTCAGAGATTTGGCTAAACAAGCAGAACAAAAAAATCTAATATTAGAATTAGGGTATATGTTCAGACAACATGAAGGATTTAAAAAGATTTCAAAATGGTCAAAGAGTGGGAAACTTGGAAAAATTTTTATGGTCAGAGCACATATGTCTACAAATTTACCCGAAATAAACTTAGAAAATAATGACATTTCAAGAAGTGGTTTGGCAAAATATAGAGGAGGAGTCTTCTTTGACTTAGCCGGACATATGATTGATCAAATATGCTGGATACAAGGAAGGCCTAAAAAAATTAAAAGCTTTTTTATGAACTCAGACTCAAAAAATAGAGATTTTCATGATAACACTGTTAGTATTTTTGAGTATGATCAATCAATGACTATAGTGGATATTGCTGCTATGGAAGCAAAACCCATGGCAAGAAGATTTGAGGTATATGGCACAAAAGGATCAGCCATAATGGAACCTTTTGAGCCTGCAGAAAATATCAAACTTACAATTGAACATCCCTTTGAAACATATAATGAAGGTGTAAATATTGTCAAAATCAAAGATGTTCCAAGATATGATTTGCCATTTGATTTATTCATTAATAGAGTAAAAAAAGAAGGTAAAGAAATTAGAGATTTAAACCATGAAATTTTAGTACAGGAAACTTTAATGAGAGCTACAGGAGATATCAATGAAAAAATATAAAGCGGCTATTGTAGGGTGTGGAGGAATAGGACATGCTCATATGGAAGGTTATGAAAAAGTAAGCAATATAGAAGTGATTGCATGCTGTGATACTGTACCAAATGCAGTGAAATATTATCAGAATGAATTTAATATCCCTCAAGGATTTACAGATATTGATGAAATGCTAACTGTAGCAAAACCAGAAATCGTTTCTGTCTGTGTTTGGCATTTACTTCATGATGAAATAACAATAAAACTTTCTGAATCTTCAAATGTAAAAGGAATCATATGTGAAAAACCAATGGCAATTGGGGTAGATAAAGCAAGATCAATGGTAGAAGCATGTGAAAAAAATAACACAAAATTAGTTATTTCTCATCAGAGAAGATTTACTCCTGGTTGGAATAAGGCTAAAGAACTAGTAGAAAACGGAGAAATAGGTAATCCAACAAGAGGAGAATTAAGAGTAAAGGATGGTCTATTAAATTGGGGGACTCACTCAATTGATGGAGCAAGATTTATACTTGGAGACCCAAAAGCAAAATGGGTTGTAGGATCTGTAGAAAGGTATACTAATAAATATGAGAGAGACACTCCTATAGAAGACTCTTGTACAGGATTAATTCATTTTGAAAATGATTTACAGTTTTTTATTCAGTCAGACTTAATGGACAATGATTGTGATGCTGGAAAATTTGAAATTTATGGAACAGAAGGCTTTTTAAAAATAACTGAAACAGAGGTAAAAATATTTAATAAAGATTCTAATGGTTGGAAAAATGTTGATATAAATCTTAAAGAAGGGGATGTGGCAATAGGTGGAAATACTAACGCTGAACAAACTATTGAACTAATTAATTGGATAGAAGGTGGTAAAAAACATAGAGGAGCAGGAGATATTGCTGCTGAAACTGTAGAAATAATGATGGGTATATATGAATCTGCCAGAATAAACAGAGTAGTAAATTTTCCACTTATTACTAAAGGCTATCCTTTAGAAACTATGATAAATGATGGTCTACTAAAGTTAGAATCAGATGAAAAATACGATATCAGAGGTTTCTTAAAAAGAGAAAATATAGATGAAAATCTTTATTCAAGGCTAAGAGATGATGGATTATCTCACCATGAAGCAATGAGAGCTGTTAATCAGAAATAAAGTTTATTTCTTAGTTGATCTTAATAAGTTTATTGACAGGATAACTATAAGAATAAACCAAACTATTTGAGATGTGCTAAATATTCTATAACCCCATTCTGTATTAACTTTCCAAATAATATTTAGAATCAAAAATAAAGTTCCGGATATTATAAAACCAAAACCAATGATATTGTTCATTAATTTACTTAAGTAGTGATTCCCAGATCTAATAATTAATGCTCCAATTGATGCAGTAGCAATATAAAATACATATCCAGCTACTGATAAAAGACCCCAAAATAGAGTATACAAAGATGCTGAAGAAGAGCCTGCAATTATAGAGTTTATAGTTGCAACACTTTCTCTTTGGGCAGCCTCAAACATAGCAGCCTGATCTCCAGATTGACTAACTTGAGCTGAAACTTGAGTAGCAGCTTGGGCCATACCGTAAGCTTGCATATTCAATTGTGCTGCTCCTGCAAAAGCTGTACCAACAGATATAACACTTAAAAATAAAATTACAGCTGAAATATTCATAACCACAAAAAAATACTTAATATTATTTTCTCGATTGGATACGTTTTTATAAAATCCTAATATGCCGTATATAAAAATAACTAGTCCTAGTGCAATAATTGCTAGATAATATTGAACTAAGTCTGAATTTGACCCAAAGTTTTCAGTCATAATATTCACTTCTGTAATATTTTTTGTAAACACATCAATATTTCCAGGAATTAAAAAATTAAATATTATGATGATAATACTTCCTAATAAAAGACTTGATGCAGTTATAAGTTTTGACATAAAAACCTCTTTACTAATTTCGTCAATATTCAAGTATTACATCTATATTTTTAAAAGCAATAAAACCTATGTTGTTTTTTAGATGCAATATATTTTTATTTTATTTAGAATAAGCATAAGCTAAAAAAGTGAGTAAATATGAATAAAAAAAATTTAATAGCAAATTCTCCAGGAATATTATTTTGTGGAATATTAGCTATAGTAATTCATTTTATTTTTACTCAAATCGAAACAAAAGTTATTGATACTCTTTTAACAGGTTTAGTAATAGGGGTTATTTTAAAAAATTTTAAAGTTCCTTTAGCTAGATTTGAAAAAGGAGTAAAATTTTCTGGTAAGCATATTCTTGAATTTGCAGTAATGTTGATGGGTGCAAGTATTTTTTTACCTGACCTTTTTGATAATGGATTTAAGATTTTTATAATAATTGTTATAGGAATAACTGGGTCAATGTTAATTTCTTATATTGTGGGGCATAAATTGCTTAATTTAGATAAGAAATTAGCCACTTTAGTAGGAGTCGGTAATTCTATATGTGGAAACTCAGCAGTAGCCGTAGTGGCCCCAATCATAAAAGCAAATTCAACCCAAATAGGTGCTGCGATTGGCATAAGTGCAATTTTAGGAGCTACCCAGATAATTTTATTACCTTTACTAGTTCCAATTTTTGGATTAGAAGATTTTCAATATGGAATAGTAGCTGGATTATCTGTATACGCAGTAGCCCAAGTGGTTGCTGCATCTTCTATTGTAAGTCCATTATCAGCAGATGTCGCAACTTTAGTTAAGTTAACTAGAGTGATATTATTAGCCCCACTTGTGCTAGTTTTAAGATTTTTTTTCAAATCAGAGAATGAAGATTTAAAAGAAAATAATTCTTTAAAAAATATTTTAAAATTCTTGCCATGGTTTGTTATAGGATTTATTATTCTTTCTATACTAAGAAGTACTAAAATATTAAGTGAAGATATCGGTTTAGACATAAGAAGTTTTGCCAGATTTTTATTTGTATTATCAATGGTTGCAATAGGATTGACAGTAGACCTTAAGGAAATAGCCAAGGTGGGGCCTAAAGTTGTTATTACAATTATTTTAATAATTATATTTATGATAACTTTGGGTATTATTTCTTCTAATTTTATTTAGGATATAAGAAAGATAGCGCTATCAGCATTTAAGTTTGGATCATCTATAATTTTTTTATTATTTATAGTGTCTAAGTATAGAGATTTTTCAATATTAATATTCTTATCATCACAAAATTCCTTAAAATCATCTATAGAAGGGAATCTAACATTTGGAGTATCGTACCAATTATATCCATACCATCCTTTTATTTTTGGAGCCTTTCCTTCATTAAAAAACATTTCCCTCATTGGTTTAAATGCAAAATTTGGAAACGACACAATGCTATATTCTGCCACTCTTGTCATCTGTTTTAATATTTTTTCAACATTTTTTATTGATTGAAGTGTTTGGGATAAAACGGCTACATCAAACTGATTATCATAAAATTTCAAGAGTATACTATCTAAATCGCTATGAACAACTTGAATATCACTTGAGATGCATTCAATAACATTAGATTGATTTATCTCAACTCCTAATGAATTACTAAACCCAGTAATAGATAAATTTTTTATCAATTCTCCATTTTCACAACCTAGATCTAAAATAGTAGAATTTTCAGGTATTAGATCTGAAATATATTGAAAATCTATTCTGTTAGTTAGACCTATTTTTACTTTAGTATTTACTTTAGTATTTTTGGATTTTTTATTATCAAAATTGAATGCGTTGCTAAAAAACTCTCTAGTTATCTCTCCATAAGATTCAATATCTGTACTTAATAAAAAAGCATCATGGCCTGAGTTTGACTTAATATTGCAATAAGAAACATTTTTTGATTCAGATAAAAGAGCATCAACTATATCAAAAGATTGATAAGGAGGATATAACCAGTCACTTGTGAAGCTTATTATCATCCATTTACATTTTGATTTTGACAAATTTTCTTTGAGCTGTTTTTTTTCACTACCCAAATCAAATAGATCTAAAGCCGTAGATAAAGTTACATAACTATTTGCATCAAATCTTTCGACAAATCTTTCTCCTTGATATGCTAAATAACTCCCAACTGAAAATTTTTTTTCAAAACTTGTAGAAATATTTCTTGGATTATTTCTATCAATTTCAAATTTTTCATTCATAGATTCTCTTGATAGATATGTAATATGCCCTAACATTCTTGCCAAAGCTAAACCTATATCAGGCTTATTTTCAAAATCATAATAATCCCCAGAGTTAAAATTTGGATCACTAATAATTGCATTTCTAGCTACTACATCGAATGCTAATCCCTGAGTAGTTAATCTAGGAGATGAAGCTATTGGAAGGCAAGTTTTAATCATTTCTGGATACTGAGTTGCCCATTCTAGACATTGGAATCCACCTAAAGACCCACCTACAACACCCAAAAGTTGTTTTATATCTAAGCTATCAATTAATATTTTTTGAAGTAAAACCATATCTTTTATGGTAATCACGGGAAAATCTGCTCCATAATAGTTATTTGTTTTAGGATTCTTAGAATTAGGCCCTGTTGTTCCTCTGCAACCACCCAAAACATTTGAACAAACTACAAAAAATTTATTGGTATCAATAGGCTTTCCTGGACCAACCATTATTTCCCACCATCCCGGTAAATCTTTCTCATTATGTTTTGCTACGTGAGAGTCTCCTGTAATAGCATGACAAATTAAAATACAATTACTTTTATCAGAGTTTAATTTTCCGTATGTTTCATAAGCTATTTCAACATTTTCTAAGTTTCCGCCTCTTTCAAGATTAAGGACATGAGGAACTTCAAATTTTCTTAAATATTTAGAAAATTCATGTGTTCTTTGATCATCTGAATTATTTATTTTATCTGACATTTTCCTCTTTTGTTCAGCCTTAGAAATCCTAAGGCTGAACTGTATTGATTAAGACAAGGCTTGATCTATATCATCCTTTATATCCTCAACATTTTCTAACCCAATTGATAATCTAATATACTCTGGGCTTACTCCGGCTTCTTTTTGTTCTTCTTCAGATAGTTGAGAATGAGTAGTTGAAGCAGGGTGTATTACTAGTGTTCTCGCATCACCAATATTTGCTACGTGACTTAATAATTTTACATTATCAATAAACTTAACTGCTTGTTCTTTTCCACCTTTAATTCCAAATCCTATAATGGCTCCTTTACCGTCTGGTAAATACTTATTAGCACTATCAAAATCCTTATGCGACCTTAATCCAGGATAATTTACCCATTCAACCTTATCGTGATTCTCTAAGTACTCTGCAATAGATTGAGCATTCTCACAATGTCTCTCGATTCTAAGATGTAAAGTTTCAAGACCTTGGATTGTTATCCAGGCTGCAAATGGACTCATTGCAGCTCCAGTATCTCTAAGCCAATGAGTTCTTATATGCACTAAATATACTAAATTTCCAAGTGGTCTTAAAGCTTCCTCCAAAACAGCTCCGTGATATGAAGGAGAAGGTGCACAAAATTCTGGCCATTTTTCAGGATTATCTGCCCATTTAAAGTTTCCACTATCAACTATAACTCCGCCAATATGAGCTCCATGGCCACCTATAAATTTAGTAGTAGAGTGAATAACTATATCTACACCATGTTCAAACGGCCTTAGTAAAAATGGTGTCATTACAGTGTTATCACAGATTACAGGTAATTCATTATCATGACTTATTTTTGAAATCTTTTCAAAATCTGGAACATCGTTTTTTGGATTCCCTAATGATTCAAAATAAACACATCTTGAATTTTCATCTACTAAATCATTTATTTTTTCTGGTTCAGATGGATCAAAAAATCTGACTTCAATACCAAGTTTCTCAAAAGTTTGAGTAAATAAAGTCCATGTTCCTCCATATAAACTTGTTGAAGAAATAATATTTTGCCCACTATGAGCAATAGTCAAAATTGCTGCATTTATAGCCGCTTGACCAGATGAAAATGAAAGTGCATAAATTCCTCCATCTAAAGCTGCTATTCTTTGCTCTAAAACTTCACAGGTTGGATTCATTAATCTTGAATAGATATTTCCAAATTCTGCTAATCCAAATAAATTGGCTGCATGCTCTGAGTCATTAAATGTATATGACGTAGTTGGGTAAATCGGAACCGCTCTAGAATTAGTAGTCGGATCTGGATCATACCCAGCGTGCAATGCAAGTGTTTCTCTTTTATAATTTTCTGTCATTTTCTTCTCCTTAAATAAAAAAAACCCCTTTTGAGGGGTTTGCTAATTTTTTTGTAGATCTATTTGTTACATAAGAAAACTAGGCTTCCCCCTCCGAGAAAGTCATCATCATGCTCATGTTCATTGTAAATCTAAATAATTCCATAAGTGCAAGTATATTATTAAAAAATAAACTTTGTCAAACGAAAATAAAAAAATAAAGTTTATAATTAGAATATTTTAAAAGTATAATCCTATCGTCTATGAATCCTATAATTGAAGTTCTTAAAACAAAAGATTTCAAACGACTATGGTTCATAGGAACCACTGGCATGAGTATGCGCTGGATTGAGCAAATTGCTCTAGGTTTTTATGTATATAAAATAACTCAAGACGAATTTCTTGTAGGCCTTGTATTCTTCTTTAGAAACATTCCTATGCTGCTATTTGGTGCTTTTATAGGAGTTTTATCAGATGAATTTGATAAAAAAAGTATTCTTAAGGCAACCTTGCTTATGACAACCATAGTTTATCTTTTATTAACTATAAGTTCTTTTTTAGGTCAATTAAATTATTTTCAAATATGTTTTGGTGCTTTTGTTGCGGGAGTTGCATGGTCATTTGACTTCCCAATAAGAAGATCATTACTTAGTGAAATAGTTGATAAAAGGCTTTATCCTAGTGCCATTGGATTAGATATGACTTCAAGCAACATCGCAAGAGTGATAGGTCCAATTTTTGCAGGTATTGTTCTTCAGCAAGTTACACTTTTACCAATATATCTATTTGGAACTTTAATGTTTTTGATGGCGTTTATCGCTTGTTCTAAAGTTGAAATAAAAGCAATTCCTAAAAGTAATAAAATAAGCTCTCTTAAGAATTTATCTAATGATTTAATTGAAGGTATAAAATATATTTTTCAAAGTAAAACTTTAGTTACAGTACTAGTTGTAACTATAGTAATGAATTCTTTAGTATTTACTTATCAAAGTCAATTATCAGTAATTGTTCAGAATAATCTTACAGATTTACCTATTATTTTAGGGGTATTGGCAGCATTAGAGGGCTTAGGAGCTACTTTTGGAACTTTGCTGATTGCCAACTTTCCATTTAAAAGAGGAGTAATGATTTTTCTATCTGGGTCTTTTTTATTTGGTTTCTGCATAATGGCATTCGCTTTTTCACAATCTATAACCTTAAGTATTATTTTAATGATTTTAGGAGGATTTGGGATGGCAGGTTTTGGAACCTTACAATCAATACTAATTATTAGTTCATCGGATCAAAAAATCAGAGGAAGGGTATTGGGTATTTTAGCAATTACTATTGGCACCCAACCAATTGGAGCGTTTCTACTTGGCTATTTCTCAAGAGAATATAGCTCAGTAGCAGCATTAAAATTTTCAGTACTAATTGCTTTGATATTATTATTCATAATAACTTTAGTGCAAATGAGAAAGAAAACTAGCTCATAAAAAAGTCAATTATAAATGCCGTAATTACACCTAAAACAGCAGCAACTAATCCAATCATAATAAATAAATAAAAAAGTTTCATAATAATTTCATTTTATCTTTTATTGATATATACCCCGTTTGTAAGGGGGTAGCAAATGCATACATATTTCCTTGTAATTGTTTAATCACATCAGGATCGTTATAACTTACACTTGCACATGCATCTTTAACCAATGAAATTTTCATTTGAAGAGAATCATTTATAGAAAAAATTTGTCCTTCTTGACAAGAATTAAGATCAATATTATCTACTAAAATATTTTCTCTCAAAACTCCTGTTTTTAAATCATATTTATCGTAAAGTTTTCCATCAACTATCATAATTTGTCTGGAATCATTAAATTTTGAAAATCTATCACCCTCAATTCCAAAATTCTTAATGATTTTTATTTTCTTTTCATACAGCATTGGCTTTTGCTTACCTTGATTTACAGCAAGTGATCTAATAATTCCCATAGTTATTATCCTTTCATTAATTGAAAATTTTTATTGTTCTTATACCAAGTAAAACCATAAATAATCCTAAAAAATTTGTAAGAAATAAATTAAGAAATAATAGATAGAAGTTTTTTTGATTAATAAAGTTAAAGTTGTCTAGCGCAAATGTTGAGAATGTGGTTAATGAACCTAAAAATCCAACTATGAGAAAAATTTTTAAGTTTTCAGAAAGCATAAGTTTATTTTCAAATAAACTTGCAATAAGACCTATAAAGAAACAACCTATGATATTTACTATAAAAATCCCATATGGAAAATTAGAAATAAATAATTTATCTATTTGAGGAGTTATAGTAAATCTAAGAGCTGCACCTATTGCTCCTCCCAATGATACCAACAAAATATTTATAAACATCGTCTAAAAATTTACTTACCTTTTAGATTACCACTATATTAGAATGATAAGCGATGTCAAAAAAAAATTCTACTAGTCCTCAAGGAATTTGATAATGCTACTTTCTACTCTTGAAAGAAAGTTAAAAATTAAAATAATGTTAACGTTATTTGTTTGTATGTTTGCAACAACTGTGTATCAGTCAATTGTTTCTATAGCAGGCCCATCTATAATAGCGGATTTAGGAGGATTTGAATATTATGCATGGTTATTTTCTGGATTTTCTTTAACTTCAGCAGTCTGTGCTCCATTTGTAGGGAAATTAACTAAAATTTATGGTCCAAAAAAAATCATGATCCCTTCATTATTTATTTTCTTAATAGCAACAATATTATGCGGGCTTAGCACCTCAATGTTTATGCTTATTTTTTTTAGATCAATTCAAGGAATTGGACTTGCAGGTGTTCTTGGTGTTGTATGGATAATGATTGCTTTACTTTGGAGTCCTAAAGAAAGAGGGAAATGGTTAGGAGCCACTGCTGCTGGATTTACTCTTGCAGGCTTAATTGGCCCGTTCCTAGGTGCGTATATAACTCAGTTTTTTGGCTGGAGGACTGCTTTTTTTGTTGTTGTTCCTGCAATATTAATTTCAATGTTATTAATTTTAAAGGTTTTACCTAGAATTGAGAAAAATCAATCCACGACATTTGATTATTTAGGAGCTATTTTTTTTACATTATTTGCCAGTTCTTTTCTTTTCGCATTATCTATATTTGGAATTGATACTTCACGCATATTTATATATATAGGTATTTTATTTTTTATTTCTATAATTTCATTTGGTTTCTTTATTTATATTGAAATAAAAGCAAAAGAAGATGGATTCATAGATATAACTTTATTTAAGGATAAATATTTTTCAGGTGGAATGATAGGAAATTTGATAATACCAATGCAATTTGTTGTTTATACTATTTTTGTTCCTCTATCTCTAATTGGAGTATATGGATTTTCTCCTGCAAAAGCTTCTATTATATTAATAATCAACGCAATCACAGTTGCTATAGGTGCGAACATATTTGGATTCTTAATTACAAAAGTAAAGTTACAAATGTGGATAGCTTTATTTGGATTTACTACTAATGGTTTATGTACTTTTCTTTTTGGTTTTACAGACTTAAATTTAAATTTTATTATTCTAATTATTTTAGTATCTATTCAAGGATTTGCTATCCCTGGAGCATTCCAAGTTTTCATGGTTTGTATTCAAAATAATTTGCCTCAAGAAAAAATCGAAATAGTAACTTCAAGCCTACAATTCTCTAGAGTATTTGGAATCTCTCTTTCTGGATCAATTTTAGGAGGGATACTAATCATGTCGATGATTAATTATGAATTTGAAAAACCTAGAAGCGAAATTTATGATCCTGATAATATCACTTCAGTAGAAAAAATTGATGAAATCAAAGAAAAATATATTAATTCTAATCAGTTTGAACTTTTTGAGACAGACTTAAATATTTCTAGACAAAATCTTATGAATGGTTTAAGAGTTGTTTATTATTCAGCAGCAATTACAAGTATTTTAGGAATTCTTTGTTCTGTGTATATATTTTATGATGCTAGTCGACGTCAACCCTTGGAGGAGGATTCAATACGCAATGAATAGCAAGTAATTTACCAACAGATTTGTGGTCATTAAATATACCATGCCTTACCGCTACTTCAGCTGTAAACATATCTCCTTGATTTAATGAGATATTATTTTCCTCAGCATATGCGCAGTTTAATTTACTTTCTAAGCAATACATAGACTCTTCATGTTTTGGATGATAATGATTAGGAGCTGCTGCACCTGGTTCTAAAATCAATTCCGCAAAATAAGTTGACTCTGCTCCTAAAAAATCACCAACCATATCATATCGCATAATTCCAGGTTCAAACTCATATGGTTCATTTTTAGTTCTATCAAAAAAACCTGATTCAGGTTTTGAATTCTTAAAATCAATTTCTGGAATCACTTCTTTTTCAATATGTATTGAAGGAGACATAGTTATAATTTTGGCATTAGAATTTCCAGAATTTTCAAATCCATGAGCTTGAGATTTTTTTGCTAACAAACAATCGCCTTTATATGCCATGAATGTCTTATCTTCTAATCTAAATGTAATAGATCCTTCGGCAACAAATAATGTTTCTTCAACGTTTGAAATAATATAATAGTCTGATTTACTTCCTTGTTCCAAATTTATTTCGTTGACAGAAAGCATATGAGAACCTGTCTCTTTACCAGTTAGGAGTAAAGAATTTGCCCCTTTGAAAGGAACAGAGGATATCTGTTCGTTTCTTTTGTTAATTGTCATAAATCATTCCTTAATTATCTTATGTTCCATGAACTTTCCCAAAATAGAAATTCAAATTCTAAAGATTCTTGGAAAATTTCATCAGCAACTTTATTATCTACTTTATGTTGTATGCTATCAACATAATTAATTAGCCAGTTAGTAATTTCTTGATAGGCTTTATCATTATATGCTTGAATCCATCTTTCATGGAAGCTATTTTTTAGAGTTTTATTATTTTGTCCCAATCTTCTACCTATTTCATCATATCCCCACTGGCATGGTAGAAGAGAACAAGAAATATATTGAATATCATATTTATGGGCTGTAGATAATAAATAATTACAATATGATTTGGTTGCAATGCTAGTTTCTGAATTAAATAATTCTTCTTTTGTAATACCAAAATCAGAACAAAAAGACTCATGAAGAGTCATTTCAGAATTCAATGTTTCATCCAAAAGCTTTGACCAAAAAGACATTATATCTTGATCAAAAGATTTTGAAATCGCTATTGATATGACTCTACAATATTCAATCAAAAATTTATAATCTTGGATCATATAATACTTAAATTTATCAAATTCTAATGAACCATCCTGTATTCCTTTTATAAAAGGATGATCTACATGAGATTTATTCCATAGAGATAAATTATTATTTTTTAGTAAATTAGAAAAAGACATTTTATTTTCTCAACACCTTAACTTCTGTTCCTCCAGAGATTTTCTTCAATAAATCTAGATCTCCTGATAGTTTACCCATAATATTAGTAGGCGATGCAGGTCTAATTTCTCCAGGAGCACTAATTGGGGTTTCTCCAAAAAATAAACATACCGCATTCCCAGGAGGCCAAAAAGCAATATCTCCTAATTCAACAGTTTCCTTTGCCCATTCATCATTTTCTATCCCTATATCTGTTGAAAAATAGATCTCATCACCCCAAACCTGAGAAACTCCTTCTAATGGTAGGTTTTCATATAACTCATTAGAAGTTGGAGAATCATTTAATTCTCCTTTGATTTTCAAATCTCCAAAATCAAATATTATTTCTTTCATAAAGTCCCCTCAAATCATTATATTAAAAATATATATACTCTTAAATATCATATTACAAATTTAATGGACAAATATTCATCAATAATAATTGCGGGTGGCAAAAATAAAAGAATAAATATGGTTAAGCCGCTCATAAACTTAGGCGGGAAACAAATCATTATAAGAATTAACGAAATTTTAAAAGAAATATTTTCGGAAATAATTTTAGTTATTAGAAAAGAACAGTCTGATGATATTCCTGATTTAGGTATGGCAATGGGAATGCATATAGTCGAGGATATCTATCCCGAAATTGGTCCTATTTCTGGAGTTTATACAGGCTTAGCTGAATCAGTAAATAACAAAGCATTTGTTATAGGAGGAGACTATCCTTTTTTATCAAGTGAATTAATATTCAGCATGATTAAAAAATCCAAAAAAGATAAATCTGTATTTCTTAAAAATAAAAAAATAATTAATCCATTGCATGGTATTTATGTGAAAAATATTTGGGAAAAAAGACTGCTTCAAAACATACAAAAAAATAAATTTTCAACTAGAAAAATTATTGAAGAAAACTATGACAAAAAAAATTGTAAACTAATAGATTTTAAAAATTTAAGCCAAAGTTATAAAGAAAGCCTAATTGATATAAATACGTTGCATGACTTAAAAAAGGCACAAAAAATTATATATTCAAAAAATCAGACAATACGGCCAGATATTCGACCTGAAGGAGTATAAAAATTACTCATACCTAAGAGCTTCTGCAGGGTAAGTTTTACTAGCTTCATTTGCAGGTATTACACTCGCTAAAATAGAAGCGATAATTGTAAGACCTATTAAAAATCCTACTTCACCAAAAGGAATAACAAATTTTGCTCCTTCTAGTTCTTTTGATATTTCGAGATAAATCAGCCAAGATTGCAAAATTCCTAAAAATATTCCTACCACAATTCCAAGAATAGTAATAAAAGAAGATTCTATAAGAAATTGGGTTCTAATCATACTAGATCTAAATCCAATCGCCCTAAGAACACCTATAGACTGCCTTCTTTCTACTACAGCTCTAACTGAAAGAACTCCTATTGCAGCTACTCCCACCACTAAGCCAAGTCCACTAAAACCTTGAAAAAGTTTATTGAAAGCATTACTTGTTGCTTGCTCCTCTTCTAACCGATTAAGAAGACCATAAGCATTCATACCATTAGCTAAAAATGTCCTTTCAAGCTTTTGAGCATTATCTGTTGGTGATTGATCTCCTGATAATGAAAAATAATAAGTTTCTAAAGGAAGCTTTTCGTTAGCAATAATGTTTCCATTCGAATAGGTAGAATAAAATTTTGCTCCTCCTCCGCCAAATCCAGTTTCTTCAGCTAATCTTTCAACTAAACCTATAACAGTAAATTTTGTAGCTTCTTCTGTAGAATTTCTTTTTCTAATATTTACATCAAATGATTCAATTTCTTTTTCATCACCAGGTTCAATATAAGATGTCTTAAAACTTCTATCTGGTGGACCGAATGGATCGCCAGAAGGAATTATTGATCCACTTGCAACTATTAAGTTTGGATTATTTCTCAATGATTCCCAGATTTCTACATCAGTAGAACCATAATTTGGATCAAAATGAGCCATTCTCCATTTAGTTGTTGTCATAAATTCTTTCTCGTATGAAATTAATTTTGAAGTCTTGAATGATTTATTTTCACCATCTGATTCGCTTACTTCAATATCTAAATTAGAAGAACCAAAAACTGAGCTATAATCATCCATATTCAAGGAATCTTCAATTTGACCTTCAATTGGTAATTCCGTGCTTACATTTGCCTTAATATCAAATCCACCTGTTACCCTTTCTGGTTGCTCAGAGGCAATATCTCCAATACCATTTAGTACAGAAAAAATCATCAAAGTAAAAATTATTAATCCAAACATAGCAACAGTTAATCCTGTTCTAAATTTAGATGCCATAGGATAACTTATTGCAGTTTTTGTAACAGCTTTTAATCCTGAGAATCTAGATAGAATTAAATTTAACACGAATATTAAGAATCTAGTATTACTCATGAGAAGCCAAACAGCAGCAGCTGTTGATATTGCTCCTCCAATTGGCCATGCCCAAGGGCCAGGTTGAGATAATTCTCCTCCCGTAAACCTTTCAAAAATACTTACTGGCAAGGAATTCAATAGAAGTACTAGCCCACCTTCTAAGGTTCCTCCAATTTGATTTACAGTTTCTGGGTCATTTATATATTTTGATGCTATGAATCTAATCAATAAAGCTATTGCAAGAACTCCTCCTGTAGAACCAAACCAAATATTGATATATGTGTCATTTAGGATACCTGTTATAAATAAAACTAAAGACACAATTCCAAGCAAAACATATGAATGCTTGCCAAACAAAACAAACAAAGATCTAATAAAGCTAGAGGGCCAAGTAATAGGAAAAAGTAAAAGTAATAAAAAACTTCTAAATCTTGGTGCCTTACCTGATAATATTAGATACAACTGCTTTAGAGGATAAATTAAGTTCCATAAGAGTTGATAAAGGTTTGTTTTAAAAGGATCAGGAGCTTTTTTTACAAACTCATCTTTAAGACCTCTGATAGCAACAACAATATTCAAATTACTAGCCCTATACGCAGAAAATACAACTGTTATAAAAGTTAGTATCAACCCACTAGCAAATGCAATCAACAAAGATATAGGAGAGTAATACGGAAGAATTTGAAAATTATCAGTACCTATAAGGTCTTGAAGAATATATACTAGACCAAAACTTAATCCCACCCCTAATAATGTTCCAACTATCGCCGCTAAAAATGAATATAAAGTACCTTCATATGTAAAAAGTTGAATCAAGTCTCTTCTTTTTAAACCAACTGCTCTAGCCATACCTAATTCTGTAGATCTTGCAGCTGCAAGGAGCACAAATACAAGGAAAATCAGTAGCATTCCTACCATTATAGAAAATGACCCAAAAATAGAAAATATTGTAGTTACTCCAGTAGAAACAGCTTCAGCTAACTTAACTCCATCACTTTTAACATTATCTACTCTTAAACGGGTTAATTCTTGAGACATTTTTAATAAATTTCCTGCCTCTTGTTGAAGATCAGATTTTTGCAAAATTCCCAATAAAACTAATTGAGTAGGATAATCAGTAATGTTAGTAATAAAATCTTCATCATAAATATTTTTATCAAGTTTTTCAGATAATTCAGTTAAGGTTTCAAATGTACCTTTGTCTGTTTCTTTAATATCATTTGCTTCAATTTTTAATATTGATGGTATATTTTTTGTTCTAAGTAAGTTGAAAACATCTAAAGCTACATCCTGATTTGTAAGTTTAGACCTTAGGAACTTAGTCACATCTTCTGAATACTCTAATGATTTGTCTCCATCCCCTATGTTTGAGACAGCAATATTTGTCAACTTATTTTCTTTATCAAGAAGATTTTGTAAAACCTGAAGCTTAAATGTCACATATGGATATGTACTCCCTCCAGTTAGACCTCCTGCTTTGATTACATCAGCAACAATAAAATCATTTGGGCCACTTTTTGTATAGATTTGAAAAGTATCTCCTTTTTGAAGTTTAAGAATTCTACCTGCATCGTAATTCACAAAAACATAGTTAGGTCCGAGAAGGTCAACCGAAACTTGTTCTCCATTTAAATTTTCGAAAGTTTTCTGAGAAAAATCAAAATCTATCCCCCTAATATTCATACTACTTTCAGCAATATCCTTTTTATCATTTGAAGAGGGTAAATTAGTTTCTATGTAGGGAATAAGTTGTTCTATATTTGAATTTTCTTTTGCAATATTCTGTACATAAACAAACTCTGAATAATCAAAATATTCATCACCAAAAAGTTGTTTTCCAGGTCCTTTAATTACTTCGTCAACAGGACCGAGACTATCTACAGCAACAGATCGAATAGAATATCTAACTGTGTCTCCTATTCCAAGAGATGTAGCTATAATAATAGAACTAAGCATAAGCCCAATAACAATTAATAGGCTTTGCCCTTTTCTTCTAGGAATATTCCTAGTTCCCATTTTAAATAAAATAAATCTTCTTATTGCTCCAAAAGATACTACAATAAAAATTACTATTAATAATATAGCCATAATAATCGCTAGGTTATTCGCAGGTATTCCAAAAATTTTATCCATTATTAGAAATTTCTCCATCTTTCATATTGATTATTCTATGTGCTCTTCCTCCAACATAATCTGAATGCGTAACAATAACAAAAGTTTGATTATTATCTTTATTTAACTGGATCAATAAATCCATAATAACTTGTTCATTTTCGCTGTCTAGATTACCAGTTGGTTCATCTGCCCATACTATTGCAGGATCATTGACTAAAGCTCTAGCCAATGTAACTCTTTGTCTTTGTCCTCCTGAAAGTTGTCCTGGCAATTGATGTTGCTGATTTTCAAGATCAACCTCAGCAAGTTTGTCGATTGCTTTTGATCTTGCTTCTTTTCCTGAAAAACCTGAAACTAATAATGGTAGTTCTACATTTTCAACTGCAGTAAGGACAGGCAAAAGATTATAAGTTTGAAAAACAAATCCCATTTTTTTCGCTCTAAATTCACTTAATTGATCATCAGATTGTTCTCTTAGAGATTTTCCTTGAATTAGAATATTACCATCATCAAATGAATCTAATCCAGACAAGCAATTTAATAATGTAGTTTTTCCACAACCACTTGGTCCCATTACTCCAACAATTTCCCCTTCCTCAATAGATATATCAACACCTCGTAATGCATGCACCTGTTGGTCTTTTAAACCATAAAATTTATGTAGATTTTCGGTTGAGATTACTATT
>PABO01000037.1 GCA_002699165.1 Chloroflexota bacterium | reverse complement strand
ACTTTGGTTCAAGGACAGTAAAGCTCGAAAGAACATGCTGAAGCTTGGCCGTAACCCACGTCGTATGAAGTGGACTCGCCGGTATGTTAAGGGCGGAATAAACTAATTCTTTTTCGATCGATTTTATGGAAAAAGAAGAAAATAATATAGGCAGTAGTGGAAACTTTAGGGAAATAATGACTCTCTTAAAGAAGGCGTTAACAATGTATGTTCATGAAAGTCAAGAGAGAATAACAGAGCAAGAAGAATATGAGTTATACAAAGAGCAATACCCCTTTGACGAGTACTATAGNTTTGAGCAAGAGTTCAGGTCAAAATGGGAATGAAAATAACAACTTAGAGAATTCGTAGACAAAGTGTTCAAATTAGATTCAATTCCCCTTGGTGTTTGTGGCAAACCTAAAACAATGGAATGAAGGATTGGCCAGAGAATTTCTGACATCTCCTGGAACTCATGGTTTAGCAATGGAAAATAGCACAATCGAGACTATCGGAGAAAAACTGGGTATAGATAAATCAAATGCTATAGAAGATTTCCTTAAATCAATGTTATCTAAAGATTCTGGTTACGAAAATAAGTATGGATTTGGGGACCTCGACCTACATGATTTTGATGGTTCTGAAGAAAGTCCGATAAGAATCTTTGAAAATGCACGTACTCTCAGAAATTGGTATAAAAAACATATGAGACTTACCGGAAATGCTCAGAATATTGATTTATGGAAATATCCTGATGATATAATACCGTGGTTATCACATCTTGCCCTAATTATTCTCTCTAGTTCGGCTAATGTTGCAAATAGAGCGGGGCCATCAAGGTATTTGCCAATCTTTGATTATGTGTCTAAATACTTACTTGGTTCGAACCGAGGAAGAACGAATAATAACACTAAATTAGAAAAAGATTTCAAGAGAGGTGTATTAAATTGTATGTTCCCACATCAACTACTTTTCTNGTGGTCGACTTTTCTAGATAAAATGGAAAAAAGAGATGGTTCTANNATTTNTTTTTATGATAACTGGACATTTCTCAATAAATGGTCTCGAGATAATGACACATTTGAAGGTAATTTTCTTTTAACGGCAGGGAATGTTCAATTTGCAGTCCCTAAACATCTTTTCCTTAGAGATAAAGATAGAACATATATCTATAAAATTTTTAAGGATAGTGGTATTAGTCGATCTATTCCTTTGGATGAATCTTGGTTAATTAATAAGATAAATTCTGATGAAGTGAAGGATTATAATTGGTCTCCAAAGATTGTGGATGAATTGAAGAAAAAAAAGACACAAACAGTTCAAACATTGGCTGAGTTCATGAAATATCTTTGGGAAGCAGAAAACTTTGAGAAAGAGTTAGAAGAAAGGTTGAGCAGAAATAGTGGAACAACAAGATATCCGCATTTGAAGAGAACCTTTTTCTTCNCTCCCTATCTTTACATCGAAGACAATNAAATTNTNACCCCTATACAAGTTCGACTNCANAAAAGTACTGGGAAAGTTATGGCTGATAATGAAGTNGTTNAAGTNAATGGAAAAGAATTCATATTCGAAAGAGATAACGAAGTTTCAGAACCAGTTGATATAGATAATCATGACACATGTTTTGATGATGGAAATATTATAGAAATAATGGAGGGGGGGGATGTAATTGCCACCGTTAGTCCTCTAATGCACATATTATCAAAAGGACATGGAAAAAAAATAATTATCACTAGAGATGAATTTGGCATGTATGGCTACAATTCTGAAAGGCAACTGTCTAAAGGTTATGAGTTGTCCATTATTAGAAATAGAGCTCCCAGTAATTTGAGTATGCCGCCTTTACGTAGTAATCTATTGAAATTAACCAATCAAATCGGATTGAAAAAGAAAGATGCGGAGTTAGGGAATTCTTCCAGAACAAAGGTAGAAATTGAGGGTGGGGTAAAGATTTCTAAGAATAATTATGCATTCAAAGGAAAAGAAAGTTTTCCTAAAATGCGTTTAATTGCTGGGAAAAAGGAAGATGTGAAGTTCTTTCCGGGAGGAGATTGGGGAAGTTACTTCGAAGAAGAGCCAAAGTTGGGCGAAGATACAGAGGGAAGATTTTGGTCATTTAATCCTAAAGTTAGCGGTGGTCAAGGAAATGTAATTGAGATGAAAATCACCTATAAATATACATATGAAGAGAAAAATAATGAAATAAAATTTAATCTTCATATAGAAAATAATGGAGTGAGTTGGAGAGAGCATGNCTATTTAGGTACAATAAAATCAAAAATGTTACATGAACCAATGGAATTGAAAATATTTGAGAGAGATTTTACTCCTACTCCTGAATCAATCGAAGAGGTTGTTGAAGAAACAGTTGGAGGAATGGGTAAGGAAGATAAGGTTGAAGCGGACGAAGATGCGATTGAAGAAATAATTCGGAGGCCCAGTCTTGAACAATCAAGAGAATATTGGAAATCATTAAATGGCCCTAGAATGGATAAAAAATTCTGGAATGATGAACATAAAATACGTGATTATTTAGAAAATTCAGGTCATAAATGGGATAGGGGATCTTGGTCCAGTCCAAGTAAGAATGAGATAAGAAATATTAAGAGAGAAACTCCTGAAGATGAAAATAATAAAAATAATAATGAAGATACCCAGAAAGATATAAAAATCCTCGCGACAAATATTGCAGATGCCATGGTTGGAATTATAGAACCCACTCGTCCTCCACCAGTAGAAAGGAAAGAATGTGAAGTTTGTAACTCGTGTGGCACTCCTCTAGTAGGTAAAGGATATACTAAATTCAAGTGTATAAATTGTGAAATCTGGATTGGCAGATGTAGGAAATGTAGGACTAATTCTCGGAAATATCTATGCGGAAAGCTAGATGACGTTTGTTTTGAGGGCCCTTAGGTGGAAATATGAAATCTCTAACAGAATTACTCTATCTACTTACAGAGGTTATTAATCCTAATTCTAAACCGAATGGAATAAGTGCAACAGAATTGAAAAAACAGATAATGAATTTTGGTTATTCGAATAAGGAAACTCTTGATTCTTTAGCATGGCTACAGAATTTGGACCATATAGAATATTTACATGGGAAGAGAAGATATAAAGTTAAACAAAGGCATCTAGTCAAGACAATGGGGGGCGAATTAGTAGTTTCTGGCGCAAGGGGTTCAGAAATGATTCAACAAATGAAAGACCAATTCCCAAAACAGGTTATAATTGAGAAAATTACAATTGGTGACTATTTCGAGTTTGAAAGAGTGGAAATTACTGAGGAAGCTGCAAATGGACTTACAGTGTTTGTTGGCCACATCCCCGAACAAGAAACCTCATTGAATATAATTTCAGATATAAAAAGTCAGAAACAATGGGTAGATGAACTTGATTGGATTGAGATAGATGGGTTACCATTTACAAAATCTGATAATGGGAAAATATTTTGTCCAGTATTAATGAAAAATTTATCACAAGACCAAACCAAACAAGAGTTTGAGAATTATTTCAGAAAATATCCGATAAATCTTGTAGAAAAAGAAACCACTTCCTTTGGACTATTACTATTATGTCGTAAAACGTCTGAAGGTAAATGGGAAACTGCCTCTATTGAGGCAAATAAATTGGAAGAAAAACGTCGAGCAAAATTCTTTGTGCTAAGGGAAGCTGGTGCCTTTCCATTCAAATGGGATAATGAAAAATCCACTCTTAAAATACCAAAATTTCTCAAATTACCTCCAAACCTAAGTTTGGCTCTATGTTGTGCCGGTATACGTAGTGTCGAAAACAATGCTGAGCGAATTAATTATAAATTATTTGATTTTGAAATATACTCGGGCGTTAATGAAGATTTTATAGGGCAATTCGGCCGATGTATATGGTTGGAGGATTGAATATGACAGACCCTCTAGGTAATTTCCAAAATAGTATTGAAGAAATATTTCTTTATCTTGACACTGCATTTGGGACTAGGTGGGATGAAGTAAATGAAGAAAGAAATGATATGCTAAGAGATACTAATGAAATGCATCAAGTTCCATTTGTAGAATTACTTCCAGACTTCAAATCTTCAGGTATCGAGCCTAGAAAGTTATCACAGGTACTAAAAGAATCTTCTCTCAGCGATAGCGTAATTGAATGTTTTGTTGAAGCTATGACTACTGGATTATTGAGAGGAATCGATTCTGCTTCTGCTGAACTTTATGAGCATCAAGTTGAGCTTTTAAGAAAATCAGTAATTGAACAGAAACATTGCGTGATAACTTCTCCCACTGGATCGGGAAAAACTGAAGCATTTATGATGCCGATTATTCTACATTTAATGAAAGAACTTTATGATGAAGCAGAAAATGGGATTAGCCCTCCATCTCCAGAACATCGGAATGATTGGTGGCGTGGAGATTTGAAACGACCTCCTCAGAAAAATGAAGATGATGGGAGTTGCCTATTCGAACCAAGTGACGCAAAAATTCGTGAATGGTGGAAAAAACAAATTAAGAATAAAAAAACTCCCTATGTTCAAAGTCATGAAAACAGTAAGGGAAATAGAAAATCGGGCTTAAGGGCTCTAATGATTTATCCCCTAAATGCCCTTGTTGATGATCAAATGAGGCGTTTGAGGTTCTCACTTGATTCAAAGGAAATGCACGACATATACAAACGAAAATTAAATAATCATACTCCTCGATTTGCTAAATACAATAGTGATACAATTGGTGGGACGAGTAAAATTGGGGAAAATAATAAGTTGAAAACAAATAAGAATCGAGCAGGTTATGGGGCTGAAATTAGAAGAAAAATTGACAAGCCGTTTGTGGATATGTATGAAGCCATAGTTGGTTCAAAACCTGAAGTAGGCGCATTAATGCCAGTAAAACCATTTCCAGATGGTGATGATACTGATGATGGTTTTGTAGTTCAAAATCCTTGGGGATGTGAACAACGATTTAGATGGGATATTCAAAGTGTAGTTCCTGATTTATTGGTTACGAATCTATCTATGCTAGAAGTTTTAGCTGCTCGAACAAAGAATGAAGATGAAGAAATTTTTAATCAAACTATTGCATATCTTGAAGGAAAGGAAGCGATTTTCCATCTAGTACTTGATGAATTACATCTTTATAGGGGTTCAAAAGGAACTGAAACAGCATTTTCTCTACGTATTATTCTAAATAGACTAGGATTACTTCCTGGACAGAAAAACCACAAAAAATTACGTATTCTTGCATCTAGTGCATCATTAGATTCAAATGACAATGACTTATTCTTACAAGAATTCTTTGGAGTACCGATTAATGAATTCCATGTTGAACCAGGGTCACTTGCTGATATAGATAGTTTAAGTCCATCAACAAATAAAGTTGAAAAATATAANCTTCCTCANAATCCTCAACCTTTTATCANAATTGTAGATGATTTGAGAGAGAGGATTGAAAGATGAGNCNTATGAAAATTTCAGTAATTCATTACAACTAGGAGAGAACCTATCTATTGAGGAAAGAATATATCAATTTATGAGGTACGAGATTTCCTATACAAAAAATCTTTATTCATTAATGCAAGAATCGATAAGTGAAGATGAGTATAGACTTAGGCCCAGGTCAGTTTGGGATATTGCTAAGTTTTTCTTTGATTTAGATAAACCTGGAGAGGGAAGTAATCCGTTTGAATCTGACGCTTGGAAAGCGGTTAGAGGGCTTTTTTCTATAAGAATTTGGCTTCAAGAAAAATATAGTAAAGNTTTGGCTAGATGTAGAATACATACTATGTTACGTAATGTTCAAGGGTTATCCGGGATAATGGACCCAGAAATTGGAGTTCAACCGAAATATTCAATCAATAATCTGAATGGAAATAAATCGACTCGGAAAGTAGGACGATTGTTTTCGTCATCAAGCGGCTATCAAATAATTGATGATATTGAGTATAAAACTACTGAAATTCACTATTGTGAAAATTGTGGAGATATATTTTTTGGAGGCTTCCGAAGTAGAATTAATTCAATTAGAGATGATAGATGGCGTTTCACAATAATTGATTCCGACCCATCCCCAGATGAAAGCAGAAGTCAATCACAACCAAAGAGAATTGAAGATCAGAATCATCTAGATTATTGTTTATTTTGGCCAAGAGGGAGTGCTGGAGTACATTCTGAATTAGTCACAGATAACAAAGATGGCTCAAAACTGGTCTCCAGAGGTAATAAGTCATCTGGAAATTATAATTGGGTTCCTTGTAGACTGAATCCTCGTAGTGGCGAAGTGGTTCAAGTTATTGGCCGCCCTAATAGTAAAACAGGCTGGCCTTTACCAGAAATAGAAAATGAAAAATACAAAAATCTGGGATATACAATTGAAGGATTTACTCCAAGAATAATAAAGCATAGTATTGATGAAGAAGATGATAAAGACTCTGAGATAGAATGTAATTATGATAAAGAAGAATCTCAAAAAATCTTACGTCAATTGCCTGCTTTNCCGCATGATTGCCCATCCTGTGGNGATAAGAAAAATCCTTTTAATGTNCTACAGGGATGGGGTAAATCCTCTCCAATTCGTGGTTTTAGGACTAGTTTTGAAGAAATGAGTAATTTAAATATCCGCTCANTATTTGCAAGCNTACCAGCAAATAATAGTCGNAAGTTAATTTCTTTTGCGGATTCTCGTGATCGTGCAGCAAGATTAGCACTTAATGTCGCTCTGAGACACAGAGAACAGGCCATTGCTGAGTCAATACTTATTCGTGCAGAAGATACTGTGATTGTAGAACCAGAACTTTTGATAAGGCATGAAAATAATGAGAGCAGGACTGATAGAGATATTGATTTTATTAGTCGTTATAGAGAAGGGATTGGTAAACCGGAATTCCTACATGAGGGGTCAAGAATTGTAGATTTAGAAGAAGTAATTGAGAAAATCACTAGCGATAGTGATTACAGAAAGGAAAAACAACGTATTCTGAATAGGGGGCCTGAATCTTCTAGTAAAAATAAATTACAATATTATCTAAATGATGCAATTAATGTCGTCTCTATGCGTAATTTTAGTAGTATAACCAAAAAAGACGATGACGATATGACTGGTGCTTATGTTGAATTACCACCACTTGCTAGAGATTTACTACTTCAAGGTACAAATCCAGCAGGTTTTTCACCGGATGCAATAGAGCCGAACGATGCAACTAATCCTAATTCCGAAGGCTGGATAGAAGTTTTGAGTGGTTTGGATAATCGGCCACCATTAGCGGAAAAAGAGGGTTGGGATAAAATGAAGGAATTTATGTANGANGATGTTGCTAATTCTATCCTATCAGGTAGAAATTCATTGGAAAAGTCAGGNCTNGGATGGATTGAGATTAGAGTTACNGAAAAAATGAAANATAAATTTGAAGAAGATGCTTCTGAGCTGGGTATTAGTGCAGATATTCTCCACGGTATCATCTTGGGTTATGTTAGATATTTATTAAGGAAAAGGAGATATAAAAGAAAGTCAGGATACGACAACGAATGGCCTGAGGTTAGATGGCAAAAAAGATTGGGTTCTGGTTATTTTGAAAATGTTGTTAAGAATCTAAAGAAAAATGGAATTACAATTCCTCCTTCTGAATCCCTTGCACCAGAAAAAAGATTATTCGAGGTCGTTATAGGAAGGGAGAAAGAACAAGGAGGCAATTTACTTCAACATACTTATCGTTGTTTAGAACATGGAGTCTTTTTCAGACTTTCTTCACTTTATATTAGATTAGCTCAGAAAGAAGATAAAATAGTAATTTGTCCTAATTGCCGAGAAACGCATTTCTTAGCTAAAGCTAAAAAACATAGAACTTGCACTAGATGTTTCGAAGAATTAGCTATTGATTCAGATGACGAAATTGCTACTGCTGAGCATTTACAAAGAAGGAATCAGTTAGCTCAACGGCTGAAGAATAAAAATAAGAGAAGATTACCACTCAGAATAGAAGAACTCACTGGACAAACTGATGATTATGGAAAACGTCAAAGGAGATTTAGAGGTATACTTACACAAAGCGAAAAGAATAGGAAAGAAATCGAAGAAATTGATGTTCTTTCAGTAACAACAACAGTGGAAGTAGGGATTGACTTAGGTAGTCTTTCAGCAGTATATCTTTCCAATATGCCCCCACAGCGATTTAATTACCAACAAAGAGTTGGTCGTGCGGGACGTAGAGGTCAGGCTTTTAGTGAGGCTAGAACAGCCTGTAGAGATAGCTCTCATGATGCACATTACTTCCAATATCCTGAAAAAATTACAGGAGATCCCTGCCCTCCACCCTCATTGACAATGGGGCAATTTAAGATAGCTAAACGAGTCTTTGCAAAGGAGTGTCTAAGGATTGCTTTTCAAATGGATGAAATTTTAGGTAGAGAAAGAGAATATAAGCTAAAAGTAGGTGACGTACATGGTGAATTTGGTAATTGCAATTCATTTATTGATTCCATAACTTTGAAACCGACTCCAAATGCAAAAGATATAGAAAATTGGTTACTTCAAAAAGAGAATGTTAAACCAATTGCTGAGGCTTTATCTCATGGTCTGCAACATCAAGAAAATTGGGATTCTCAAATGCTAATTAGATATGCAACTAACGGAGATTTATATGAAAAGATTAACCATATACTGGTAGATGTAATGGATATTAAATCGGGTGAAACACGTGATAATAGTAGAGATGGAGATCCGCTTGCACAAACTCTTGGAGAATATGGCCTATTACCTGTCGCAAGTATGCCAACAGAAGTTCGCTCACTATACCATGCAACAGCAAAAAAAAGGATTTCCTCAACTTCGCGCCCAATTGAACAAGCGATTACAATGTTTGCACCTGGTACAGTTACAACTAAGGATAAGCAAAAGCATCGAGTTATTGGGATAACACCGGAAATTAAAATGAAGTACGATGGTAAAGCAAAAATACAAAATAATGAGCATGTCGAAAATCCTTGGACTTGGAGACAGAAATTGACAATTGATAAAGAAACCAATGCATTAATTCATATCGGGGATATAAAAAATATTCCTGATAACATTGCATGGCCTGATGATTTTAGAGAATATGATGCTATTAAACCAGCTGCTTTCAGGACTAAATTGGATAAACTCAGTCAAGACACATGGGATAATGATCGAAACACAGGCTCAACTTCCTTAATGTATCACCATAGTGCGGCTAAAGAAGGAACTAAAATGCCAGGTTATCATAAGGCTCTAGATTCAGGAGAAGAAGGAGGAATAGTATATTTAATGAATGATAATTTAGGGAAAGGTTTCACATTCAAACACGTAATAGAGAAAGTGAATAACAATGATCCAATGGAAGGTAATCTAAATAGACAGTGGCTTGAAAAAAATATAATTAGAAATATGAAAGAATTTGTTGGAGATAGTGCTAAACGTGTAGCCGCTAGATACCAGAAGGAGGATAAAGATGGTGATATTTTCCATTATGACGGCGGAGAAATAAAAAATGTAGCACTAACTTCTCCAAAAACAACAGATGTATTCTGGTTACATCCCGAAGACACACATGATTTTCTTTCGATAGACCCCTGGAGAAATCAAAGAAATAGGCCTGGAATAAAAGCCTCCTATAGAAGTGCAGCTTACATTTTACGTGGTGCTTTAAGTTTTGAGCTTGATGTTGACCCTGCTGAACTGGAAGTAGTAAATCTTGCACCTGTTGGTTCCAATGATAAACGCGTGGGGAGAATTATCCTATGCGATAAAGATGCTAATGGAGCAGGGTTTGCAATTTCTTTAGAGCAAAATCTAGAATCTATACTGGATAAGGTAATTGGAATAAATCATAGAGGAATGAGAAGAGGATTTGGAGTGAATGGAGAATGGAAATTCATTTCATATATTACAAGTGAAGAACATAGAAATGATTGTGATTCCTCATGTACAAGATGTATAAGATATTATTCTAATCAAGGTGAACATGGATTGATGGATTGGCGACTTGGTTTGGATTTATTGAGATTATTAAGAAATCCTGAAGATGATTTCTTTGCAACATGTAAAGGAAATCTTTCTGAAACTTTAGATGAACTTGAATCAGACCATCGCTCGGAATTACTCCAACAAATGGAGAGAATACAGAAACGTCTATTGTCAAGTAGTGGGGAAGGAATAGAAGAGCGAAGATATGGTGATTTACTGGGTGTATTTGACACTGTAAATAAGATTACTTACATTATTGTTCACCCGTTTTGGGCTTTACCTGAACATGAGGGAAAGAACACTGCTCCAATTATCGAATATACGATTTTGAAGGCGATGGAATCAGGAGAAGGAGATAATATAGTATTTATTGACACATTCAATGGAGAAAGACGTCCGAGTTGGTCTATGCATGGTTTGGTTTAGTGATAATGCATGAAATGGGAGAAAACAATAAATCCTGTTAGATCTATTGGGCCTAGTAAAGCACACGATTTATTATTCGGATGTCCGTTAAGTGTAGTTATAGGGTCGAAGTCGAATCGAGAAAATTGCCCTGAAAGTGTTCCAAGTAATAGAAAGGCAATAATCGGTACAATAAAACACGGGCTTCAAGAAAGAGCAATTTCATCTAAATGGGAAGAAGAGGTTGGAGAATGGAGTATTGAGGAAGCCAATTCGATATTTGAGTACTTAACAGAAAAGGAAGAAGATAAATTGAAAAATGATAAATTAAACTCACATCTAATACCTATATCACATGAGAAAAACTTTACAATAGAAAAATTTAAATGTGTAAAAATTGCTGTAGATAAAAGAAGAAAATTTATTTCAAGATATACTAACAAAAAAAAATCATATCCATCGAAAAAGGATAAAATACGTATTTTCGGTTCGGAAGTACCCGTTTGGGATATACAAAAAGAACCTAAAAAAATTCTAAAACCTCAAGATGATGAATACAAATTATATGGAAAAATTGATTTTGTAGAATTTAATAAAGAGGGGATAATAATAGGCGATATAAAAACTGGAAAAATCCATACTGGAGACGGTGTAATTACGAAAAACTTCGTTACTCAACTTCAACTATACAAAGCAATGTGGATTTTAACTGCACAACACATGAGTGGGAAAAAAATGAATGAACAGGAAATTTCAACGGTTCTTGAACAGGATAAATCAAGAGAGTCAATTGATACTAGCAAGTACATGGAAAAGCTTCAAAATGTAAGAGAAAAAGTTAATCATGTAAACGAAATAATATCTAAAAACAATAAAGTCGGAAATGTAACTTCCAAACTTGCAAAACCATCACTTGAGAATTGTAGATTTTGTTCTAGAAGGCCAGGATGTACCTCATATTCAGATTTTCTTGGAACTGAAATTCCATTAGATAAAAGAAATGATTTGAAAGGAATAATCATATCGAAACCAGTTAAAATAAATCATTCATTAAACAAATACCAATTTCGTCTCAGGAATAATGATAATACTGTATGGATTGTTGATAACATTGATTCTGATAGAATAGAAATAGAAAAAATTCAAGTGGGTAGAACAATTAGTGTTTATTCAGGGAAATCAATTATTGAAGAAAATAATCCGAGAATAAATTTTCGATTCAAATGTTACGATTCCTCTATCGCTTACTTAGAATGATTTTTTACACTGAATTAATGAATGAGGAGATAATTGTGGCGATATATAAACCTTCTAATTTTGAAAGAATTTGAAATAAAATGTAGTGACTTTAAATTAAAAAAAATAAATCAATAAACTTAATACAAATACGCACTTGAGAGAAACCAGAATTATCCCTTTGTTTGAAA
>PABO01000036.1 GCA_002699165.1 Chloroflexota bacterium | reverse complement strand
TTCTTCAGATTTTACTTCTTCAGTTTCTTCAGATTTTACTTCCTCTTTTTCTTCAGATTTTACTTCCTGAACTGAATTTCGTACTATATCGTGTTCATGAGATATTGGTAATAAGGCCATATGCCTGGCTCTCTTAATTGCTTTTGTGAGGCTTCTATGGTCTTTAGCCTCATTACCTGTTCTGTAAGAACTTGTAATTTTTGCTCTATCGGAGATATAGGATATTAGAACATCTACATCCTTATAATCTACTGGAAGGCCTTTAATAACTTTAGATATAGGTTTTTTTCTATCTCTAAAACCAAAAGAGAAGTTGTTTCTTTTTGTATTTTGTCTATTAGTAGTCATTTTTTTCCTTTTCTACCATGGTAATTCTTCAGCATCATCGGCCTCATTTTCATTAGAGGTTTGTGGCTGATTAATTCCGAAATCATTAGATTGATTATTTGGATTTTGATTTTCAGTGGAATTATTATTTTGAGAAAAGTTACCATTATTTTCTGAAGATTCTGAATTCCTATCTAAGAAAATCACTCTAAAAGCGGTAACTTCATTTGACTGCTTTTGTGTCCCATCATTAGCAGTATAAGTACTTGATCTAAATCTTCCTTCAACAAAACATCGTGATCCTTTTTGAAGAAATTGATTTACTGATTCAGCAGTTTTATTCCAGCAAGCAATTCTAAACCACTCAGTTTCTTGAATTTGCTCTCCATCAGAACCATTCCTATAATTGTTTACAGCCAAGCTAAAATTAACAACCATTGAACCATTGGGAGTATATCTCATTTCTGGATCAGAACCACAATTTCCTATAAGTAATATTTGATTTAGACTCAACTTAGTATCCCTATTTAGTACTTACTTTGTAAGGTTTAAACTTTTCTTTAATAGTTATTAGATGCCTAATAACACTTACATTTTCTTTCAAAATGTTTTCCAGTTGAATAATTGACTCAGGTTCAGCTTCAATATCAGCTAAAAAATATGTTCCTTCTTCGAAATTATTAATAATGTATGAAAGTTTTCTTTTAGCCCATATTTCAGCTTTTGTAATTTTGCTTTTCTTAGGCAATGAAATAGATTTAGTTACATTAGATAAAGATTCTTCAGCGGCTTGATCATCAAGTAATCCACCTATAATCCACATTAATTCATATCTTTTCAAAATTTTCCCTTTTTCAATTGATTTTCTGCTGTATAAAATTATAGCATTGATTTCTTTATAAAAGCTCTATATAAATATGATTTATTTAAGGAAGTGGTAATTTATTCATGATTTTATTTACCTCTTGTTTTATATAAGTACTTTTTTTTGCTGAGGTTGTAAGAGTTTGAAAAATAAGTTCCCCAATTTGTAATAAATCATTTTCTGAAATTTTTCTAGTAGTTATAGCAGGAGTACCAATTCTGATTCCTGAAGTAATTCTTGGAGGATTCGGATCAAAAGGTATTGCATTTTTATTAACAATGATACCTACAGAATTTAATTTTTCTTCAGCTTCTGCACCGCTAAGATTTACAGATCTAGTATCTATAAGCATAAGATGATTCTCTGTGTCATCTGAAACAATTCTTAATTGCTTATCTTTAAAAAATCCACACAATAATTTAGAATTGGTTATTATATCTTTTGAATATTGAACAAATCCTTCTGATGAAGCTTCCTTAAATGCTACTGCTTTAGCAATGACATTGTTCATAATTGGTCCACCCTGAACAGCAGGAAAAATACCTCTATCATATTTTTTAGAAAGTGAATTCTTGATTATTGCTATTCCTCCTCTTGGCCCTCTTAATGTCTTATGAGTTGTTGATGTTATTATATCCGCAATATTTACAGGAGAGGGATGCTGTTTTGCAACAATCAATCCAGCAATATGAGCTATATCTGCCATCATAAGAGCATTAACAGAATCCGCTATTTTTCTGAATTTTTCAAAATTTATAACTCTAGAGTAAGCAGAAAAACCACATATTATAAGTTTGGGCTTAATTTCTTCAGCTATTTTCTGAATAGAATCAAAGTCAAGCATCTCAGTTTCTTCATCCAAAAAGTAATTATGAATTTCATATATTTTCCCAGAAAAATTCACATTATGACCATGAGATAAATGACCTCCATGATCCAAAGATAAACTTAGTATTCTATCTCCTGGATTTAGTAGAGAAATATATGCAGCCATATTAGCTTGAGATCCAGAGTGAGGTTGAACATTTATGTGTTCACTCTCAAATATTTTTTTCCCTCTTTCAATAGCCAAATTCTCTGCTTGATCAGCAAACTCGCACCCTGCATAATATCTCTGTCCCGGATATCCTTCAGCATATTTATTTGTTAATATTGAAGACGTATATTTTCTAACTGAACTCGAAGCATAATTTTCTGATGCTATAAATACAGCAGAATCTCTTTGTCTTTTTTGTTCATTTTCTAAAATATTTTCAATTTCTATGTCAGTAATATTCATTTTTTAAATTAAAGTATTTATAGCTTCATTCTATATTGATTTTTTTTCTAATAGAATGAAATAATTGAATGATAAAAATTATTAATCCTAAAAATGAATGAATTCTTAGAAATCCCAAAAACTGCTATGGTCATTTTTGCTCACCCAGATGATGCAGAAATAGGTACTGGAGCAACTGTAGCCAAATGGGTATCAAATGGAACAAATGTTGTTTATCTGCTTGCTACCACAGGTTCTAGTGGATCAAATGATCTTGAAATGACTAGTAAAAAAATTGTTGAAATAAGATCTAATGAACAAATACAAGCAGCAAAAGCCATTGGTGTAAATGAAATAGTCTCTCTTGACTATGTTGATGGGGAATTAGAATCTAATAGATCATTACTTTCTGATCTAGTATATAACTTGAGAAAATATAAACCTGAAATTGTTTTTACGCATGATCCATTTAGGATGAAAAATTTCTTACATAGAGATCATAGAAATTTAGGATTTTCAGTTATGGATGCTATTTATCCATATGCAAGAGATCATTTGCATTTCCCTGAACAAATAAATGAGAATATACAGCCCCACAAAGTTAAAAAATTATTATTTTGGGGAAGCGATGAACCGAATATTTGTGTGAATGTTAGTAATTATGAGCAAAAAAAAGTTGAATCTTTATCAAAACATGAGAGCCAATTACCAGGATTAAGCCTTGGATCTGAATATGGCAAAAATATTATTCTAAGATTAAAAAATTCTGCTAAAGACTTATCATTTGAATACGGTGAATCATTTAGGATGATTGAAGCCAGATCATAATGATAGATATAAATAATAAAAAATATAATTTCTATGATCCTGTAGAAATTATAGAACAAGAAAAAAAACCTGAAAGCTTCTTTTCAGATATCATCTATATTCTCTCAGAAAAATACATACCAAAAAGAGAAAAAAATAAAATAAGAAATCAATTTTCTAATTTGGTTCAAAATTATTCAAAACCAAAGTCAGAAAATTCTACTTTCCAAAAAATATTTTCCGGCTTTGAAAATTTGTTAAATGAAAATTTAATTTTGAGATTAGAAGAAAATATAAATAAAGTGTCACTTCTTAAGTCAAATTTTATTCTAATAGACCTGAATAATAATAATAACTTCAAATTTACTGAGACCTTGATAAATAAAATTTTAAATAAAAGAATGATTCCAATAATTTCACATCCTGAAAGGTTCGAATTTCTTAACAACGAAAGGATAGAAAAATTACATAAAAACGGTGTCCTATTTCAGTTATCAATAGGTTCTTTTTCATCCGTTTTTGGGGATAAATATAGAATTAAGTCTATAGATTTACTAGAATCAGGAATTTACGATTTCATTGCTACCGATACTATCAATTATTATGAAGTTAATGATGAATTTTTAGAGATACAAATAAATAAAATAATAAAAATAATAGGTTCTAACAAATTAAATGAACTAATTTACAAAAACCCTAAAAATGTTATTGATGAAAAATCATCTAATGATTATGAATTACTACACATTAAATGATGTGAGCCACTTGGTATAGTCTGATTTCTTTTTTATTGAATCATTTCCAATTACTATAGAAAAATATAATTCTTGTAAATTCTTGGTGATTGAACCAATATTACCATTTCCTATTTTTCTACTATCAAGAGTGCCAACTGAGGTAACATGAGCTGCCGTACCTGTTAGAAAAACTTCATCTGCTAAGTATAATTCTGATCTATGAATTTTTCTTTCATTAACTTTAAGTCCCAATTCCTTTTGTGCTATCTCTATAATTGAATCCCTAGTAATTCCCAATAAACAATTATCTGTTTCTGTTGGAGTAATTATTTCATTGTTCTTTATCATAAAAAGATTTTCACCACTTCCCTCTGATACAGTTCCATCAAAATTTAATAGTATAGCTTCATCAAAATTAGCAGAAACAGCTTCTGTTTTAGCTAATATACTGGTTGTATATAAACCTGAAAGTTTAACTCCAGTGGGCATCATAGTATCTTCTGGTCTTCTCCATGAACTTGTTTGACAATTAATAGGTTTATCATTATCAATATAAGCCCCAAAAGGAATAACTATAATCGTAATATCATCATCAAGCTCATGTAATTTTAGATTTGCTACCAGCTCATGAGATTTATAAGCGAGGGGTCTTATGTAAACATCTTCTTTATAACCATTAGATTTCACAAGATCAACGGTAATTTCAGATAAATCTTCAGCAGAATATGGAAGATTCATACGTAGAATATTAGCTCCGCGCAAAAGTCTCTCGTAGTGTTCCTGTAATCTAAAAATAACCATTTCATTTTTATCAGAATTCCAATTACCTCTTATCCCTTCAAATGCAGCTGTTCCATAATGTAAAGCATGAGTCATAACTCCAACTTTTGCATCTTTTAATAAGATCTTATTGCCTTGATGAAATGCCATTCCTTGAACACTCATACTAATAACTCCAAAAATTTATTTTCTATTTTTTTTAAATTCTTCATATAGTTTATATGTAAGATCATTAAATGGGTAATATTTTCCAGGTGAACCTGGATTTTTATCTAATTCTTTTTTTACAACTTTCTCTATTTGATCTCTTTCTTCCATAATACTTAAGCATTCATCTAGTATTTTGCTAGGAAGAACAACAACTCCATCCTCATCTCCAATAATATAGTCTCCAGGCATAACTAAAATCCCTCCACAATTTATTGGTTGATTAACAAAATATGGAAGCATAATTCCAGGGCCTTGTTTAGAAGTATAAGAATGCGCATAAATTGAAAAATTATATTTTTTCATAGCTTCTGAATCTCTAACTGACCCATCCGTGACTAAACCTGAAATTTTCTTTTGATTTAATCTTAAAAATTTAATATCTCCTCCAATTGATTCCCATGGGCCCACTGAAGAAGCTACCAAAACAGAATCTTCTGAGCATAGTTCGAATGCTTCATATTCTGGAGAATTTATACCTTTAGGTAAATCTTCTAATAAATCTTGACGATAAAAAACAAATCCTAAAGTTACAGCAGTTCCAACCATTTTATCCTTCAGAATCAAAGGTCTAGGGCCTTCTATCATTGATTGAGGCCATCCTAAGACAGTCATTGCATCAATTATATTTTGTGAACTAAACTTTTTTAATTTATCAATTTTTGAAATCATAAATCATCCATTCTTAAATTTTTCTAAAGAAGATACTAGAGTAGAACTATATGGTAAAGCAATATTATGTTTTTTTGATAGACTCACAACATGACCTAATATGCTATCAATTTCTAATGGTTTATTGTTTTTTAAGTCGTTAAACATTGAAGAGGTCATTTCATCTGCTTCTTTTTTTAGATCAATGATAATTTGATCTATACTCACTGAGCTTAATTCTATCCCTTCTGCAATACCAACCGTTAAAATTTCTTTCATAGTGCCTCTCAAAACATCCTCTCCATAATATGAATCTATTAATTCCCTGAAAGACATTCTAAAAGAAGTCATTATTGTTCCAAATGCACCCACAATTATCATTTTTTCCCAAAGGGTAGATAAAATATTTTTTGATATTTTAAAACTTAAGAATTCTGAATCAAATTTTTCAAAAATATTTATCAATCTTTCGGACTTTACATTGTCTAATTCTCCCATTTCTATTAGTGCTGAAGAACCTTGTTGAAGAATAACCCCTGGAGATTCAATTTCTGCTTCAATGAATGTAGCCGCTGGAATTATATTTTTTTTATTTATAAATTTTTGTATTTCATTATGACTATTTACTCCATTCTGAATAGTAATAACTAAAGTATTGTCATTTGAAATTTTTTTTAACATTGGGAGAGTTTGTTTGTTTGAATAAAGCTTAGGAGTATAAAAAATAAGATCAAAAAAACCTAGATCTTCTACATTATCTTTGGCATTTATAGCTATTTTATAATCTCCCCAATGAGACTTGACTGATAAACCATTAGAAGAAATCTGATTATAATGATCCCCTCTACAAATTAATGTGACGTCAAAACCTTTATTTTTTAATACAGCTCCGTAATAACTTCCTACAGAACCAGCCCCTAAAACTGCTATTTTCATGAGAATTTATTTTATATGTTTAATTTTGGTAATTAATATAAATAAGTAACAAAGTAATTATTTTGTAAAATGATACTATGAGAAAAAATAATAGAAAACATAATGAAGCTAGAAATTTATCAATAGTTCCTAATTATCAAAAGAATTCAATTGGTTCTGTTTTAATAAAATTTGAGGATACACAGGTAATTTGTTCTACAAATATTTCAAACCATGTGCCAAGATGGCTACTAAACAAAAATCAAGGATGGATTACAGCAGAATATAATATGCTTCCAAACTCATCTTCTGAAAGAATTTCAAGAGATAGAGGAAATAAACTTAGTGGAAGGACACAAGAAATCCAAAGACTTATAGGTAGATCACTAAGACAAGCAATTGATTTAGAACTTATCCCAGGTGTTGTAATCACAGTGGATTGTGATGTACTAAATGCTGACGGCGGAACCAGAACTGCCTCCATAACTGGATCCTATATTTCAACTTATATTGCATTGAAAAATTATTATAATACTAATCCGTCTAAATTTTTCAAGAATCAAATAGCTGCTATAAGTTTAGGAAAAGTTGATGGAGAAATTTATCTTGATTTAGATTATTCTGAAGATTCAATAGCTGATTTTGATATGAATCTAATTCTTAACTCAAATCTTGAAATAATTGAAATTCAAGGTACCTCAGAAAATGAACTGTTAAGTTTTGATGAACTAAATCAATTAATAGAAATTGGTTCAAATGGAATAAAAGATATTTTCAAATTACAAAACGAAATCATAAAAAACATAGATCTTAAATAGGAATCTTTGAGGATAAAAAATGCACAAAATAAAATCAATTATTGGTAGAGAAATTTTAGATTCTAGAGGTAATCCAACAGTTGGAGTAGAAGTTATTCTTGAAGATGGGAAAGTGGGCTTATCAGCAGTTCCATCAGGAGCAAGCACAGGAACAAGGGAAGCCTTAGAACTAAGAGATAATGATTCGAATAGGTATAAGGGTAAAGGAGTTATAAAAGCTGTTGAGAATATAAATAATAAAATAGCTAAAGCCTTGATTTCAAAAGATGTAAGGGATCAATTAGAACTAGATAATATAATGATAGAAATTGATGGTACTGTTGAGAAAAAAAATATTGGAGCCAATGCAATATTGGGGGTTTCACTTGCGATACTTTCAGCTTCAAGCCTCTCAGAAAATATTGAACTTTATCAAAAAATAGCTAATCTTGCTGGAGAAAAAAATCCTGTTATTCTTCCAGTACCTATGTTAAATATCATGAATGGTGGTGCTCATGCTATAAATTCAACAGATTTCCAAGAATTTATGATAGCTCCTGTAGGATTTAATAGTTTTTCAGAATCTATAAGAGCTGGCTCAGAAATATATAGCACCTTAGGAAAAATTTTAGAAAAAGAAGGGCATTCTACAAACGTCGGATTTGAAGGAGGATTTGCTCCTTCAAATTTATCAAATAAACAAGTTTTAGATTACATTATGAAAGCTATTGAAACTACTGGATATAATCCTGGAGAAAATATTTATATTGCCCTTGATCCTGCTTCTTCTGAATTTGGGAAAAATTCAAAATACAATCTTTCAAAAGAAAAATTAGAACTAAATTCTGAAGGTATGATTGAATATTATTCTAAATTGATAAAAGAATATCCTATTTACTCAATAGAAGATGGGCTATCAGAAGATGACTGGAATGGTTGGGCTAAATTTACTGCTAATCACGGTAAGGACATTCAAATCGTAGGAGATGATCTATTTGTAACTCAGACAAAATACCTCCATAAAGGAATAGATGAAAATTCTGCGAATTCAATTTTGATCAAATTCAATCAAGTTGGCACAATATCTGAAACCATTGAAACGATTAAGTTTGCACTAAAAAATAAGTTTAGTTGTGTAATAAGTCATAGATCAGGAGAAACTGAAGACACTACAATTGCAGATCTTGCAGTAGGCACAAATTCTGGTCAAATTAAAACTGGAGCACCTGCTCGCTCAGATAGGGTTGCAAAATATAACCGATTGCTTAGAATTGAAGAGAAACTTAAAGATAAAGCAAAATTTGCTGGAAAATCAATTTTATTATAAATTATGTCTGTAAATATAGGAATTAACGGTTTTGGAAGAATAGGAAGACAAATTCTAAGAATCGTTGCAGAAAACGATTTAGATCTCAATATAGTTGCTATTAATGGTAGATCAGATCTTGATACTTATAAGCACTTACTAAAATATGACTCTGCTTATGGAAAAATCAAACTAGATGTCAACAACGATGAAGACTTTTTGTTTATTGGAGATAGAAAGATAAGATTTTTCAATGAAAATAATCCAGAAAATATCCCTTGGGCCAGAGAAAATGTAAACTTAGTGATTGAATCAACTGGAAAATTCAATTCTAAAGAAAAAGCTGTCGCACATTTGGGAGATAGTGTAAAAAAAGTTTTGCTTACAGCTCCTGGCAAAAACGAAGATGCAACTATTGTTATGGGAGTAAACGAAGAGATTTATAACAATGATAAACATCATATAATTTCTAATTCATCATGCACAACAAATTGTTTAGCACCAATTATTAAAGTGCTTGAAGATAATTTTAGGATTAAAAGTGGTTTTATGACTACAATTCATTCCTATACCAATGATCAAAATATTTTAGATAATTCTCATAAAGACTTAAGAAGAGCTAGAGCAGGCGCATCAAGTATAATTCCCACAACTACAGGGGCAGCAAAATCTGTTGCGAAAGTAATTCCATCTATCGAAGGTAAATTAGACGGGATGGCATTTAGAGTTCCAACCCCTAGTTGTTCAGTTGTAGACCTAAATGTAATTCTAGAAAAAAAAACAACTTCTCTTGAAATTAATAATTTATTTACTCAATACTCAAAAGACAAACTCAAAGGTATTTTAGATGTTACAAGTGAGAATTTGGTATCTATAGATTTTTTAGGCAATAGTCATTCTTCAATTATAGATTTAAACTCAACTCTTGAAATAGGAGACAATATGTTCAAGATTGTTAGTTGGTACGATAATGAGTGGGGATATGCACACAGAACTATTGATTTAGTTCAGATATTGTCGACAAAATTAGATTAATTAATGACTAATTCTAAATAATTTACTATGATTATAAATATACGGGTTCGGTGTCGTATAAACAAAACAAAAAGCCGAGGAGAAAAAAATGAGTACTTTAAAAGATAAAAAATCAAAAACATGGAAAGAACAATCCTTACCTGAGGTTGGAGATTGGAGAGTTAAGGGTGGACTAGCCCAAATGCTTAAAGGTGGGGTAATAATGGATGTAGTTACACCTGATGAAGCAAAAGTAGCTGAAGATGCTGGAGCAGTTGCTGTAATGGCACTTGAAAGAGTTCCTTCAGATATAAGAAGAGATGGTGGCGTAGCTAGAGCTTCAGACCCTGAAATGATATCTGGCATAATTGATGCAGTTTCAATTCCTGTAATGGCAAAAGCAAGGATAGGGCATTTCGCAGAAGCACAAGTTTTAGAAGCGCTTGGTGTTGATTACTGTGATGAATCTGAAGTCCTTACTCCAGCTGATAATGCATTTCACATTAACAAATGGGAATATAAAATGCCATTTGTTTGCGGAGCTACTAATCTAGGAGAAGCACTACGAAGAATTGGTGAGGGTGCATCAATGATTAGAACTAAAGGAGAAGCAGGTACAGGAGATGTTGTGCAAGCAGTAACTCATGCAAGGCAAATTCTTTCAGATATCAAGAAAATTCAAAGATTAGACGATGAAGAGCTAATGACTGAAGCAAAAAATTTAGGTGCACCATACGAGCTAGTTTGCGAAGTAAAGAACACAGGTAAACTGCCTGTAGTAAATTTTGCTGCTGGAGGGATTGCAACTCCTGCTGATGCAGCTCTATTGATGCAAATTGGAGTTGAGGGTATTTTTGTAGGATCAGGAATATTTAAGAGTGGGAATCCTTCAAAAATGGCAGAAGCAATCGTCCAAGCAACCACACATTATGAAGATGCTGATTTAATAGCTGAAGTGTCAAAGAATTTAGGTGGAGCTATGAAAGGCGATGAAGTTTCAAAATTAGAACCTTCAGAAAGATTAGAAAAAAGAGGTTGGTAAAATCTCAGGTAAAAGTTGGTGTATTAGCTCTACAAGGTGATTTTGCTGAACATCTAGATGTACTCAAAAGTCTTAAAGTAAACTGTATTTTAGTAAAAAAAACAGAAGAACTATCAGATTTAGATGGCTTGATTATACCTGGAGGAGAGTCTACCACTATAAAAAAACTAATAGATCGCTACGGATTTGAACCTGCCATAAAATCAAAGATTGATTCAGGAATGTCTCTTTGGGGAACATGTGCAGGTTTAATTTGTATTGCCGAGAAACTTACTGAGGAAGATCCTGATCCTATGAAATTCATCAGTGCAGAGGTTTCTAGGAATTGGTTTGGCAGACAAGTTGATTCGTTTGAATCCAACATTAAATTTGAGGGAATTGAAGAAAATATAAAAGCAGTTTTCATTAGAGCTCCTATAGTTAAGAAAATTTCTAAAAATGTTAAAGTTTTATCAACCCTTGAGGATGGAACAATAGTTGCAATTCAAGAAAATAAAATAATGGGGACTTCTTTTCATCCAGAAATAACAGGTTCCTCAAAAGTACATGAATATTTCATTAATTTAACAAAACTGTAATTTATATTAATAAATATACTGAAATAAAAATTAAATAATATGTTTAAAGAAAATTTAGAAATTTTAGATGATTTAGATTTATTTTTAGATATCCTACCAAAAAAAATCACTAAAAATATAGAGAAACAAACTGAAGAACTAATTGAAGTAGTTTTAGATATAGGAAGGCCTCCTGTAATTATTTACTCAAATAATAAAAAAACTCTAGAAAATGAAATTGTTACAGATTTAGATCTTAGTTTTGTTTTAGAAAAATTAGGCCATGTTGGTGACGATAATAGAGCTGGAATTGAAAAAACTCTTCATAGAATTTCATTAATTCGTAATAGAGCAAGCAAAACAATTGGTCTGACTTGTAGAGTTGGAAGAGCTATTTTTGGAAGTATAAAAGTAATTGAAGATTTCATAGGAAATGGAAAAAGTATATTAATCATGGGTAAACCTGGAATAGGTAAGACCACCATGCTCAGAGAAATAGCTAGGCTTTTAGCAGATAAAGAAGAAAAAAGAGTAGTTGTTATTGATACATCGAACGAAATTGCAGGTGACGGAGATATACCTCATCCAGCCATAGGATCAGCTAGAAGAATGCAAGTTAAGAATACAGATCTTCAGCATAATGTGATGATTGAAGCTGTAGAAAATCATATGCCAGAGGTTATAGTTATTGATGAAATTAGTACTGAAAAAGAAGCAATGGCATCTAGAACTATTGCTGAAAGAGGAGTTCAACTAATTGCTACAGCTCATGGAAATACTTTGGATAATCTGATTATTAACCCAACTCTTAGTGATTTGATTGGTGGAGTTAAATCCGTTACTTTAGGAGATATTGAAGCTAGGAGAAGAAGAACTCAGAAAACAGTTTTGGAGCGTGAATTTGAACCAACTTTTGATATTTTAGTAGAAATAATAGATAGAAACGAAGTATCAGTACATTTTGATGTAGGACTTTCTGTAGATAAAAAATTAAGGGGTATTTCTACAACTACAGAAGTCAGGAAAATTTCAGATGGCAAATTAATCAGAATTAATGATCAAAAATATAATAATGAATTTTCCACTTTTGAACAAAATAATACAAAAGAAATTAAGATCCCCAATAAATCTCAGAAAAAATCAATTGAAAAAAAAATCAATGTATTTCCATTTGGGCTTCAAAAAGCTAAGTTGAAAAAACTTTCAAAATCTTATTTTAAGAATATAAAAATTGTTTCTGACCCTGAATCAGCTAAGATAATTCTAACAACTAAAGCAAACTATTCTAAAGATCCAAAACCAAAAATAATAGAAATTGCAGAAAAAGTTGGGATACCTATTCATCTAATAAAAAAAGGATCAAATGATCAAATTGCACGATTTTTAGAAAAAATTAGTGATGATAAATCTCAAAAACAAAATTTTGTTGATAATAATAGGCTTGATAATGAGAAATCAGAAGCGTTAAATGAAGTTAAGATTGGAATAAAAAAAATAAAAAATGGAGAGAATCAAATTGAGTTATCACCACAAGATCCTAATATTAGGAGAAAGCAACACTTTATTGCTACAAATGAAGGAGTGGGTTCTAAATCTATTGGTGAAGAAAACAAAAGAAGAATAGTACTCAAAAAAAGATTATAATGACCTCAAAAAAAAATCCTGAAAGAAACCTAAAACTTTTTAATTTTCCTGAAGATGGGAAGTCTTCAAAAAATGTTCTATCTAAAGGCTTACTAATAACATTTGAAGGTGGAGAAGGCTCTGGCAAATCAACTCAATGCAAGAGACTCGTAAAAAAACTTGTAGATGATGGAATAAACTCAATTTCGATTCATGAACCAGGAAATACCACATTAGGGGAACAAGTAAGAAAATGGGTTAAATCAAAAAGTATTCAAAGCCCTATTGCAGAAACGTATTTATTTTCTGCAGCAAGAGCAGAACTGTGTAAATCAGTTATTATTCCAGCTCTAAATAAAGGAGTTACTGTAATTATTGATAGATTTATACACTCCACTCTAGCCTATCAAGGATATGGCAAGGGAGTTGATCTAGATATAATAAATAGCTTAAATAAAATCTCAACGAATGAATTAATTCCAGACTTAACAATTTTACTTGATATAGATCCAAATATTTCTAGTACTAGAATTAATAAATCAATAAATATTGAACTAGATTCTTTGGAATCTAAAAAAAGTAAAAGAGAGAATTATGAAGGTAACAAATACGAAAATATGAATAAAAATTTTCATACTAAGGTTAGAGATGGCTACTTAGAAATGGCTAATAATAATCGTTCATCTTGGAGCATAGTTGGAGCACATCAAACAGAATCTAGGGTTGCTGATTCTGTATGGAAAAGAGTCAAAAGGCTTATAGATAGCTATAAAATCACCTAATCTTTTTTTGATCAGTCCATTCAGAAATTATTTCTAAATCATGATCAAATGCCAAATCAGGTAAATTTTTAATATCAAAAAATCCGACTTCTAATGTTTCATCTAATGGTTTTATTTCACCAGAAACAAATTTTAGATTCCAAACTAAAAGAATAATAGGCGAATCAGCGTTTGAGTATACACCTGAAATCCACTCAGCTTTTACTATAATTCCACATTCTTCAAAAAGTTCTCTTTCTATTGCATCTTCAACTTTTTCAAATCTATTTATATAACCTGATGGCATACTCCACAAACCATAACCAGGTTCAATACCTCTTTTGACAAGTAAAATTTTATTTTCTTTTTCTAAAATCCCTACTCCTACAACTTTAGGGTCTAGATATTTTTGTTGATCCATATTTATAATCAATTTATAACTTATGTTTTAATGATATAAAAATAATGAATAAAAAAGAGTTAGAAAGAATCAAAGTTATAAACCATCTGATTAAGTCTGATAAAAAATTAGGTGAATTTATACAATATTTTGAAAAAGAAGACTTTGTAATTCAAGATGATTACAAAAAAAAATCTGATTTCTTATCAATGGTAAGAATAATAATTGGTCAACAACTTAGTATAAGTGCGGCTTCCAGTATCTATGATAAATTTACAAATAAATTTGGAGAAGAAATAAAAAACCTAAGTGTAGATCAAACAAATGAGGAAGAACTATTAAGTCTTGGACTTTCTAAATCAAAAATAAGAACAATAATAGAGATTTCTAAATTAATTAGAAATCATCAACTAGATTTAAACGAAGTATCTAAATTGGAAGAGATAGAAGCAAAAAAAATTCTTTGTGAAATTAAAGGGATAGGTCCATGGACCGTTGAAAATTTTCTTTTATTTACAGGAGAAAATAAAGATATTTGTCCAGCAAATGACTTAGGTGTAAAAAAAGGTATAAAAAAAATATATAAATTAGATGATTTACCTTCAGATGAAGAGGTATATGCTATTTCAGAAAAATGGAGACCCTATAGATCAGTTGCTATTAGGTACATATGGGAAGTAGTTGATCAAAATATCAACTTTTAATTACCTTTCTATTACTTAATAAAATAGTAAAAATAATTAAAGCAATCCCAGAAAAAATAAATGATATATCAACACCATATTTATCTGCAATAATACCCATAGGAATTGCACCTATAGGTATAAAACCAAAACTCATTGCATAAAAACCCATAACCCTCCCCCTATATTCGGCAGGAGTTTTTTCAATTATTAAAGAAGGATTTAATGATCTTCTTCCAGCATCTCCCAAGCCAAGAAAGAAACATATAAAAATAGAAAAAATAGTGATAGATGAAAATCCTAAAATTAAGATAGAAAATCCCGATATTATTGAAGTAATTAATATATATTTACCTTTCTTAGAATTTTGTGGAATAGAAGCTGCGATTAATGTTCCAAGCAAAGCTCCTCCACCAATAGATGCAAGCATCAAACCAACCTGAAGAGCTCCACCAGATAGATTTTCTGATGCGTATGGGGCAAAAAGAGTTCTAGTTGGCATTGTTAAGAGAGTTGTAACAAGAGCTAATAAAATTAAATACATAAGCAAAGAATTATTTTTTAGGAGCGATAAAACATCTTTAATTTCCCTGAACATTGCAGGTTTTTTATTGTTTTTTGATTTTGTACTTGGGATCATTGATGTGGAAATAATAGCAATTATGCAGAAAAAAGTTATTAAAACATAGGTCATTCCTGGTCCAAAATAATGATATACCAAACCACCTATTGCAGGAGATATCATTGTAGTTAAGGACATACCTGCAGCATTTAATGATATTGCATTATTGAGTTGATTATCATCAACTAATTCTGCAATAATAGCTTGCCTTGCTGGCATCATAAAAGCCCAAAAAGTTCCTTGAAAGAATGAAACTATAATTAAATGATAAATTGTTATGGTATCCGTAAAAATTGATATAGCAATAAAAGATGTTATTGCTATTACACCTAGCTGTCCAAGTTGTATAATATTTTTATTATCAAATCTATCCGATACTACTCCGCCAAATATTGAAAATATTAGCATAGGAGGAGCAAAACCTACACCAACCAAAGTGACGGCTAAAGATGATGATGTAAGATCCCATCCTAACTGGGACCTTGCTAGCATCTGTATATTCATACCACCAATCATAGAGATCATACCAAAAACTAAAAATCTAAAATCTCTATTTCTTAATGAATCAAAAGTGTTTATCAAATTACTCAGCTAGGCTATATAACAATAAGTTATAATTAAATTTCTCTAATAAGTTAATTAAAAGGTCTTAGTTTATACGAATATGGAATCATTTTTTCAATTTGCTGCATTAATAAGCGCTATCTCTTGGTCTACATCTGGAGTTATTCTAAAAAAAATAAATTTTTCTAGATATTTTAGCTTCCCTTTTTATGAAGCAGTTATTTCCTTAATAATAATGGGGATAATAATTACATTTATGGAGAATTGGACGGTTATTTTTAATGAAAACTCAAATGACCTGTTAATGTTTACTATTGCAGCTTCATTGAGCTGCATTGGAACTGTTTTTTATGTTATTTCAATAAAAAATAATCCTATGGGAGTAACATTTACATTATGTGCAGTATCTACGATTCTAATTAGTCTAATTTTAGATTTTACGATAAATAATATAAATTATAGCCTTTTAGTTTTTGTTGGAGCAAGTATAGTTCTTATAAGTATTTTTGTTATTAATTTTGAAAGTTTTAGAGAATATAAAGATAAAAATATTTTGGGAATTTTAGGAGGAGTTTTTGCAGGAAGCCTATGGGGAGTTGCAGTATTTTTTAATGACAAAGCGCTTATTCAGAGTAGTATTCTTACAGGAGCAATTGTAAGAGCTGTAGTAAGTATAATATTACTTGGAATATTGAGTGAAATTCTGAAACAAAGGTTAGAAATAAATACTAATAAAAAAGAATTTTCAAAAGTATTAATTGCAGGTACGCTAATTACTTTTGCAAGTTTATTATGGTTTTTATCTTTAGATACAATTACTGGTTCGTTGACCACAATCTTTGGTAATACGGCACCAGTTTTCGCAATTATACTAGGGTTTTTCTTTCTAAATGAAAAGATACATAAGTCTGAAATATTTGGTATATTTTTAGCTTTTATAGGTATTGTAATAATAATATTAGCTAAATCTTAATTGCATCTAGTTACGCCTAACCAGACTAAAATAAATGGACCAATTAGCATAAAAATGCTTATTATTCTTACTAACATAATTTCTTTATGATATTTATTTCCAAATAGAATTCTAACACCTAATAAAAAATATCGTATAGCTATAAATCATGCGATTATATGAAGTTTTTTGATATTTGTATTATAAAAAAGTTCTATTGATAAATATTGATAATATCAAAAGAATTAAGATTATAGAAAAAATAATTTTTGCTTTCACTAATTTGATTAGCATAAATTTTTAATATGATTCAAATCTTTTTATAATATTAGTTTCAGACATCATTTCAGATTCTTTTTTTCTCACTTCAAGACACTTTTGAAGTGTTTCTTCAGCTATATCTAAAGGAATTCTAGTAATACCATCTTCATCAGCAATTAATAAATCACCTGGATTTATTTTTAATTTTGCAACTTCAACTGAAGTTTGTGTTTCAACAAGATTAAAAGGACCATGCCCAGGAACTCTTCCTTTTCCCCATACAGGCATATTAGCTTTCTTAATACCTGGAATATCTCTAACAGATCCTTCAGCTACCATTCCAACAGCTCCTAGGACTCTAGCCATATTAGCCATTACATCTCCTATTATAGCTGCACGACCTTTTTCCTTTTCAACATCCTCTAAAACAACAATAACAGGGAGATCATTTTTTTTAATATTACCGTATAGATCATTAAAATCTATTTTTGAAGATGGTTCATTTAATGGCGTAACTTTTCCAGTTACGGCAACACCTACAATTGGTTTATCAAAATTATATGACTTTAAGTCTGGAGATGTGTAATCTGTGTTTGCATCTACATAGCCTCTAACTAAAATCATAGCATTTTGAACAGTAGCAGAATCAAACTCTTTATAATCATTTATTATTTTATTTAAGTCCATTATTTAGTCCTTTTTTTATAACCATCTTCTAGTTACTCTTTTATATTCCTTAAAGCCTTTTATTTTATTTAATTGTTTTTCTTCTTCCAAAACAACAAATTTATGTATTAATACTATTCCAATAATTGCTCCAAATAAAATACCAAAAGAAGAAAAAATAGTTGATATCCCGAACGCAGAGACAAAAAAAGAAATATACATAGGATTTCTTGTGTATTTGAAAATTCCAGTTGTAATAATATATTTGGTCTTTATAAAAGGCGCAGGAGATTCGTTATTTGAATAAAAAGCTCTTAGTGAAAAAAGCATTATTAAAATTGCAGAAATAAAAATAAAAAATCCAGAAATTACTAATAAATTATTACTGAACTGAATTTTTCTAAAAATAAAATTTTCTATATTTCCCCCAAAAACACATGGCACAAAAAAAATAACAGGCGGTATTCTTAGTCTTTTATTTATTAAGTATTTCTTACCTAAATCTAAACTCATTTATTTAGTCCTCTAATCATTCCTCTAATGTAAGCAATTTGTCCTAAATGCTGATTTAATTCAGTCATTAATCTTCCTAAAACAAAAAAACCCGTAACTTGTCTATCAAAAAAATTATATTTTATTGATAGATCTTTCTCGGTTATTTTATCTAATAAATTGGTAGTTTGATTCTTAATAACAGCTGAATAATCAGATAACCAATTAATGTCCATATTTGGAAATTCATTTATTTGTTTTTGTGAAAAGCCAAAACCTATTTCATTTTTTAGGGAAGGATATTTCTCATAATAATTTTCAGATATCCAGATTCTTTCTTGTCTTAATAGAATTTTATTAACTAAATTATCTTCTACTAAAGCCATATGCCACACCAGAAAAATAATATTATTCGAATGAATATTTGGTCTCCACATAAGTTCACTATTACTCAGTCTATCTAAAGATTTACTTAATATTTCATAATATTCGTTGATTCCACTCTTAATAGATTCAGCAAAATAATTCACAGTTCACCTTTAGCTATTCTTTTATTTCTAGGAGAATTAATCGTAGGAATTTCCTTAATTTCCTCTTCTGAAACATAATCAATTTTGTCAGGATTAGGGATATGAATAACTTCATTTTCATTTCTATGATTTTGATAAAAAAGAACATCTGATTTGGAAACATTTAACTTTAAAAAATAGTTATACTGACTTTGGTCGCTAGCTTGATTTTTAGTATAAAACCATTTTGCAATTGAAATCTCCGTAGTCCATGACAACCCTTCTTTTGTACCAGCTCTGAATATATCAAAGTTATCCTCAGGTAAATCCCCTTTATAAAAAGAAATATTAGAAAAGATATAAGTCCATTCATTAATATGTTCGAAATGAGAATCAATTTTTCCCCACTCATATTTTATAGTTTCTTCTAAATAGCGTTCTGAAAACTTTGTAGATATTAATCTATCAAAATCAAGAATAGGTTCTTTACTCTGCTCTAGTTCATTTATTCTGTTTTGAAACACAGCACGGGCAAGCTGCCTATCCTCATTTTTAACCTTAACTTTAAGAGCAGAAATTATTTTATTTCTTGCAGAAATATCATAATTTGGATCTAATTTATTAATGCTAAATATATTTGAAGATAACCTTCTCTTATCATCATCTAATAAATTTTCAAATTCCCTTGATAATAAAATTACTTCCAATAATTTTGGAATATTAGAATTTGTGACTCTTGATAAAATTCTTTCAAGATCTTCTGTTGTGTATGGATTTGTATTCATATGTTTACTTTATAAAACAATATCACTATTTTTATAAAATTACTTTAATACAAAAAAATGTATTTCTAAAAAATTAAAATAGCAAGAATGGTGGGCCCGGGATGACTCGAACATCCGACCTCTACTTTATCAGAGTAGCGCTCTAACCGACTGAGCTACGGGCCCCTATTGATTTTTATATCCATATGTAATTTTATATCAAGAATAAAAAAATAACGCATATTTTTAATAAAAAAACACTTTGAAGACTGAACAGTGAATGAAAATAACCTTAAATGTTTGTTCTTAGTTTGTACTTAATGTACGTTAACAATGATGTATTTTATCGTAATTAATTAAGTTTTCTGCGAGCCCCTTCAACAAAAAGTGAATCTCGCTCAAGCATTAAACTTATTATTTACATACACCAACCGACCATAATAATAACCAAATAAATGGTCTTATTTTTCCTTAGAAAGGAGGTGATCCAGCCGCACCTTCCGGTACAGCTACCTTGTTACGACTTCGTCCCAGTCATCAGTCCCACTCTCGGCGTCTGCCTCCCAAAGGGTTAGCGCAACGACTTCAAGTGTTACCAACTTCCATGACGTGACGGGCGGTGTGTACAAGGACCGGGAACGTATTCAACGCAGTGTGCTGACCTGCGTTTACTAGCAACTCCACGTTCATGCAGGCGAATTTCAGCCTGCAATCCCAACTGAGACAAGTTTTATCGGATTAGCTCCCCCTCGCGGGTTGGCGACCGTCTGTACTTGCCATTGTAGCGTGTGTGTAGCCCAGGGTGTAAGAGCCATGATGATTTGACGTCATCCCCACCTTCCTCCCTTTTAAGGGCAGTATCGTTAGAGAGTGCAACTAACAAAGAGGGTTGCGCTCGTTGCGGGACTTAACCCAACACCTCACGGCACGAGCTGACGACAACCATGCAACACCTGTGTAAGCTCCCTTGCGGGTCCATCCCCTTTCGGTTCAGTACTACTTACATGTCAAACCCTGGTAAGGTTCTTCGCTTACCATCGAATTAAACCACACGCTCCGCTGCTTGTGCGGTCCCCCGTCAATTCCTTTGAGTTTTAGCCTTGCGGCCGTACTACTCAGGCGGATTGCTTAACGCGTTAACTTCGGCTCACGAGGGGTCGATGCCCCGAAAACCTAGCAATCATCGTTTACAGCGTGGACTACCCGGGTATCTAATCCGGTTCGCTCCCCACGCTTTCGTCCCTTAGCGTCAGAACTGTCCCAGTAAGTCGCTTTCGCCACTGGTGTTCCTCCAGATATCTACGCATTTCACCACTACACCTGGAATTCCACTTACCTCTAACAGTCTCTAGTCTGACAGTATCTCACAACATCTCCAAGTTGAGCTTGAAGCTTTCATATGAGACTTATCAAACCGCCTACGGACCCTTTACGCCCAGTGATTCCGGACAACGTTTGCAACCTACGTATTACCGCGGCTGCTGGCACGTAGTTAGCCGTTGCTTATTCATTAGGTACCTTCCTTGCTATTCCCTAATAAAAGAAGTTTACAACCCTAGGGCCTTCATCCTTCACGCGGTGTCGCTGCATCAGACTTTCGTCCATTGTGCAATATTCTTAGCTGCTGCCTCCCGTAGGAGTGGGGGCCGTGTCTCAGTCCCCCTCTGGCTGGTCGTGCTCTCACACCAGCTACCCGTCTTAGGCTTGGTGGGCCATTACCCCGCCAACAACCTGATAGGACGCAAGCCCATCCAAGAGCGATAAATCTTTCATTTATAAAAATTATTAATAAATCGTATGCGGTATTAGCACAGATTTCTCTGTGTTATTCCCCACTCAAGGGTAAGTTACTTACGCGTTACTCAGCCGTCTGCCACTAGATATATGCTTTCCGAAGAAAGCGATCTCGTTCGACTTGCATGCCTTAGACACACCGCCAACGTTCGTCCTGAGCCAGAATCAAACTCTTCAAAAAAACGGTCATTTTCATTCACTGTTCAATTTTCAAAGTGCTATATCATTCATTAATCTATAAGATTAAAAAATCATTAGAAAAAAAATGATAACAAACGCTTTTATAAATAACAATAAGAAATATATTTAGTATTAGTTTTTGTTAAAATAAAACAAGCGTATATAACTATTGTAACAAATTTTTAGGAGTACACACTATGGTAAAGAATAATCCTGGAGAACCTTACTCAAGAATTTCATCTGAAGAAGCATTAGAAATGCAAAATAACGGAGATTCAACAATAATTGATGTAAGAAATGAAGATGAATATGAATCTGGGCATGTAACAAATGCTGTTTGGATTCCGGTTGATGAAATTGTTCAAAGGATGGAAGAATTACCTAGTGAAGGAAATTTACTTTTTATTTGTGCAGTTGGAGCTAGGAGTGGCTTGGCAGCAGAATATGCTAGTTCCCTAGGAATAGATTCTTCAAGATTATTTAACATCGAAGACGGAACTCCAACTTGGATTAGCAAAGGCTTGCCAACATCAAATGGACAGGATAAATGATCAAAATTGATCCAAAAGTTCATGTTGTAGGATCGATAGCATATGATGACATTACTACTCCTGAAGGAAGTAGAGAAAATCTTTTAGCGGGATCCGCTGTATATTTCTCCTTAGCTGCCTCTATTTATTCAGATATATCGATGATTGGAACAGTTGGTTCAGATTTTTATGATAAAGATCTTTCTTTACTTAAGTCAAAAGAAATAGATACTTCCAAAATAAAAAAAATTGAAGGAGGTAAGACATTCAGATGGAAAGGAAATTATTTAAAAAATTATGAAGATCCTGAAACAATTTATACAAGTTTAGGTGTTTTTGAAGATTTCTCTCCAAACGTTGATACTGAGCTATCGAATTCAGGTTTTATATTTTTAGCAAATATCTCTCCAGAAATTCAATTATCAATTGCTCAAAAATTAATCAATAAATCTCGCATCGTTGGACTAGATTCCATGAATCATTGGATAATTGAAAAAAAAGATAAATTATATGAGGTTATGAAGAATATTGATATTTTTTTCCTCAACAAAGGTGAAGCCTTGAGGCTTGCGAATAAAAAAACAATTGAAGAATCAGCTAAATATATAATTGAGAATGGTCCAAAATTATGTATCATTAAAGACGGAAAGAATGGATCATATTTGTACTCAATTGAAGGTGAAGAATTTTTTTGCCCCACATACAATATTGATAAGATAGTTGATCCTACTGGTGCTGGGGATACTTTTGCTGGAGGTTTTTTTGGATTCATTTCTAATATACAAAAACCTGAAATCAAAGACTTTAAAGAAGCAATGATTTTTGGATCAGCGACAGCCTCATTTACTATTGAAGGTTTTGGAGTAGAACAATTAATTAATTTGAGTAAAGAAAAAATAAATTTTAGAGTAAATAATATTAAATCAAAAATAGATTAGAGGAAAAAATGAATTATGATGTGAAGGATTTAAATTTAGCTGAAGAGGGCAAAAGAAAAGCCGAATGGGCAGCTAAAGAAATGCCTGTTTTAGAATTGATAAAAAAAAGATTTGAAAAAGAAAAACCATTAAAAGGTGCCAAAATATCAGGCTGTTTACATGTAACATCAGAAACTGCAAATTTAGCACTTACATTAAAAGCAGGGGGAGCTGATTTTTCATTATGTGCATCGAATCCGCTTTCAACTCAGGATGATATAGCTTCTTACTTAGTTTCAGAGGGAATTCCTGTTTATGCAATCAACGGAGAAGATAACGAAACTTACTACAAACATATAAATTCTGTAGTAGAAAATAAGCCAAACATAACAATTGATGACGGAGCAGATTTAGTTGCTTTTCTACATCAAGAAAAGCCTGAATTAATGTCTGAAATTATCGGAGGAATGGAAGAAACCACTACAGGAGTGATAAGACTTAAGGCTTTGGCAAATGAGAAAAAATTAAAATATCCTATTATTGCTGCTAATGACTCACAGACTAAGCATATGTTTGATAACAGATATGGAACTGGGCAAAGTACTTTGGATGGAATAATAAGAGCAACTAATATATTACTTTCAGGAAAAACTTTTGTGATTATTGGTTATGGTTGGTGTGGAAGAGGATTAGCTCAAAGAGCAAAAGGAATGGGAGCTCGAACAATTGTGTGTGAGATAGATCCCGTTAAGGCCCTAGAAGCTGTAATGGATGGACATCAAGTAATGAAAATGGATGAAGCAACTAAGGAAGGCGATTTCTTTGTAACTCTAACAGGGGGACTTCATGCTATAGGTAAAAGTCATCTTGAAAAAATGAAAGATGGTGCGATTGTTGCTAATTCAGGTCATTTTAACGTAGAGATAGATTTAGAATCTTTAGAAGAAATGTCAGAAACTAAAAAAAGAGTTAGACCNTTTGTTGAAGAGTATGTTTTAGAAAATGGGAAAAAAATATGCGTACTTGGTGAAGGAAGATTAATAAACTTAGCCGCAGCTGAGGGGCACCCCCCTTCAGTTATGGACATGAGTTTTGCAAATCAAGCTTTAGGCTGTGAATTTCTAAAGAAAAACAATCTAGAAATAGGAGTTCATGTTCTTGCTGAAAATATTGATAAAGATATAGCAGCTTTAAAATTAAAAGCTATGAAAATGAATTTTGATACTCTTACAGAAGCACAAGAAAAATACTTTAATTCTTGGGATATAGGAACATAAAATGACTAATTATTTTTTTACATCTGAATCAGTATCAGAGGGACATCCTGATAAAATGTGTGATCAAATATCAGACGCAGTTTTAGATGAATGCATTAGACAAGATAAAATGAGTAGGGTTGCATGTGAAACAGCAGTGGGCACAGGCTTTGCTATGGTTTTTGGCGAAATTACTACTAAAGCAAATGTAAACTACGAAAAAATCATAAAAGATACAATAAAAAAAATTGGATACACAAAAGAAGAGTATCAATATACTCCAGAAAATATTGAGATTTTAAATTTCATTGGAAGACAATCTCCTGATATAAAGCAAGGAGTTGACGTTGCTTTAGAAAATAGAGAAGGCAATGAAGAAGAAAGTAGTCAACAAGGAGCTGGTGATCAAGGCATGATGTTCGGCTATGCATGTGATGAGACTGAGGAAAAAATGCCTATGGCTATTCATCTGGCTCATAATCTACTNAAAAAACTTACCCATGCTAGGAAAAATAATGAGATTTCCTACTTAAGGCCTGACTCAAAAAGCCAAGTTACCTTAGAGTATGACCAGAACGATAAAGTTGTAAGAGTAGATACNGTAGTTATATCTACACAGCATGATAGNGGTGTATCAAATAATCAAATGAGAGATGACATAGAGAATAAAATTATTAAGGATGTCATATCAGGTGATTTATTAGACAATAATACAAAGATTTATGTAAATCCTTCGGGTAAATTTGAGCTAGGTGGACCCGTAGGTGATGCTGGATTAACTGGAAGAAAAATTATAGTAGATACGTATGGTGGAGCGGCAAAACATGGAGGAGGAGCTTTTTCAGGAAAAGATCCATCCAAAGTTGATAGATCTGCAGCTTACGCAGCTAGACACATAGCGAAGAATGTTATTGAAACCCAAATAGCATCTAAAGCTGAGATTCAACTTTCATATGCTATAGGTGTAGCAGAACCTGTATCAATAATGGTTAATACATTCAATACTGGAAAAATTGATGATTCTAAAATTGAAGAAGCCATAAAAAAAGTATTTGATCTAAGACCTAGTGGAATAATTTCTACTCTTGGATTAAGAAACCCTATTTATGAACAAACAGCTACATATGGACATTTCGGAAGGTCAGATATTTCATTACCTTGGGAAGCCACTGATTTTGCAAAGGATTTAGAAAAATACTTTTAAGATGAGTGTAGTGATAAAATTTGGTACTGATGGTTGGAGAGCAACTCCTTCAACTGGACTAAATGAAGAAAGCATTAAGATTTGTGCTCAATCTTTTGCTGATTACATCAATAACAATTTCTCAGGCCAAAAGAATGTATTAGTTGGTTATGACACTAGAAAATCTTCTAAAAAGTTTGCTTTAATTACTTCTCATGTAATCAAATCAAATGGAATAAATGTAGAAATTACAGATAGAGAAACCCCTACTCCATTATGTAGCTATCATGTCAAACATAGCTCAAAAGTTGGAGCAGTAATTATTACAGCTTCTCATAATTCGAAAGAATGGAATGGGTTTAAGGTTAGATCAGCAAGTGGTATAAGCTTAAATGAATCAGAAATTTCTGATATTGAAAAGAGTGTTATTTATTATTCAAATAATACTATGAAAATCAAACATCATGAGTCTGAAATAAAAAAAGTGAATGTTATAGATTCCTATATAAATTCTTTACAAAAAATAGTTGATATTGAATCGATAAATAATTCAAATTTAAGTATAGCTTCAGATTATATGCATGGTGCAGTCACAGGGATACTAGAAAAAATATTAACGAATAAGAAAAATATATTTCTTAGGTCCGAAATAAATAATGAATTTCCTGGAATGGAGCAACCAGAGCCAATAGAATCTAACCTAAAAAAATTAAAAGAAGAGGTAAAAAACAATAATTTTGATATAGGCTTCGCTTTTGATGGGGACGGTGACAGGTTGGGAGTAATCGATNATAATGGAATTTTCCAATCAGCGTCTGAGGTTTTCTTAATACTATCAAGCCACGTTTTAGAAAATAAATCATCAATTAAATGCATTGCGACTACAGTAAGCATGACTTCAAATATTAATGAAATATGCAAAAAATATAAATCTGAAATATTAATAACTAAGGTAGGTTTTAAGCATTTAGCTCCACTTTTAGAAGAAGAAAAAGTTTCTTTTGCAGGAGAAGAAAGTGGAGGATATTCAATGATAAACCATGTTTCTGACAAAGATGGGATTTTATCTGCTCTTTTATATTTAGAATATCTAGTCAAATCTAAGAAAACTCCAAGTGAATCTATCTCAACAATATATGACAAATTTCCAAAAAAACAATTTGAGAGAATTGATAAGAAATTTTCAGAAAATGATAGAAATATAATTGAAGAAAAAATTGAAAACTTAGAAACTTTTATTGAAAAAAATTATCAAATAAATAATAAAGATTTTACTGATGGAAAAAAATTCTTTATTGATAATAATTCATGGGTTTTAATAAGACTTTCAGGAACAGAACCTGTTTTTAGAATTTATATAGAAAGTCTAAATAAAATAATTTTAGAAGAAATTAAGAATCAAATTTTAGAATATTTCAATAATTGATTTTTTTTACTAATTTATTTTTATAATCATTATTAACTTTTGAGTATAATGAAATAGATAATTATCTGGAATGCCGGGGTGGCGGAATGGTAGACGCGCCAGACTTAAAATCTGTTGTCCGTATAGGGCGTGGGAGTTCGAGTCTCCCCCTCGGCACCAATATAAAAAATAAAATTTGATAAAATGATAAGATTGGGCGACGTGGCGAAGTGGCTAACGCAGTGGTTTGCAAAACCTCCATTCATGGGTTCGAATCCCATCGTCGCCTCCAAAATTTAGAAATCGGGTATATATAAATGTTTTACAAATTTTTATTACTCCTAATTTCATTATTCATTTTCATATCTTGTTCTGAAAATGATATTTCTACTACTGAATTAGCACCTACCTCAACTCCTTTACTAGCTTCAACCCCATTACCAGCTTCAACCCCTTTACCAGCTTCAACCCCTATACCAGCTTCAACTCCTTTACCTGATATAAAACAAGTTCCTACAGTAGAACCTATAGTCGAAGTTAAAGAAGAACCTAAAGATGATGATTTTCAAGAAGGAATAACTTTTTATAGAGGAATAGCTTTTAAAGGAGGAATACCTCTTAAAGGAACTAAGACATATGAAGAAATCAAGATGGAATATGAAGAGTCGCAGAAAAAAAGGGCTGAATTGGCTAAAGATGATGATTTTCAAGAAGGAATAACTTTTAAGAGAAATACACCTCTTAATAATCTCTTTATATATAAAAGAGATGTAGGTAATACAAAAGATTATGAAGAAATCATGATGGCAAATGAAGAGTCGCAGAAAAAAAAGGCTGAAGAAAGAGAATCAACTGGTACTCCAATTATGACATACGAAGAGTTGCAGAAAAAAAGGGCTGAAGAACGAGCAGAAGAACTATTAAGAGCTAAGCAAAGAGAATCTTTAGTAAAAGAAACTTTTGACAGTTTAGACAATCCAAGACGGACCTCCCAATACTTAGGATGGGGAAAATTTTATGATGTTGAATCACTTCGACTTTTTGCCACAGAGAGAGTTACTGATCAATTTATGTTAAGAGTTGCTGCTATATATAAGTTGATGTTCAGTAAGAATGACCTAATAGATGATGACCTTCAAAATACTTTCTTTCAAACTATTCGAGATGAACGTGTTTTTCAAAAAATACTTTATGTAGACAAAAGTGGTAGTTACGATACGGCTACCAATGACTTAATATCTCGTTATCCAGGTGGAGGTTATCAACATAATTATCATGGGCACCTCGTTAATAGAGCTGGTATTCATAGTGAAATTCAATTTGAACAAAGAGAGATTATTTGGCAATCACTTAGTACAATGACTCTTTCTTTAAGATTAATGTCAGACGAATTGGACGGTAGGATTTCAAATTCTGCACTGAGGAAAGCTTATGAAGAAGCAGTAGATAAAAATTTATTCATCTACAACCCTTCGGCAGAAGAACTATTAAAGGAGATATCTCAAGAAGATATTATTTATGAAGCAACTCATAGTTTCTTAGTAAGAGTTATATGTAAAGAATGGGGTATTAGATATTTTGACACTGATGAAGATGTTAGATTGATAGTAAATGATAAAGATGATTTAATTAATAAATTACCACTATCTCATAAATTATATGAAGAATTTGTTGAGAAAATACTAAATCCTCTGGATCCTGAATTATTTG
>PABO01000035.1 GCA_002699165.1 Chloroflexota bacterium | reverse complement strand
GTGATTGTAATAAAGTACGTGAAAAATTAGGTTTAAGTAAGTCATATTGGCTCAGAAGATTGATTCCAGTTGAATTAGAGAAACTAAATGGTTTCCCACCAAATCATACCGAATTAGCATCAGATGGTAAAAGAGCATTCTTCATGGGTAATGCATTAGTTTGTGGAGTTGTGGAAAGAATCAGCTCAATATTGGCCGACTATAATTCGGCAAATCTGAATTGAGGAAACTCGTTTAGGATTTCTTTGAAGTCTGATTTCTTGTAACTCTTCCAAAAATCTACGTCATCGACAATGGTCATAAGATCAATTTCCTTTCCATCAAAGCCGAGACCAACCAGTACCAACGGTAGATTGATTGAGTCTCTTGCCTCTGTGAGATATTCAATCATTTTCTCATATGTTGGAGTCACATCGATTCTTCTTTGTAACTCCCTCATTGGAACAATGAATACGGCGCAGTCATAGGTATTTTTGGAATATGCCAGATTAAACTTGTATAAGTCTCTGAATGCAGAGGCACTGTACCCAAACTCGACTTCAACCAGTATTCTCAATCCACATTCTGTATTAATAGTAAAATCTCCTTTCTGAGAAGATGTCCTATTTTGATTTGTATCGATATATGGCTCGGATTTCCAACCATGTTTGTTGAATGAATACTCAATCATCGTATTTAGCATCGCTTGCTTTACATCGAAGGGCGGACGCTTGAATCCCTCACAAATTGGAATCGGGATATTATTTAAATTCGAAATAAGATTCTGAAATTCGGGGGTATTTTTCATCAATCGTTGACCCAATCGGTGATCCCACTGAAGTACCTTCATGCTGTACAATCTAGGCTCATTATACTATATCTTTTGGTTTTAATTTACGAATCCTGGATTCTTGCTTCAACTTCCTTCTTATATCTACAGAAATCATGATATTTCGGCATGTTCTGAATACCCCCGTACCTTTGCGATTGGATACTTCCATGCATTTCTAATACTTTCAATTCCAAGTCTGGTCTATTGGCTTCTTTAGCGATTCTCAAAGCCTCCTCAACCGCATCTATGGCCTCGTTATGCCCCCCCCAATAATGTAAAGATTGCATTCTCATCAGGTTTATACTGACTTTTTGTTCAATCATTTCGGGATTTCTTTCGAAAAGATTGTCTATCCATTGCAATATTTTTGTTGCCATTTCTTCATCGTAATAGTCGATGTCAGTATGAGATTTCCATTCTTCTGAAAGAATATGAAATGCTCCTATTAAGTCACCCTCTGTTTCTAATCGATCTGCTTCTTCTTTTCTTTTCTTATCGAACATCATCCCTGAAAATGGAGGATTTCCACAATCAGGGCAAATTGTACAGTCTTCAGATAAATCATCTGAACCATACTCCTCACAGAAAATGCACTCTGGCATATTTTTACGTAGAGATTCACACTTCTTTAACTATTCCAATACAATCTGTTATAATTTCTCTAGAATAAAATGGTGGACGCTGGGGTCTGCGAACCTTTTGGAAGCCAAACAATGGCATCCTGAAAAGAATGGTAATTTGTCTCCGTATGATGTGACTCCCGGTTCTACGGAGGAAGTTTGGTGGAGCAATTGAGTCATCTGGAAGAGTAGTATCGGAAATACATCTCAGCAAGTTAAATTTTTAAGATTAAAATATTAATTTTTCAAGTTAGAAGGGAACCTTTCCAGTTAATTATTAACACAGCCATCCGATACTCTCCTTTGTCAAGAAAGTCCCTCCATCCTTCTGGTTTAGGCATCTTAACGTCGAAGCCCCCCTTTAAAATCCACTTACGGTTCTTAAAGTAATGGAATCTATTTGTCCTTCTACAATAGTCTTCAAAGTTCCATTTTTTTTCCTCAAATTTTTCTTCTATTTCATCAAATGTAGTATACTCATCACCCACTTTATTTAGTATCCAAAACCACCTATCATCCATGTAAGTTTCGACTTTATTTTGCCTTCTTCCCTGCTTGCATTTGATGTTATATGCCAGCCATTTAGTAATCAAAAAGAATAATCTTTCTTCTACTTCATCCTCCTCATCTGGATTTTCATAATAAACAAATGATATCTCTAACCAATCTCCTCCTTTGTCAGTCATATAAGTCAATCTCTTTTCTATTTCCTTAATCAAATTTTCAAAAACTAATTTCGTTACAGTCTCGCTCCATTTTTTCTTTCGTTCCTCCAGTTTGTACCATAGAGGAGATTCTTCGTTACCGAATGACAATGATTCCACTGAATCCCCATCATAATTTTTAATATCACCTTTGTTAAAATCTTCCTTTGCCAAATTTATCTCCTCCTTTGCTATTCAAACTCTTTTGAATCCCAACTTATTCTCCAAATAATGGATGCTCCATTATATGTATCATAATTCTCCGATTCTGGTAATCTTAATACCAAATCTATCCCCCATCTATGTATTTTATCAGCATCAGGTTTGGGACTTAAATTTATTAGCCGAAAGGGATGACTCATACTTTTACCACCTATAGTTGATCCCACCGGACTTACTCTTAATCCGCTTCTTCTTATCGTATTCAACATATTTGCAAAAACATATTTATTGATGTCACGACCTAAATTCTTGTTTTGAACTAGGAAGTCAAGATTATAATAACCCATTTCAGCTTTCTCTTCCATATTTTTTTGAATCATTTTCAGACCATTTTCGATAGAAAAATTTGCTCTGTCGATGGTCTTCAGGTCGTGCTCTCTGTATCGGAAAGCCCCCTCATTGAAGTACTCCTGAAATTTTTTTTCACTAATTTTTTGAAAGAACTTCTTATCTTTAATACTGTATTTCATCTCCTCTTTGTTTATTTCAGTTTTATCAAAGTCTCCACCCATTCTAAGTAACCTCCTGATTATATTTTTTATCAGCAATCGCAATAATCCCATTCCTCTCCACAATCATCGCAGCAATCATCATCATCATCATCATCATCATCATCCCAATCCTCACAGTTGCATTCAGGATCTACACAACTTCCTCCAGTATCTATTCTATGGCCGCATTCGCCGCATTTGAATGGACCGCATCCATATCCATCTTTATCATCATCGAAATTTTCGTTGCAATCACCACACCCTTCATCATCACCCATCCAATAAACATCTTCACTGTCATTGCATATTTCACAATTAGGATATTCCCCTCCGAAATAAGATTTTAAGTTACAATCAATCTTAAATGAAAGATTACAATTACTTGAAGAGCAACGATATCCATTATCACCCTCTTTACGTACATCCCTTCTATCGTGACAGCACGGACAATCAGGACTTAATGGACGGTGAAAAAATGAAATTTTAGTTATAGAGTCCCCTCTCCTCCCGAGGGATACAGATTTCATATCACCGCTATATGGGTTGTAAAAACCATCTCCGCCATCGTGACCGAACGTATACTCTGTAATTTCTTGCTTATGTAAGATTGTTTTCGCTGCATCTAGAAAAAGTCGAAATTGTTGTTCTCCTCCGTCAATTTTTGCTGATATAGTAATATTGAATTGTTGTCTATCTGATATTTTATCAATATTTTTTGACAATTCAGCGAACAATTTTTCTATAATTAATCGCACTTTAGCCTGATCAGTATGGGTTGAATTAGCCATTAGTGATTCAAATTGTTCTATTGAGCTGGAACCTTTATTGAAATTACCCTTTTTATCAAAGTTATTATTTTTATAAACACTCATATTTCAACTCTCCTATTTTTTCATTTTTTACTGGGTTAAAGGTATTGATGACATATATTACTTGATATTAAATAGATTCAATATTTTTCCAATTAAATTCAATTTTTTATCTTCTGGCCGTAAGGAAAGGGCGAGCGTGGTATTTACATGTGACCATAATGCAGTTTCACCTCCACCTAGTTTAATCCTTAGTTCAAACTCACTCATTGCATCTTCAACCGAATTCATCTCAGTAGAATTGCTGAAACCATCTGAATCTATGTGCAGAATTGCTTTTCCCGATGCATTTATTTCAACAATAAATTTTTCTCCATCGTCATATTCTTCAATTAAAATTATTTTCTCTCCGGATGGATGTTTTTTTATTTNATGNCCGTAATGCCCNGACATAGAAGAAACTCTATCTATTGCCCTTATCCAGTCATCAAGACTTGGTGTAATTGAATTTTTATGATTTAGATAAGCACTGAAATCATTAATATCTAGCAAATCTGACCTTGGTATATCTGCTTCAATCCAAATAATTTCATCATCAATCCATTCATGAACTCCTAGTTCTTCATTCGAAGGGAACCAAGCATGATGAAGTTGATTTATAACATCTTGATTACTTGAAGGATTATCATATATGAGGCTGCAAACTATCCCATCATATGGCCAAGGTGAATTAGGATTGTTTAATTTACTATGATAACTTGAGAGATCGACTCCAGAAAAACGTGTAAGTCCGTTGGGAATATGTGAATGCCATGAACCTAAAGGTTCGATAGAAGNATCAGCATCTTGTAATCTCCTCAAAGTCCAAAGTTGATATTCACGGTCCGGTTGCAATTCTACTGCCGTACTCTTTTTCGGTGCAGGGCCCATTGGTAAATAGTCAAGGATAACGAAAGTATTGCGTATTGGGTCAACTGAAAGTTGCTTAGTTTTTGTATTATCTCCTGCAGGGATAAATCTACCTACCCATCTACCCCCGACTTCAGTATCAGGATAATTATGAACATCTTCATTGACCTTTTTCAAGATCCGTTTCGCTATTACAATGCGTGGCCTCACAGTATCCCCCCACCGCACCAACCACAATCAGTGATAGCATTTACCTTGCTTCTAGAGAAAGAAAACGGAACAGTAGCGATAATGACATTGCCAGTAGCAATTGTCTCATCTTCATTCTCAATTAGTTCATCAACTGAGTATCTTCTAGTAGTAAGGGAAATATGATTAAATCCAATCCCCTTCATATTTGGGATATCTATCCATTCTCTGTTTATTGTATTATTTGCATCTTCATTTCCTTCATGATCTAATTCAATACCGCAGTTTGGACAGTAATAATAGGATTCATCAGCCTTAGCATTACAATTAGGACATGATGGTTGCATTCCACGTAACCTTGGTTCAGTTGAAGTATCCAACCATACAGTTCTCTTTTCTAAATCCTTAGGTTCTTTTGGTCCTCTTATATCGTATGGGATTCTAATAAGATGTGATTCTCTAGATGCGAAATCCTGATTAGGATATTTTGCGGAGTTTATCATTTCATCATCTATCATGATTTCTAGCAAAATTGTTATCGCAATTCTTGATGCTAGAGCAGCTATTGACTGTATGTCTGAAGAAAGGCCACTCAAGCCGAATTTTGGATCTAACGATTTCCCATATACTTCTTCCTGTATCATATTCTCAACTTCTNCTGATGTTCTTGATTCTGAAAGCAGTCGTTCCATGCTAATACTCTGAGATTGCTCTAAAAAGCAATCATAACATGCCGATTTTTCACCCTCNTAAATGAAAACATCACCTCCGAANCCNGTTCGGTAAACTAATGCAGTAATGCAATGTGTATTTTTTTCCACACAAATACGGTTAANATGAATCCTTGTTCCTTTTGTATCGGTAGCACATAAAACTAGATTTGAGGTCGAAATGGAACTTTCTAGTATATCTTGAGAAGATTGTTTCATAATATCAAGATTTATGCATTCTACTGTAGCATTTGGATTGCGATCCAAAATCCATTCTTTAGCAATATCATTTTTCATTCGTCCAATATCTTTACGCATTGCAGGGTGTTTTACAAGGTTCAAATCTTCTAATTCATCTCTGTCTATCAGCACAAAATTTGAGACTCCGCTCATAACTAGTGATTGCATGACAGGAAATCCAAGGCTTCCTAGTCCTACAATAGTAATTTTCTTATCTTTTAGAGCCTCAACATCGATAAGGTGTCTAATTCTTTTTATATCCATATTTCCACCTATTAATCTAAATTTTCTTTACTCTTCATTCTCAATAATAAGTTGCCAACCCTTTCCAGGCCATTCATCAATCCATTGTGCGTGTTTTACTCTTGCATTACCACCTAATTTTTCTAATGTCTTAGCCAGTTTTCTATTATACACCGATAAACGCCATTCTTCTTCACCCATATTGGTAGGTCTTGCCCCATCTTCTGCACCAATTNTAATNTTAATGAAATGATATTTGATATTTTTTCGTTTCTTTGGAGAAGAATTTTCTATCTCAAAAAATAGCACGAGTCTTCGCCATAGCTGTTTGTATTCGCCCATATCATCTGCAGGTGTTACTGAAATTAATTTACAATTTGGCGGAAGTTTTGAAATTATTTTCTTATATTCATTGTTATATATTCCCTCTGTCTCTTTTTTGGTTAAATCAGGAGTCCCGTTTCGATTCCCTCGCTGGCGATTTTTTTCCGTTTCATCTCTCCAGTAATCATATATTTTTTCTCTCACTGTCAAAAATCTGATAATTATTTCATTGTCATTTTCCCCTGTCTTATCAAATTCTTTCATTTTTTCCACCTCTAACAATCACATTTACCAATATTCCCACATCTATTACAGTGTGTTCTTCCACGCCCTGGCCATTCTCCCGTTTTCCTCCAAATTAAGTATTTATGAACCCAAATTGCACTAAGAACCATCAGGCCTGCTATTGAACAATCTCTTGTCCATTCTTCTTGTGTAACCATGCACAGGTGGACCTTTCTTCCATTGTCGGGGCTGTCACGATAGACGTGTGCACGATGGTCAAATGGAATAATTAGATCGAGAGGATAAACTCGAGGTAATGATGATGGGTAATCTTCTGGAATCACCATTCTTAATGTTACATTGTCGATATGAGTATCTATTTCGGGGTCTATTTGAATGACATAATCTATGCCCTTAATTACGTTATTAATGCCTTTGAATTCAGGGTTATAACCTGAACATTTTTCTTTTATCAGTTTTGATTCAACTAACCATCTGGATGTCTCTCTAGCTTCATCATGATGTTTCCTACTAAATTTAAGATTCGGGGGGATTCTTTTCGACATTCTATAACCTCTATCTAAAATTCTCTTACTCTCCTAGTTTTTTTTCTTCTGGAACCCGAATCGGGCGTCCCTTTAGAAACGTGTTCCTCGAAGTTAATTCTATCATTTGTCAAGTCCACAGCCCTCTTTTCTATTTCTTGGTTGAGGAGTAAATACAACTCTTCGCCAAGTTTATTTTTATATTTCAGAATCTCTTTTTTGAACTCAATAATTTCTTCATCTCCTGATAATTTCCCTATCTCCATTCTGAGTTTTTCTAAGATAGTATTTCGTTCTTGAATCTTAGTATCTGCTTCCGCTGTAATTCTTTTTCTTTCAAGTTCTGAGTCTTCCTCTCCAAATAGTGTCCAATTTTTGTTTTTTGCATACTCATCAAAAGATTCCGAGAAGAATTTCATACAATTTGGATAGTGAAGATTATGTGCACCTCTTGTTTTAGGATGATTAAGACTTCTACTTCTCTTCAATATTTTCCTTAACGCAGGAAAAATATCATTCTCCCAAAATTCTACCAAATTAATTGTTTTTTTATCTGCCAGCGGAAGTGGATGAAAATTGATAAAATACCTCCCCTCGACATTATTTTTCCTATTTGTTGAATCATAAAAATCTACTAAAAAATGACTCTCTTCATCATCAAGCGATAAAGTTTCAGGATTAATTCCTAGTACATGAACAGCAGGATATACTTCCTCTGCCCAAGGATTGATTATGATTTGAAACATCAACTTGTTAGTCAACATCCTTGCTTGACCTGATTCCTCCTCTAACAACCCCTCAATTACTCTAAATCCTTTGGGATGAGTAACCGATGGTACTCCGATAACTCGAGATAGTTCCTCAACTCTAGAAGAAAAATTTTCAGGTATCAATTTCCCCTCTTTTTTCATAAAAACGCCTATGCCTCTCCATTTGGATCTGTAATAATTACATCTGTCTTTCTTTTCGTTGGTCTACCGTTAGGTCTTGTTGTTACTTTTCCTTTTTCATCGACAACGACGGTATCCCACCCATCCCAGTCCGAACTAGCCCCCTCCAAAATTGAAAGAATAATATCACTCCGTCTAATCATATATGTTCGTGTATGTGTTGCAAGTATTAATTTTATCTCTATTCAATTTTATTTCCGGTTTAAAAAAATATACTTTTCTAATTCTATTAAACCTGATAGTATTATATCATAACACCCTTTAGCATATTATGACAATTATGAGGGATTCGGTTTTTACTCATGACATACTTCCTAGGATACAAGCTCATTATCCCGTAATTAGCATTGTATCTCATGAATGGGAACGTATCCAAAGTAATCTTATTGCTGCTTGTAAGGAACTAGGTAGGGACCTTATAACATGGTCAAGTGCATCTGATCAGTTATCAAAATATAATTTCACTGCTAAGGAATGGGAGATGATTGAAGAATCTTCTCAAAATACGAAAATATCTATTAAATTTGATGATATCTGGACTTCATCAGTCCCCCAAAATGGTCCAAACTGGAGAGATGGGAAAGTAGGTAGATGTGCTCCCGATGTTCTTCTTTGGTATTATGACCAAGAACTCGATTGGGCTAATTCAATATTATGGATTCAGGATTTAGTCCCATATCTTGATTCAACATCGCATGGAGCCACTGCACACGAGCGTAGGGCTCTTATTCGAAGAATACGAGACTTATGTCAAACAGGCTCCGGCCTCCTTGAAGAAAATAAGACAATTGTAATGTCTTTCCCTGAAAGTTATCTACCTCTTGAACTAGAGAAAGATGTTGAAGAATTTCGGATTCCATTACCAAATGAGGAATATTTTGAAAAATTATTCGCCCAAGAATTGAAGGAATGGAATCAACGCAATGCTTCCAGTATAGAAATGCCATCAGCAGATATTTTTTCACAAATAAATAAGGCGTCTCTAGGACTAACATCCCAAGAAGCAAGTGCATCTTTTCGACAGATTTTTGCCCGAATGTCTTCCCAATTAAGAGTAAATTTATTTGCTGAAGATGCGACTGTCTTGAATGAACAGAAGGCTCAGATAATAAATAAAACAGGTGTTCTGGAGTATGTCTCTCCTCGAGAGAGTATGACTGATATAGGCGGTATGGATAATTTGAAAGATTGGCTTAAAATTAGGAGAGGGGCACTAGATGACGTTAGAGATCCACCTAAGGGGCTCTTGATGATGGGGGTCCCTGGTTGCGGTAAGTCTCTAATGGCTAGAGCGGTGGCAAATGATTGGAAACTACCTTTATTAGCATTGAAAGCGAATAATATTTTTGACAAGTATGTTGGTGAAAGCGAAGGAAAAATAAATCGTGCTCTAGCTATAGCTGAAGCAATGGCTCCTTGTGTACTATGGATTGATGAAATTGAGAAACTTCTTGCTGGTTCTGGCGGAGATGGCAGTTTGGATAGTGGTGTATCAGCAAGAATGGGTGGTGCAATTCTTACATGGATGGCCGACAAAAGAACTCCCGTATTTGTGGTCGCAACCGCCAATAACCCCGAGAGGCTTGACCCAGCCTACGTTCGCAGAGGTAGATTTGATGAAAGGTTCTTTGTTGATCTTCCCTCAGTAAGTGTACGAGAATCAATTATTAAGATACATCTCAAAGATAGATTCCCTGACATAGAGATTAAAAAATCAGATTACAAGAAACTAAGTAAAGCTTCAGAAGGATTCACTGGTGCCGAAATAGAATCAAGTATAGTCGAAGCTAAGAATAATGCTCGGTTCCAAGGCCTTGATATGCCGGATGCAGAAATTATCCTAGAGGCTATAAACGGACTTACGCCAGATTCTGTAGCGATGGGCGATACAATAAGTGATATTCGTCAATTATGGGGAGGCGAAAGAGCACGTAAAGCAGATTCTTCTGAACTTGTAGATGTAAATAGTGAAAAATTGAACAATGTAGAGGTTAGGGCTGCTGTTAGACGTAATCGTAAAGTTAGAGACCTAGGAGAATAGCATGGATTCAACTACAGACCAAGTTCTCGATATTGAAATTGACTGGGAAACTTGCACAATTACTGCTCATCTCGAAGGTTTTCCTGACCCAATAAAATGTAAAGAAACATTGTTAAAACTTCTTGAACCTTTTGGCGACTTCAGAGAATTTGCTTTTACTAGCACATTCGATGATGATTCCGCTGATCCAAACGCTATGGTAAAATCTTCCAGAAATCTAAACACATCTAGAAAACGCCGTAAAGAGACAAACTGAGGGATTAATATGAGTTTTATTACACGTACCTCGAAAATTGTTATGACAGATAAACAATGTTTAGAAGAGGCTGTTCTAGCATTAGGAGGTAAAATAAATCAGTCTCAAAATCATGCAAAATTGACATTAATTGCAGCCAATGTGGATGTATCTTTACATAAAAAAGGTGGAGGTTTTTGGTCTTATTCATACGACGATAGAAGCGCATATCGGTATTCAGATTTTAATAAA
>PABO01000034.1 GCA_002699165.1 Chloroflexota bacterium | reverse complement strand
AAAAAACAAATTCCTTAATTTCGACTAAGACTAAGGGGATATGGGATAAATTTATTAATGAAAATTTTCCAGGAGTTCCTGCTGATGCTCTTCCCTCACCAGGGAAATTAGGTGTTCTATAAAGATTATTATCTATGCAGGAAAAAGATCATAAAATAATATTAAAAAGCTTTTTACTGAGATTAATTCTATCGCTGTTTTTTGAACTAGGTTTTATAATTTGTTCTTTATATCAAGTTATAATGTTTGGTGCGGGGATAACTTTTATTTTATCCTTTCCCTTTTGTTATCTGTTGTCTGGGAAGTTCTTTCCTGACTCAACAGAATTTTTATCATCTGATCATCGTGATTATTTAAGGTCTCGAAAGGGGCTAGCAAAAAGTGATGACTCAATAAAAATCAAAGGTCACCACTTCGATGATTACAAGAGAGGCTAGAGAATTATGAAGGATGATTCAATTGAAATTAAAAGATCTATAGCTATTTCAGCATTGCATGACCTCAAAAAACACTTATCAGATATATCTCAAAAATCTGTAAATATACAAAAGGATAAACTTCAGAAGCTGATCAATATCGGCACTCAGATCAATCAGGCTGGATTTATTAACAATGATCAGGAATCTAGAATTGAACAAATCATATCACTTCAAAACTCAATAGAGACAGACCCCGATTTTATAAATATTGCCTCACTCAGAAGCACTCCTGTATTTGGTGATGGCAGCTTAGAATCTGAAATAGTTTTTGTTGGAGAGGCTCCAGGCTATGAAGAGGAAGTTCAGAAAAAACCTTTTGTAGGACCGTCCGGTCAATTACTTGGCAAAATAATAACTGCAATGGGTCTAGATAGAAAACAGATTTATATTACAAATATATTAAAATACCGTCCAAAGTTAGGTGATGGTAAACAAGGTCATGGTAATAGGAAGCCTTCTTCCGATGAGGTGAAAATTTCTATCAATTACTTATTGCAAGAGATTAACATTATTAACCCAAAGGTTATTATAATTCTTGGAGGCACAGCAATGGAGGGTTTATTAAATATAAAAGAACCAATTTCTAGCGTTAGAGGAAAGATTCATTCTTTTGAAGGAACTAAAGCTATTGTTACATATCATCCATCATTCTTACTTAGAAGTAAGAATCAGATTTCTGATAAGCGTAAAGTTTGGGAAGATATGCTTATAGCAATGGAACTATTGGAAATGAAAATCACTGATAGGCAAAGGGCTTACTTTAGCTAAGAATTAATCTTTATTATTTCCCTCATCTGCTTCTGAATTCTCATCTGCTTCTGAATTCTCATCTGCTTCTGAATTCTCATCTGCTTCTGAATTCTCATCTGCTGTACCCTCTCTCACAGGAGCAATATCTTGGAGCTTTTCGTCATTATTTAATGTTACAAGTTTAACGCCTTGTGCATTTCGACCTGTCTCTCTAACATCAGAAACGCGAATACGAATACTTTGGCCGCCAGTAGTCATTAACATGAGTTCGTCATCATCCGAGACAGCCGCTGCACCAACGACATTCCCTGTTTTCTCAGTACACTTCATTGTGATGACACCTTTACCTCCCCTTGATTGTTGCCTGTAATCATCAAATGATGTCCTTTTACCAATGCCATTTTCAGAAGCAACGAGAAGCTTTTGTTCTTCTGAGACTAAAGCCAAACCAATAACATGATCTTCATTACGGGGTCGAATTCCAAAAACACCTGATGTTGCTCTTCCTTGTGATCTAGCCTGTTCCTCATTGAATCTAAGGCTTAATCCACTTCGTGTAATTAATACTACATCATCAGAGCCACAAGTAAGTCTAACGTCAATTAACTCGTTTCCTTCATCTAACTTAATGGCAATTATACCATCTTTTCTATAATTCCTAAAATCATTAACAGCAGTTTTCTTGATCTTTCCACTTCTAGTAGCGAAAAGAATGAACCCTGCATCACTTGAAAAAGTTATATCATTGCCATCATCATCAGTCACGTATACTAACCTGAGTACAGCGGCTATTGATTCGTCAGGTTGAAGATTTAAAACATTCTTGATGCTTCTTCCCCTAGACGCACGAGATGCCTCAGGAAGTTCATATACTCGTTCGACATAAACTCTTCCTGAATTAGTAAAGAACATTAAGTAGTCGTGAGCTTGAGCGGTGAACAGATGTTGTACAAAATCTTCTTCGTCATCATCTTTTGTCCGTGTTTCCATCCCTCGGACTCCTTTCCCTCCTCTAGCCTGTACTCTATATTCACTAGATGGCGTGCGTTTTACATAACCTCGGTGGCTAAGAGTGACGATCATGCCTTCATTTGCAATAAGGTCCTCGATTCCTATCTCACCTTCATCCGGTAAGATTGGACACCTTCGTGGAGTTGCGTAATTTTCTTTGATCTCAAGTAAGTCTTCTTTAATAATTGATAAGACTCGGGATTCTTTATCAAGGATATCTAATAAATCTTTAATTTCTTCAATAACATTGTCGTAGTCGCCTTTAATCTTATCACGCTCCATTGCTGTGAGTTGATAAAGCCTTAGTTCAAGTATTGAATTTACTTGTCTGTCAGTGAACTCATATTGATCGCCCTGTATACTAGGTTGATCTCTAATAAGAACTCCGAGGGCTTCTGCTGTTTTAATTGAAAACTTATATTCCTTANGTCTNTCTCTAGCTTCATCCCTGTTTTTTNAGTCCCTAATAATTTGGATAAAATCATCTAGGTGACCAATCGCTAATAAAAAAGCTTCAAGGTTCTCTGCTCGATCCTCCGCTTTTTGCAACAAGAACTTTGTTCTTCTGATAATAACCTCTCTCCGGTGTTCTATGAATGCGTCAAGAGCTTCGAGAATAGAAAGTTGCTTAGGTCTTCTCTCATGAATGGCAAGCATGTTAACACCAAATGATGTCTCCATAGCTGTTAATTTATATAATTGATTAACAACAACCTGTGGTCTTGCATCTCTTTTTAGAGTTATCTCAATACGTGTTTCCTCATCAGAAAGATCACGCATTCCAGAAATTTCAGTAAGAATCTTTTCCCTTACCAATTCGGCAATTCTTTGTTGAAGAGTTGCCCTATTAACTCCATGAGGGACTTGTTTTATGAAAATTTGAGATGTTCCAGATGAGGTTTCCTGAACATCCATAACCCCTCTAATTTTGACACTTCCTCTTCCTGTTCTGAAGTAGTTGTCTATTCCTTTATAACCACGAATTTCGCAGGCCCCTGCGAAGTCAGGACCTTTAATAAATTCTTTAATTTCATCAATACTTATTTGAGGATTGTCAATGCGCGCGCAGATTCCATCAATAACTTCACCCAAATTATGTGACGGTATGTTAGTAGCCATACCAACGGCAATACCAGTACCACCATTAACTAGTAAATTTGGGATAGATGCGGGGAGCACTTCGGGCTCAACAGAATTCCCATCATATGTCTCATGATGGTCTACTGTCTTCTTCTCTAGATCAGTCATCATTGAAGAACCTAGAGGAGTTAACCTTGCCTCTGTGTACCTCATTGCTGCAGGAGCGTCACCTTCAACTGAACCAAAATTACCTTGGCCATCAACCAGAGTTTCTCTCATGGTCCATGGCTGAGCCATGTTAACCATTGTTGGGTATATCGCACCATCTCCATGAGGATGATATTTTCCCATTGTCTCACCTACAATTCTTGCACACTTTAAGTGAGGCTTAGATTTAGAAAGGGATAAATCATGATGCATTGCATAAAGCAATCTTCTTTGAGATGGNTTAAGTCCATCTCGAGCATCAGGTAGAGCTCTAGAAACTATTACTGACATCGAATAATCCAAAAAGGATTTTGACATCTCATCAGCTACGTTAATTTGTTTTATATTGTCGTCTGACATTTAAGTTAAATTCTAAATTTAAGAGTTACACGTCAAGGTTTTGAACATTTAGAGCATTATCTTCAATAAAGCGTTTTCTTGGCTCTACAACATCACCCATTAAGACATCAAACATTTTACTGGCTTCATCGTAATTTTCATGATCAAACTGCACTCTTAATAAAGTTCTTGTTTCAGGGTCCATTGTTGTTGAATAAAGTTCTTTAGCATTCATTTCACCCAANCCCTTAAACCNTTGAATNCGCATNCCCCTTTTGCCAATATCAAGTATCCTATCAAGTATTTCGAAAAGATTAAACACAGGATCAACGATCATATGTTCACCTTCTCCCTCTACCAGTTCATACGTTGGCTTATCGTCTGAATAGAAAGGGCTAGTGGATATTCCAAGCTCCTCTAATCGTAAAAGAATTTTAGAAATGGCAAGGCATTCGTGTAATTCATATTTAATTCCACGCCTCTGAATTCCTTCATTTTTAGAGGAATATGATTCTATTTCTTCTTCTGAAAGATCTTCATTAAAAAGGCGAAGATCGCGGTTCTCGTTACTGAACTGAAGGAGAGATTTTTCATCAGTGAAGTAAGATATGTCTTCTTCGTTTCCTATCTTTACACGAACCATGTATTCTGGAAGTTTGTCACCATCAGATTGGTTCAAGATTTCCTTGAAGCTACCACCATGACCCTCAAGTGTTTGAACAAAACGAGTTAATTGAGACAAAGAGTCTAATACAGTTTCAAGAAGGTCATTTTCTAGATAATCTTCTGTTCCAGCTTTTCTTAATCTAACTTCATCAGACCCAATAGATATGAGAATCTTGTTAAGTTCAAAATCATCAGCAACATACTCCTCCCTTTTCTTCCTCGTCACCTTATATAATGGGGGTTGGGCAATGTATAGGTAGCCAGCTTTAACAAGTTCCGGCATGTGTCTACAAAAGAATGTNAGGAGNAAGGTTCGGATGTGCGATCCATCGACATCTGCGTCAGTCATTATAACAACTTTATGATATCTTACTTTATCAAGTTTAAATGCACCTTCTTGATCTTCCTCACCGCTACTTTCACCAATACCAGCACCTATTGCCGTAATCATTGCTTGGATTTCCTTATTCTGAAGAGCCCTATGTAACCTAGCTTTTTCAACATTAATCACTTTACCTCTTAGAGGTAAAATGGCTTGGGTAGTTCTATTTCTTCCCGCTTTTGCAGAACCTCCAGCAGAATCACCCTCAACAATAAATATTTCAGATTTAGCAGGATCCCTTTCTGAACAGTCGGCTAATTTTCCAGGAAGACCACCTCCTGAAAGAACTGACTTCCTAACAGTTTCTCTGGCTTTCCTTGCAGCTTCCCGTGCACGTGCGGCATTAACTGCTTTCTCAATTATAACCTTAGCGATTGCTGGGTTTTCATCAAAATACTGTTGAATGCCTTCGTACACCACTGAACCAACAACACCTTCAATTTCTGTATTAACCAATTTAGATTTTGTTTGTGAGTTAAATCTAGGATTCGGCATTTTAACGCTGATAACACAAACGATTCCCTCCCTTGCATCATCACCTGACAATGCTGGATCCTTATCCTTAAGGATTTTATTATTTTTAGCATATTGATTAATTGCTCTTGTTAAGGCACCTCTAAATCCAGACAAGTGTGTTCCTCCATCAGGATTAGGAATTGAGTTAGCGAAGCAAAGAATATGATCATTATATGAATCGTTGTATTGAAATACAATGTCTGCAAAAACGTCATCCTCAGTTACTTTACCATCATAATCGATTTCGACTTTGCGCTTACCTTTAACGATAATTGGATCAGTATGTACTAAGTTTTTATTCTCACCAAGTTGACCAACGTATTCCTCAATACCTTTCGCATAATAAAAAGTTTGGGTTGAAGAGGATTCAGGACGTTCATCAATAAGGTCAATGGTTAAGCCTGGGTTAAGAAATGATAACTCTCTCATTCTCTTTGCTAATCTCTCAGTCTGAAATGCAATTGTTTCTGTGAAAATTGTAGCATCTGGAAAGAAAGTGACTTTTGTACCGGTAGGCTTTTCGGGAATTTCACCAACAACTTCAAGAGGTTTAATGGTTTTACCTCTCTCAAACATTATAGAGTGCAACTTACCATCACGGCGCACTTCAGCCTTGAACCAATCAGAAAGTGCATTTACACACTTCGCACCCACACCATGTAGTCCACCAGAATATTTGTATGCTCCTTGACCAAACTTTCCACCAGCGTGTAAATTTGTTAAAACTAATTCAATGGCTGGAACGCCAAACTTAGGATGCATGTCAACAGGAATTCCCCGACCGTCATCATCGATAGAAATTGATCCATCAACATGTAATACAATGACAATTTTGTTACAATATCCTGCTAAATGTTCATCGATAGAATTATCTAAGACTTCAAATACACAATGATGTAAACCTCTTTCATCAGGGTCACCAATATACATTCCAGGTCTTTTTCTAACTGCTTCAAGGCCCTCTAGTTTGTCAATTTGAGCGGCATCATATTGATCACCACCTGCAGTGAGTTGCGCCTCTTCGGCATCGCTATTTTTTTCTTCTTGAGACATTTAACAAAAATTAAATTTTTAGGATTTTTTTGGGGTTCAATAATTAAATAATTGAGTTCATTATATTAATCTAGATCGTACAAAAATAGCAATATATTCGGTGGTATTTTTAAATAATTAATCTATGGTTAAGAGATTGCTAACTTGCTAATTTTCAGTAACTTGTATTACTTTTAAACAATTGGTGAAGAATAATACCATATTGTAATCAAATAAAACGTTTAAGCACTCAAATTTTGTATGAAATTTAATCTATTTTATTTAATTAATATAAATAAATAATAAGGAAAATTTATCAAAAAAATATGATCTTTATCAATGTTGCACGCAGAGTTTGATCGTTTAAGTTTTATTGAATGGTAACAACTACAAAGCCATATGATTTAAAGGATCAAATTCTTGAACTAAAGAAAAAGATTAATGCCATAATATTGGTTCATAATTATCAAGTAGGTGAAATACAGGATATCGCTGACTTCGTAGGTGATTCCCTTGGATTAGCATTTCAGGCAAAGAAAACCGATGCGGATGTTATAGTTTTTTGTGGCGTTCATTTTATGGCTGAAACAGCCAAGATAGTTAATCCTAATAAAACTGTTATTTTACCAGATAGTGATGCTGGATGCTCTTTAGAGCAATCTTGTGACGGCAATCAACTCGAGTCATTTTTGGAAGAGAATTCTGAGAAAAACTATTATGTAATTGCTTACATAAACTGTAGTGCCCACGTAAAAGCTCTATCTGATTGTATTTGCACAAGTGGAAATGCAGTAAAAATCGTAGCATCAGCACCACAAGATAGACCAATATTATTTGTCCCAGATCAAAACCTCGGATCATGGGTTATGGAACAAACCGGTCGTAAAATGGATCTTTGGAAAGGTTCATGTTATGTCCACGTTGAATACACTAGGGAAAGTATACTAAAGATAAGAGAAGAATTTCCAAATGCGGAATTAGTTTCGCATCCAGAATGCACTTACGCAGTGAGAATGTTGTCTGACGAAGTTTGCTCAACTGAAAAGATGATTGATTATGCGAGAAATTCATCAAGCAAGAATATTATAATTGCTACCGAAAATGGAATGTTGCATAGACTAAAGAAAGAAGTTCCTGAGAAAAACTTTATTCCTGCCCCGACACAAAATTGTGCATGCTCTGAATGTCATTTCATGAAAATGAATACACTTGAAAAACTCAAGAATTGCATGGAGTCATTGTCTCCTGAAGTCATTATTCCAGAAGATATGAGACTGAAAGCAGAGGCCCCAATTCAGAGAATGCTTGACCTAAGTAATTAATTTTTTGATTTTTTTCTACAGGTTTTAAAAAGGTAAGCACAGCCTCCAAGTGTAGATAAGTCTAAAAGTATTTGTAATTGGATACTTATGTTAAGTCCCAAGCATCCACAATCGACGTTGATGTCTCTTATTAATAACGATGCTAAGGCCAGTATAAATATCAGTAACATTACAGTTACTAGTATTAAAGAGCCTATATAGAGAACTCTAAGAGCAACAAATAAACCGATAATAAGTTCAAATGGAGGAAGAACCATTGTCAATATGGCTACCCACGGATCATTAACTATAGAAAAATTTCTAATAGCTAATTCAAAAGATTGCAGGTCATTCAACTTGCCTAAACCTGCAAAAATAAAAATACCACCAATGATGAGCCTAATCAGTAATTCTATAGGGTCTACTTTTGATTCAAGCCAGACTGGCAGCCTTTTAATTAATCACAACATTCTTGTAACTAAATAATATTACTTATTATAGAATTACTCATCTCGACAGTATTAACGAGCTGTGTATCTACTTCATTACTGAAAATATCTCCTGTTCGGNAACCATTATCTATAGCGGATCTCACTGCATTATCTATTGAGTCTGCAGCCTCAGTTAACCCTAAGGAGTAGCGTAACATTAATGATGCAGAAAGTATTTGAGCACATGGATTGGCTATACCTTGGCCAGCAATGTCAGGGGCAGAACCTCCACTTGGTTCATACATGCCAAAGTAAAGACCATCACCTTTAGATTGACCAAGACTTGCACTAGCTAACATGCCTAAAGATCCAGCAATCATTGCCATTTCGTCACTTAAAATATCTCCAAAAAGATTTGGTGCTAAAATAACATCGAATTCTTTAGGTCTTCTGATTAATTGCATAGCAGCATTATCTACATATAAATGATCCAATTTAACCTCTGGGAAATCTTTAGATACAGTTTCAACAGTCTCTCTCCATAAGATACCATTTCTTAAAACATTAGCTTTATCTATTGATGTAAGCCTTTTGGATCTACCCATTGCTGCATTGAATGCAACCCTAGCAATTCTATCAATTTCTGATTCATTGTAAATCATCGTATCAATTGCAACGCGTCCATCATCAGTATTTTCAATTGATTTAGGCTCACCGAAGTAAATACCGCCTGTTAGCTCTCTAACACATAAAACATCAAAACCACCTTGTATTATATCAGTTCTTATCGGAGAAGCTCCAATAAGTGATGGAAAACATACACTTGGTCTTAAGTTTGCAAATAGTCCGAAATGCTTTCTTAGGGGAAGAAGGGCACCTCTTTCAGGTTGTTCATCAGGTGGAAGTGATTCCCATTTTGGACCACCTACAGAGCCGAATAGAATAGCATCAGAATTTTCGCAAGACCTGAGTGTTTCCTCCGGTAATGGGCATGATCTTTCATCAATGGCAATTCCTCCAACAAGTTGATGATCTAAACAAAGATTAAAATCATATTTATTTGATGCAGCATCAAGAACACGCAGGGATTCTTGCATGACTTCAGGTCCAATTCCGTCACCTGATAAGACCGATATTTTAAATTCGTTACTACTCATTATAGTTGAGAGAATGGATCAAAGTTTGAAAAATGCAACAAACGAAATTAGTGCTCAAGCTCTTAATTAGACGATTGCTTGACCAATTGTATAAATCTTTCAACCAATTCTGGGTCTTTGTAACCACGACTGTTTTCTACACCGCTAGCGACGTCAACGGCTGAAGGTGAAAGCTCCTTAATTGCTTTAGCCACGTTTGATATATTTAAACCTCCTGCAAGGATTATTGGTCTATTAAGATTATCATTTTGAAAAGCCCTGGCAAATTCCCACTCAAATGTATGTCCAGATCCTCCAAAATCATTACCACAATACGAATCAAGTAAAATTGTTTGAACAGTGCATTTAGTTGCCTGTTCAACTGACTTGGGACTCTTAACACCAAATGCTTTAATTATTTTAAATTGATCGTTAAACTCATTGCAATATTCATTAGTTTCATTTCCATGAAATTGCGCAACATGGATGAGACCATCAATTAGCATAGATTTGACCACCATTGGATCGGCATTGACAAATACACCAACTCTTTCAACACGTGGATCTAACTTATCAACCCAACCTTCAACAGTTTTTCGACTTACGTAACGTTTTGATTTATTCCAAAAGTTTAGCCCAATTGAATCGGCTCCTTTTTCAATAGACAGAAAGGCATCATCAAGTGTTTGAATCCCACAAATCTTAACACCTACTTTATCACAACTAATTAAATCAGGATTCATCAACTTGAATGGAATTTTTAACAACTCTTACAATTCGGTCAATTGAGAGAGGTCTAATTATAAAATCTTTAACTCTAGCATCTTTCCTGATTTCATCGCTTTTAATAGATTCATTCTCGTTACCAATAAATACAACGCCTGGAAAGCTTGAAACTTCCGGGTGAATCTTTGGATAAATTGTAAACAACATATCATAAAGTAACTGACCGTTAAGATTTGGCATATCTATACCAAATAAAAACAGTGAATAGTGTCTTTTTACTGCAAGTTCGAAAGCATATTCAGAGGATGGAGATGTATCGACATCAATGTTAAGAAGGTTTGATATTGAATCTCTTATTAGCCTAAGAGTGCCGGTATCAGGGTGTGAGGCTAAGATACGTAAAGGTCTATTATCCTGATTTGTTTGATTCGACTCCATTGATTGCTAAAATAATTTACACGATAACTAGAATTTAATCAAAAATTCAAATCTGCATCTCAATTGAATCAACTTAAAGGCATAGACCAAATCACTATAAGAGGCGCTAGACAGCACAATCTTAAGAATATTAATGTCAACATACCTCGGCATAGGTTTGTTGTAATAACTGGCACTAGCGGTTCAGGAAAGTCTTCATTAGCCTTTAATACTATATATGCTGAAGGACAACGAAAGTATGTTGAAAGTCTTTCATCATATGCCCGCCAATTTTTGGATCAACTTGAGAAACCTGATGTAGACTCAATTGAAGGGCTTTCACCTGCGCTGGCGATCGAGCAAAGAAGTTCTTCACCTAATCCAAGATCTACGGTTGCTACTTCAACAGAGATATATGATTACCTAAGGGTTCTTTATTCATCAATCGGCATTCCTCATGACCCAAATACAGGTGAGGTTATAGAAAAATTGACCATTGATAATATAGTTGAAAAATTATTAGCTTTGGAAGATGGGTCAAAGGTAATCGTTCTTAGCCCTATCCTTCATGATAAAGGTAGTGATATAAAAAATATTATTGAACGCCTTAAACGAAACGGATTTATTCGGGCTCGCATCAATAATGAATTCATTCAATTAGATGAGGCCTTAAAACCTTTCCAAAAAAATATAAAATATAAAATTCAAGCCGTAGTCGATAGAATCGTTATTAAGGATGGATTGAGATCCAGATTGTACAGTTCTGTAGAAACGGCAATTAAGTGGGGAGCTTTAAAAGTCGATGTAATGCATCAAGGAAAAGGCGAGAGTACTTGGGTTGAGGATAAGTTTAGTACAATATACACAAATCCCAAAACAGGATTTTCATTACCTGAGATTACTCCAAAACATTTCTCATTTAATAGTCACTATGGAGCATGTGAAATGTGTCATGGGGTTGGTTCAATTTTACAAGTTGAAGAAAGCTTATTCATAAAGGATGAAAATCTGTCACTTAATGATGGTGCTATTCATTCATGGTGGAACAGGAATAAAAAACTTAAAACCATTCATGACAAGCAGCTAGAAAAACTGGCTAATGAATTTAATGTATCGACTAAAGAAAAATTTTCAGACTTAGGTGATAACTTTGTTAAGATGATATTCTTTGGTATACCTGAAGAAAAAAAATCTGATTCGTCTATAAAATTTGAAGGTCTAATTAATCAAGCCGAAAGACTTTACAGCACTAGCAAAAGTGAAAGCACTAAAAGAAACATTAGACGTTTTATGCTTCCAAAAAATTGCCCTAATTGTAATGGAGCTAGGCTCAAGAAAAGCATGCGTTCAATAACTATTGAACATGAGGTATTCGGCGAATTATCGATTGATAAGTTTACCAAATTAAGTGTTACAGACGCACTTAGATTTATTAAAGAGATAAGTGTTAATAACTCTAACCGCCTTATCTGCAAGGATGTGCTCTCAGAATTATCTAAACGCCTCAAATTTTTGGTTGATGTCGGTCTTTCATATTTAAATTTAAATAGAGAGAGCTCCTCACTTTCAGGAGGTGAATCACAAAGAATTCGCCTTGCTACGCAGATGGGTTCAGGTCTATCAGGTGTTTTATATGTTCTAGATGAACCCAGCGCAGGACTTCATCAATCTGATAATGCTCTATTGATTAAAGCATTTCAAAACCTTAGGGATCTTGGTAATACAGTTATTGTTGTTGAGCATGATGCTGAAACAATTATGTCTTCAGATTATGTTATCGATATTGGACCAGGGGCTGGACCAAGAGGCGGCAAACTAATAGCTGAAGGAACACCCAGGGATATTACCG
>PABO01000033.1 GCA_002699165.1 Chloroflexota bacterium | reverse complement strand
GAAGAACCTGTAGCAGAAGAACCTAAAGCTGAAGAACCTAAAGCTGAAGAACCTGTAGCAGAAGAACCTAAAGCAGAAGAACCTGTATCAGAAGAAACTAAAGCTGAAGAACCTAAATCTCAAAATATAAATTATCTTGATAAGTTAGACAGTAACGAAAAAATAGATTCCTTTAGAAGTGGTGATACTGTTGTAGTAAATCTACTTATTAGAGAAGGTGAAAGAGAAAGAATACAAGCATTTCAAGGTAATGTAATAAAAGGTAATCATAAGAATGGCTCTCAAATTGTTCCAGGAAAATCTTTTACTGTTAGAAGAATTGCTTCAGGAGTTGGGGTAGAGCGAACTTTACCGATAAGTTCCCCTAGCATAGATTCTCTTAAAGTTATTAGAAGAGGAAAAGTTAGACGCTCAAATCTTTACTACCTAAGAGATTTAACAGGTAAAAAGGCTAGAATTAAAGAAGCAAGATAGGTAGTTTGTATTGTCAATAATGCCTATTAGAAAATTTCCAGATCCAATACTAAGAAAAAAATCAGAAAAAATATTTAGTATTGATAAGGACTTAATTCAGTTTGGTTATGATATGTTAGAGACAATGCAATCAGCTAAAGGAGTGGGCTTAGCAGCTCCACAAGTAGGTAAACTTTTAAGAATGATAACTATTCAAATTCCTGAAAATGATCCAATGATTATGATTAATCCCTATATTTCAAATAAAGAAGGATCTAGAGAAGTTCAAGAAGGTTGCTTGAGTGTTCCAGGATTCACTGGAATTATTGAAAGGTCAATAAAAATTGATGCAGAATATTTGGATGTAAATCAGAGTAAAATTAAATTCACAGCACAAGAATTGTTATCTCAAGCCATAGAACATGAAATTGATCACTTAAATGGAATTATGTATACGGACCATTTAAAATCTCATGAAGATTTACATAAAACTGGTGTAACTCCAGATGAAACTCATTGGCATGATGTTGGTTATAAAATTCATATAAGTAATGATAAATCTACAAAAGATGATTTAAGTATGTGTGAAGTTATTGAAAAAAAAATAGAACTTTCTAAAATCAAATCTGACAGTTCTTTAGATGATGCTTCATTAGAAATATAAAAGGAAGGTATAGTTTTGAGATTTAAGGGAATAATAGTTTTAGTAGTATGTTTAGTAATTTCCTTACTAGTGTTATTTATAAACCCAATTAAAATAAATAATTGGGAAAGAGGTAATAATGATAATTTACTAGGAATGGTTTTGGGCCTTGATCTAAAAGGTGGAACTCACTTAGTTTATTCTATTACTTCTACTGCTGGAGAAGAGCCAACTATTGAGGATGCAGAGGGCGTAAGAAAGATAATTGATAAAAGAGTTAACGAGTTTGGAGTAAGTGAAGCTAATGTCCAATTACTTGGAACTCCCCCAAACAAAATTTTAGTTCAAATCCCATCTCAATCTGGTGATCAAATAACATTTTCTTTTTCAAAAGATGATCCAAGTTTAGAAGAAATAAAAGATAAGATTTCATCAGCAGGATTAAAAGATTTTCAAATTGAAGAAATTGAAGGTGAATATATTGTTAGTTATGAGCAAGCCTTAGATCAAAATTCATCTGAAATGATCAAAAATAATTTAGCTAATTCTTTTCCTGTTAAAGTTATGATTAATTTTTCTCCTATAAGGCTTGAAGGGAAAAAAGAAGGTGAAGATTTAGAATTTCCAAATATAGATGATATAGAACCTCTTTTGCTTGAATCAGATATTAAATATGAAGAATTGAATAATCTTGGTTTTGGTGCTTGGGAATTAAAACTTTTGAATTTTGGGTATGGAGATGAAAGCCAAGCAGAAAAAATCATGCTTGCTCTATCAGAAACTAAATATAATCTAGTAAATCTACAACCTGAAGGAGAATTAGAAAACTTTATAATAAGTGGAGGAATTCAATCTGCTAAAAGATTGATAGGTTCAACTGCTCAATTAGATTTTAGAGTTAGAGAGTGTGGAAAAGAAAAGCCTGAAGAGTTAGATGCAAATGTTTGGGAATTAGTAAAATGTTATGATCCCCAATACTATAATGAAGTTGCAACAGGAATTGAGTCAAAAAATTTGACAGATGCATCGCCTGGAACAGTTGCTGAGTTATCTCAACCTGTAGTGAACGTTGTTTTTGATGATGATGGTTCAGATATTTTTTATGAAGTAACAGATCGAATTTCGAGGACAGGTGATTTATTAGCTATATACCTTGATAATGAAGAACTTGTAAGTCCAGGAGCTGACAAGGCTATTTCTGGAGGAAGAGCTTATATTTATGGGAAAGATATTGATGCTGAAAGAGCTAGAGAAATAGCTATTCAACTTAGATCAGGTGCCCTACCTGCAAAATTAGATCTTATTCAGGAAAGAAATGTTGATGCAGTTTTGGGAGCAGAATCACTTAGTAAAAGTTTAACTGCAGGAATCATTGGATTTATATTAGTATTAATTTTTATGATAAGTTATTATAAAATTCCAGGAATTATCGCTTCTTTGACATTAATAATTTACTTAGTATTTGTCATAGCAATATTTAAGATCCTGCCAGTAACATTAACTTTGTCTGGTGCTGCTGCTCTGATTTTATCTATTGGTTTTGCAGTTGATGCAAATATATTGATTTCAGAAAGAATAAAAGAGGAATTAATTGCAGGTAGGAATTTACTTAATTCAATAACTGTTGGATTTGATAGAGCGTGGCCTTCTATTAGGGATGGAAATTTTTCTACTATAATTACAGCAGTTGTACTTTATTGGTTTGGATCTAATTTTTCAACCTCAATTATGCAGGGGTTTGCATTGACCCTAGGAATTGGAGTACTACTAAGTATGATAACTAGTTTTCAAGTTAATAGAATCTTGGTTAGATTAATTACAACAACCAATTTATTTGATAAAACTAACTTATTTATTCCGATATCAAAAAGAAACAAAGATGGAGAAGCATAGAATGAATTTACTATCTAAAAGAATATATCTATTTTATTTCTCTATATTAGCAATAGTTATTTCTGTATTATTATTATTTTTACCTGGACTTCCACTTGGTATTGATTTTACATCAGGCTCAACAATCACCTATAGATGGAATGATCAAAGTCCTTCACAAGATCAAATTTCTGAAAGTATAAAAAATGCTGGATTTGAAACATCAATTATACAATCGATGGGTAATAAAGAATTTTTCATTAGAACCTCTGATGTTGGACCAGATGGGAAAGAAAGAATTGATGCTGAGCTTACTAATTTGATTGGAGAGGCTCCAGTGACAATGGACGTGAATACAGTGGGTTCTTCAGTTGCAGATAATACAATTAGAAACTCCATTATAGCTGTTTTTATAGCATCATTATTCGTAATGCTTTATATCATTTATGCATTTAGAAATGTTGAACAGTCTTATGTTTATGCTGTAGCAGCAATATTGACTTTAGTTCATGATGTTTTGGTAGTTATGGGATTATTTATTATATTTAGTCTGTTTATAGGATCAGTTGTTAATTCAATATTTATCGTAGGGATATTAACTGTTATTGGTTATTCTGTTAATGACACAATTGTAATTTTTGATCGAATCAGAGAAAATCTGATAGTTAATAAATCTATGGAGTTTATGAATGTAGTTAACCAATCAGTAAGAGAATCAATTACTAGATCTATAGGAACATCTGTCACAACTTCAATAGTAATCCTGTCTATGATATTGTTTGGTGGACAATCTCTAAGAGATTTTCTTCTAGTATTGTTACTAGGAGTAATAATTGGTACTTACAGCTCAATTTTTGTAGCATCAAATCTTTTACTTTCATGGAAATACGGTCTTAAAAAATAAATTATTAATCGACAAAATTATTAGCTACTTCATTTGCAAACAATTTCCCTTTTTTTGTCAGTTTATAGAATCCATTGTTTTTTTCTAAAATATTATTCTTAAAATAATGTTTCAATTTATTTAAATATAATTCATCAAAGTCTTGACTAAACCTTTGCTTAAAATCTTTTATGTCTATTCCTTGCTCCAATCTTAATGAAAGCATCAAAAATTCAAGTTTTTCATTTTTTGAATTATGTTCTTCATAAATCTCAAAAAATGTATTTTTCTTTAAAAATCTTATTTTTTCTTCAATATTAATTATTTTATTTTTCTTTATTTTTTTTATACTTTGGATATATTTTTTAGGAGACTTTATGACACTAAATCTTTTTTTTTCTAAATAAGAATGAGCTCCAGGACCGATACCTATGTATGGTTCAAGTTTCCAGTACTTCATATTATGCTCTGATAAAAGTCCATTTTTTGACCAGTTAGAAATTTCATAATTTTTATAATTATTTTTTTTGAGTATATTTTGAGTCTTTTTATACATTTCAGCTGAAATATCATCAGTTGCAACAACTACTTCGTTCTTAAATACTTGCTCATTCAAATAAGTCCCTTTTTCTACTTGTAATGAGTAAGCTGAAATATGAGTGGGGTTTATTTTGATTATTTTTTCTAAAGTATCTACATAAGATTTCAAATTTTGCTTAGGTAGTCCATAGATCAAATCTATAGAAACATTTTTAAAATATTTCTTTAAAATATTGATGGAATTTATTGCTTTATTAGCGGTATGTCTTCTATTGATTATTTTCAATTCATCATCATTTAATGATTGAATTCCTACTGAGCATCTATTTATACCAATGTTTTTCCATAATAAAGCTTTTTTATCTGTGACGTCTTCAGGATTTATTTCCATGGTAATTTCAATTTCTTTTGAAATCTTAAAATTACTATTAATTTTATTGATTATTTTTTCTAAATTTTCTACATCAATATATGATGGAGTTCCGCCACCTATAAATATAGAATTTATTCTATATTGATCAGTTATTGACCAAAATTCTATTTCATTGCAAATAGACTCGGTAAAGTCATCTATTAGGTTTTCTAAGCCAGTATATGTATTAAAGTCACAATAAGTACATTTTGTATGACAAAAGGGTATGTGAATGTACAAACCTAGTGGTTTCTGTTCTAGTTTGGTGTCCATATTCCAGAATCAGGCTTATCCTGATCACTTTCGTTGCCTTCTATGTTTTGCGGGGCTTGTTGCTGAGCCTCAAATTGTTGTTTCATCTGAGCTTCCATTGCTGCTTGAGCATTTTTTACCCATTGTGCTACTGTATCTAATTCTGGAGGTGAGATGATAAATTTTTCAACATCATCTGGCAAATCAATTTCTTGGTTCCCAGTAAAAATTATGCAAGATTCTCCATCCTTAAGATTTCCATCAATAGATTTACTGATGAAATCAATTCTAGCTTCAGATTCTTTTTTTAGCTCCTCAGAAATTTTTTCAGCAACGCTTCTATTACTCAATCCAACGTTTAGACATTTGGACCAATCTATTACTTTTTGTAATATTTCTAAGTTTTCAAATTCTTCGAATTCTGCCCCTGAACTTATCCTTTGCTGTAAAACATTCCAAGCACCTAGGCTGGCTTCCTTAAGGCTAATCGATACATCTTCACCTTTGCCAGGAATTCCTTCAACAAAAATTCTTTTTACGATTCCTGCTTTTGATTCTAAATTTGTAATATTGACATCTAAAGCTTCCCAATACTTCTGGATTAGTTCGTGTAGATCCTTAGAAGCCTCAGGGGGAGCTTGTAGTAAAACACATATAAATGCTTTTCTCTTACCAATAATATCTTTTGAACTAGGTTTTTCAATTTTTCCAATTTCATCACTCATTTGATTTTCCTTTAAGTATTTTCATTTGAAACAATTTTTTCTTTAATTTCTTTTTTTAGTCTACCTTGATTTATAGTTTTCTATTAGATGAGTTTTTTCTATAAATTTAACCATAACTAATTATTTTTTATTTTTGTATGAATCAATTTACTTATTATAATAAAAATTGTTAATTTCTTTTCCATATCTTGTTGTATATATAAGCAAAAATAACAATAAATGAAGCCCCAATAGCAACTGGAATTATAACAAATTCAAAAGTTTTTGCTCCCAAGATCGCTATGACTGGATTTGCACCAGCCGGTGGATGAATTGTTTTTGTTATCATCATAATCAAGATTGCAAGGGCCATTCCTAATGAAATTGACAGAGGAGATACTCCAAGAAAGTAAAACATTATCACACCTGATAATGCTGAAAAAATATGACCAAAAAAAACGTTTCTCGGTTGTGCTAATGGACTGTCCTGAACAGCCATTACAAGAACTAAGCTTGCACCAAATGGAGGTATTAGCCAAATATTACTTGAGTCCAGTGAATTAATATATGCAATAAAAAACATACATAAAAATGATCCAAAAGACGAAATAAGTATGTTTTTATTTTTATTAGTAAGAAATTGAAGCTTCATATTTTGCTTTATTTATAATAATTTCGTCATAATTTATGACTTCTGATCTAATATACTTTTTTAGTCTTTGAATGTATTTTAGCAGTTAACATGATAGAACGATTAAGCTAGTTTAAAATCAAACATTGAATCTGAAATATATTACATCCCCATCTTCGACTATGTAATCTTTTCCTTCAACCCGCATCTTTCCAGCTTCTTTGGATTTTTTGTCACCCTGAAAAGTTACGTAATCTTTATAGCTAACTATTTCAGCTCTTATAAAGCCTTTTTCAAAATCTGTATGTATCTCTCTTGCGGCTCTTGGTGCATTTGATCCTTTTGAGATAGTCCAAGCTCTCGATTCTTCAGGACCTGAGGTGAAATAAGTTATTAGATCCAGAAGTTTATAACCAGATTGTATTACTTGCTCTAATCCGGAAGTCTTCAGTCCTAATGCTGTTAAGTATTCGTTTTTTTCTTCGTTATTTAATTGAGATATTTCAGATTCTATTTTTGCTGAAATTATGATTGAAAGTGCATTTTCTTTATTTGCTATATCTTGAACTAATTTTGAGTACTTGTTTCCAGTTGTTGCATCTTTTTCGGCTACATTGCATATATAGAGAACTGGTTTGCTTGTAAGTAGTTGTAAATTTTTTAAAATAGGTTTTTCTACTTCAGAAAGTTTTAATAATCTGGCAGGTTTTCCTGTACTTAATAATTCATGAACACTGGTTATTATAGGCAACAATTCTTTTGCTTCAATATCTCCAGACTTAGCCTTTTTTTCAATTGTTGGAATTCTGGATTCAATACTTTCTAGATCAGATAGCATTAATTCAGTTTCAACTATTTCGCTATCTTCTACGGGATTAATAGTTCCGTTTACATGAACTATATCTGGATCCTCGAAACACCTAATAACATATGCGATTGCATCCATTTCTCGGATATTTCCAAGAAATTTATTTCCTAATCCTTCACCTTTTGAGGCTCCTTTTACTAGTCCAGCGATATCTACGAAGGACATTTTTGTAGGAATTATTGATTTGGAATCACTTATTTCGGATAACGTTTTTAAACGATCATCCGGTATAGCAACTTCACCTATATTGGGGTCTATTGTGCAGAATGGATAATTCTGAGCTTGAGCATTACTAGTTTGCGTTAAGGCATTAAACAATGTAGATTTTCCAACATTGGGCAAACCAACTATTCCACACTTAAATCCCATTAAACTGCATCCTTAATTTTTTTTTTGTAGCGAATCCATTAAATCAATGTAAATATTTGTTATTCTTTTACCAGTAAAGTATCCCATAAAATATTTTGTTCATTCTGTATCTGAATCTATATTTCTAAATTCACCTTCTATTATTGTTTCTTTAGGATTTTTATTTAAATTCCTTTTAAAATCTTGAAACTTATAAACTAAAATAGCAATAATAAAGACTAAAATATCATCTACTTGTCCTAATATAGGAATAATGTCTCTTATTAAGTCATATGGTGAAATTATATATATTATTGATAGTAAGAAAAATAATTTTATTTTAATTGATACCTTGGGGTCAAAAAGGGTAGTGAAGATCTTATATGCTAAATAAAATATTCTAGGTATTAATGTAATAAAATTTTTCATAAAATTATAATAATATGTTATTAAATTTCTTAATTAAATAATATCAATAAAAATAAATATTAAGTTTTGATTAAACTAATACATGGGGATGATGAATTTTCATCCAAAGAATTACTAAATGAATTTACAGGTAAAGCAACTGATGTTGAATCAGATGTAAATTTTATCTATCCAAATAAATTAACAGAATCAACATTCAGTGAATTAGTAAATACAATGTCTTTATTTGGTGATAGTAGGAAGCTTGTCTTTTTTGACTTGATATCAAAAATAACTTCGTCTAAAAATGAACAATGGAAAGACTTTAATGAAATTTGTATAAATAAGCCAACTATGAATGAGGTAATTTTTTTTGAGTCAAAAGAAATAAATATAAAATCAACAAAAATAAAAAAATTTTTAGATGTAGCTGAAATTTATTTACTTAATCTTCCTAGTGGTAGAGGTTCTTGGGACAAGATTAGAAAGTGGATTATCTCTAGGCAAGAAAATCATCAGCTAGACCTTTCTTCTGATGCAGTGAATAAACTAATAGAGTTGATAGGAAATAATTTTAGATATCTTGATAATGAATTATTTAAGCTTAGTAATTACAAACCAAATGCAAAAATTGAAGAATCAGATATAGAACTTATGGTATCTGGAATTAAAGAAACATCCATATTTGAATTAATTGATTCTATTTTAGAAAAAAATTTATTTAAGTCTGATCAATTGATTAATGAGTTTATAAACAAAGGCCAAAATTTCTTTTCTATAGAACAAATGTTAGCAAGGCAATTGAGACTAATAATCATGACTCAAGATTTATTAGGTGAAAGTAATAATCAATCAATACAAAATAAAATTCAAGTTAAGTCTAATTTTGCTTTTAATAAAATTCTTAATCAAGCGCAAAATTTTTCTCATGAGAGAATGAAAATAATGTTGCAGAACTTATTGATTTTAGACCTAGGAATTAAGAATGGTACGAAAACGGAAAAAGAAGTTATGGGACAGTTAGTACATTTATTATGATAAAAAAAATTATATATATTTTATTTTTACTAGTTATTTCCTGTTCTAATAATTCTAATGATATTGATTCTGAAGAAATAACTTATGAATACTCACCTCAGGCTTCATTAGATTTATTCATTGATGGAAATAGATACTTAAATCAAGGTAAATATAAAGAAGCAGAAAAAACATTTGAAAAATTAATTATTATAGATCCTGAATTTTCTAAGGCATGGGAAGGTTTGGCTGATTCCTCCTTAATGCAGTCAAACTTAAATAAATCTTTAGAATACTTAAATAATGCAATTGCTATAAATTCCTCTATTTCTTCTCACCTTTCAAAAAAGGCTTTAGTTTTATATTATTTAGATGATCTTGAAGCATCAGAAAGTTTTGCTAATAGTGCGTTAGAAAATAATCCTATTGATGTAAGAGCAATTATTGTTTCTGCTTCTATTAAGGCAGACAAAGGACTAATAGATCAATCAAATGAATTATTTGATTTGGCAATAAAGCTAGAGCCTGATGATTCATCTATCTATTATTGGAAGGCTAAAAGTTACAGGGAATATAATATAGATCTAAATCAATCTATGCAAATAATTAATAAAGCTATTGAAATGGATAGATCAGCTCCGTCTTACTTTATTGAAAGGGCTTTATTGTACTATTCTTTTGGAGAGTTAGCTAATGCTGAAGAAGATCTGCTAGAAGCAATAGAAATTGCAAAAAATCCAAGAAATCAAAATTTGATTGATAAGGCAAAAGAAATTTTGGAAGATGTTAAAAAATAAAATTGTCTTAATATTAATTCTTTTATTTATTACATCTGGGTGTTCAGATACCTTTTCTTATGAAGGAAAAATAATGGATATTGATGCATCTTTATTAAGTGGAATGAAATCTATCAGCTCTATAACTTTAGTGGATAATGATGGTAAAAGAAAAGTTTTTGAAATAAAATCTGGAAGCTTTCTTGAGGATATAAATATTGCATTTACTTATTCTCATGTAAAGTCACATATGGAAGATGGTGAAGAAGTTTATATTAAATATAGTGAAATAAATAATAAAAATATAATTATTGATTTTAAGTTTTTAGGTCATAATCATTAATATTCTATAATGGACTCTAGATCAGTTTTTAATTCTTTTGATTCTACAAATCCTTGATATCTATTTTTTATTTTTCCTTCTGTATTTATGAGGAATGTCCAAGGCTCTGTCTTGATTCCAAATTTTTCAACTGAATCATTTAATTTACCAATTGATAAATCACCTTTATCCATTACTTCTTTAAAATTTTTCCATATTTCTATGTGAATTATTATTAAGTCATTGTAATCATTTGATATTTTTTTGAGTTCTTCTAATTGTGGAGAACAAGTCCCTGTGACACACAATCCTGGAGTAGCAAAAGTTATAAAGATAGGTTTTTTTTCAGTTAATGCTTCAGCAATACTATGCTTATAAAAGTCTTTATTAGGATTAATATCAGTAGTGATTTCTGAAATATTATATTCACCTATTGAAGGAGTATTTAAAGGTTCTATAAAATCTCCAACATTTAATATTTTAGAATCTTGCTTAACATTTACTGTAGCCTTTGCCTCAACTTTTCCATTTCGAACAATGAATTCCCAATAGCCTACTTCATCAAAGTTAATCTTTGTAATGAAAACATTTCTATTGGGAGGCCAGCTAGAAATACTCTTATTTTTTATTTCTATTGTTTCATTTCTATCTAATTTTCTTAAGAAAAATCTTAAGTCATTTGTAAGTGTATTTCCATTTTCATCTAAGGCTGTTAATACAACTCTATTATCTCCTATTTCTAATTCTTCAGTAATAACAAATAACGAAATAAAATTTTTCTGAATATCAGAGGAACAATTTAAGAATATAGAAATCAAAAATATAAAAATAATTTTTCTCATTATTTAATTGTAAGCATATTTGTAGGATTATCTATCATCATTTTTTCTATTATTTCTGAATCTATACCTCTTAATTTCATCCAAGGTACTATTCTTTTTAATAAATGATCAAATCCATGACCGCCATATTTTTTCAATCTATGTTTAGTGCAAATATCGTGAGCTAACAAGATTTTATCCTCGAAATCATTTTGGATTAAAAATTCAATCATTTCTATCCTCTCATGATCTCCTGGCATATAAGTTTCAGGTGCAAGGGGATAGTAAGGGCTGTCGTGTCCCCAAAGGTCTAAATTCAAAAAAGTTCCACTTTCTGCAGTTTCTTTCAATATTGAATAGTCAAAAATTGTTCTATCAATATGACCTATCACAACATTATTTAGATCAGCTCCTAATTTATCAATAAAATTTATTATTTCTAAAGGAGCATATTGATCTCTTCCTGGGTGTATTAGTAAAGGTAAACCTGTAGCTTTATGAGCTGAGACTGAAGCTTCCATTGAGATTTTTTCATTTTCTGTCCAAGGCCAGGAACATCCAATTTCACCGATAATGCCTGATTTAATATTAGAATCATCTACTCCCACAGTAATATCTTTCATGATTGATTCAAATAATGATTCAATTCCATCAGATGTATAATTTTTTTTCTGTGCTAATTCAACATAAAACCCTGAGCCCATTACAATATTTATCCCTGTTTTAGAGCTTATAGATTTTAATTTTTTCGGGTCTCTTCCAAGACCAACATTAGTAACATCTACTATAGTTTTTCCACCGGAATTTTTATAATGGATCAATTCCTTACATGCGTCTTCAATATTGTTGTATGTCAAATTATCTTTTGAGGAAGCCCAATTAAATCTAACCCATCCCAGGTTATCTATACTGATTTTTTCATCCATTTTTTCAAGATCTTTTTTATCAATAGGTTCAGTTAAAATTGCATTGAAGTCTATAATTATATGATCATGAGTAGAAGTGTTTCCTACCTTGTTGGGATCAATTGCACCCAACACTGTCATTACTTTTCCTTGATTTTTCTTCATATTAAAAGTCTGGTTCCATACTTACATCTAAAATTCCAATTGGCCTTCTATCATCACAATACCATAAGACACTATCTTTGATGGTCATTCCATGAACTTGGACTGGGTCAGAAACTCTAAAAGAGTCATAGACTCTACCATCTTTTAATCTTATTTTTGAAACTACTCCCATTGCAGTATCCGCAGCCCAAATATTTCCCTCTTCTTCAGCCCATGCTATTCCATGAACTCTATAACCAGGAACTTTAGTTTTGCTTTTTTCAACCCATTTATAAGGATCTATAACATGTATATATTGAGATGGAGGTGATGCAACATAAAGTAATCCGTTTTTCCATTCTAAACCGTGGTCACCAGTATTTTGGTATTTATTTGATTCATGTTCTCTTGTAGCATTCATGCCTTGACCTGGAGACTCAAATATTTCGATTGTGGTTCCAGAATTTGAATCAATTTTATAAATTTTACAATTGTATGTAGAAGCTACCCATAAATTTCCTTGGTCATCAACGGTGATACCTGAAGATTTATCTGTTTCTGTTTCAAAGGACTTTATTATAGAACCATCTTTCCAATTTAATAAATAAGCGAAATTGTTTCCTTGATCAATAACCCACAATCCTTCATCCGTTGCTTGTAATCCATTTGGCTTAGGACCGGGACAGTTAAATAATTGAATTGCATCTGCTATTTTAGTCATGATTCTCTCCTAAAGTGACGTGTCTCTTTTTTTGGTAAGTCTATCATCTAAAAAGCTTTTTGATAAATTTATACCACATCCAACTTCCGAAGTTGCATGTGCATAACCATTTCTAATATCAGGAAGATTATTTGCAATTTCTTGATACCATGTATTATTAAATGCTCGAACTGTTTCTTGTATTATTGTGTTTGGAGCATTCAAAGATAATTGTACGGAAAATGCAAGAGTAATAGGGCCAACGCAGTCATGAGTCGCAATGGGTAAATTATATGATTCTGCCATAGTTGAAACTTTTTTAGCTTCGGATAAGCCCCCTACCCAAGAGATATCGAACATACAAATTGAAACAGATCTTTTCTCAAACATTTCTCTAAATTGCCATCTGGTAGTTATTGTTTCTGAAGCTGTTGTGGGGATGCTAGTAGAAGACTTAAATTGATATAATGTGTCAAAATTATCCATTGGTATAGGATCTTCTATCCAAAAAGGATTATATTTTTCTACAGATTTTGCAATTCTTATTGCTGATGGCAAATTCCAAAAAGAATGAAGCTCAAGCATAATCTCCATTTTATTTTTAAATTTTTCTCTAATTAATCTAAATGGCTCTGATCCTTCTTCTAGCTCTTGTAAATCGATCATATTACCATCATTATTTGGAACAAATTGATCAAAGGGCCAAATTTTCATTGCTGAGTAGCCTTCAGAAAGTAAGCTTTCTGCTAGGCCTTCAGGATCATTGATAAATGCATACTGATCTTCATATGGTTGATCTTTTTTATGATCAATATCGCCAGGTAGCTTAGATCCTTTTCTATTAACCCCATAGGAATATCCAGCGCATGTGTTATAAACTTTAATTTTTTCTCTAGAGAGCCCTCCTAAGAGTTCGTAAAGAGGAACATTATATTTTCTTGCTTTCAAATCCCATAGAGCCATATCTAGCGCAGATAAACCTCTCATTTCAGCAGAATTACCTAACTTTATATGGGAACCAACTTTGGATAATTTTTCCCANTGCAAATCAATACTNGAAGGATNTTTTCCAAGTAGATATNTTGANCCTTCTCCTTGAATAAACGCCTCAACAGTNTCTGGATCATAGGAAGTTTCNCCTATACCCTCAAATCCATCGCTAGACTTAATTAGAACCCAAACTATTTTTGGATANTTTGGGTTCCTAATNGTAGTAATTTTTTCAATTACTGATTTTTTCAAAAATTACCCCTATAATTTTGGTTCAGATGCAGGCATAGACTTCATCATTTCTATTTTTGAAGTTACTGCGGGATTTTGAAGTGCTGTTGGCCTTTCACCTCTCANNACTGCTGCTACTTGTTGCGAAGCTCTTCTTCTAGAAAGCCACGCTGATCTAGTAGATTGTCCTGCTATATGGGGAGCTACAATTACATTTGGCATAGAAAAGAGCGGATTTTTTGGATCTGCAGGTTCTTGCTCGAAAACGTCTAATCCTGCTCCTCTAAACTTGTTATTATTTAGCGCATCAATTAATTCTGTCTCCTTAACGACTGCTCCTCTACAAACATTAATGAAAAAAGCATCTTTTTTCATTAAATCAAACTGCTCTTTACCTATCATATGGTGTGTTTCAGGNTTTAGAGGAACGATTGTAACAACGTAGTCTGATCTTTTAAAAATATCGTTAAGCTCCCAAACTTGCTCAACTCCATATTCCTTAATCAACCAAGGTGGGCAGTATGGATCGTATACAATAGTATCCATTCTCCAACCACCTAATTTTCTAGCTATTTGTCTTCCAATGTTTCCAAATCCTATGATCCCTAAAGTTTGTTCATCTAGAGGTTCTATAGGACTAAACTCACCACCATTCCATTTACCACCATCTCTCAGTTGAAGTGTATATTGAACTACTTGTCTGTTTAATGCCAGTGTAAAGGCAACAGCCTGATTAGAAACTTCTTCAGCACACATCCCGGCTCCATTTGTAATCATCATTCCNTGTTCNGTTGCAGCTTCTGCATCTACATGATTAAATCCATGAGAATAAACNGCTAAAACCTTGCAATTATTTGTAGATTTTATGAATTGCTCACTTCCCCATCCAGCACGATTTAAGATTGCATCTGCATCTTTTACGACTTCCATAGCTTCACCTTCAGATTTTGGATTTGCTTTTACAAATTCTACATCTAGATCAGCCATTTCCGCTTGCTCGTACTCAAGTTTGTCATCTTCTGGTCCTAAAAAGACCACCTTATATTTAGCCATCAAAAATTCCTTTCAAAAACATTCTATTTACAATCAAATTTTATTAATATTTTGCTTTATCGTATAAAATAATTAAACAAAAGAAATCATTATTAAGAAGGAATTACTAGAGTTTTATTACTTTTTTTAAATTTATAAGCTATGCAAAAATCAGATTTATCNTTATTTTTAGACCTTTCAAATATTCCAACTACCTCTTTTTATGAAAATTTAGTTTCAGACTTTATAAAGTCAAAACTAAAAGAATATGACTTAAGTTTTTCAGAAGATAAATGGGGNAATATTGAAGTTCTTCTAAGTGGAGAAACTGAAAAAGAAATTGTTTATATTTCTCATATGGATCATCCTGGATTCGAAATTGTTGATAANNTTGNTGATAATTTATATAAGGCTAAAACATTAGGNGGCTTGCCTAAACTTTGCGATCAAGAAAATNCAAAAGTTAAGATTATAAGTGGAAATGATCATTATGAAGGNAAATTGATTCCTTTAGATGATCCTAATTCANATAAATTTAGGTTTGTTAATTCTGATAAATGGCTAAATAAAGAATTTGTTCTAGTTCAGATTGAAGGAAAAGAATTAGATTATCCCTTGCCTGTTGTTTTTGATTTACCNNCTCCTATAATCCATGAAAATGAAATTATTACCCCAGTTGCAGATGATTTAGCTGGATGTTCTTTAATATTAGAAACATTGAGAACTTTAAAAAATATTAAAATGAAATATTCTATCCGTGCAATTTTCTCTCGTGCAGAAGAGGTTGGATTATTAGGTGCTAGACTCATAGCAAAAAGTAATAGAATTTCTAAAGAATCAATAATCGTATCAATAGAAACTAGTAGTGAATTACCCGGAGCTATTTCAGGTTCAGGTCCAATAATAAGAACTGGAGATAGAGCTACTACTTTTGATAACTCGGGAGAAATTATTTTATTATCTGCAGTGAAAGAATTGATAAGAGAAGATANTGATTTTAAATTTCAAAGACAATTGATGGATTTAGGAGGTTGTGAAGCTACTGCTTTTTCTGCTTTCGATTATAAAGTAACCGGAATTTCATTACCCTTGATAAATTGGCATAATGCAAATGAACAGNGAAGTGTAGAGCCAGAAAGAATAAGTATCACTGACTATCAAAATGCTTTAAATATCATGACAAAAGTTGGAAATTTGGATATTGTAGAAAATAATGAATATTATAAAAGTCTTATTGAAATTCCAGATGAAGCTCAAAGATTAGAATTAGATTAGGAGAAATAATGCCAGAAGTTGATGGTTCATATTTAGTAGCTAGAACTTTAAAAGAGGAAAATACTGATTGCTTATTCTACTTAATGGGTGGNCCGAATTATGAAATAATAAATAATTCTGAGGACTTTGGAATTAGAGCTATTGATTTTAGACATGANCAAGCAGCTGCAATGGCAGCTCATGGATATTCTAGAGTAACTAGAAAACCCGGAGTAACAACTGCTGCTTCAGGTCCTGGAACTCTAAATTTACTTACAGGTCAGTATAATGCTTTTATTGATTGTGCGCCAATGATAACTTTAGGTGGTGCTGGNCCAATAAAAGATTTTTATAGAGGTGGTTTTCAGGAAATTGACCAAGTATCTATTTTTGAAAAAGTATCTAAAGCTACTTTTAGACCTACATCTGCTTCTCAGTANCCTCAAGTAGTTTCACATGCATTTAGAATNTCAACCACAGGAAGACCTGGCCCTGTATATATAGACTGTAATGAAGATGTTTTATATGAAAAAATAAATGAAAAAGATACATCTTTGCCAACAAGATCAGATCAAAGCTCAGGACCCTCAGGAGATAGTGATTTAATAAAAAAAACAATTGATCTTTTATCTAATGCTAGTTCTCCCATAATTTTTGCTGGAGGAGGTACATTTTGGTCAGATGCCTCAGAAGAATTAAATGAATTCATAAATAATTCTGGTATTCCATTTTATACAACTCCTATGTCTCGAGGTGTAGTTTCTGATAAACACGAATATTCATTTCCCGCAGCTAGATCAAGTGCCTTTAGGGAAACTGATTTAGTCATAGTTTTAGGAACAAGATTTAATTGGATTATGACTTATGGTAATAGAATTAATCCTGAAGCTAAAATAATCCAAGTAGATATATTAGAAGAAGAAATAGCTCATAATAGAGATGTAAGTTTGGGGATAGTAGGTGATTGTAAAAAGGTTATAAATCAATTAAATAATGAATTTAATAGACAAAACTTAAATTCCTCAAAATGGGAAAAATGGAGAAATAATTTATCTGATCAAGAAAAAACAAGAATTGAAAGAGTCAAACCTCTTGAAAATTCTACTCAAATGCCAATTCATCCCTTAAGATTATGCAAAGAATTGAGAGAAATTATGGATAAAGATTCCATTATCACAATTGATGGAAATGAGATTTTGCATTATGGTCGACAAAGCATTCCTGCATTATTGCCAGGGCACTCAATTAATTCAGGTCCAACAGGATGTATGGGGGTTGGTTTGCCCTATGCAATAGGTGCTAAAATTGCAAAACCAAAAAATACAGTTTTTTCTCTACATGGTGATGGATCTCTAGGAATGAATATTCAAGATTTTGATACAGCAGTTAGACATAATTTACCTATAGTTGTAGTAGTTTCAAATAATGAAGGTTGGACAGCTAGAGTAGAAGGTATAAGAAAACCTGGTAGAGAACTAGGTTTTACTAGATTTGACTTGATTGCTGAGTCACTAGGAGGATATGGTGAAATGGTAGAGAAACCTGATGATATTAAGCCTGCTATTGAAAGAGCAATTGACTCTGGTCTTCCATCAATAATTAATGTTCATACCGATCCAACTGCTAGAGCGATTTCAAAATTTGTTGGATCTAAAATGGAGTAATAAATTAATGTATTCCTGGATTAATCATAATTCTTTATATATCTTAATTTTTATTTTTCCGTTAATTTCAACTATATTTATTTATTTCTATGTATCAAAAAATAAATTTATATTACTTTCATCATTTTTATTTCTAACGCTTTTTTTTATTTTGTTTAAAGTATTTTTTCAACCTCAAACTACAGATGATATTACTCAAATTGAGTTATCTGAAATTATAAATAATGAATCAGACGTGATTGTTGAATTTTTTTCTCCAAACTGTATGGGTTGTGTTTTGAGTGAAAAGGCTGTGAATGAATTTATAGAAAAATATTCAAAAAAATATAAATTTATAAAATTAAATATTTCTGATGATAGATACTCAGAATTAGTACTAAATAATTTAGTAACTATAACTCCTACATTTATTTATTATAAGAATGGAGAAATGAAGGAAAAATATGTAGGCATGCTAAATGACTCAGAAAAATTACTAGAAAAATTTACCCAGAAATAATTTCATTCAATCTGTCTGAAATTATATCAATATCAATTTCTTCAAGGCTATGTACTACTATATAAATCTCATCTCTGTAAGCATGTCCATCATTTAATCCTCCGCCTACAAATATTTTAGGATCTTTATTTGATAATTCTTCCATTATTTTTTCAGATCGAGGGCCATCATAATTTGACATAAAGCTAATTACAACTGTTGGCCCTTGTCGATTTGGATATTCGTCATCAATATGAATTTTAATACCTTTTTTAGGTTTTAGTTTGTCCTTAATAAGCTGAGCTTTTTTGTACCAAAGTTCTTTTTCTGTAATTTCGTCATCCTCTATAAATAGTTTCAAAGCAGTAATGAAACCTATTATGTTTTCTTTGGTGACTTTCATAGGTCTACCTATAGCTGCCTTAGTAGTGTGTAAATTTTGAAAACTATGAAGCTGAGCAGCTTCTATTAGATCTGTTTTACCAGCGAGTATTCCTGTTGATTGAGGACCACCAATTCCCTTTCCTCCGCTAAATCCTACGGCATCAACTCCCATAGAAATAAATTTATTTAAATTTTCTCTAGGAGGTAATTCGGCAGCAGCATCTAAAATTACAGGGAGATTATGTTTATGAGCAACTTCTATGGTCTTTTTTAAGCCAAGCCCTTCATCAAAAAATGGAGCAATTACATAAGCTACTGCACATGTTTTGTCATTAATGTTTTTTTCTAATGATTTATTGTCATACTCAATTAACTTTCCTCCAGGAGTTTCAAAGGCAGTGTCATAATTATTTCGCTGGCCTTTATGAATTAATATTTCATTTTTCATACCCTCTGTATGGGGTATTTTTGAAATCTTATTCTGATCTTTTCCCGTAATACAAGCAGCTGTCATCAGAACAATTGATGCTGCACATCCGCTAGTTACAATAGCCATTTCGGATCCACACACTTTAGATACAAATTTTCCTGCAGCTTCATGTAGTTCTTCTAGGTCTATAAATACTGAACTTGCTTCTTCAATTGACTTAATAACTTCAGGCTTCATGATGCTTCCACCAAAAATTGTTACCCAACTTCTTGCATTTATTACAGGCTTTATTCCTAGCTCTTTATAAACATTTGGCCAATTTTTTTCCATAAAATCAATTTATATAATAGATATAATTAGAAAATACTATAATTTATTAATGAATAAAAATACTACTTTACTCTTACTTTTACAAAGACAATTATCGGTTATACTAACAAGTTGGGGTTTAACTTCAATTGTAATGGGGGTGACTCTCTTTTTTTTTCAGGTTGATTTCTTAAGATCAATGTCTTATCAGTTTTTGATTTGGGGTTTGATAAATTTCATTCTAGGCATAATCCCATTAATTAGAAATTCAGTTCCTAATAGAAGCAAGCTATATAAAATTTTATTAGTAAATTCTTTATTAGATATTATTTATATATTAGTTTCTTTATTGTTAATATTTCAGATTCTTTTTGANGGTGAATCTTCAGTTGGGCATGGATTTGGGGTTTTAATCCAAGGTTTATTTCTTTTGTTTTTTGATACATATTATGGAATAAAGTTTAANAATATAGATGATTAATTATCCAAGCCTCTCATCATACCTCTAATGTATGCAATTTGNCCTAAATGCTGAGATTCCTCAACTAGTACATGGCCTAAAATCCAATATCCACTTTTCAATTCTCCTGTTAATCTTTTATATTCTTTAGCAAGGTCTTCATCATTTAAGTTCTTAATAACTGTTATGCTTTCAGATCTTTGCTCTTCATAAAATTTCATTAGTTCATCTTTATCCATTCTTGGCAAAGTTGCTAAATCTTGTTTATTGTATCCTTTTCCATAATCTGATTCATCAAATGGAAATTTTTTATTCCAACCATTTTTGATCCATACGTTTTCATTTCCACCAATAATTTGATTTATCCAATTATCTTCTACTCTACCCATATGCCAAATTAAATAAATTATATTGTTAGATTCGAGTGAAGGTTGCCATTCTAATTCTGAAATAGATAGTCCGTCTAATGCTTTATAAAGTGACTGTAAATATTCTTCTAAACCAGAAATTATAGCTCTTTTGAATTCATTCATTATTTAGCCTTTATTATTTTTATACTGTGAAATATATTATATCTTTGCTTGTCAAAACATANATTTTATTATTTAATAGAGAAAAGTCCAATAAGTATATTTATTNTTTATATTTTAGGCAATAAGTATAATTAATTAGCAAAATGTCAATTTTAGATACAAAAACATTAACAAAACTCTCCACTGGAGANAAAATAAGAATTCATAGACAAAATCGAAATATGTCTCAAATTAAACTTTCAAAAATAATGAAAAAATCTCCGGTATGGCTTTCAAAAATAGAAAAAGATCAAAGAGAAATAAGAGTCAATGACTTAGTAAAACTATGTAAAGTTTTAGAAATTGATATAAATCAATTACTTAATGTTGAAATTAAGAATAGTTCTTATAAAACTATTTTGCAAAATGTAGTNTCAAGCTTACCTCATGAAGTCCCTGTTTATAAAATGAATGAACTAAATTCATTGTTAAGAGCTAATGAACCAGTTAGACCTACTCTATATGCATATTGGGATCCAAATGTTTTATCGAGTAATAATATTTTAGGACTTTTTATAGAAGACACTTCAAATTCGCCTGAATTAAATTCTGGAGACAGAGTATATATAAATAGAGATTGGCATAGAGGGTTATTATTAGATGAAAGAGTTAATAAAGAAAAAGTTATAACATATTTTCGAAATTCTACATACTGGTTGATTGAGTTATTACCTGAAGCAAACAAGTCAGTTTGTAAAAATTGTGGAGGAAATCAAAATAATTTATCTGAACCAAATTTTGATGATGAATATAGTTGTTTATGTTCAAATGGATTCTTAATAGCTAAATCCAATGTAGAAGATGATAATTTATTTTTTTCTAATATAAATAAATCTTATCAATCTGAAGAAGTAAGAGTAATTGGAAGACTGGTTCAAGTAGTTAAGGAAATTTAATAAGAATCTTCTTTATGCTNATCTGATTCCACCAATTNCTTAGTCCATAATGTTTCTAATGTGTATTTTGGATGCCATCCCAAAATTCTATACGTCTTTTCACTATTGAATTTTCCATGAGGAATTTTAGGTGAAACAAAAAAAGTTTCTGTATTTGATTGAAGCTTATTTAAGTCTAAATCTACTGCGCATTTTACAGCTTCACCGCAATCTATCCAAGATGTTGTNAAAGGAGTCATATCTTGATGTAATTTTGCTGGTTCAAAATCNGGTGTGGTTAAGTCGTAATGATGCCTCATATTTAAGTACAGAAGAGTAATGACCTTAATGTCGTAGTATTCTGAATATCTTTTACATATTTCTTGACCAAGAAATTTACTTAATGCGTAAAGCCTTGTACCTGGCTGAGGAGGCATATCAGGGTTTAAATTATTATCCCATTCTTCGTAAGATGTTCCTACTAATTGAAAGTGAGGTCCAGTATTGATAACTCTCTTAATATTATTTATTTTTGCAGCATTCATCATGGCAAAATTNCCCATAGTAGATACATCAAAAGCAAGTTTTCTATCATGTCTNAAGACAGATAAATTGATAATACAATCTTTTCCTTCTGCAGCTTTAGCAACCCCATCAATATCATCCACGCTAAGTCTTTGAAATTCTCCATTATATTCTTTAGGAGGTTCATTTATATCTGTCAATAAAATTTCATGTTTATTCTTTAATGCTTTGATAACCCATGGGCCAAGCATACCTGTTCCACCTAGAATTAAGATTTTCATTAGGATTCCCCCATAAATCTATCAATTTTATTAGTGATGAATCTTTGATTTTTAAAAGAGTCTTGAACATGATAGTTAATCCAGTTTGGCCCTTTTTTTCTTGCTGAATTAAAAGGTCCTTTAGTTAATTTAGATTCTTCCGAATAGAAGTCAAACTCCAAAAGTTTTTCTAAACACTTACTTAGTTTNTTTTCTGATAGTTTNTAATTACTTTGATTATTTATATCTCCTAATCTTAAATTTATAACTTCAAANACTTGATCTCTAGCAAATTCTTTACATACTTTTTCAGATAAATTTGCGCATAAAATATCTGTATTTTCAACTGGAAATTTTAATTCCCAATTTTCAGTAACAGTTAANTTAGGTTCTATTTCAAGAAATAAATCTAACGTTGAAATTGAAAAAATTCTTTGAATATTTTGTTCACCAGCTGCATATAAAATATCGTANGTTTTTCTAGNATGAAAATCTATTAATTCCCTTTCATTATTTAAGTTAGTTCCTTGATAACCTAAATGGAAATATGTATCTATATTTTCAAAAATTTTATTAAGTTCTTTTGTGTTTTTATAANCCAAAGAACNNTCATCTATGTATTTAAGATTATGATTCTGCAGGCAATTGGTTAAGAATTGTCCAATTTTAGTATTTGATGAGGAAATAAGTATATTTTTTTTCATTTTCATTATGGAATTTATATCAATAATCGTTAATGTTAATCCTATATGAATTTCTCTAAAATAATAAAAGGAAAAGTCTATGAAAATTAATAATATAAAAAGACCAAATAAAAAATTAGTAGAAAAATTAAAGATGATTGGTACAGCTACGGCTTCAGGAGAATTAAATAAATTAGGAATTAAGGATCCTTTTATTCAAGGACCTGTTTCATATTCTCAAGGAAAAACTATAGCTGGGCCAGCAATTACATTACAGTTTTTGCCTATTAGGGAAGATGTTTATGCGGATGATCAAGAAATGGATCCAGAAGTCCAACTTCATAGACACGCTTTATATATTGCTGAAAAAGGAGATATAGTTGTTGTTGATGCTAGGGGAGACCTTAGAAGTGGAGTATTTGGGGAGATGATGTTAACTTATTTTCAAGGAAAAGGAGGAGAAGGGATAATAGTTGATGGAGCAATTAGAGATTTTACTCATGCCAAGGAATTAGAATTAGGTATGTGGCTTAAGGGAGTTACTCCTAATTATCATACTCAAGTTTCTATTTTCCCAAATGCCGTAAACATTCCTATTTCATGCGGTGGAGTACTTGTAAATGCTGGAGATATTATTATCGCTGACGATGATGGTGCTATTGTAGTTCCTATTTCGTTGGCAGAACAGTTAGCAGAAAAAGCTGCCGGACATACCGAATGGGAAATTTTTGCAAGAAAAAAACTTTCTGAAGGAGGAGAATTGAGTGAATTTTATCCAAGAAATGCCTGGTCTGAAAAAACTCAAAAAGAATATTCTGCTTGGTTAGAAAAAAAATAATTATTTTATTGACTTTTATAAACCT
>PABO01000032.1 GCA_002699165.1 Chloroflexota bacterium | reverse complement strand
AAAACCTCAAATCCATCGTTAATAAATTTTTTTGCTACATCTGGAACTAAGGCCACACGTTTTTCATTCTGAGCTGTTTCTTTTAAAATACAAATTTTCATTTAATTCAATCTATTATTAATTAGTAAGGTAATATGTGTTACGTGAAAAAACGAAAGTTTTCTAGTCTTTTTTTAAATAATATTTGATTGTATATGCTAAAATAACTTTAAATCAAATTAAATAATAATTGTGGTTATAGGTATCTAAATATAAAATGAAAGAACTAGATAAAAATAATAAAATTAAATATCTTTTAAAACTTTATGAAGAAAAAAAGTTTCTTGAATTGGAATCTATTACTTTAGAATTAACAAAAATTGATCCAAATGAAATAGCTTATTGGAATCTTTTAGGTGCTTCACAAAATTTACAAAGAAAATTCGAAGAGGCCATTAAAAGTTTTCAGCAAACATGTATCATTAATCCAAGGCAAAAGGAAAATTATGCAAACCTTGCGACAGCATATCAAGACTATGGTGACCTAGATAATGCTATAGAAAATTTTCAAAGATTTCTAAAAATAGACCCTAATAATGCCCAAATTGTTGGAAAAATAAGTCATATATATATTGGCAAGAGAGAACCAATAAAAGTAATAGAATTTGCTGAAAAGGCTCTAGAAATAGAAAAAAAAGCAGAATATTACTATTGTCTTTCTGAAGGCTATAGCTTGTTAAATGATCTAGAAAAAGCAGGACATTTTCTAAAAAAATGCTTAAGCCTAGAGCCAAATCTTCCAATCGGTTTATACAAATATGGTACGCTTTTTTTTAAATCAGGTAGATATTCAGATGCAGCCAAATCTTTTATGAAGTCCAAGTATGCTGATTGGGAAGAGAGATATTTGCAATCCTTGTATATGGATGAGAGTTTTTCAGAATACAAAGAGTATATGAAAAAGTTTCTTAATAAACCAAATATAAGCCCTATAATACAATCAATTTCATCACATGCTGAAATAAATTTTCAAAAAGATGAAGAATATAATTTTTGTAAAAATCCAATGAAAATGATTTTACATGAAAAAGTTAGTGAGCTTAATGATGATAAAAAATTTTTAAACCAAATAATAAATGATATCCGCAATCCAAAAATAGTTACTATGCATCAAGATTTATTGCATAATGGAACGCAGTCTGAAAATAGACTTCTTGATTATAAGAATATTCAAAGTTTCAAAAAATTAAGAACAATTATTTTAAAGAAGATTTTTAGTTTTAAAGAAAAATTTTCAGAATCTAAATCTCATCTTATTAAGTATTGGCCAGAAAGATATCAATTGAATTCATGGTATATTGATATGAACAACGAAGGTTTTCTAGACCCACATATTCACGAATCAGGTTGGTTAAGTGGTAGTCTCTATTTAAATATACCAAAAAATATAAAAAAAAATGAAGGAAATATTGAGTTTTCTCTTGGAACCTCAGAATTTCCAAAAATAAAGAATGATATTAGTAAAAAAAATTTAAATTTATCTACAGGTGATATCGTGATGTTCCCATCTTCATTATTCCATAAAACTATCCCTTTTAGCTCAGATGAGAAAAGACTTTGTATTGCCTTTGATTTTAAAAGTAATAAAAGTTAATTTTTAATAGAGTTTCATAGTAAAAAATTATTTCTGATAAATATTTTTCCACTCTTCATATGGCATCCCATAGATAATTTCTTTTGCACTGTCCTTTGAAATATCGTCCCCTAATTCATGAGATGACTCTTGGTACCATCGCGATAAACAATTCCTACAAAAGCCTGCTAAATTCATAACATCTATATTTTGGACATCTGAGCGTTCTTGAAGATGTTTAATCATTTTCCTAAAAACAGCAGCTTCTATCTGTGTTTCATTATTTTTATCCATTTTAATCTCCATAAATTTACTTAGTAATCTACTTAGCTAATGAACTATAAAACTTTTTTTTAAACAAATGAACATTACTTTTATTTTCTAACAAAGGCTGAGCAATTAACTTTGAAAATTGTTTTTGTTTAGTAGAATTCATAATCAAATCCTGTCTTATTTCTATAAGAATATTTGCTAAGCCTAGTTTTGTTCCATGTCTATAAAGAGTATCTTCCTTCATTCTTCCTGAATAAGGTTCATTGTTGCCAATATTCATATTTTTATATTTTTTGTTTAAATAACTAAAAAAAATATCTGGCAATCTGTTGTCGCTATCCCATAAAATACCTAATTCAACTGAGCGCTTTTTTCCTCCGAATAATGGAGTGAAACTATGGATAGAGATTATTGCTGGAAATATATTTTTTTTTAAAGATTGGTTAATTATTTCTGATATTTTATTATGGTAGACATTATAATAAGAGTTCACTCTATGTTTCTTTTCACTACAATTTCTTATGAAAGATATATCCTTGTTACCTTTAATAATTTTTCCATCAGATATCTTCATTATTAAAGTTGGATCATCAATACCTCTATTTGGATCTATTAATAATCTGGAAAAATTAGACATAACTAAAGGGCACTTTAGGTGTTCGGCTAAATGAGAGGCCACTTCTTTTACACCTATATCATATGCTATGTGAGTAGATAATATTTCTTCATCTAGTCCTAAATTTTTATATTCGATAGGAATACGATTTGAAGCATGGTCGCATATTATTAAAAAATTACTTTCTTTATCTTCATTTAAAGTATTAATCATATCTATATCAATTCCATGAATATCTCGATATATCAAAAGATTTTAACAAATTTATTTTGAATCTGCTAAAACATAACAATGAAGAATAACGAAATTAATCAAAGAAAAACAAAAATTCTCGCAACGCTTGGTCCATCCTCAAATACAATTAAAAAAATTATTGGTTTATCAAAAGCTGGTGCTAATGCATTCAGACTCAATTGCTCGCATTTAAATGAAGAGGACCTTAAAGACTATGTAAGGAAAATTAGGCGTGCAGAAAAAATAATTAATAAACCGATAGGTATTTTAGTTGATCTTCAAGGTCCTAAAATCCGAATAGGGACTGTAAAAAATAATCAAAATTATCTTAAGGAAGGTAGTCTTTTTTTATTTGATTTAAAAAAAGATATTGGGGACCATAGACGCGTAACACTTCCGCATAAGAAAATTTTTTCATCCATTAAGAAGGGTCATTTAATTTTACTAGATGATGGAAAAATACATCTCAAAGTAACAAGTGTAAAAGTAAATGAAATTAGAACTAAAGTTTTGCAAGGAGGATACTTAAAGTCCAATAAAGGAGTTAATTTACCGCAAACTAATATAAAAACCTCAGCCTTATCAAATTTAGATAAGAAATTTGCAAGTATGGCAGTTCAAGAGGGTGTTGATTGGATAGCCTTATCATTTGTTCAAAAACCTAATGATATCAAAGAGCTTAGAAAGATATGTTCAAATAAAGCTTCTATAATGGCTAAAATCGAAAAACCATCTGCATTAGATCATATAGATCAGATCACAAGCCTAGCAGATGGCATAATGATTGCCAGAGGTGATTTAGGAGTAGAGCTTCCAATTGAGTCTGTCCCTGGATGGCAAAAAAAAATAATTCGTGTTGCAAGAGTAAAAGGTAAACCAGTAATAGTTTCAACTCAAATGCTTGAATCTATGACGTCATCACTAACCCCTACAAGGGCAGAAGTTTCAGATGTTGCTAATGCTGTTTTTGAAGGTGCTGATGCTATAATGCTATCCGCAGAGTCAGCTTCAGGAGATTATCCTGTTGAAACAGTAAAAATGATGAATAAAATTGCAATAAATATTGAGAAAGATAGTAATTACAATGATATTTTATCTAGCCAGCTAGAAGAAACCCCAGATACAACTCCAGATGCGATTGCAACTGCTGCTAAAACTTTAGCAGATGAATTATCATCCCCTATAATTGTTTGTTATACAGAGTCCGGTTCAACAGGAATTAAGGTATCGAGAGTAAGACCAAGCCAAATAATTTTAACAATCACACCCATTATTCATACAGCTAGAAAATTATCCTTAGCTTGGGGGGTTCTTTGCTTTCTTCAAAAAGATGAAAGCGATCTTGAGCACATGATAAATCTTACAAAAAAAACAGTAAAAAAGAGTGGTTTAGCGCTTATTGGAGATAAAGTTGTTATAACTGCGGGATTGCCTCTGAAAGTTCAAGGAACTACAAATTTAATAAGAGTAACAACAGTAAAATAAATGGTTTATTAGCCTTGACGAGCCTTAAAACGAGGGTTTGTTTTATTGATAATATACATACGGCCTTTTCTTTTCGCCACTCTATTATCTCTATGTCTTCCTTTTAAAGATTTTAATGAATTTCTAACTTTCATAACCTTGTCCTATTTTGACGCGAAATTAGATTGATAATGTGATTAAGTCAATATTAGTTGGGCATTTTAATTTAAATTTAATACTATAATTACCTCAAGGTATAAAAATGAAAAAAAAATATGATTATGCATTAGTTAGTGGTGGATTTGATCCAGTACATGTCGGACACTTGAGAATGTTTCAAGATGCAAGCAAGCTATCTAAAAGAGTAATACTTCTTTTAAATAATGATGAGTGGCTTATTAAAAAGAAAGGAAAGCCTTTCATGAATGAAAATCAAAGAAAAGAAATATTAGATGAATTTAAAAGTATTTCTCAGGTAATTATTCAATCTTCAAGTGAAAGTAGTAGTAGTAAAGCAATTAAAAATTTTGTCCGAAATAACCCTAATAAAAGTATTTGTTATTGTAATGGTGGTGATAGAAGTAAAATACAAAATATTCTTGAAGCTGATGTATGCAAGGAACTAGGAGTTAGCTTAGAGTTTGGTGTTGGCGGTAAGGAAAAAGCAGAGAGCAGTAGCCAGTTAACAAAAAACTATTTAGGGAATGTTGAAGAGAGACCTTGGGGAAATTATCATATAATCGCAAAAAATATCGGCTATCAAATTAAAGAAATAAAAGTTAACCAAAATTCTAAATTGTCATTACAAAAACATGAAAGTAGATCAGAATTTTGGCAGATAGTTAAAGGTGAGAGTAAGATTACTATCGAAAAAAAAGAATATCACTTAAAAGAAAAAGAGCATATATATATTCCTAAAAATACTGTTCATCGTATTGAAAATACTGGAAAAAAAGAACTTATTTTTATAGAAATTCAATTAGGTGAAAATTTAAAAGAAGAAGATATTATTAGGCTTGAGGATGATTATGGAAGAGTATAAATTTTCAAGTCTACAAAAAGCTCCCTATTTAGAACTCGAAGACTACAAAGCACCGAATGGAATAAATTCTTATTTTATTCCAATGGATGATGATATTAAAATAAGAGTATGTCATTGGATGAATAATTCCAAAGATGTAAAAGGAACAATTCTATTACAACAAGGCCACAACGAATTTATTGAAAAATATTATGAAACTATCCAAGAGTTCATAAATAAAAATTATTCTATTATTGCATTTGATTGGAGGGGGCAAGGTATGTCTGACCATCAACTCAAAGATACTCATAAAGCATTTATTAAAGACTTCAAAAGACACGATAAAGATCTTAGTTTGATATTAAAACATATTAAAGAGGCCTCTTTCCCAGAACCTCTTATTGGCATAGGACACTCTATGGGAGGATGCCTAATGTTATCAGCCTTTAAAGATCATCCAGATAAATTTTCATATGGGATTTTATCTGCCCCTATGCTTGGATTCAAGAATGAACGATTTTTGAGAACAGCATCATCAATAATGAATTTATTTAAGAATGATACCGATTATTTGATTGGTTCAAAGCCTAATATGGGAATTGAAACACCATTTGAAAAAAACGATCTTACTACAGATCATTTTCGTTATAAAAGAACACAAGAATTAGTTAGGAGGAAACCTGATATTAGGCTTTGGGGGGTTACAAATGCTTTTGCCAAATCCATTAATAATAGATTTAAAATCATTAGAAAAAAAAATTGGGCTGAAGATATAAAAACTAAAATTCTTATTATAAACAGTATCAATGATAAAGTAGTTGACTCAAATAAGACATTAGAAATGAGTAAAAGACTTAAAAATAGTAAAATAATAAATTTCCAAAATTGCGAACATGAAATTTTTATCGAAAATGATAAAAATAGAAAAATTTTATGGGAAGCAATTGATGATTTCTTGTAAGTGTTAAGTTACTCTGGAATAAGATCAAAAGCCAGAACAACTCTTTCTTTTTTTGAGTTAAATGGAATAGTTGAATGAAATAAAGATGATGGAAACATAATCATATCTCCATATAAAGTTTCCATAATCTCATGTTTATAAATTTTTCCATCAGTTGGGTAATCCGCTCCAGTAAGGCTAAATTCAATATCACCTTCATTTTTTTTATTTTTTTCTGGTAACTTAAGATAAATACTTGAGCTTAACCATCCTTCTTTATGCATATGGGGTTTTAGCATTCCACCACTTTGCATCACGATAATCCATCCATATAAACGGTATTTATTTGGCCAATTTTTAATAAATCCTTCATTGGAATTTTTAAAAAAAGTTCTATATTTAGAAATATTTTTAGTTATTATTTTTTTAACCTGAACAACTGAATCAAATTCAAGATTAAAAAGATTTCCAGATGATTGGTATCCATTTTTTAATAAAGTCTGACCCTTTTTTGAAAAATGAGCCTTCTGAATATCAGATAAAAAATTTTCAACTAAATCCTGATTGAATAATGAGTTTTCTGGTAATTTGTATTTTTTAATGTAATCAAATGGCTCTCTACAAAAATAACAATTATCATTTCTATTAAACCTTATTGAAGCATGACTGCTTATGCAAGCTGACAATGGATTTGCATCTTCATTTTTATTTATATTTTCTAAAAAATTATAGAAATGATTAATTGAGTCTTCATCAGTAATTCCTTGATATAAACACTCTAATTGATAGCTTTTGCTGAGTCTTTTTTTTGTCTTTGAATAGTATTGCGCAGCCTCAATAAATTTATTTTTTTTCCTTAAACATACGGCTAGATGATAATTTAATTCTTCATTATCTGGATATCTTTTTAAATACTCTAAATATAATTGAATTGCTTCAGCATCCCTATCTAAAGCTGTAAAGCCTAAACCTAGACCAAGAACAGAAATAATACTATCAGACTTCAAAGATATTGAAGCTTTATGAAAATTTATAGAGTCTTCTATTCGACCCAAATCATAGAGCAGATTACCAGCATTTGTATAAATAAAGGAAATTTTTGGATTCTTAGGATTATTTCTTATAACTGACATAAATATTTTTTCTGATAGCTCGAACTTTCCCAAGGCCTTACTGGATAATGCCAATAAATTGTATCCTTCAAAATTATTAGGATAATCTCTAATAAATGAACCAGCTAATGAAAAAGATTTACTAAATTCATTATTTAAGTATGATTTTATTAAATTGGTTAACTGCTTAGATTCATCATTTTTAATTTCTTCTGACATTAAAAACGGGCTCCCTTCAGAATTAACTATCTTTTTATTACCATTCCTTGTCCGGATGGTAATTCAACAACTTTATAACCTAGACTTTTAAAAAAAGACTTTTCACTATTATGTTGATCCTCGTAATACATGGTTGCATAATCATCTAAAATTACAATACCACCTGGAACTAACCTATCAAAAAAGAGTTTTAACAGTTCTATTTCAGTTTCAGCTGAATTTAAATCCAAATGAACAAAAGAAATCTTTTTAGGAATTTTATCACTAAAACTTGATGGTAATAAACCTGGTATAACTTTTACAAAATTATATTTTTTCATTCTGTCTTGAACAGAAATAAGAAGGTCTTTTGTATGTTTTTCACCGGATCCCACTGGTGGATTATTAAAAATATCATATAAATAAAAATTATTTTTGAATTCAAATAGATCATTGTAATTTATAATAAATTCAGCAACACTTCCATCATAGCACCCAAATTCAATCATATCACCATCAAGATTTTTACAGCTATCCACAGCCCAAGATAAAATATGTATTCTCCAAATTATAGATGCATGAAAGTCATCATTTTGAAAAAATTTATTAGCCAAATCGACAAACTTTTCTTCTTTTAAAAAACCTGTTATTCGATTTATAGCTATTAAATTATCTGCTGCAAAAACATTTGCACTTTCTTGATTTATATCGACTGTATCACTCAATTTATTTAAAAGATTACGGAAATTGTTCCCTCCTCCAAAAACAAATCTAGGATATGGTCTAAAATATGGCATTAAAACCTTTGTCTAGTGAATATTAAAAATTATGCTATACATAAAATAGTTTAAAAAATAGCTTTAATTTTAACAAATAAAATTCCTGTAAAGATAATACTAAATACTTTATTAATAACTATTATATATTTAAATTATAAATTACTGATATGAACAAACAGAAAAAAAATAGTATTAAAAATTCTATCAATTTAATCATAAAACTTATAAATGAAAAAAAAATAGATGATGCTGAAAAAATTATACTTGAATTAAAACAATCAAATCCAGTCGATTCAGCTTTATATTTTAATCATGGCATTATTTTTCTAAATAGAAATAAAATTAAAGAAGCATCAAATGAATTCAAAAAATCAATAGAAAATTCCAACTCTGAAAAAAGTATAAATGCATATATTGAAACATTATTATTACTTAAAGATTACGAAAAAGCTCTAAAGGAAATAGATCGTTTATTTTCAAAAACAAATAAATCTTTTTTTAATTTTCAAAGAAAAAAAATTATTGATAAGAAAGCTATAAATGATTATCAAAGATTTTTTCCTAGAATTGACTCTAAAAAAAATGACTATATAGAGTTTTACAAGGTCTTCATGAAAGATAAAAAAATTATCAAGAATAACTCAAAATTATGCGGAATTTTTGGATCTTGGATTTTTGAAGGTACTCAAAAAAAATTTTTGGGGTTTGATTTAATAAAAATATCCATTGATTTACTTAAAAAAGCAATTTTTGAAAATCCTGACAATAAATCATATTTAAAAAATATTTCATTAGCTTTAAGAAGGCTAGGAAAGCCAAAAGAATCAATTAAATTTTTGGAAAAACTTTTAGCTTTAGAGGAAAATCTTGATAATTTTATATTAATAGGAAATTGTTATTCTGATTTAAAAGACTATAATCTAGCTATTACATATTATAGAAATGCACTCATTTATGAAAGAAATGATGAAACAGCGATTATGAATATTGCCATTTGCTATAAAGCATCAAATAAAGTTGAAGAAGCTCTAAAGTATTATCAGAAGGTTATTGAGCTCAAGGGTAATTTTACTTCAAGAGCATTAAATGGGATAGCCGTAATAAATGAAGAGAAAAATAACTTTAAAAAATCTGAACAATATTTTTTACAATCATTAAAGTTAGAGCCTAGTAATCGACTTTTTAAAAGGGGATTAGCGCGCTTATATAACAAAATGGGTAGAAAATTAGAGGCATTAAAAATAAAAGCTGCCGGTGAAGGGATTGTCGTTTTTGATGAAATTGATAATAATAAAAAAGAATTAAATATAATAAACAAATAAGATAAATTTTAAGAGTTAGTAATTAAATGAAAAAAGTTCATATTGAAGAGAAAAAAAGTCAAAATTTTATCGGAAGTTACTTAATTGAGAACGATGAATTATTAGAAGAGATAATAAATTTATTTGAAAATAACCCTTCAAAAGTTAGACATGGTTCTACAACCTCAGGCAAAGACTCATCACATAAAAATTCAATGGACCTATCAATTTATCCAAGTGAAATCCATAAAGAAGAATACTTATGTATAAAAGATTATGCACTTCATTTAAAGAAATGCTTGGGTTTGTATCGTTCTGAATGGTCAGCTTATGCGCCTAAAGACTTATTCTCGCTCGGAACATCAAGNTTTAATATTCAAAAATACCCTCCAGGTGGGCATTTTATTAAATGGCACAGTGAAAGAACATCTATTTTTACTTCAGAGAGACAACTTGCATGGATGACATATTTAAATGACCAAGATATTGGAGGTGAGACCGAATTTTTACATTTTGGAATTAAAGTAAAGCCAAAAAAAGGATTAACCCTTATATGGCCATCTGATTGGACACATACACATAGAGGTAATAAAGTTATAGAAAATAAATATATAATCACAGGATGGTTTGATTTTCTTCCACCTGAAAATAAAAATGACTAAACGAAACTAAAAGTAAAATATATTTTATGAATAAAAGTAATTTAAATCTTGATAAAAAAATAGTTAATAGAGCTGTTGAATTTTTAAAAAAAAAAGATATCGAAAATCTAGAAAAAACTGTTGATGAATTGTTCAAAAATAATAATCAATCATCTATAACATTCCTATTTTCTGCGGCTTTAAGTGCTTTAAAATTTGATTTTATTGAATCTTCTAAAAACTTTGAAGAAGCTATTAAAATTTCACCGAATTTTAGTGAAGCGCATAGACAATATGCAGAATTATTAAGGGTTAACAATAAGATCGAAAAAGCATTATTTCATGCAAAAAAAGCAATCGAACTATCTCCACAAAACGCAGCCATATACGATACCCTTGGGAATGTTTTAATAGCTAATGGAGAAATAAATGAGGCAATTGAAATATATGAAAAGGGACTTAAAATTTTTCCTGATCTTACCACCACAATCAATAACTTAGGAAATGCATATAGAAGAGTAGGACGTATNGAAGAATCAATTTTGTGCTTTGAAAGATGTATTAAAAATAATCCTGATCAAGCTGTTTACTATACAAATATGGCTTTATCATATTTTGATTTAGGAAATTATAAGCAAGCACTCGAAAGCGTTAAAAAAGCAAATAATTTAGTCCAAAATAACGCACATGTTTATGTTGTAACAGGTCATATTTTAACAAAGTTATATAAATTCTCTGATGCAGAGAAAAGTTATAAGCATGCCATTAAATTAAATCCAAAATACTCAAGCGCTTACAACGGTCTTGCAAATGTACAAAAACTCTTAGGAAAACTAGATGAATGCTTAGAAAATATTAAAACCGTTTTGAAGTATAGTACTTTAATTAAAGAAGATTATTCAAATTTATTACTGGTTGAAAATTATTTATTTGAAAATGATTATGAAAAATCCTATATATCAGCAAAAAAATACCAAGACTTATTTCCTAATAATAAAGAAATTCCAAAATTTACAAATAATAAGAATAAAAAAAGAAAATTAAAGATTGGTTTTGTTTCCGCTGATTTTTATGAACATCCTGTTGGTTATTTTTTAGATAATTTTTTATCAAATCTAAGAAAGGATTCTTTTGAGATTTTCGCATACTACAATCATAAACAATTTGATCTGCAAACAAATTTATTAGAAAAACAATTTGATCACTTTGCGGTAATAAAAAACTTCTCTGATAATGAAGTGTTTAATAAAATTCNGTCTGACAAGATCGATATTTTATTTGATCTTTCTGGACATACTGCGTTGAATCGACTGGGTGTTTTTCATATGAAAGCTGCTCCAATACAAATTAGTTGGCTTGGATACTGTTACACAACTGGATTAGAAAATATTGATTATATTTTATGTGATAATATAGTTTTACCAAAAAAACATGAAAAATGGTTTGTTGAAAAACCTATAAGAATGTCAAATAGCTATTATTGCTTCTCGCTTCCAAGAGAACATCCTATTTTAATAAAACAGAAAATAAATAATAATAATTCTTTTCACTACGGTTGTTTTTCTAATGCGCCAAAAATAACTAATGAAGTGATTTCATTGTGGTCTGAAATTCTTAAAGAAACAAAAAATTCAAAAATTATACTTAAGGCAAAATCTTACAGTGATAGACAGGGATATCAAAGAATAATAAATATTTTTAAAGATAATAATATTGATCCTAGTAGATTATTATTTGAAGGAAATGATGAGAGAGAAAATTATCTAAAATCATACAATAAAGTTGATGTTATTCTTGACACTTTTCACTACCCAGGTGGAACAACGACTTGTGAAGCCCTTTATATGGGGGTTCCTGTGATTACAATGAAAGGAGATAGTTTTTTATCAAATAACGGANCAACGATTTTAAAAAATAGTAATTTTAATAATTTTATAGCTTATACAAAACAGGAGTACGCAGATATAGCCATATCTCTATACAATAAGAGAGAAAACCTTAATAAAGAAAGTAAAGAAAAAATAAGAAAAAAATTTATGTCCTCTAGTATACTAGATGGAAAATTATTTGCAGATGAATTTGAAAAAAAATTATATAAAGTTTGGGGTGAATGGTGTGACAAATAAAGAAGATTTTATTAATGAAATAGCAACTGAGGCTGATGCTATAATTCAAAAACATATTAATGCAAATAATACAAAAAATATCGACCTACTAAATGAGGTTGAAAATGAATATAAAAATTTTCTAGAAAAATTCCCAAATGATGCTGACATGAATCATAATTTAGGAATTATTTTAAATTCAAAGAAATTACATGATGATGCTTTAATTCATTATAATAATGCTATTAAAGCAAAACCAAATAATGTTAATTATTATGTATCTAAGTCTTCATCTCTTTTTGAACTTAAAAAATATAATGAATGCCTGGAAGCATTAATAAAAGCGGAAAGTTTAGATCCATTAAAACTTTCAATCATTAAAAATTTAGGAGTAGTCTATAGAGTCCTTAAGGATGAGGAAAAAGCCTTACCTTACTTAAAAAAATTCTGTGAATTATCACCTAATGATTTAGACGGTAAGATAAGATTCGGATTATATTATGTTAATACCTATAGATACGAGATGGCAAAAAAAATTTTTATGGGAATTTTAGCAATAAATCCAGATCATATTCCTGCCTTAAATAACTATGCTAATTGCTGCCAAAGTCTTTCTGAAACGAAAGAAGCTGAAAAAATATTTAAAAAACTTGAAAAACTTCATCCAACAGACCTAACATTTTTAAATATTGGTTCATTTTATCAAGAAAAACGTAAAATGGATTTAGCTCTTAAATATTACAATAAATCACTTGAAAAATCAGGAGAAAATAAAGCTATCTTATCTAATATTGCAACAGTTTATGGAGAAATTGGCGAAAAGACAAAGGCAAGCAATTTATACAAAAAAGTTTTAGATAAATATCCTAATTCATACAAGAGCTTCAAAAGCTTAGCTTATACAGACACTATTGATGATAAAAATCATATTACAATAAAAATGATAAATGAGTTTAAAAAAAATAACAAACAAATAAACCCGGATGAACTCTCAGATATTGGCTTTGGTTTAACAAAAATATTTGATAAACAAAAAAAATATGAAATAGCTGCTAATTATGCTCACAAATCAAATAAAATTTTACGAAACACTTTTCAATATAATCAACAAGACGAAAATATTAATATAGATAATTTTATAAAAAACTTTAATAAATCCAATTATTCAAATTTTGACAAATCAGATATTAAAAATTCTCCAATTTTCATAACCGGTATGCCAAGATCAGGGACCTCTCTTGTAGAACAAATTATATCAAACCACCCAAATGTAAGCGATCAAGGCGAGCTCACTTATATGATGAAAATTAGTAAATCTATGCAAAATCAAAAGATAAATAAGACAATTTTAAATGATTTGGGTAAGAAATACTTAAAAAGTGTTTTAGAGTATGATGAAACTTCAAAAGAACTTTTTACGGATAAACTTCCTGCTAATTTAGCAAATATAGGCCTTATAAAATTAATTTTTCCTAATTCTAAAATTATTATTTGTGATAGAGACCTCAGAGATGTAACAACATCCCTATATTTATTGAAACTTACTGGAGGGCACCCATACATATATAACGAGGAAGAGTTAAGCAATTATGCTAATCTTTTTTGTAGATTAGCAAGACATTGGCTGGACTTATTTCAAGATGAGATATATCTCCTTGATTATGAAAATTTTATTGATAACCAATTAGACTCAGGTGAAAAATTATTTAAATACCTAGGTTTAGATTTTAATGAAAAATATATAAAACTTACCAACAACAAAAAGCCGATTAGAACTGCTAGTAATATCCAGGCAAGAGGAAAGATTGTTAAAAACTCAGTTGAGAGATGGAAAAACTATGAGTCATATTTTTCTTCATTGTATAATAATCTTAATTCATATAAGTATAAAAATTGAATTTAATTTCTTTAATTACTTAAAATAAAGGGCGCATAGCTCAGCGGTAGAGCACTACGGTGACATCGTAGGGGTCGTTGGTTCAATCCCAACTGCGCCCACCATATTGGCTAAACTTTCAAACAAAATTCGTTATATTTTCAAACGAATCTATTTAATATGTTAGGATCTATTTATTATATAAAATTATAATTTCATTTTTTGAAATTAGCGATTTTAAAATTTAATAACTTGCAATTATTTTAATAGTCCCCATATACGTATGGTGAACATAAAACAAGGGAGAGTGTAATGTTAATCGAAAAAGTTGAATCAGCATCATTTTTAAATGGAATATTAAGAGTAAGTACTTCTAGACTTGGTGCAGATGGAAAACCTATAATTAATGAACCAATAAATATTCCTGGTAATTTGGTTGGAGAGGTAATTAACGGTATGGCTATAGTTTCAAAAGGTATTTCTGAAAAACTTATTGAACAAGGTACAAAAGTCGAAAAAAAGAAGTCCACCAAAAAGAAACCAAACAAGAAAAAGTAAATTTATAAGTTTTTTTCCAATGGCTCGATCAAAAATAAATACTAAATTAACTTTTATTTCATTTTTATTGTTAAATTTATTAATAATAAAACCACTTTTGTCATCTGATGAAATTAAAGAATTTAACATAGACTCATCTAATATGGATCTGTATTCATTCTCAGCTGTTAAAAATATTGTTAAGACCGTTGATGAAGATTTTTATATCAGATTCATGAAAGAAAACGTTATAAATCAACCAGAATTCAAATCATCTTTTGCTTTTAGCGAAGAAAAAAGGCTTCTAGTATTAAGTGCGAAGAGAGATTTCTTTCCAACCATTAATACAAGAATTGTTAACGATGAAATTATTGATAGAAGTATTGATGAAACAAATTCCATTAGAAAACGACAAGATGATAGTTTTGATGCTGTAGTTGAACTCTCTCAAACAATTTACTCTGGTGGAAAACTAAGTGGTAGCTTAAATTTTGCAAAATTAGAAGATCAAGCCTTTAAACTAAAAAAGAAAGAAGTTTTATCTGAATTAATCATTTCTGCTAATCATATTTATATATCAGCCTATATATCTGATTATATTTATAATTATGCCTTGGATCTTATTAATAAGCTAAGGCCATTTAAAGAGAAAGTTAAAGATAGAGTTTCAGCAGGAATTAATGATCCAATTGATTTTGCACTCTTTTCAGTTAATTTTAATAAATTAGAGTCTTTACTGTATAACCTTGAGGCAAATTCAAAACGTGATCAGGCAAATTATGAATATTTCTTTTCAACATCGAATAAACCTGTTGGGCTTCCATTATTTAAAATCAATAAAAATAATTTTATAAAAAAAATAAAACCCTTCAGTACAGCCCTTCAAGAAATAGAATATGAGAAAAGTCTTGAAGAAGTAAAAATTACTCGAAGTGATCGTCTTCCTAAGGTTGGTTTTTCAGTTAGGTATACTGAGTATGATATAGATAAAAGTGATATTGAAGATAATGATATTAGAGGGGGTATTTTTTTAAACCTACCTCTAGTAGACTTTGGAAGAACTCGTTCAAAAGTCAACGCTGCTAAAGCTAAATCAAAAGCAGTACTCACTGATGTAGATGTTGATAGAAAAAGAACAGCATCAATAGAGAAAGAAATAATATCAAAATTCGACTCTGCTTTAAAAGCTAGAAGCCAACTTTTGCAAGCTTTTTTAGATACACAAAACCAAAGAGAGATTATTGAAAGTAGAATAAATGTTAGCGGGTTTAGTGCAAATACCCTTGTCTCAAGCGCAGAAAAAGAAATACAACAACTACAAATTTTACTTAGCTCAGAATATGATCTAATTATAAGTTTTCTTGAATTATCTCATCAAAATCAAGCCTTATCTAATATATTTTACATGGACTTATTATGAAACAAGAAGTTGATAAAAAAATACCTTTAAAAGAACATTGGTTTTTTGGAACATTATTAGAAAATAAAAGTATTTATTTGCAAGTTTTTTTTGCTTCAATTTTCATTAATGCTTTTGGTTTTGTAAGTGCATTTTATATTATGACAGTATATGACAGAGTATTGCCTAATTATGCCTTGAGTTCACTTTTGGCTCTAACAATTGGTATGTCAGTAGTTATTATTTTTGATTTTATTTTAAAGCTACTCAGGGGATATTTTTCTGATATAGCAGGAAATGATTTAGATAAAAATGTAAGTGAAAAGTTAATTGATAAATTACTAAGCCATGACGACAAAATCATAGAAAGTCCAAGTAAATTAGTTAGCAATGTAAGAGAATTTGATGCTGTTAAAGAATTTTTTACTTCAGCTACTTTATTAGCTTTAGTAGATTTACCATTTATGTTTTTATTTATTGGGGTTATAGCATCAATTGGTGGTAAAATAGCAATTGTACCCCTTATGATAGTTCCACTGGTTTTAGGTGTTGCAGCAATAGTTCAACCCTTTTTAAAAAGATTCTCTGAAACAGATATGACACTCAGACAAGGAAAAGCAAGTGTATTGTCTGAATTAACTCATAATCTTGAAAGTGTAAGAACAATTGCAGGTGGAAATTTTTTAAAAGGAAGATGGCTCACTTCAGTTGAAAAACAGGGTAAATCATCAATATTGACTCGAATTACAACAAATATAGCAACTACATTTGGACAAACAGGCCTTCAAATAAGTCAAGTTGCAATAATTGTGTACGGTGTAATATTAATATCCTCTCAATCTATGTCTACAGGAGCACTAATTGCTTGCGTTATATTGTCAGGAAGGACTTTATCACCTCTTGTACAAGCTGCTCAGCTTCTAACAAGGCTTAATACGGCTTTAACTGCATATAAGAATGTTAATGATTTAATGAGCACCGAATCTAGGGATGAAATTGTTAAAAGTAAACTTGCTGTAAAGATTGACTCAGCCTCAATTGATGTAAAAAATTTAAATTTAGATTTAGGTGATTCAAAAATTTTAGAAAATATTAACTTTTCTATAAAGGCAGGAGAAAAAATAGGTATAGTCGGTTCACTTGGCTCAGGAAAATCCTCATTAATTAAAAGCATAATCGGTTATCATCTCCCACAGCTAGGATCTATAAAAATTGGTAATTATGATATAAATAATATCCCATCTGATATCCTAAGAAGAGAAATTGGTTATTGTCCTCAGAATATACAATTATTCTCTGGATCAGTTTATGAAAATATTATTGCTGGATTCGAAGAGGTAACTGAATCTGATGTTATTGAAGCATCTACTTTATCAACAGCAAATAATTTTATTGGTAACCTAAATGGAGGGTACAATTACTTTCTTAAAGAAAACGGTGTAAATCTATCAGGTGGGCAAAGGCAAACTATTTCATTAGCAAGGGCTTTTCTTAGAAAACCAAAGCTATTAGTTCTTGATGAACCAACAAGCGCAATGGATTCAGAAACTGAATTTGAAATAATGAAATCAATCTTTAGTCTTCCATACAAACCAACTATTTTAATGATAACTCATAATACAAATCATCTGATTAACATGGATAAAATTATGGTTTTAGTGGCTGGTAAAGTTGTTAGATTTGGGCCAACAAGCGAAATACTTCAGAAACAAAAGAAATAAGAGATAATTAATGAATAAAATAATAAAATATTTTAAAAACTTTAAAATAAATAAAGAAAAATTCTTAAATCTTTTGAGCTTTCTGAGTGAGTTTAAAATTAAGAAATTAGAAAAATCTTATTATGTTTTTTGGTTTATTTGCAGCTTTACTATTATTGTTGTTCTTTGGGCATCATTAGCAAAAATTGATCAAGTTGTTAGAGCGTCAGGTGAAGTAAATCCAGAATCTCAAGTACAACTGATACAAAATACTATTGCGGGACCAATAGAGAAAATTTCAGTAAAGTTAGGAGATAAAGTGAAAAAAGGAGATATTCTTTTTTTTATAAATAAATCACAAAATGATTCCAACTATGAAAATTCTCTCGCAGAATTTAACACTAGAAAAAAGAAAGTTTCCCTATTACAAAATCTAGTTGATAGAGGTTCAGAAGCAGAAATTGTTTTACTTAATGAGAAATTATTATTAATTGAATCTGAGAGAAGGTTAAATAATGCTCTTATATCAAAAGATTTTTCCGAAGTTAAGTCTACTACAGATGGAACTGTGAGTATAGTTGAGGTAAAAAACATTGGACAATACGTATCATCTGGCACAACACTAGCAAAAATTGTTCCTGATAATGCTAATTTAAGATTAAAAGCGTTAATTGAAACAAAGGATGTTGCTAATGTTGAAACTGGAATGAAAGCCCAGATTGCTTTTATGTCATATGATATGGCTATATATGGTCAATTTGAAGGTATTGTAAAAACAGTTTCAGAGTCCACTACATTAGTAGGTGAGCAAGGAACTCCTTTTTATGAGTCAATTATTGAAGTTAATGATGAAAAATTACTAAATAATGAAGACATCATTATTAAATCTGGAATGCAAGCAAATGTTTCTATTATTGGTGAAAAAAGAACCATTCTTAGTTATTTATTTAACCCAATAACAAAATTATCGAAAACAGCCCTTAGAGAATAATTAGATATTTTTTAACTTTTTTACTAGAGTGCCTGCCTCAAGAAGTGACTCAAAGGTTCCTGCATCAAGCCAATAAGAGTCTTTATCCAATAAAGATAAATTTAAATTTTCATCTTTTAGATAACTAATATTAAGATCGGTAATCTCAATTTCACCTCTGTCTGAAGGTTTTAAAGCAAGAGCCCTTTCATAAACACTACTATCAAAAACATATAATCCTGTTGCAGCCCAATTACTTTTTGGATTCTTGGGTTTTTCCTCTATTGATAGAACCTTATTATTTTCAAATTCAATAACTCCATACCTTGATGGATCATTAACATGAAAACCAAAGATCGTTGCACCATTCTCTTTTAAGAGTGCATTTTTTAAGCAATCATTAATATTATCAGAGAGAAAAATATTATCCCCAAGTATAAGAGCGCAACCTTCATTATTTAACCAATCCTTAGCAATAATTAAAGCCTCTGCAATTCCATTTGGATAATTTTGAACTGCAAAAGTGATACTTAAATCCGTATTAAAACCTTCGAGCAACCTCTCAAATAAAATTTTATCATCAGGATTGGTAATGATTAAAAGATCATCAATGCCAGCTTTTGTTAATGTTTCAATAGGATATAAAACCATTGGTTTATCATAGACTGGTAATAGTTGTTTTGAGACAACTTTTGTTAATGGATGGAGTCTAGTTCCAAAACCACCAGCAAGCACTATACCTTTCTTAATCATTATTAATTCCCATAAACTCGAAAGTCATTAATTTTACCGCCTTTTTCCAATCATTCATAATTATTTCATTTTCATTATAAAAACTTTCACTTATTCCAAGTCTAGAATCTAGAGGTCTATTTGAATCTGATACCCAATTTTTATGAGATATTTCTGAAATAATAGTTTTAAAATCTGTACTATGTAGAAATTCATGAAAACAATATTCAATTTCTTTAGCTAGATCATACCAGTTTGTAAAACCTTTATTAACAATATGACCTATTTTATTGGATGCAAATGTTTGATTTTTTTTATATTTTTTACAAATATTTAAAATTGCTATAGCTAGCTCTTTTGACCATGTTATAGATATTTTTTGATCAGAAATAATTTTCATTTGTTTTTTAGATATTAAATTATTAATTACCGTTTTAAAAAAATTACTCCTCTCTAGTCCAATTAATGAAGCTGTTCTAATTATAATAAATTTATTAAAATTCGACCGTACATAATCTTCTGCTTTTAATTTTGTTAGACCATAAAACATCATTGGAGATGTAATATCTGACTCTAAATATGGCCCTGCACCTCTGCCACCAAATACATAATCTGTCGAAATTTGAATATATAAAATTTCCTTATTTTTAATACTTTTATGAATTTTCTTTACTGCATTAAAGTTTAATTCTTCTGCTTTTTTTTTATCATTTTCAGCCATATCAACATTTGTATATGCAGCACAGTTTACTATGATATCTGGTAAATGAATATTTATGTATTTCAATAAACTTTTATAATTCGTAATATCAAGTTCTTTTGAACACGGGCTTAATAAATTAAAATCCTCAACATAGCCTGAGAATTTTAAGACATCTCTCCCTAATTGACCCGATCCACCTAGTAAAAGAACCTTCATTATTTAAGTTGCCCTAGCCTTCTTCCATCATATTTTTCTTTCGTTTTATTAAATAACCAATCTTTATTATTTAAATACCATTCAACTGTCTCATAAATACCTTCTTTAAATGATTTTTTAGGTAACCAGTCAAGCTCGTTTTTTATCTTGGTAATATCTAGTGAATACCTTTTATCATGACCTGGTCGATCTTTTACATATGTTATCAATTCACTATATTTTAAACCATTTTCTGATGGCGCTAAAGCATCTAAAGTTTTACAAATAGTTTCTACAACTTCAAGATTAGTTAGCTCTGTTGAGGAGGCTAAATTATATCTCTCACCAACCTTTCCCTTACTTAAGACATTTATTATACCCTCAATATGGTCTTCCACATTAAGCCAATTTCTAATCTGGCTTCCATCCCCATAAATAGGAATTTTTTCTCCTAAAAGAGCTTTCTTAATAGTTAACGGAATAAGTTTTTCTGGAAATTGCCATTTACCATAATTATTTGAAGCACTAGTTATTATTGAAGGAAAATTATATGTTTTATTCCAAGATCTTACTAAAAGATCAGAAGATGCTTTTGAGGCTGCATATGGGCTATTCGGTAAAAAAGGGCTTTCCTCATCAAAGGAGGGTAATTGATATGCATCACCATAAACTTCATCAGTTGAAATATGCATAAATCTAAATCTATCTTTATTTTTCTTATTAAGTTCCCTCCAATAAGCATAGGTTGTATTAAGTAGGTTATATGTACCAACTATATTCGTTTCTATGAATTCACTTGGGTTATCAATTGATCGATCTACATGAGACTCAGCAGCGAAGTGGATTAAACAATCTGGATTAAAATCATTTATAATATTCCTTAAAAAATTTATATCATTAATATCTTTTTTATAATGAGTATATAAGTGATTTGTTTTTTCTACTGCCAATATATTTGATGCGTAGGTCATTTTATCAATATTAATAATTGAAATATTATTTCTTTTAATTAAATTTCTTACTAGGGAAGATCCAATAAATCCACAGCCGCCTGTAATCAAAAATCTGCTGAAATTAAATTTCATAGTATCCCCTGCTTAATTAAAAATCTAGATCATTTTTTATTTGATCAAATGATGGAAGATTTTTATCTTTTTCTGAAATAATTACATCAGATTCTTTAAAAGGCCATTTTATATTAAATTTAGGATCTAAGTAATTTAATCCAGAATCCATTTCAGCATCATAGTAATTATCGACCTTATAAAAGATATTAGTATTATCTGCTAAAGAACAAAAACCGTGAGCAAAACCATCTGGTATAAATAACCATCCATCATTTTCATCATGCTCAATAGATGAAAAACTTAAATAAGTTGATGAATTTGAACGTAAATCAATAAAAACATCAAAAATTGATCCGCTAATAACCTTAATTAGCTTTTTCTGAGGTTTAGGATTTTTTTGAAAATGCATACCCCTAATAGTACCTTTTTTTAATGAAAATGAATAATTATCTTGAATATAATTTGAGCCAAAACCAAGTTTTCTAGATATATCATCTCTAAATATTTCACTAAAAAAACCACGATCGTCTTTATGTTTGGTTGGTTTAAGCCTCTTCACATCGTTAAATAAATTTTCAACACTGAAATTATTTTTCATCTAACAAATCCTTTATTAATTTTAGATACTTGGGAAGAATTACTTTTTCAAGATCATAATTTTTAATAATAAAATCACGTGCATTTTTACCCAAATGCTTAAATTTTTCTCTATCATCTAAAATATTAATAATATTTTCAGATATTTCTTCATAATTAAAAAAATCAACTAGTAAACCATTCTTTTTATCATTAATAACCTCTCTAACTGGCTCAGTATTTGAAGCAATAATTATTGACTCACATGACATTGACTCGAGAAAAGACCAAGATAAAACAAATGGATATGTTAAATAAACGTGAAGAGTAGAAATTTGGATCATCTTTACTAAACTTTCGTACTCAAGATAGCCTAAAAATAAAACTCTTTCATCAAAAAGATCTCTTAACTTTTTATCACTTATGGATTCTCTCACCTCATTTTGAAAAATTTCTTTAAATGACTGTCCTTTTGGAGGTTGTTTTCCATAACTTACATCATGACCACCAACAATAGATATATATGAATCTGGATGTTTTTTGAGAACACCAGGTATACTTCTTATGAAACTATGATAACCCCTATATGGTTCTAAATTTCGTGCAATAAATAATACTATTTTATCATTTGAAGTCAGCACATGCTCATTTATTTGAATTCTTAGATTATCATTTCTTTGTAATCTATTAGTCGCAATCCCCTCATGAAGCACAACAAGCTTTTTCTTAAAGTACTCTGGAGCATGGCTTGCTTGAAAATTAGTTGGAGTAATAATTTTATCCGCATTATAAAGATCAGAAAGAATAGGTGCATTTCTTGCGGTTAGTTTATTTGCAAGAAAGGATTCGTCATTTGGGAATTCACTATCAAAATCAACATCTGAATTTTTGCTGTAATAAAAAAATTCCATATAGGATAATAACTTTGAATCCGGCCAAACATTTTTTATAAATAATGTTTCACCCCAGCCTGGATGGCCTATAATTAAATCTGCCATAATACCTTCGGATTTCATTTTATATGCTAATTTTGATAGAGAATTAGCTCTTATAATTTTAGCTTCAAACTCTTGTGCAAGTGGATGCACTGTTCCAGATGTAGTTTGCTCTAAGGAATATTTATGATGAATAACACCTTCTGAGGACTCATCAATTAATGAAATTGAGTGAACATTATAGTTTTTATTTTTTGCTAATAAAGGCGCCAAATGTTTAAATTGTGCAGGAAAATTTTGATGTATAAAAATTATAGTTTTAACTTTAGCCATTTTAATCCTTAACCTTTAGTAAGCCATACTTGCTCATCCAAATTACTGATTTTAATAGATTTTTTTCAACAATTTTTGATTCTTCAATCAATTGCTCTATCTTAATAAAATGATTAGGTAATTTATTATAAATTTCTAAGATAATTGTTTTATCAATTAAATTGTTTTGATTATTTGGACCATTTAAAGCAAAAGAAACACTACCTAAACTTAAAATATCATTTATACTTAAGTGATTAATAGTATTTGATTTTTTTATTTCTGACTTAATTGTAATTACACTTGATGGATAAGATTCAAATAATAAAAATGGATCGATATTAATACCGCTTTGTAAGCTATTAGAAGCTAATTTATCTTTATTATTTAAACGAATATTATTTAATTCTTCATTAAGATCAGAATATTGATTAAGTATTTTTTTCCACTCAAAATTAGTTTGTGCTCTTTCTTTACCAGATTTACCCATCCTCATTCTTAATTCCTTATTAAAAATTAATTTTTCAAGGGAACGAATACAATGATCAATATCAACTGAAACCAGCTGACTAGTGTATCCAATATAGTGATCATAATTATAAATACCTCTTCTATAATTATACATTAAATCTTCGCCAGATCCTTTTGGTAAAGATCTAGTTTTAATTGTGAATCCATCTTTTCCATCACGAACAGTCTCTCTATAGCCATTCCAATCAGATACTACAACTGGTAAACCTGAGGACATTGCCTCAAGCGGCGTCAAGCCAAAAGTTTCTTGAAAATTATCACTTAAGGACATAAAAATATCTCCAGCAGCAAATGTTTTATGTTTATTTTGTTGATCTCTTCCATCTAGTAAATGACAAATTATATCCGGAGAGATAAGCTTATGCTCATCAATAAATATTTTTTTAATATTATCATTACCAAACCAGCCCGTTAATAAAAGATGTACCTTACCTCCATTCTTAATTTTTTTTGATAGTTCATTTAGTGCTGCGAACATAGGAAAAGGATGTGATTTAGCATGAAAGGAGAGTCTTCCTACAAAAATTATTGCTATATCATTTTCTTTTAAACCCAAACTTGATCTTACATCTTCTCTAAATGATTGATCATAGTTAAATTCATCATTATTTATACCCAAAGGTATTATAGGTAATTGTGGTAGTTCAAACTTATTAGCATTTAACTCAAATTTAAGGAAGTCTTTTTGATTTTCTAAAATCATTGTCAAAGAATCTTTAACACATTTAGAAGTACATATAATTGCATCCCATGGCTTAACAGGCTTTACAATATAATCAGCCACTGAATCCATAACTGAATCAGATGCTGTGGTATGAGTTATTCCGACAATACTATGGCTTTGATGTCCAAATTTTGATCTTAAAAGGGCGTGCATACCGAGTTTTGGTTCGGGTACAAAGATACCACCAAACTTTTCAGATAGATTAGGGTTTAACCAAGGTATAAAATTTAAATCTGTTTTTCTTTTTAATAGCGGCTTTACAAGAGAGATGACTTTTTCATGTTCCGACTTATCTTTTACAAAAAAACTCAAAGTATCATAATTGTTCTCAGCTAAGGCTTTAATATATGAAAAGCCGGCAGCCTGACGACCCATAAGTTTTTCACCAGAAACATTATATGCATCCAACTGAAAAAATGTTGACCAAGGTGCATGACTTGTATTAGGCATAATTAATTAAGCTCAATGTTTTCTTCTTTAATACCTAAATGCTCCTTTAAAAGTTTCGTTGATTGTTCAGGCAAAACCTCGGTATTTTTATAGCCAATAGCCCATATATCAAAATAATTTGCCCTTTCAGCCCCAACAGTACTTTTAAATCCACAATTATTTAAAAGTCCAACCAATACATTCATGGTAAAACCGCATTTATGCGCCATAAAAGTATTTCCATTTTGAATAGAGCCTCTATGACCATACATAATATCTAAGGGTGTGATTGGACCAGCTGGAGATTCATATAATGGCTCCAAAAGTTTATCCTCAACAACATATTTAGAAACATTTTTAAGATCTGGACATGTAATTAAAAGATAACCATCGTCGACTAATACACGATTAAATTCTTTAAAAGCAAGTTCAACTTCGTGAGGAAATAAATGCTCAATATTATGCGAAGAAAAAATTGCATCATAAGTATTATCATCAATTGATGAAAAATCTGTAAGAGAAGCAACAATATCAGGTTTTACAGTTACATCTATATCAAGACGTGTTTCCTCCCAGTCATCGAGTTTGAAAATTTCAGTAGTTTGTTCTTTAGTTTTTGGACCACAACCAACATGCAATAATTTTTTCAATATCTACTCCTTATAATAACTAATAGCAGAATATGCCCATAACCTATCTAAAATATCATTTAATTCATCTAAAGAATAGCCTGTTAATTTTAATAAATTATTCTTAGAGGTAGGCTGTGAAAGTAAAGCAAGGATAGCTGCCTCATCTTCTTTTAGTGTTCTTTTGTAGTTTGTTCTAGAAAAAAAAGTTGCTGTCATAGTTGGATTTTTCTGAATAATATGATTAGGCCTAATATAAATTAAAGAGTCATCATGATTTATAAGATCTTTCATAAAGTTAGGGTTATATTTTTTTCTAAGTGAAAATGTTAATTTTTGACTAGTTGAAAATGGACCTTTAATATTTAGAACAGTATCCCATGTTTGTAACAAATCTTTATCATCAAATTTATTAATAATCCCCGGTAAATTAATATTTTCATCCCAAAAAAGGGCTTTAGGACTATAATCTGAATTATAATTCCAATTTTGGAAAAAAAGATCACAACTAGAAATTAAATCAAATAGATTATGAATATTATAGTGATTATTTACAGGGGTCATAAATCTATAAATAAAATCAAATTTATTAATTATTTGCTTAGTTTTAAGGTCATGTATATTTACTTTCGAAGGATGGACAGAAAGAAGTCCTTGAACTAAATTAAAGGCAAAATCAATATCATCATTACTCTCAAAAGAAAGTTCAAGAAAATTAAAATTTTTTTTAATTAGCTCAATGCTGTCATAATAATAACTCGATGGTAAGGATAATATTAGAGCACCGTTATCATTTAATAGTGAATGCAAGTGTAAAAGAGAATCTTTAGGGGTTTTAGAATAATTTATAACATCAGTTGCATATATAAGATCAAATTTAATATTATTAAGAGAAATATAATCGTCATAAATAAAACTTAAGTTATCAACTTTATGCTCATCACAATAGCGAATGATATGCTCTTTAACAGGATTAGAAAAATCAACAGCAGTGAAATTTATATTAGGGTTTCTGGTTGCATGATAAAGGGCTTGATTAAAACCACACCCAGTAACCAAAACATTACTTATCCTCTTATCGATATCATCAGGAAAAATATACTTTTTCTCGTCAACAATATCATAAGGTTCTCTTAAACCTTTATTAATTAAATCTATAATATTGATAGGATGAGGAAATGGAAATAAATTGAAATATTTTTGTACAATATCATTCATTTAAATTTAATAAAAAAAAAGGGCGGTAAAAACCGCCCTCTTAATTTTCCTTATGAAACTTTAACCAAATACAGCTTCATCATTACCTGTTACAACACTTCTAACAAGAATCTCGCCATCATCAAGTTGAAGGTTAGTAATACCTGCTATATAAGCAACATAGCTAACCTCATTCAGAGTAATTAACGTATCGTTAACAACAGCGGCAGAATTAGCATGATAAAGGTGAGCACCATCAGTAGAACCATCTGCTTCGTAAGCTAAGATAAAGAATTTATCACCAGCATTATCAACAGTAATACCAGAAATAATTTGACCATCAATAGCAGTAGTTAATGATTCAAACAAGGCTGCGGCATTTTCATTTGTATAGTCCTCATACAAGTCAGAGTTAGCAGCATTAGTTTGTGATATAGTATTTGAAAGCTCAAGAATATCGAATGCAGCAGTATCAAGGTTATTAGCAGCTACATCATAAGCAGCACCATCTGCATTATCACCTGCAGGACCAACACCAATTACAGCAGCAGCACCATCAGTAGCATCAGTTGTATCAGCTTCTTCAAGAACGAGGAAATCTTCACCATCTGTAAACTCAGTAACACTATCAGCACCATCAGATGCATCAAAGAAGATATAGCTAGCATCACCAGCAGCACCCATGGCGATAGTATCATCACCAAGACCACCAGCAACAGTACCAGTATTATCAACCATGTCTATAGTATCGTTACCAGCGTAAGATTTAACATTCTGAGCGCTATTATTAGTACCAGTAATACTATCGTTACCACCTGCAGTTTTAATAATTTGAGAATTAATACCCGGTGCAGTTAAATACATATCAAGATCATTAACAGTAAAGCCAGTAGCTCCAGTTAAAGCAACCTTGAAGTCGTTTGTATTAACAATACCATCAGCATCAAAATCAATACCAAATGCACTTTCACTTGAAATAAATCCTGCATCACCAGCAGCTGTACTAAATATACCTGGTAAATCACCTGAGTTAGTCACATCACCTCTATCTGTTAATACAAATGAGACTTTAGTTAAGGTATGAGTAACTCTGATATTATCAGCAGCTGAAGTAAAGTCTGTAATAACATCAGCAGTTGAACCAGCAGATTCTGTAATAGCAGTATAAATCACAGTATCATTACCAGCACCAGTAGTAATAGTATCCATACCAGAACCACCTGTAATAATATCAGCCGCATCACCGCCACTAATGCTATCGTTACCAGCACCAGAAACTAAGGTGTCGGCACCGCCGCCACCAACAAGTGTGTCAGCACCAGCATTACCATTAATGTCATCGCCTAAAGCACCACCTGTAATACTATCATTACCAGTATTACCAGCCATAACATTAAGGCCATAACCACCATTAATTATATCAGCTCCCTTAGAACCGTTAATAATATCAGCAGCGTAACCACCTGTAATTGTAAAGGCTGTAGTGATTGTATCAGTATTACCATCATTCCATGAAAGTATACCGGCAGTAGAAGTTACTGCAGACCAATCAACAGTAAATGTCGCTGGTACAACAGTTGTTGTAGCAACTGCTGTCAAAGTAACAGTAGAAGTAGCAGCAGCATTTTTAGTAGCATTGTATGCTTCAACTTCAGAAACAGTAGCAAAGTCTAGCTGAGTAGTAGTGTCAGCAGAATTGACAACTGAGAATGAGTCAGTACCACCATTACCATCAAACACATCGCCTGTATCTAGTGATGTATCAGCAATAGCACCTGTAATAACCCAAACATCATCACCAGAACCACCATAAAGTGAGTCTGCTTGAGCACCGTTTGCATTATTTGGATAGAACGTAACTGAACCATTACTTACAGCTGAAAGATCAACTTTAGTTTCTGAAGTTGCATTATCAGCAGCATTAGCAGTAACTGAAATTGATGATGAGCCATTTGAAGTAAAGAAGCCATTACCTAAAGCAAGTTCTGATAAATTAGCAGCTATATTAGTACCGAATACAATTGATTCAATTCCAGAAACCTTTTCCATTTCAGGAGCAGCAACACTAACTGAAGCAGCTTCATAGAATTCTAATGTATCATTACCAGCACCACCATCGATAGTTTCAGCACCACCATTAGTTTGGAAAGCAGCATGTGTAACCATTTTAAATACATCGTTACCAGCACCACCGGATAGATTATCAATACCAGTACCACCTTCAATAGTATCAGCACCAGTACCACCGGATATTACGTCATTGCCAGCTTCACCATATAGAAGGTCAGCACCAGCACCACCAGTAATATCATCTGCACCAGCTCCACCTTTAAGTGAATCATCAAAACCACCACCAATAAGTGTTAGAACTTCTGTTGCAAGGTTGTTACTACCATCAACATTTAAGCCCTCACCACCAGCTAATGCTGTTGGGTGCATATCTTGAGATGAACCATCAATAGTTAAGGCCGCTCCAGTATAACCAGCATTAATTGTAATAGTCATATCAACATCTATATCTGAACCACCACCATCATCAAGAGCGAAGTCAAGAACTTCAATTCTCTCAACGTTAGAAACATTAACATCAACAACAGCTGTTGTAGCAACAGATGCAAGAGTTCCATTATCATTTCTAATATAAATAGTATCAGTACCAGCACCACCATTAACAGTATCTAGAGCAGTTAATGAATTTGTATGAGTAAACGTAACAGTATCATCACCTGTACCACCTAGTACCGATAATACACCAGCAGCATCAGCTGAAACATTTAGTGATGTAGTTAGGCTATCACCTGTTGCAGTTGATCCTTGGATTGTACCATTAGCACCTGGTTTAATAACAATGCCAGGGTTAGCAGCTAAGAATGCATCATTAACTGTAATATTTGAACCAGTTGTAAGATCTAAGTTTTCAAAACCACTAATGTTTGCAGTTCTGGCTGTTGTAAGTGTAACAGCAGCGTCAAATTCTAATTCATCATTACCAGCACCACCAGAAACAGTATCTGTTCCAAGTGTTGTATAGAATGCAGCAGCAGCAGAAACATCTACCTTATCATTACCATCACCGGTTGTAATATTATCAAGACCAGTACCACCGTTTACGACGTCAGCACCAGTTCCTGAGTCAATAGTATCACCGAGGTTACCACCAGTAATAATATCAGCACCACCACCTGAGGTAATAGTCACAGCAGCGGCAGCACTTCCAAGATTTAAAGTAGCATCTTCGCCTGCGTCTAATGCAGATGCGTCAACAGTAACTGCAGTAGCATAACCATGGCTCATTGTAAGAGTAACATCAGAAGTATTATCACCAGCTTTATCAGTTATTGTAATTTTATCAATACCTGTATAGCCAGCATCAACAAGTGCGGTACCACCGCCACCTTGAGAAATAACAAGCTCATCATGATTAGAACCACCTGTAATAGTTGTTCCTGAATCAAAGTCTGCAGCATTACCATAAACTGTAAGATCAACATCAGCCGCTGAATTAGTAATTGTATCAGTATTTGTAGCATCACCTGTTAGATAGACACTAGTTGCTTGCGTATAACCCGTATTTAAGGTAAGCGTTTGACCGTCAGCATCAGTAAAATAGAAGATAGCTGGACCAACATCTGCAGCTAAAGTAACAGCAATACCATCACCTTCAACGCTAAGAATTTCAACATTACTTACACCGCCAAGAATAGTTGAACTAGCAATAGCAGCTGTTGTAATTAAAGTATCAGTTCCATCACCACCATCAATCGTATCTAAAGCAGTAATATTAGCGGCCATATCAATAGTATCATTACCAGCACCAGCATTAATATTTTCATTACCAGTACCACCGTCAATGCTATCAACACCAGCACCTGTATTTATCGTATTAGAACCAGCTGTACCAGCTACTGTATCGTTACCAGCACCTGTTGTGATTGTATCGTCATCGTTACCAGCACTAAAATTAGTAGCGTTAGCACCACCAGTAAATGTAATTTGTTTACCAGTTGTCGCTGAAGCTGTGATAGCTGATGCGTCAATTGTTAAAGCAGCATCAGTAGCTCCAAGTGCGGATGAATCGATAGTAATGTTCTTTCCTGTTCCTGGATCATAGGCACCAAAATCAATTGAAGTAGCTGCATTCGCAACAGGATTATCTAAAATAACAAAGTTTTCAAATCCTGAAACGGAATCTGTTACTTCATCTGTATTAGCATAGTCATTAGCAGCTGTACCAGATTTACCAACAGGGTATAATTGTAAGGTATCAGTACCAGTACCGCCTGTAAGTGTTAGTTCAGTATCAAGAGTTGTTGATTCAGCCATAACTGTTAGCTCTACATTAGCCATTGCATTATCAACACCATCAGCAGAGTCTGCACTATCACCACCTAGATACGTAGCAAGTACGACTGTAGTAGCACCAGTATATCCTTGATCAAGTGTTAATACCTGAGCATCTGTATCAGCAAGGTTAAAAGTTGTAGCACTAATCGCAGCAGCTAAAGTTACATNGTTANNACCGGTAACAGCTAATGTTTCAACATTTGAAACACCACCTAGAACAGTTGCAGATGCAATAGTTTGGCTAATTGAAAGAGTATCAGCACCATCACCACCATCAATTGTATCAGTGGCAGCAAGAGCTGTCATAGTAATTGTATCATTACCTGCACCACCGGTAACATTATCAATACCAGCTGTACCAGTCATAGCATCAGCACCAGCACCACCCATAAAAGTAATACCAGTTGCATAGCCAGGAGCAGCAGATAAAGTTAGGCCTACAACACCTGTCATAGCAGATGCATCAACAGTTGTGATTTCAGCACTAAGTGCATCTGTAATAGTTAAACCTTGATCACCAGTTACAACTAATTTTGATGGATCAACATCAGCAGTAGTTAAAGTTGTAAGAGTGTTCGCTTGTGCAGTACTGTTAAGTGTAACTGTTTCAATATCACCAGTACCATCAGCGGTAATCTCAAGAGTAGGAGTAGTGCCTGTACCGGTAAGATTGATATGTAGGTTATCAGCATCGCCAGCAACAGCTGCAGCTTCAAAATCAAGAACCATCGTATCACCAGCATTATTAATAGTGAATTTTGAAGGTAAAGACTGAAGGTTATTAAGAATCAAGCCACCAGTTGAACTAACATTAGTAATGTTATCGTAACCGCTAGCTGTATCAACTGCATTAATTGTTAAGTCATTTGTTGCAGCCGCTGTATTAGTAAATGTAACATTCTCAATATTTTCGAGTTCTGGTTTAAGGCTAGTAGCTGTAGAGACTTTAACAGTTAAAGTATCCGAACCATCACCACCGTCTAATTTATCAATATCTTGAAATGATGCGGCAAGTGAAAAATCAAAACTATCGTCGCCAGCACCACCAGTGAAATTATTAACTCCAGTTGTACCAGTGTAAGATTGTGATGTAGCTGAAGAACCAGCGTTATCAATAAGAATATTATCACTTGAAAGCGCAGTCGCATTTGAATCAAATATACTTACTTTAATTCCTTCTAAACCTTCGACAGTTGAGTCTGTAACAGCACCAACTTTAAATGTTGTTGAAGTTGCACCAGAAGCAATAGTAGCTGTTCCTGATAAAGTTGTTATATCTGCATTCGCAGCTGCGGCTACTGTTGAACCATTTGTATCACCCATTACAGACCAGGAGAAAGATGTGTCTGCGGATACTGCAGAGCTAGCAGTAATAGTGAAAGTAACTTCACCACCTTCGACGACTTTTGCGGTGTCTTTAGTTACTGTATATGTTGGAGAAGCAGTTGAACTGATACCACTATTATTAATAGTAACATCTGAACTACCTGCAGTTGAACCAGAAGTTGGTAGAGTTGCAACACCCATTGATGCTGCAAATGCTGAAAGTGTATTAGAAGATCCAGTTACACCTGCAGTAGCGTTACCACCTAGGTCATATGTGAAATTACTAGCGCCATTAATTGTAACAACAGCTCCATTAGACAAAGTTAATTGCACAGCATCGGCTGCGAACTTTGAAGATGCAATTGAAAGACCATCTACTAATTGGATTTTATTTGCTCCACTAGTGTCCACAATTGTAACCGCAGCATTTGCTGCAATTGAGTTTGAAAGGATATAGGTATCGTCGCCACCTAAACCTCTGTAAGTTGTTCCATTATTACTTGGTACGATTATGTCCGCACCTGAACTGTGATTAATAGTCGCCATTTAATTTCTCCCTAAAATAACATTTTAATCAAAACCGCTACTAAAAAATTTAGCAACGAATCACAAAATCCTACATTTCGTCAAAAACGTCAATAAGTTTATTTATTTATTGTAACAAAATGTAACAAACTTTATCAAGCTTTATTTTATTTAAAATTATGTTTTAAATAAGGCGCTCAACAAAAATATTTAATAACTCCATAATTCCTTAATTTAATTAGCTTTAAAATTATACCAAATTAGTATCGGCAATTATTTCTACCGTATATGTCGTTGCTGTCCAATCTCCATCGAATGATTCTTCAATATTAGGTAAGACTAGCTTTCCGCTTTGTGCATTACTATCAGGAGCAAATAAAATTTGCGTACCAGAAATACCATCAGATGTAACCTCAACATTAGCAAGTTGATCAAATTCAGAAGTGGTTAAATTGGAAGCTCCATTGACTATAACTAAGGTTAACTTATCTGCAGCTGCATCAAAACCATCAATAGTTACTGTATAAGCACCTTCATTGGATACACCTGCATCCGAGACTTCGTAGCGAAAATCCTCAGCATCGTCTGTTGCAGTTACTGTAGTATCCTCTGTAGCAGAAATATTGATAATAGTGTAAGTCCCTGCTGACGCAGAAGTATCTGTAGATGTATCGGTTGAAGTATCTGAAGATGTATCGGTTGAAGTATCTGTAGATGTATCGGTTGAAGTATCTGTAGATGTATCGGTTGAAGTATCTGTGGATGTATCGGTTGAAGTAT
>PABO01000031.1 GCA_002699165.1 Chloroflexota bacterium | reverse complement strand
TCCTGGGTTTCTATATTTGGTGTACTTATATATCAATCAGATATTGGAAAAGAAAAAGAAGAGCAGAAAATTTCATATTTCTATAGAATTTCTTCTGGAGATATTACAAATATTTCAATTACAAATAACTCAAAGTCACTAAGTTGGCATTTAGAAAACAATGTTTGGTATTTTGATGATCTTAATGGAATACCTGCAGATAGTTATAGATGGGGTGGAATTATTGATTTATTGCAAGGACCTCAACTATACAGGACAATATCAAATAATTTAGAAGATAAATCTAAATATGGCTTAGATAATCCTATGACTCAAATATCAATTTTTCTGGATAGTGGTGACAAAAGAACCTTATTTATTGGAAATGAAACACCAGATTTAGCTAATAATTATGCTTATCTTGAGGGAGATGAAACATTGGTAATGGTTGATGCAACTTGGAAGGGAGTTTTAGCAAGACTTGTAGAAGAACCCCCTTATCCAAAATGGATGAATAAAATTAATACTGATGAAGTGGTTGAAGTAGTCTTAATAAATAGTGGACAAATCAATAAGGCTTTCAGTAAGAAAGGATCTGACTGGTTTGCTTGTTTTATTCCATTATCAAGCTCCCCTTGTATTGGTGAAGATAAAGTAGCTCCTGAATCTATATCAGATTTCTTAGTAGAATTTTCAAACTTAAGTATATTAAGAGCTGTTCAATTAAATTTAATGTTCTCTGAGGATTACTCAAAATATGGGCTTGGATTAGATGCACCATATGTTGATATAAAGACAATCTCTAAAGATCAATACGGAGTTAATACTCTCTATAATACCTCAATTAGTATTGGTGATTTGAATGAAGAAAAAACAGGATACTTTGCAGTAGCTGCAGAAACCAAAGATGTTATCCTAATCGAAAAAGTATGGGCAGATAAAATTTTATCTTTCTTCAATTAGTTTAATCTATAAATCTCATAAATCTTAAGAATAGATTCTAAGTAGAAATCTTTCGATACAACTCTGGGAGTCGAGCAGGTAACATTGAAATATCTGATAAAACTTCATATGGTAAATCATCCATCATTGTTTTAAGATAGTCATGACCTGATTTATCAACAGTCAAACAGAATGGAGTGATTCCTTTCTGTCTAGCTTCTATAAGGGCTTGTCTGGTGTCATATACAGCATATTCTTTCTCAACGCCTTCTCTAGAATAACCTCTATCTTGTGGTCTTCCATCTGTAACTAGGAAAAGAATTTTAGACCTAGCCTCATGGTCTTCTAATTTAGTAATAGTATGCCTTATTGCAGGACCCATTCGTGTAGCATGTAGAGGAGCAATTCTATCTATTCTTCCAGATATAGAGTCATTGAATTTTTCATCAAGATCTTTTATAGTATAAAACTCAACATTTTCTCTGCCGTATCCAGAAAATCCATATATACCATAATCATCTCCTAGCATTTCTAAGGAGTTAACCATTAATACTATTCCTTCTTTTTCTACATCGACAATTCTTTTATATGATCGCCTTAATCCCTCTGCCCTTCTCGATCTAAGCCAAACCATGTATTCTACAGGGTCATCAGGAGCACCCCAATCATCAGAACTAGACTTTGTGCTATCATCAATTGCTTCAGCAGTGGATGCACTCATATCAATTAATAAAGCAACTGCTACTGATCTTTCAGTTTTATTTCTTCTCCAATATATTTTTTCATCAGGAGTAACTCCTGACCTTAAGTCTATAAGAGCTTCGATACCTGCATCTAAATCTGCTTCTTCACCGTCTTCAAGTCTTTTTTGCTTTCTATATTGTTCTGGTACAAATAATTCAAACTGTTTTTTTATTTGATGAACAAGATTTGAATTGTTAGTAAGAGTTTCTCTATAGAAATTTGCCTCACCATCAGGAAGTTTTTTTTCATGCAAAAGGCACCAATTAGGTTTATATTCTACGTCTCTAAAATCCCATTCATCGTATGTAAATGTATCTGGTTCTTTAGCTTCTAAAGGACCTCCATCTTCATCAACATGAGTTGGTTCTCCTCCAGAAAACGAAGTATTATCTACATCTCTATTTTTCAATTCTTTCATTAAGTTTTCAAGTAATTCCTGATTTGGTGTTTCTGTCATTTCTTGATTCTCATCTGACTCTTTGGTCTCTAAATCAGGAGAATTTTGAATCAACTCTTCTATTTGTTCTTGAGTCAAACCTTCCATTTCTTCTCCCTCTCCCTGCATTTCATCTCCACTAACAGTTAACATTTCTGTTAGTAATTGACCTAATTCAGGTTTAAAGTCCCCTTGATATTCAACTGGATCAGGAGATTGATATTCTCCTTCTTCTGGAGGATTGATAGAATTTTCTTCAGATTCTTCCCCTTCACCAGGCTCCCCATCTCCACCAGAAAAATATGAAATCATATCATTTACAATTTGTTCATCTTCAAATTTATCTTCAGAGTCATCTAATTCTTCATCTTTAATTTCATCTGCTTCATCTTGTGGTTCATCTGATTCAATTTCTTCATTTTCAATATCTCTAATTAGTGAAAATAATCTAAATGAGACTGCCATTGAATCTTCTACTGACTTTATATTGTCATCTGAGATTCTTGATAGAGTCATTAAGTATCTAACTATATCTTCAAATTTAGATTTAGTTCCTTTGGGAACATGCCTATCTTTATCGCCTAATGTAAAACGCAAAACTTTTTCTACAAATAATTCTCTACGTTTTTTACCATTTTCTTCATCTTTGTTTTTTCTATTAGTAAGTTCTTCTAATTGAACTTTTTTATAAAACTTTCTAAGGCCTGGATATTTTTTAAGTATCAATTGATCAACTCTGTATTCTTCCACTAAACTAAATATATCGTCAGCTAAATTTGGATCATGCTTAAATGGATAAGAGCCTCTTAATACCTTTGCAATTCTTGTTGCATGTTCTTCTTCAGAATCATTAATCTGTTTAAGAAGTGCTTTAAATATTGCTTTAGATTTTGAATTTACTGGTTCTATATTGTGATCATATTTATAACTACCATATTCTGTAAGTGCTTGTTGATGAGATGCTAAGACTTTATAAAAATTAAAATTTTCATCTTTTTTGTTATATCTTTTAATCACATCTGGTAAGTAAATAGTTTTACCATCAGAAGTAGCTAAATCAGATTCTCCCCAACCAATATTTTTTTCTGTAATATTCTTTGAACCCGCAACTAATACATCTTCTCCTGATAAAGCAGTACAATAAAGTTTCATTAGATCTTTTATTCTAGATAGTTCCACACTAGAAGATATTCTATCAATTAAATCTTGAGACTCCTTAGATTGTAATTTAAAAAATTGAGTTGCAGGAGAAGTATTGGTATCTTGGTCAATCGCAAGCCTAATTCCCTGAGATTTCCATTGATCTAGCTGATCAATGTCTAATGTATCTAGTAATCTTGGAAGATTATTTAAGAAATCCATAGTTGCTACTGGCACATTATTCACTACCTGTTGAGTCATATGTAAAATTTGGTCATTATCATTTTTATTAGCTAAAGATAAGGTTCTAACCAATAATTGCAAAAAGTCAGAAATTTTAAAACCAGAAAGTCCATGCAATCTTCTTGTCATATCAAAGGTTATTTTTGTATGAGCATTAGGTAGTTTAGATATTTGATCTTTAATAACTTCGTAGGTAGGTTTAATGTCCCTCCAATCATTTTCTGTAATCAAAACTGACAGATGAATCAATTCATCAATATCCTGAAAGTTCAATGAATATATTTCTAATGAAGATTCAAGAATTTCAGTAGCTAAATCATAAGATCTGTTAGATAAAATTTCCATAAAATCAGATAATTTACAAAATTGATCAAAACTTAATGTTTCAAGAATTATTGGGGTATATTCAAAAAGCTTGCAGGTTAGATTTGTTGATTTCCATGTTCCCTTGTAAAGTTTAGTTACTCTATTTACCCAGTCTTCAATATATCTTGGTCTCAATCTAATCATTGTTTGAGGGCTAGAATTCAAGAAAGATTCTGAGATTTTATTAGATTCCTTGGATAAATTAAATCCTGACTTACACCAACCTAAAAATTGGCCTGAAGGAAGATATTGTTGAACTTTTGCTGAAGCAGCAAAATAAGACAAAGCAGGTTCCCAGGATCGAGATGAAAGTTGTGCTATGTCTAATCCAATATTTTCCCATTGAGAAAGTATTTCTTCAGGTAATTTAGTTTCAAGTACTTTTCTTGATTCTGTATATTTTTTTGATAAATCCTCAGGGTATGCCTTTAATAATCTTTTAATTTTTTCTGATGTGAATTTAGAAACATTATCCATTTTTCACCTTGTTTTCTATTAAATCTGAAATTTGAATTATCATTCTTGCAGAAGCTCCCCAAATAAGTTTATCTTCAAAAGCAAACGCCTTAGAATCTACCCTAACATCATCTCTGATAAAAGAGACAAATCTTTTATTTGAATCATCAATAAGATCAAATAAAGGAATTTTTACAATCTCTTCAACTTCGTCATCATTCTTAAGAAGCATAGGATCGTGATTGATTTCTCCTACAAAAGGTTGAATAGCCCATCCTGTACCTACAGTCATAACCGGGTCTAGCTCACCCCATATTTCAAAATCTTTTATATCTGCACCAATTTCTTCGTTTGTTTCTCTTGTCGCAGTATGCTTTAGATTCAAATCAGTTGTTTCCATTTTACCTCCAGGGAAAGCCCACTCTAATGCATGTTTCCCTTCATCAGCTCGTTTGATCATATAGATTGGATAATTAGGATTATCCTTTTCTATTAAAATACTCACAGCAGCAACCATCAGTTGTTCTTCTTCAAAAATATTTTTTTTAGAAGTTCTTCCATCAATTATCTGTTTTAGTATTTTATATTTTTTTTTGGTCAATTTTATTCAAAAATTGAAGAAACTATTTGATCGACAGTTTCTTGAATTTGTACCTCATCGGTTATACCCCAAGTTAAGGCCACTTGACAGGCTCTTTTGGGAGAAATTCCTTGTTTGATCAATCTAGCAGCATATATCAATAATCTAGTGCTTGCACCTTCTTCTAGACCATGCTCTCTTAAATTTCTAATTTTTTGACCTAGAACAGCAAGCTGATTTGAAATACCTTCTTCAACACCGGACTCATGAGAAATAATTTTTGTTTCTCTTTCTACATCAGGGAAATCAAATTCAATTGCCACAAATCGTTGCCTTGTAGAATGCTTTAGGTCTTTTACTGCATTTTGATAACCGGGGTTATATGAAACTACTAATAAAAATCCATCATCAGCTTGTATAACTTGACCTAATTTATCAATGCTAAGAGTTCGTCTGTGATCAGTTAAGGGATGAATTATAACAGTAGTGTCTTTTCTTGCTTCAACAACCTCATCTAGATAACATATTCCACCAGACTTTACAGCTCTTGTAAGTGGGCCATCAATCCATTTTGTTCCACTAGCATCTAACAAATATCTTCCAACTAAATCACTAGCTGTAAGGTCTTCATGACATGCCACTGTAACTAAAGGAATATCTTTTGTTTTTTTCTTATTATCGTTTAACTTCCAAGACATGTATTCAACAAATCTTGTTTTCCCTGTACCTGTTGGACCTTTAAGAAGAATTGGAACTCTTTCATTGTAAGCTGCTTGAAAGACTTCAATTTCATCAGAAGTAGGCATGAAGAATGGCTCGTTCTCAACAATGTATTCTTCTGCATTTACTTCTTTATAACTTTGAGTTGCCATTATTTTCTCCAATGTTGTACTTATATGTAACTATTAAATAAAAAGCTTAAATAAATATAAACTCTTTCTTCTATTCATTCAATTCCTATGATAGAAAAAAAGAGTAATAATACTCATATAAAAGAAAATTTTTTTTTAACAATGACCTTATTTGAACATAATACTAGAAAAGAATTACTATCAAATTCTCCTTTGTCTTCAAGAATGAGGCCAAATTCTTTAGAGGGATTTATAGGTCAGGAGCATATATTAGGAAAAGGAAAAATATTAAGAAATTTGATAGAAAATAAAACTATACCTTCAATGATCTTTTGGGGGCCACCTGGTACGGGCAAAACGACACTAGCAAAAATAATATCAAATGTGACAAATTTAAATTTTAAGTCTCTTTCAGCAGTATCATCAGGAATATCAGACATAAGAAAATTAACTGATGAGATATTACATGAAAGGACCAATAACTCTAATAAAACAATTCTTTTTTTAGATGAAATTCATAGATTTTCAAAAAACCAGCAAGACTCTTTACTACCACTTATTGAAGAGGGAATCATTATACTAATAGGTGCTACTACTGAACATCCAGGTTTCTCAATAATTAATCCATTGATTTCAAGAGTGAAGATATTTAAGTTTGAACCACATAATTCACAATCATTAAACAAAATCATAAAAAAAATAGAAAATTTTTCTGATGAAAATTATTCAAGAAAAAAAATCAAATTTGACAAAGAAGTATTAGACACAATTTTAAGTGGATGTGGTGGAGATGCAAGAAAAGCAATTGATACATATGAACTAGCAATAATGTCTACCAAAGGTTCTAAAAATAAAAAATTGATAACTAAAGAAGTTATAAAAGAGTTACTAGAAAATAACTCTATTTACGATAAGCAAAGTGATAATCATTATAATAATATTTCTGCTTTTATAAAATCTATAAGAGGCTCAGATCCCGATGCAGCAATTTATTATCTGGCAAGAATGTTAAAAAATGGAGAAGACCCTTTATTTGTAGCTAGAAGGTTAATCATTAGTGCATCAGAAGATATAGGTTTAGCAAATCCAAATGCAATGATAATTGCAAATTCAACATTTGAGTCAGTAAATAAAATAGGTATGCCTGAAGGAAGAATCCCTTTAGCAAATGCTACTATTTATTTATCCTTATCTGAAAAAAGCAACTCTTCTTATGAAGCGATAAATCAAGCATATGATGAGGTTTCAAAAAATCCAAATACAGATATACCAAATCACTTAATGAATGCAGAAACTTCAGTTGATAAAAACTTTGATATAGGTAAAGGATACAAGTACGACCATAATTCTAAAGAAGGATTTATTAAAAAAGATAACTTTCCAAAAACAGTCTCAAATAGAAAATTTTACTCTCCAAATAATAGAGGAATTGAAAAAACACTTAAGGAAAGATTTGAAAAATTATGGATAGATGGAAACTAAATAGTGTTCATAACCTTTGCTAAAGATTGAATAGTATCGTCAATATCTTTTGAATCTATACCATAGTGAGCAACCATTCTAAGGTCTGTGTAGGATCCATTTATCATAATCCCTAGATCTTTTAACTTATCTGCTACTTCAAATCCTGTGTTTTCAGGAACTTTAAATCTTACTAAATTTGTATGAATATTATCTGGATTGATTTCTATTTTATTTATTTCAGCTAATCCAACAGCTAGTTTTTTAGCATTTTCATGATCTTCATCTAATCTTTCTACCATAGTATCTAAAGCAACTATTCCACAAGCAGCTAAAACTCCAACTTGCCTCATAGCTGATCCTAATAGTTTTCTAATTCTTCTAGCTTCCGCGATTTGATCTTTTTCTCCAACAATAATACTTCCAACTGGACATGAAAGGCCTTTTGATAAACAAAAAGTTACTGAATCTACATGTTCAGTAAGATCTTTCACAGAAGTATTTAAGGCTATAGAAGCATTGAAAATCCTTGCGCCATCTAGATGAACTCTTAATCCAGCCTTTTTTGCAGCTAATGCCATTTTGTCTGAGGCCTTTTTATCAATGACCTTACCACTTAAACCTCCATGGGTATTTTCAAATGCAAACAATTTAGTTTTTGGTTTATGATAATCATCTGGTTTAACTGCATTCAAAATTATTTCTTCATCTATAGTTCCATCATGATTAGTTTTTAATGGATACATAACGACTCCACCTAGAACAGATACCCCTCCACCTTCAGAAGAAAATATATGGCATATATCTCCTATTAATATTTCGTCACCACGTGTTGCTTGAGATAGGATTGATACTAAATTTCCTTGAGTTCCTGATGAGACAAAAACTGCATCATCTTTACCAAACATTTCAGCAGCTTTTTCTTCTAAGGCATTTACAGTTGGATCATCTCCATAAACATCATCTCCTACTTCAGCATTAGCCATAGCTTTTCTCATCTCAGGGGATGGTTTGGTTACTGTATCTGACCTCAAATCAATATGCAATTTGTACTCCAATAAAGTTTGTATAATAATATAATATGAAAAATTATAACTCAATAAAACAAAAAATAATCAATTCTTGGCTATTTAAAGACAAACTCTTTTGGAGCTTATTTCCTATAATTTTATTTTTTGATCAATTAACTAAATATCTTGTCTATAAAAATATGTATTTAGGAGAATCTATTCCTGAAGACTTTATAGTCAGAGTAACTTACGCAAGAAATACAGGAACAGCTTTCAGTTTATTTAGTTCATATGGTAATTTATTACTTTATATTTCGATATTTGTAGCTGTATTTTTTTCTATATATTTTATGCTGATTGAAAAGCCAAAACTAACGATGAGAATATTTATATCTCTAGTAGTAGCAGGAGCTTTGGGAAATATTATTGATAGATTAAGATTTGGGTACGTAAATGATTTTATAGATGTTGGATCTTGGCCAATATTTAATATCGCAGATTCTTCAATATCTATCGCCTTAACTATATATTTTATAGATATTATTTTTCTGGATAGAAAAAAAAATGAAAATTAAAATTATTGTTAAAACTCAAGATCGATTAGATAAAATAATATCATCTGAAACAGAATTATCTAGAAGTGAAATTTCAGAAATAATTGAAAATAAGAATTGTCTATTAAATGGAAATACCCAATATAAGAAATCGACTTTAGTTAAGGCAGATTCTTTATTAGAAATATTAATTACTGATGAAAAAGAAAATAAAAAAATTACAAAAATAAAATATGTTTTTATTGATAAAGATTTTTTTGTAATAGAAAAACCTATAAATTTAATAACTCACAAAGTAGGTAAATCTAATAAATTAAGTCTGAGTGAAAATATCTTAAAAGACTATCCTGAGATAAAAGATGTAGGTGAAATCGATAGAAATGGAATTGTTCATAGATTAGATAAAGATACAAGTGGATTAATGATTGTTGCAAGATCTCGTAAAGGATATAAGAAGCTTAAAGAAATGATTAAGAATAGAGAAATATCTAGAATCTATACGTCATTAGTATATGGCAAGCCATCTCTTGAGCAGGCTATAATTGATGCTCCAATTTCAAGAGATCCGCAAAATCCTATAAAAAGGAAAGTTCTGATAGGAGGCAAAGAGTCAAAAACTTCTTATAAAATTATAAATTCACTATCAGGATTTTCATTATTAGAGGTAAAATTATTTTCAGGAAGAACTCATCAAATTAGAGTACACTTAGATCATATGGGGCACTCAGTTGTAGGAGATACACTCTATGGAAACAAAAGGTCTGAACTTGAAAGACCGTTTTTACATAGTTCAAAGCTTGAATTCAATCATCCAATAAATGGTGAGAGAATGATCTTTATTTCTGATTTGCCAAAAGACTTAAAAAAATACTTAAGAGAAATAGAATGACTGAACAAAATGTAAGAGTAAGATTTGCACCAAGTCCAACTGGTAATTTACATATAGGGGGAGTAAGGACTGCTATTTTCAATTGGCTTTTTGCTAAAGCAAATAATGGTAAATTTATACTTAGAATTGAAGATACAGATCAAAACAGATACGATGAAAGTTCAGAAGAATCAATTATTTCAAGTTTAAGATGGCTGGATATAGATTGGGATGAGGGACCTATAAGACAATCTGAAAGAAAAGATTTATATGGCGAAATAGCCAAGAAATTAGTTGATACTGGTTGGGCTTATTATGATGATACTACTTCAGAGGAACTAAAAGAGTTAAGAGATCAACAAATTAGGGAAAAAAAACCACCTCGATACGACAACAGAGGTAGATATAAAGAACTAACTCATGAATATTATGAAAAAAATAAAAAAAATAAACCCATAGTAATTAGATTTAAGGTTCCCGATGGAGGAATAAAGCCTTTTAATGATGAAGTCAGAGGAAATGTAGAATTTAATTTGAAAGAAATTGATGACTTTGTTATCTTAAAATCTGATGGGATGCCAACTTATCACTTAGCTCATGTTGTTGATGATCATGAGATGAAAATAAGTCATGTCATAAGGGGTGAAGAATGGATTTCCTCTACTCCAAGACATGTCCTTATTCATGATGCCTTAGGGTGGAATTATCCAAAATATGTCCATGTTTCACTAATTCTTGGAAAAGATAAATCTAAGTTATCAAAAAGGCACGGTGCTGAATCTGCTTTAGATTATAAAGAAAAAGGCTATCTCCCTGAGGCTATTTTAAACTTTTTAGCTTTGCTTGGATGGTCTCCTGGAGATAATAGTGAAATAATGAGTAAAAATGAAATAATCAATAAATTTTCAATAGATAGAATACTTTCACATCCTGCAGTATTTGATCCAGAAAAATTAGAATGGATGAACGGTAGTTATATAAGAAACTTGGATGACAAAGAATTAAGTAATAAAATTTTATCTGAAGTTAATAAATCAAAAGAAGATGGAGGATTATTGAGTGATGAAGTTTCAATCAAAATGATAAAGGATAAAATAGTTCAATTAACTCCACTTGTAAGAGAAAGACTAAAGAAAATTTCAGATTCTAGCCAATTATTAGAATATTTTTTCTATGATAAATTAGACATAAAAAAAGAATCTTTGATCCCAAAAAAAATTGAACCTAATCAAATAATAGAAGGATTAAGTAGTTCAGTAGATCTTATAGAAAGTTTTAAGAATTTTGAACCAATAGCATTAGAAGAAGAATTTAGAAAACTTGCAGAAAAATTAGGACTAAAAGCAGGACAATTATTTTTTCCTATTAGAATTTCCCTAACAGGAAGAAAAGAATCTCCTCCACTTTTTGACACTATGTGTGCAATTGGTAAAGAAAATTCAATAAAAAGATTATATAGCGCTATAAGTATTATAAAAAGCTAGAAATTTTTTATGATATTAGATTAGAATGAATAAATAATAATTCAATAATAAGGAAATATGGTAGAAGTTAGAATAAAAGATGAAGAGAGTTTTGAAGCTTTACTAAGAAGGTTTTCAAAAAAAGTTCAGCAAGAATCTATAGTATCTGAAGCTAGAAGAAGACAGAACTTTGAGTCTCCTACATCTATAAGAAAAAAGAAGATTTCTAATAAAAAAAGAAAAAGTTATCGTACTACTTTAAAAAACCAGTAAAAAAAGCATAGAACTTATTTCTAATTTCATTATTATATATTTCATTACAACTTAAATTTAAAAGTAAAGATTTAATCAGTTGAAAATAGGAATTGTAGTATTTCCAGGCACATGGAGTGAATCAGATACATTTTACGCAACTAAAGATATATTAGGTTTTAATACCGAATATATTTGGCATAAAGATCAAAAGCTTCATGGTATAGACTTAGTAGTTCTCCCAGGGGGGTTTTCATATGGAGACTACCTTCTAACAGGTGCAATTGCAAGCTTCTCCCCTATAATTGAACAGGTTATAGAATTTGCCAATAAAGGAGGTCCTGTTATAGGAATATGTAATGGTTTTCAAATATTATGTGAATCAAAACTTCTTCCAGGAATCCTAATAAAAAATAAAAAACTTTCTTTTGTTTGTGAATGGTCTAACTTAAAAGTGAACAATAAATCTATTTTTTCAAGTGAATATCAAAATAATGAGATAATCAAGATTCCTATTTCTCATGGTGAAGGTAATTATCAAGCAGATAAATCAATCATAAATGAACTAGAGTCTGAAAATAGAATTATATTTAGATATTCTTCTGAAAGCGGTCAAATAAATGATTCTTATAATCCCAATGGATCTATTAATAATATAGCTGGAATAATTAACAAAGAAGGTAATGTTCTGGGCATGATGCCTCATCCTGAAAAAGCTTCTGAGAAATTAATTGGAGGAGATGATGGATTAGGGATTTTTAAATCTGTATTAAAAAAGGTGTTAAATGATTAGTGAAGATACATTAAAAGAGCTAGCTCTTACATTATCTGAGTATAAATTAATAGTAGAAAAATTAGACCGAGAACCTAATGAATTAGAGTTAGGGCTTTTTGGTGCACTATGGAGTGAACATTGTGGTTACAAGCATACTAAAAAATTACTGAGAACTATAAAATCTAAATCTAAATATACTCTTACAGAAGCCGGGGCTGAAAATGCAGGAGCAATTAACATTGGTGATAACAAAGCAATTGTCATGAAAATTGAATCCCATAATCATCCTTCTGCTGTAGAACCTTATGAAGGAGCAGCAACAGGTGTAGGAGGGATAGTTAGAGATATTTTTGCAATGGGAGCAAGACCTATAGCTTTATTAAACTCCTTGAGATTTGGAGACCTAAATATTGATAGAAATATACAAATTGCAAATGGAGTAGTAGAGGGTATTTCAGGCTATGGGAATTGCTTAGGTATACCCAATATTGGAGGAGAATGCCTTTTTGATGAATCCTATGAAAACAACCCATTAGTAAATGCTATGTGCGTAGGAATAGTAGATATTGACTCTATTTTGAGTGCCAAAGCTGAAAGCCCTGGTGATTTACTTATAATTATAGGTTCAGAAACGGGTAGAGATGGAATCCATGGAGCATCTGGTTTAGCATCACAAAACTTTGAAGAAACGGTTGAATTAAGGTCTGCAGTTCAAGTAGGAAATCCTTTTTTGGAAAAATTATTAATTGAAGCTTGTTTAGAAATTGCTACATTAGATGAATTAGTTGGAATGCAAGATTGTGGAGCTGCGGGTATTACAAGTGCTGCTATAGAAATGGCAGAAAGATCAAACTTAGGATTAAGTATCGACGTTAATAAAGTTCCGGTTAGAGAAAAAGGAATGACTCCTTATGAAATAATGCTATCTGAATCTCAGGAAAGAATGCTAATCGCTGTAAGGAAAAATGAATATAAAAATATCTTTAAGATTTTAGATAAATGGGATCTTAAATGTTCTATTATTGGAGAATTTATAGAAGGAAATGATGTAATTATTCATAATGATAAAAAATTTATTTCAAAAACTCCTATAAATACACTCACAACTGCACCTGAGTATGATCTTAGTAAAATATCTAAAGGATACACAGCACCTTATAAAGAAATAAAATTACAAAAATCTTATTCTTCATTCAACGAAAATATAATAAAAGCTCATATAAAAAAGATTATTTCTTCGGATAATTTAGTGTCAAAGAAAAGCTTATATAAAAAATATGATCATCATGTTCAAACAAATACTGTTGTTGAACCTGGATCTGATTCAGCAGTTATAAGAATTAAAGGCACTGATAAAATGCTTGCATTAAGCTGTGATGGTAATTCAAGATTATGTGGTGTAAATCCAAAAGTTGGATCAGAAATAAATATAGCTGAAGCTTGTAGAAACATCTCCGTTATGGGGGCTACACCAATTGCTCTAACAGATGGATTAAACTTTGGAGACCCTACGAAGGCAAAAGGAGCATATGAATTAATTGAAACTTTCAAAGGATTCAATAACGCATGTGAAATTTTTGAAACTCCTATTATAAGTGGAAATGCAAGTTTATTTAACGAAGGCCATAAAACTTCAATAAATCCAACGCCTATTATTGGAGCAATGGGCATAATGGATAAAAATATAAAAGTTCCAAAAAAAGGATTTATATCAGAAGGAGATAAAATAGGACTTTTAGGCAAAAGTTTATGGGGAACAGATATAGGATTGTCAGGAAGTGAATTTCAAAGAATTTTTGATAAAGATTTATCTGGAGAAATATATATTGATCTAAAATTTGAAAAAATTATTCAAGAAAATATCAGAACTTTAGTTCATAAAAACTTAATTAATTCTGCTCACGATATTTCTATAGGAGGATTGATGAGTGCAATTATTTTATGCTGCGAACAAAATAATTTAGGAGCAAAAATAGATAAAAAAATCCCAGAAAATTGGGCTGGTTCATTATTTGGAGAAGATCAATCAAGAATAATTTTTTCTTATGATGAAGAAAATAAAAAAGAAATTTCAAAATTATTAAATAAAAGCAATTGGATGGAAATTGGAACTGTAACTGAGAAAAATATAAAATTTGAAAATATTTTTATAGAATCTGATAGTTTGTTTATGAGTTATAATAAAGGTTTTAGCAGAGATATTTAAAGTAAAAAATAATGCCAACATACGAGTTTAAAAATAAAAAAACAGGAGAAATAGAAGAATATCTTCTTTCTTTTAGCCAAGTTGATGATTTCAAAAAAGATAATCCACATCTCGAGAGAATTTGGACAGACACTCCAAGTGTTATTTATAAAGGAAGTGGTTTCTATAGTACGGACTATAAATCTACACCTAAATCTAAATCTTCTAAAAACGAAAAAAAAGATTCATCTGACAAAAAAAATTCAAAAAAATCTTCTGAAAAAAAATCTAAAAAAGAAACTAAGTGAGAGCTCTAATCCAAAGAGTTTCGTCTAGTTCTGTTGAAGTTGATAATAAAATTGTTGGCTCGATTAAAAAAGGGTTAGTTGTATTTTTAGGAATAACTCATGATGATTCAGATAAAGAAATAGATTTTATAAGCAATAAAATTCTTAACCTTAGAATTTTTGGTGATGACAATACGGAAAATTTTGAGAAATCTATTATTGATATTAGTGGAGAACTGTTAATTATTAGCCAGTTTACTCTTTATGGGGAAACAAAAAAAGGAAGAAGACCTAGTTTTATAGATTCTGCAAAATCAGAATATGCAGAGCCAATTTATAAAAATTTTATCAATAAAATCAAAGAAAAAAACATAAAGGTTGAAACAGGGATATTTGGTGCAAAAATGAGAGTAAATATAGTAAATGAAGGGCCTGTTACATTAGTGCTTGACTCTAAATAAAATTTAGAGATATATCTAAAGCATTTGCTGAGTGAGTCAACTTCCCTATCGATACTATATCTATACCAGAAATATCATCTAATACCTTAAGCCTATTTTTATCAATATTCCCGGATACTTCAATTATTTTACTTCCATTGATTTTTTTTATACTTTTTATAATATGATCATCAGACATATTGTCCAGCATTATAATATCAACATCAGTTTCTAAAGCCTTTTCAAGAAGTTCAAAATTATCAACTTCTATTTCAACCTTTATAGTATGAGGAGAATTTCTTTTAGCTCGAGAAATAATATCTTGAAGTGTTAATCCTTGATTTTTAGCTGCAGCGATATGATTATCCTTAATCAAAACTCCATCTCCTAAATTTCTTCTATGATTATAACCCCCTCCACACCTAACAGCATATTTATCAAGATTTCTCCAACCGGGAATAGTTTTTCTTGTATCTGTTATTGAAATATTTTTAGCAATATCTACGTAAGATTTAGTTAATGTAGCAACTCCAGACATTCTTTGCAGGAAATTTAAGGCTGTTCTTTCTGCTGCCAAAATTGTATTTTCATTACCTGTTATATTTGCAACTATGGTGTTATTATCTAATTCTTCACCGTCATTGATATTTTCTTCATATACAATTTTTTCATCTATTTTTTGAAAAACTCTTTTTGCAACTTTATTACCAGATAATATCCCCTTAGACTTTGAAGTGATTTGAGAAGTAATTAGCTTTGATTCTAGTTTTAAAGACTGAGTAGTGATATCACCCAATGATAAATCTTCATCTATAGCAAGATCAATTATTTTATCTAAATCTGGTAAATCAATATTTATAAAACTGCCCTTTATTTTGGTAAGTCTAACATTCTTTGAAGGCTTAGCTTAGAAAACTTCTGATCATTATCATCTACAGAGATTTGATTAATCACAAACCCTGCTACAAGTCCCTCTAAAACCCACAATAGATAAGCAGGATGAACTCTGTACATAGTTGCACAAGGGCAAACCATCTCATCCAAGCAAAAAATATTTTTATCAGTATATGTATGAGATAGACGTTTAACTAAATTGATTTCTGTTCCTATCGCCCAGGAAGTTCCAGGTTTAGCTTGATGAACAATATTTTTAATATATTCTGTTGAACCCACATAATCTGCTTTAGATACTACCTCATTTGTACATTCAGGATGAACTAATATATTTACATCAGGATTTTTTATTTTTGCATTTTCAATTTGTTTAACTGAAAATCTAGTATGAACTGAACAGTGCCCTTTCCATAAAATAATTTTTGAATTTATTATTTCATCAACACTTAAACCACCATTTTTCTTATAGGGATCCCAAATGACCATTTCAGATTCTTTTATACCATAATCTTTGGCAGTATTTCTTCCTAAATGCTGGTCAGGAACAAAAAGAATCCTTTCCCCTCTATCATATGCCCAATCAAAGGCTTGTTTTGCATTTGAAGATGTACATACGATACCATTATTTTGGCCACATAGAGATTTAATCGAAGCTGTACTGTTCATATATGTAACTGGAATGACAGGTTGTTTATCTGAATCAGAATCAAATATATCACTTAATTCTTTCCAGCATCTTTGAACCTCTTCTGTTGAAGCCATATCAGCCATTGAACACCCAGCAGCCATATTTGGTAATATAACTTTTTGTTTGTTTGAAGATAATATTTCTGCAGTCTCAGCCATAAAATGTACTCCGCAAAAGATTATAACTTCTGCATCCTTAGTCTCTGCTGCTAGTTTTGATAGCAAAAAGGAATCTCCTTGTAAGTCAGAAAATTCTATAACATCTTCCCTTTGGTAATGATGACCTAGGATAACGACTTTTTCACCTAAAGCTTTTTTTAATTCACTTATAGAAGATTTAATTTCTTCTGGTTTCAATTTTAAGTATCTAGTGGGGATCTTTTGCCATCGCACACCAGCCTTAAACTCTTGCTCTAAAGTTTTAGTTCTGAAGTTAGACCCATCTTGGCAAAAAGCAGATTGTTCTAACTCAGTTACAGGAATCTTTATTTTATTTTGATGATTGATTACCATTTTTTATTTTTCTACAAACTCTAAATAGAATTGAAGAAATTAATATCCTATTCTATAAACTTTTCTAAAAAAATCAAAGTCTTCTTATAATTTTATCTAATTTTTTAATTTTTTTCTGCAATAAGTGAGTATGGTGAAAAATCAATTATCCGAGTTTTAAGTATTTGTCCTATAAAAGTTTCATTTAAATTTTCAACATATACGAGTTTGTCTCCCTCGGTTCTACCATAATATTTATCTCTATTTTTCCCTTCAATTAAAACTTCATAAAATTTATTTAAGTATTTTGAATTTAAGTTATTCTGGACTGTATCTTGAAGTTTATTTACCTCATTTAATCGTTCTCTTTTAGTTTTTTGAGGAATATCATCTTCAATTTGCCTAAAAGCAAAAGTCCCTTTTCTTTCAGAATAAGCAGCAACATGAACTTTATCAAAATTAACTTCTTTTAATAAATTTATAGAGTCTAGGAAGTCTAATTCGGTTTCTCCCGGAAAACCAACTATAAGATCGGTAGTTAATGTTACGTCTGGAATTATATTTCTTATCTGATCTATTTTTCTTAAGAATTGATCTCTTGTGTACCCTCTTCTCATATTAGCCAATATTCTATTTGAACCTGCTTGGAATGGTAAATTTATACATTTACAAACTTTAGGCAAATCCTTAATAGTATTAATTAGTTTTATAGACATATCATTAGGATGAGAAGTCAAAAACCTAATTCTTAGCAATTTAGATATGTCATGAATATTATGCATTAAATCAGATAAATCCATTTTTGGATTTAGATCATGTCCATAAGAATCAACATTTTGGCCAAGTAGAGTTACTTCTTTCGTTCCATTATCAACAAGTTGTTTTATTTCATCAAAAATCTGATCCATAGGTTTACTGGTTTCTCTACCTCTTCTGTAAGGAATGACACAAAATGTACAAAATTTATCACATCCTTGAACAATAGGAACAAACTCTGTAAATTTTGATTTTTCTGGAATAAGATTCTCAACACATCCATCAGAAGATAGATCTAAAAAGTCTGCAATATTTTCTATTATTTTGGGAGTATCTTGAGGTTTAGCCCACAAATCTACTTGAGGGAATCTTTCAGCCAAAGTTTTAGTTGTTGATTCAACCATACATCCAGTGACACAAATAAAAGTAGATTTTCTTTTTTTCTGTTTTGCAAGTTTTCCCAGTAATCCTGTAGCAGTATCTTCTGCAGATTGACGTACTACACAAGTATTCAAGACTACTATATCCGCGTCTTCAATATTTTTTTCCTCATCTAAGCCTAAACGTTTTAAACCCACATCAACTCTTTGGGAATCAGCTACGTTCATTTGGCATCCTACTGTCCAAATATGAAATTTATCAGTTATTTTGGTTTTAGTTGTCATATTAAATTTTTTCTGGCGGGGAGAGCGGGATTCGAACCCGCGTGGGGTAAAACCCCTCCCACTTAGCAGGCGGGTGCACTAGGCCTCTATGCGATCTCCCCATATAATTAAATTAATAAAGAAATTATACTAATTAGTGTATCAAAAATAAAAGCATTCAAAATGATAAAAATAACAATTAAATTTTTTGCGAAAATTAAAGAAGATATTGGACATAACGAAATTGAATTACTATTAAAATCTCCTACAAGAATTTCAAAGGTTTTAGAAATCATTTCTAAAGATTTTGGAGTAGATATTAATAGTAGAAAAAATTATATGTATGCTAAAAATTTAGAGTATTGCAAAACTTCTGAAATATTAGAAGATAAGGATGAACTTGCGATTATCCCTCCAGTTAGTGGAGGAAATCAATGAAAGATAATAAAAAATTTGAAATAATATTAACCAATGAACTTTTAGAAGTTAATGATTTTATAAAAACAGATTTTGGGACAATAGATGGCTCTGAAGTTATTTTTTTAGGTATAACTAGAGATAATAATTTTGATAGAAATGTATCTAAATTATTTTATGAATCATATCAAGATATGGCTATTATAGAAATAGAAAAAATAATTTATGATATTTTTAATCAATGGCAAATAAGTTTCATAAAAGTAACTCACCGACTAGGTGAAGTTTTCCCATCTGAGCTTAGTATGATTCTATCTGTAAAATCTAAGCATAGAAAAGAGTCATTTGAAGCATCACAATATTTTGTAGATGAGCTAAAAAAAACAGTCCCTATATGGAAAAAGGAATTTTTTGAGGATGGAACTGTGTGGATAAATGATAAAATAGTAGAGTAAAATTCAAATATCAAAAAAATTTTCTTTTTAGAAAGTAAGGTAAAAGTTAATGGTAAGAATCAGATTAAGAAGAATTGGAAGTAAAGGAAAACCTTTTTATAGAATAGTTGTAGCAGATCAAAGAGCTCCTAGAAATGGAAAGTATATAGATTTAATTGGGACGTACGACCCACTACAAGATCCTCCAGAAATCAGTATAGATGAAGAAAAGATTAACAAATGGATTTCTAATGGTGCTCAACCCTCTGATTCAGTAAGTAGTCTAATGAAAACAAAAGGTATAGAAGTTAAATAAAAGGTAATCATATGGCAGAAAATCAAGAACCTCAGTCACCTGAGGAATTAATAAAGTATATAGCGAGCAGTTTAGTAGAAAATACTGAAGAAATACAAATAGAAACAGTAGAAGAAGAAAATAAAATAATACTTAAACTTTCAGTGGATGAAAATGATAAAGGAAAAATCATAGGTAAAAACGGAAAAATTGCTAAATCAATAAGGAACGTTTTAAAACTAGCCTCTACTAAAGATAATAGTAGATATATTTTAGAGATTTTATAAATGTCTGGTCATTCTAAATGGAGCACTATCAAACACAAGAAAGGTATTCTTGATGCTAAAAAAGGTGTTTTGTTCACAAAATTATCTAGAGAGATTACAGTTGCGGCTAAATCTGGAGATTCAGATCCTGAATTAAATTTTAGGTTAAGATTAGCAATTGATAATGCCAAATCTCAAAATATGCCCAAAGATAATATAGAAAGAGCAGTTGCCAAAGGTGCTGGTACTGGAGCAAGTGGTGATTCATTTGAAGAGATTACTTATGAAGGGATAGGACCTGGTGGAGTCGGTATAATAATTCAAACATTAACTGATAATAAAAATAGGTCTGCTGCTACTGTTAGATCTACAATAACAAGAGCTGGCGGTACATTCGCTTCTACAGGTGCAGTTTCATGGAACTTTGAACAAAAGGGCCAAATTGTTATAAATGTTACAGATGGAGATCCAGAAATTATTGCCTTAGAAAGTATAGATGATGGAGCAGAAGACTTTGATGTGTTCGATAATACTGTAGAAATAACCTGCCAATATTCTGATCTTTCTAATATTCAAAAAAAAATCTCAGTAAAAGATTCAGTAACTCTTGAAAAAGCAGAAATAGCCTTAATTCCCAATTCAACCGTTACCTTAGATAAAGAACAGTCTAATAAAACACTTAGACTGCTTGATGACCTTGAAGAATTAGATGATGTCCAGAAGGTTTTTAGCAATGCTGAATTTAATGAAGAAGCACTAAATTCATATGCTGAATAATGATAAATGTTAAAAATCTAGAAAAAAAATATGGAAATTTTATAGCTCTCAATAAAATCAACTTTGAGGTCTCAAAAGGTACCATACATGGTCTTCTTGGAGAAAATGGGGCCGGTAAAACTACAACAATGAGATGCTTACTTGGTCTTTCTTACCCTGACTCTGGAGATATGTGGATCTCTAATCAAAAAGTAACAAAAAGTAATTTTAAGATCAGAGAAAAGTTATCTTATTTAGCTGGAGACTTTAGACCATATGAAAATTTTACTCCGCTTGAATATTTTCAATATATTTTGAGGATTGAAAATAATAAATCAAAACTTTATCAAGAATTATCTGAAAGATTCAAACTTGAATTATCAAAAAAAATTAAAGATTTGTCAAAGGGAAACAAACAAAAAGTAGGAATAGTTCAAGCTTTCATGAAGGATCCACAATTACTTATTTTAGATGAACCTACAAGTGGTTTGGATCCAAATTTCCAAAGGGTTTTTAGGGATTTGATTTTTGAAGAAAAGTCTAAAGGAAAAACTATTTTATTGTCTTCACATGATTTACTTGAAATATCAAGTTGCTGTGATTATGTGACTATTATCAAGGAAGGTAACGTAGTTGCATCTCAGAGCAAAGATGAAATTGAAAAAAAATCACTAAAATTGATAAAAGTTTCATTTGAAAACTTACCGGACAAATCAGATCTAGAAAAATTAGAGTTTATAAAAAAATTTTCTATAAAAAACAATAATATATCATTCATGATTTCTGGAGATATGAACGATTTTATAAAATTTATTTCTCAACATAAAATCATAGATATTGAAAGTGAATCTTCAAATTTAAGCGATACTTTGATGGAATATTTTTGATATGAATATAGTAATGAACGCCATAAGGCAAAATAGAAAAAAACTCTTAACTTTCAGTGCAGGTTCAATATTTTATACACTATTTTTATTATATGTTTGGACCTTATTCTCTGAAACTTTTGGAGACATATTAAATCTATTTCCAAAACAATTGCAAATAATTGCTGGATTTGGGGATGACTTGTCTACCGCTGGATTTCTTAATGGAGAATTTATGCATTTAATTGGGCCAATAATTGTAGGTGCATTTGGAATTACATTAGGATCGTCACTAATAGCATCAGAAGAAGAAAATAAAACTATTGATCAGTTTTTAGCATTATCAATTTCAAGAAATAAATATTACATTGAAAAATTTTTATCTTTGATTTGTTTAATGCTAATTCTAACAACAGTGATTGGAATAACTCTCCAATTAGGTGTTTTTATATATGATATAAATTTAGATCTAACTAATATTTTATATGCCAGTTTAGGACTCTTAATTTATGGAATAACTTGTGGGTCTATATCTTTTCTATCAGGTTCAATTTTTGCAAAAAATTCTACTGCTTCATTAATTGGGGCTGGAATTGCCATACTAGGATATGTTTTAGACTCTGTATATAAAACAGTTACTTCTCTAAGTTTTGTAAAATATCTTTCTTTACATTATTATTACAACAACAATGGTGTAATTCTTAATGGATTAGATTACAAACATTTTTTAGTATTATTTTCAATAATAGCTCTTTCTTTCATTATCGGAATTTATATATTCAACAAAAGAGATATAAAGTCATAGTAGAGGTAAAAAAAATAAATCCTCTAAAATAAAGAATATATTATGGATTTAGAAATTTTAATTTTAATATTTATTTTAGGGGTGATATCACTTCTTTCTTTATTTTTTTTATTTATAGCGCTTTCTAAAAATAAAAAGACTTTATTAGAAATGGAAAGACTTGAAGAATTAATATTGAAGCATTCTGAATCAAATAGAGTTATAGATTCAATAGAATCATTCTTAAGCAATAACTCAGATCCTGACACAAAGCTTTGTGAATCTCTTAGAATTATCACTAATGCAAATAGTGTTATTTACACAGAAATGAACAAAACTGATGGTTCATTTAAACCTAAAGCGAAATCATCATTAAATGATATAAATATTGAAAAATTTGAAACAGAATATGTTGATGATAGCACTCTAGCTATAATAACCGGAAGTGAAGGGACTTCAAAAATTTTTGATAAAGAAGAAAAAAATATTTTTCCAAATTGGTTTAAAGAAATTGACTATAAAACTGTAATTTCAGTCCCTTTAATAAATGGATTTGAAACATTAGGATGTTTATACATCTTCTTAAATAAAGAACTAGAAAAAAATATTGACGAATTCTTAAAAAATATTTGGATCATGACCAATTTATATATTAAAAATCAAATTTTTATACCTACAAATAATTTTAATCAAAAAGAATTTAATGAAACAAATGTTACTTCACTTAACGAAGAAATCAAACAATTTTTTACATTAGATGAAAACTTAGAGTTACTAAAATTCAAAGACAAAGAAATATCACTCTCAAATTCTGAATATTTAATTATGAAAAGATTAGTTGATAAAAAAGGAGATGTACTTCTATATGAAGAAATAGAAAATGTACTTTGGCCAAACAATCTTGAGATAAATAAATCTGCTATGAGATTACATATCCACAGATTACGAGAAAAATCTAACAATGTATCTGGAAACTTAGATTTGATTAAAACAGTAAGAGCTAAAGGGATTTATTTAGAATTAAAATCATCTTAAATCTTTTATCATGCGTGATAATCGATCAATTGCTAAAGAAAGATTTTCTTCAGAATTAGCAAAAGAAATCCTTATGTAATCATCTCCAAATTTTCCAAAAGACGTGCCTGATAACAGAGCTACTCCATAATCATTAAGAGCCTTATCTGCAAATTCTGAACTAGATAAACCAGTATCTGAAATATTAGGAAATGCATAAAATGCTCCTAGAGGCATGCGACAATTAATTCCATCAATAGAATTCAATCCATCATGAACAATTTTTCTTCTTATTCGAAATTTTTCCATCATATTTTTTGTAAAATCTCTAGGACCCTCTAAGGCAGCTATAGCAGCCATTTGACTAAAAACAGAGGTACAAGAAACAGAGTTTGTCATTAATTTTGTAATATCATCCATCATAAAATCTGGAAAGATACCATACCCTAATCTCCAACCAGTCATTGCATAACTTTTAGAAAAGCCATCTAAAATAATAGTTCTTTCCTTCATACCCTCAAAGTTAGAAATAGAATAATGTTCTCCTTCATAGTACATATCTTTATAAATTTCATCTGAAAGAACAATAATATCATTTTTTATAGCTAATTCTGATATTCTTCTTAAATCTTCTTTTTCCATAACAGATCCACATGGATTATTTGGATAATTTAGAATCATTAGTTTTGTTTTATTAGTAATTAATTTTTCAAGATCATCAATAATTGCATTAAAATCTTTAGATTCTTCTAATTTCATCGGAACAGCCTTAGCTCCAGAATAATTAATCATTGATTCGTAGATTGGAAATCCAGGATTTGGATATATTACTTCATCTCCTTCTTCTACTAATGCAAGTATAGAAAAAAACATAACAGGTTTTCCTCCAGGAGTTACTATTACGTTTTCTGGAGAAATTGAATATCCATTAAATTCACTTTGATGAACCGCTATTGCTTCTCTCAATTCAGGTTGACCTGCAGAGGGACCATAATGAGTAAAACCATCATCTAAAGCTTTCTTAGCCGCATTTATAACATATTCAGGACTATCAAAATCTGGTTCTCCAATTTCTAAGTGAACAATATTTTTACCCATGGATTCAAGTTTTTTCGCCTTGGCCAAAGTTTCAAATGCAGTTTCTGTACCTAATCTTTTTTGCCGTTCGGATAACTTCATAAAAAAAATATTCCTAAGTATTTATATAATATGTAACTATATTTAAATTTTAATGAAAGTAAATAATAAATTATATAAAAATGATTCAATACAAAACAAATTACGATAAATGGGCGAAATATTATGATTTAATTTATGAAATCACGCCCCCTGATGATTCAAAAATATATAAAAAATATATAAAAAATTCAAAGAGTGTACTTGAAATGGGAATCGGTACCGGAAGAATCTTACTAGATTTCATTCAATATAATATTGAATGGACTGGAATAGATAATTCAGAAGCTATGATTGAAATCTGTAAAGAAAAGCTAGAACCACTACAACCTTTGAAAGAAAATGTTTATTTGATAAAGGAAGATATGGCCAAGCTAGATATCAAAAAAGAAAAAAACTCTATTTTGAATAAAAAATTTGATCTGATAATTTATCCCTCACATTCCCTAATGAGTGTAGGTGATGAAAAGGAACAAATTAAAGCTATATGCTCAGGATTAAAGCATTTAGGTAAAGAAGGAATTTTGATTTTTGATTTACATAATCCTAATAATTATCTATTAAATAATGAATACCAATTACTTGGATCAAAAACAATTCAAAATAAAAAATATCTTTTACACAGTAAAAGTGATGTTGATTTTGAAAAAAATTTACACAGTAATCACCAAATTTTAGAAACTGAAAGAGATAAAATAGAACTTAAATCACATGAATACTTTCTATACTTAGAAGATGTAATCAGGATAAGTGACGAGCTGGGCTTTGAAATAGTAAATTTATATGGAAATTATAATTTTGAGATTTTTAATGAATTCTCTGAAGAAATGATTTTTATTTGTAAAAAGAAACATGGATAAAAAATTAAACTTTAATATTCAATCTCCTTTTTCACACAGAGGAGATCAACCAAATGCTATAAAAAAACTAGTACAAGGAATAAATGACGGATTAAGATTTCAAACATTACTAGGTGTTACAGGATCAGGGAAAACGTTTACAATGGCTGGTGTAATAGAAGAATTACAAAAACCAACCTTAGTTATAGCCCACAATAAAACTTTAGCCGCTCAGCTCGCAAGCGAACTTCAAGAGTTTTTTCCTAATAATTCAGTCCAGTATTTTGTGTCTTATTATGATTATTATCAACCGGAAGCTTATGTTCCAAGAACAGACACATATATTGAAAAAGAATCAGATATTAATGATGAAATAGATAGATTAAGACATGCTTCAACTAGATCTATACTAACAAGAAAAGATACCATAATAGTTGCTTCAGTTTCATGTATTTATGGATTAGGATCCCCAAAAGAATATGAATCTATATCGCAAGTTATTAAAGTTGGAGATCAAATCAATTCGTCTGAATTATCAAGAAAATTAATTTCTATGTATTTTTCAAGAGATGATTATCAAAGTAATAGAGGATCTTACTCAATTAAAGGGGATACAATTGAAATAATCCCTTCCTACGAAGAATTCTCAATAAAAATAGATTTTTTTGGAGATATAGTTGATAGGATTACTGAAGTTGATATTCTGACAAAAAATAAAATAAGGACAATTGATGAAATTGCAATATATCCTAGTAAACATTTTGTGACTCCTGAAGATAGTCTCTCTGAAGCATTAAAAGATATCGGAGATGAACTAGATATTAGATTAAATTATTTTGAACAAAATAATAAATTATTAGAAGCTCAAAGAATTAAGGAAAGAACTAATTATGATCTTGAACTCTTGAGAGAGACAGGGTCTTGTCCAGGGGTTGAAAACTATTCAATGCATTTAGGTAGAAGAAGTCCAGGAAGTCCCCCTTGGACACTGATGGACTATTTCAATAATGATTATTTAATTTTTATAGATGAATCTCATATTACTGTTCCTCAAATAAAGGCCATGTATAAGGGAGATCAGTCTAGGAAAGAAACGTTAGTTGAGCATGGATTTAGACTACCTTCAGCTAAAGATAATAGACCTCTATCATTTGAAGAATTTGAAGATAGAGTCCCACAAACTATATTTGTTTCAGCAACTCCTGGCCCATATGAGGACGTTAAACAAGAAGATTATGTAGAGCAAATAATAAGACCAACAGGATTATTAGACCCAAGAATAATTATTGAACCAACAAAAAATCAAATTGATAACTTATTAGAAAATATTTATAAAAATATTGATAAAAATCAACGAACGCTAGTTACGACTCTAACGAAAAAAATGTCTGAAGAGCTATCAGAGTACTTGAGGGAACTCGGAATAAAAGTACATTATTTACATTCAGAGATAGACACGATTGAAAGGATTGAAATTTTAAGAGATTTAAGATTAGGTACTTACGATGTAGTTGTGGGAATAAATTTATTAAGAGAAGGGTTAGATTTACCCGAAGTTTCCATGGTCGCAATTTTAGATGCGGATAAGGAAGGTTATCTAAGATCTTCCACATCCTTAATTCAAACTATTGGAAGAGCTGCAAGACATGAAGAAGGACGAGTCATTATGTACGCAGATAAAATAACAAAATCAATGCAATTCGCAATTGATGAAACCAATAGAAGAAGAAAAATTCAAGAAGATCACAATACAAAAAATAATATAGTCCCGACAAGTATTGTAAAAGAAGTTAGAGATATAACAGAAAAAATCAAAGAAAATAATTTAGAGCAAGCTGAAGAGAATTTTAATATTGAGAAAATCTCTGATAAAAATATATATAAACTTATTAAAGATTTAGAAAAAGAGATGAAAAATTCAGCTAAAATTTTAGAATTTGAAAAAGCAGCCCTTTTACGAGATCAAATTACAGAGTTAAGAAAAAACTTATTAGATAAAACAAAATGAAAAAAAGGAAATAAATAATGTATGCACACTTAAGAACATATACCTTAAATAAAGGGATGATGGATAGTTGGTTAAAACTATTTAATGAAAAATTGATTCCATTACTCGATGAATCAGGAATAAAAGTAGAATCGACTTGGGTAAATGAAGAAAAATCTCAATTTATTTGGATCAGATCATACGGAGATTCTATTGATGATATTGAAAAAAAAGAAGCTATTTTCTATGGTAGCAAATGGTGGGTAGAAAATGTAGATATGGTTAGAGGCCATTTAGCTCATAGAGAAATAATAACGATTACATCTAATTAATATTATTTGATAATTGAGAAATCATTGTCTAAAAGTATGTATTAAAATTATATATAAATTAATATATAATTAGATTATTGAGAAATATAAAAACTATCAGGTAAATTATTATGGCAGATATGGCAGAAGTATTAAATAAAGAAACAGTAATAGAAGCTCTAAAAGAAGTATATGACCCAGAAATTCCTGTAAATGTTGTGGATTTAGGATTAATATACAATGTTGAAGTTGAAGACAATGAAGTACATGTTGAAATGACTCTTACTGCTCAAGGATGTGGTATGGGACCTTACATAGCTCAGCAAGCAGAATGGAGAATAGCTGAAATAGAAGATGTAGAAGACGTAGTAGTAGACTTGGTTTTTGAGCCTCCATGGAATCCCGAACTAATTACTGAAGACGGTAAAAGATTACTAGGTATTGATTAATGGCTGAACCTAGAAAATTGACTCCAGCTGAAGAAGCTAGACTAGCTCAAGTTAGAGAACAATTCAAACAAAAACAAGATATAAGTAAATCTCTAAATTCTATAAAGTATAGAATTGGAGTGTATTCAGGAAAAGGTGGGGTAGGGAAAACTACTGTAACTACAAACCTAGCTCTTATATTAGCTAAACATGGGAAAAAAGTAGCAATTTTAGATTGTGATATTGATTGCCCCAATGTAACAAGAGTTTTAAGGATTTCAAATAGACCTGAATCTGATGCCGATGGTAAGATGATACCTCCAGAAAAATATGGTGTTTCAGTCATGTCAATGGGATTTTTTCAAGAGAATGAAGATGAGGCTATCGTATGGAGAGGCCCAATGATTCATAATGCAATCAATCAATTCATATCTAAAACCAATTGGGGTGACATTGATTATCTCTTATGTGACTTACCTCCAGGCACCTCTGATGCCCCTTTAACTGTTATGCAAACATTAAATCTTGATGGATTTATAGTAGTTTCAACCCCTCAAGAACTTGCTGCTCTTGACGCTAAAAGGTCTATAAATATGATCAAAAAATTAAACTTAAAAGTTTTTGGAGTAGTTGAAAACATGACTGGTGGGATTTTTGGAACAGGTGGAGCCAAAATAATGGCTGATGAGCTTGGTTTACCAACGCTTACAGAAATTTCATTATTATCTGAATACTCCGATAATAATGAGCCAGCAATATTAAATAATAAACAATGTGAAAAAGAATTTTCTATATTAATGAATAATCTCGAAAAGATTACATCAAATATGGATTAGTTACTGTATAGACTCAAAAAATTCTTTACCATCAATATCTATATCAGAAGGAAATAATCTTTTTTCACCCAGTTTAGACTCAGAAACTTTTTTGTATATTGAATAAGAGCCTTTATGAAAATCTCCTGTAATACTATTTTCTATGTATGTATTAGAAATTTCTTCCATTTCTCCTATCCATCTATGAGCTTTACTAGGGATAGATTTCAAATTTTTTAAGTCGTTAAATACATTTTTTTGAGAAAATTCTAACTCTTTCATTAGATATTCAAAATTATTGGTTCTTATTGATAGAGTCACAGCTGCAATTAATAACGATGAATAACCTTTTGTAATTGACGCATATGCCATCTTCATTGCTGAAGCATCTCCAACACTACCATTCATATCTATAACTTTCATACCTAAGCCATCTAATCTACTAAAAAGATTTGAATTTTGCCCAGATACATAAATTCTAGGCATTTTATCTCCTTCAGGAGGACCTCCTATTATTCCCCCATCTATAAACTTAACTTTGGTCCCAGACATAGAGCTATTCATTTTCTTTACCGTTTCAGGAGAAATTGCATTTAGATCAGCAAAAATAATTTCTTTGTCTAATTTTTTTGATAAATTTGAAACTTCTTTCGCTAAATCTTCTGCAGCATCTGGAACAAGAATAGAAATTATAAGATCAGAATTCATAATTGAGTTTTCTAAACTAATAGAGTCTTCTATTCCATATTTTTTTGCTCTTTCAACTGTTTGACTTGATCGGTTCTTTAATGGTGACATCACATTAATACCAGATTTTATTATGCATTTTGCTATTGGAGAGCCCATCTCTCCGGGACTCATAAGAGTAATATTTTTCAATGTTTTAATTCCTCTAATTTATCTTTTATTACTTTTCCTACTATATTTGATTGCTCAATATTCATTCCAAACACATGAATAATAATTGAATCTTCCCCGTCAGGAACTCTTGTCCAAATTGGGGGTGTTGAATTTTTTAATAATTCAACAAAATCATGATTATTTGTTTTATAAACGTTAGAATCAATGTTGAGAGATAATCCAAATGGTTGATGGCCAATAATATTATCTATAATCTTAACTTTTATTCCATCAATAGCACTAAGTTCATTTATAATATTTAGAGTTTTTGTCTCTTCATAAGACAATCTTTCTTCATGATTTAATCCCATCCATCTCTTAACAGCTGTATATACTCCTATTATTTCTTGTCTATCTATTTTGTGAGGTCTTCCAATCCCTCTAATCCTTCGACTTTCATAACCAACAAAAGAATGTCTTGATATGCTATCTATTACATCTTTTGTTCCCAATGCTATTCCAGTTGAATGAGGAGCTCCCATATATTTTGCTGCAATACATTGAAAATCAGCTCCCATCTTAACATACTTACCAAAGTTTTCTAAGGGATAAATTTGCCCTGCTGCATCCACTGACACAGGTTTGTTTTTAGAATGAGTAATTTCAATAACTTCCTCAAGACTTAAGATATTTTCATCAACTTCATCTTGTTCGTATACTGGGTAATGAACACAAGCTGTTTCAGAATCAATTGCATTGATAAGATCATTTTTTGATGTTCCTTTTTCAGTTCCTATTTCAACTAAAGTACCTCCAGAAAATTCCATACATCGATCATACCAATATCTTTGTCTTTTCTGAATTAATATTTTGTTAGGCATTCCTTTAGTGTTAGGAAGTTGTTGGATTTTATCATCATCTTTTCCTGCCATGAAGGCGGCAGCAGCTAAAGTCAAAGCTGAACCAGCACCTGAGGTAATATAAGCTGCAGGAACATCTAATATTTTTGCAATTTCATCTCCTACTTTTTTTTCAAGCTCAGTCATAGGGATATAAACATCATTAGACAATTCCATAGCTTCCCTTACTTCTTCAGCTACAATTGATCCTCCTAATGCAGTTACACTACCTGTTGCATTTATTATTGGTTCTAACCCTAATTCTTGATAAATTGAACCCCATTTAGAATTCATTGATTTTTCCTTTCTATGATTTAATCGTCCTCTAAGGTTGAAATATCACCTTCAGGCTCACCTAATTCTCTCGCTTTTAATAACCTTCTCATTATCTTTCCAGATCTTGTTTTAGGCATGGTTTCTAGAAAATCAATTTCTCTTGGAGCAACTCCGGCAGATAATTTATCTCTTGAAAATCTAATAAGCTCTTTTCTTAGATCAGATGATTGTTCAAAACCAGGATTCAAAGTTACAAAAGCTTTTACTATTTCCATTGCAATAGGGTCTGGTTTCCCTATAACTCCTGCTTCAGCAACAGCAGGGTGCTCTATTAACGCACTTTCAACTTCAAAAGGCCCAACTAAATGACCAGCAGTATTTATTACATCATCAGCTCTTCCTTGAAACCAAAAATAACCATCTTTATCTCTAGCAGCTTGATCTCCAGTTATGTACCAGCCTTTCTTAAATCTAGAATTATACATTTCATCTTGTTTCCAATAAGCAAACATTTGAGAAGGCCAACCAGGCCGAACTGCCAATATTCCACTGTTATCAGGGGGCAATTCATTATATTCATCATCAAGTATCCCCATAGTGATTCCTGGGAATGGTTGTCCCATTGACCCTGGTTTTATATTTGTTGAAGGATAGTTAGCACACATTATTGCACCTGTTTCTGTTTGCCACCAATTATCATGAATTGGTAACTTATAATTTCGCTCTCCCCATACAACAGCCTCTGGATTTAGAGGTTCTCCTACTGAACCAATAAATCTTAAGGAACTTAAATTATGCTTCTTAACTACATCTTCCCCTGCCCTCATTAGCAATCTAATTGCAGTAGGAGCCGTATACCAAATATCTACTTTATATTTTTCAATAATTTCATACCATTTTGCAGCACCAAAACCACCTTCATATATTATTTGAGTAACACCATTAGTCCATGGTGCTATCATCCCATATGAAGTTCCTGTAACCCATCCAGGATCAGCAGTACAAAAATAAATATCCCCATGACTAAGCTCTAAAGCCCAATGTCCAGTAAGCATTTGTTGAACAACTGCTTGGTGTCTATGTAAAACTCCTTTTGGTTTCCCTGTAGAGCCTGATGTGTAATGCATTATAGAAAAATCATATTGAGAAGTATTGACCATTTTAAATTTTTTATTATCAGCTTTTGACATTAATTTATTATAATCAAGGTCTCCATCATCTAGAGGATCAGTAAACCTATTATCTTTATTTACAACAATGACGTTTTTCAGTGTTTTTATATCCTTTAGAATTGGAGAGATTTTTTTTCTAAGATCTGGAGAAGTTATTAAGTATGATGCACCTGCATCTAACATCCTATCTTTAACTGGATCTGGTCCAAATGCTGAAAATAAAGGAGCAATTACTCCACCAGCTTTTAATATTCCCATCGCAGCAAAATATAGTTCTGGCAATCTATCCATAAAAATGAAGACTCTATCCCCTTTTTGCATACCTAAATCTAGCATCACCTGTCCAAATTTGTCAGATTCATTTTTAAAATCAGTATAGGAATAATTTTCTTCCTCTCCATTTTTTCCTAACCAGATCATAGCCAGGTTGTCACCATAACCATTTTTTACATGTTTATCAACGCATTCATAAGCATTATTTAGGCCACCATCTGGTAACCATTCTAACTTTGAGTAAGCATCTCGATTCCAATCAAAATCGTTATATTGTTTTGAGTAGTCTATTAAATTTGGTTTATCAGCATCTGAAAAATTAGTATCCTTGATAATTTCATCAAATTGCATATTTTACTCCCTGTTTTTTGTTATGATTATAGATACTAGCATAAAAAACATATGATTCTACAAATTAGAATTATATAAATCAGAAATATTTTTACAGGAGCATGAACTAAAAATGAATATATTATTTTTGAAAGATTTGTTACCTACGGCAAGAGCAGGTGACGTAAAAAATGTTAAGCCTGGGTTTGCAAGAAATTTCCTCATACCTCAAGGTGTCGCTGTTCTGGCTACTGAAGAAGCTCTACAAAGAGCAACAAAGCTTAGAGCTGAGGCAGAAGATAGAAGAATCCAAGAAACTAAAGACTGGCAAGTTGTAGCTGATAGCTTAAAAGATATTGAACTTGACATTGAAGTAAGAACTGGTCCGACAGGTAGACTGTATGGGTCAATAACTCCTACTATAGTTGCTGAAGCTTTGGAAGAAAAAACTGGAAGAGAAATGAACAGAAGGTTTTTCAATATTACAGATCCAATAAGAGTAATAGGGAAATTCAAAGTTTTTACAAAATTTGTTGAAGAAGTATCTTTAGATATTACCTTAAATATAACTCCTGACGAGGAATCCATAAAGGTAATGGAAGATCACAAAATTGAGCAAGAAAAGTTGAAAAAATTAGAAGAAAAAGAAACTGATTCTGAAGAAAATTCTGAAGAAAATTCTGAAGAAAATTCTAATAACCAAGAAAACACTCCAAAAACCTCTTCTGAAAATGAAGAAAATGAAGATAATAATTCAGATAATTAGAAAAAATTTGGATTATTAATGGTGTTATCTGACAAACTATTTCCACATGACATATCAGCAGAAGAATCAGTAATAGGTTCATTATTACTTGATGGTATGTCTTTTACAAAAATAGCCTCGTTTCTAGAACCTGGACATTTTTATCTATCTCCTAATAAAATAATTTTTGAAATAGCTAGAGATTTATTTAATAGACAGGAACCTATAAATCAAATCACTATAGCTCATGAATTAGAGACTCAAGAAAAACTTGAAGAAGTTGGAGGAAGAGCTTATCTAGCAAAAGTTGTAGATGTCGTACCAACTTCAATTCATATAAAACACTATGCTAATCTCGTAAGAAGAACTGCTACAATGAGAACTTTGATTAACGCAGCAGAAAACATCTCAGATATTGGATTTGATAATGATCCTGACGTTGAAACATCTTTAGCTAAAGCAGAGGATATTATTTATGGAATTAGAAGTGATCAACCAAGTAGAGATTTTGTTCCATTAAGAGAGACCTTAACTCCTTTTTTAGAAACATCATCTACAGATATTAATGATGGTGAAAATGCTCCAATAGGGTCAGGTTTCAAAATGCTTGATGAACTTTTGGGAGGTCTCCAAAGATCTGATATGTTAGTCCTTGCAGCTAGACCTTCCGTTGGAAAATCTATGTTTGCATTAAATCTAGCAATAAATGCTGCAATGAACGAACATAAGGTAGCAATTTATTCTCTTGAAATGGGTAGGGAACAAATTGCAACAAGAATGCTAGCAACTCAAGCAAGAATCAATATGCATTCATTAAGAATGATGAGATTAAGTACATCTCAAGAAAACAGATTGATTGACGCTATTGGTAAACTGTCTGACCTAAATATTTTTATAGATGATTCTCCCATACAAAGCGTAGCCGAGATGAGAGGAAAAGCTAGACGATTACAACTAGAATATGGTTTAGATTTCATAATACTTGATTATATGCAGTTATTAAGTAATAACAAAGGTTCCAGAGAAACGAACAGAGCTCAGGAAGTTTCTGAAATTTCAAGGCAAGTAAAAGCAATGGCTAGAGATTTAAGGGTTCCTGTTTTAGCCATATCTCAACTCTCAAGAGCTATAGAGCATAGACAATCACATAGGCCATTATTATCAGACCTTAGAGAATCTGGATCAATAGAGCAAGATGCAGATGTTGTTATGTTTATACATAGAGAAGAAAAATTTGTAACTAAAGAGGAATGGATTAAAAATAATCCAGGGGTTCCATATCCCGAAGGACAAGCTGAAATAATTGTAGCTAAGCACAGAAATGGTCCTACTGATACAATTCCACTTGCCGTAGATGATTCTATTGGAAGATTTGTATCTATTGATTCAGTAAGAAATAATCAATTATCAACTCAAGAGAATTAATTTTGGAAAGCTTAAAAGAAATATTAAATAATAGAAAGTTCAGTACAAATTATTTTGAAGAATTTGAAAATGAATCAGATTATTTAGAGTGTGAAATATGTGATTCAGCAAGGTGGATCATTGTAAATAAAGAAACAGTTCCATGTTCATGCCAAAGCGGTAAATCAGATGACTTAGAATTTAAGATAAAGCTTAGATATGCAGGAGTTCATCAACTTTTAGAATATGATCTTAAGAAATTTAAGATCGATGGAAAAATAGGAAAAGCAGACCCTAAAAACTTAAGAGAAAACTTAAGAAAGGCTGATGATTACTCAAAAAATCCTATGGGTTGGTTAGTTATAAGTGGAGAGCCTGGCACAGGGAAAACTCATCTTGCTGTTGGCATAGCCATTAACTGTATACAAAATGAAAATACTGTAATTTACAAGTCGACTCAAGAAGTTATAGATATCATCACAAATAACAATAACGAAGAAAATAACTTTAATGAACTTATAGATTATCCATTCCTAATAGTTGATGATTATGGTAATCAAAAATATTCTGATTGGATAGAAGAAAAGATTGACCATTTATTTACATATCGATATACAAGAAAACTACCAACTGTAGTAGTTATCAATAAAAGTATATTGGATTTCGATGAGAGATCTCAAACACGATTTACAGATCCAAATCTTGTCCAATCTATTCATTTAGATTCAAAAAACACAAACCATAAAGGTAATGGAATTCCTAAAGTATTTGAAAATGCAAAATTAAGGAAATTAACAAGAAAACCAAATAAAGAATTAACTCAAGAAGAAAAGATAACATTTGATTCTATTGAAATGGCTCTATTAAAGTCAAAAGAATTTGTAGAAAGTAAAAGCCCCTCTTGGTTATATATACACGGCGGTACAGGTTCTGGAAAAAGTTACTTAACTTCAGCTATAGCAAATGAAATTTCAAAGAAAAATTTAAACATTTTTTATATCTCAACATCAGAATTAATAGATAATGTAAGGGATTTTGTTAGGACAAATCAAGGAAAAGGTTTTGTTTATGATTTATGTAAAGATGTTGAGTATCTTTTTTTAGATGATTTATGGGGCCATAATAATACAAAGTGGTCAGATGAGATTATTTATAACTTAATTGTTTACAGGCAAGACAATCTAAAGCACACAGTAATAAACTCTAGTTTTGACCATCAAAGAATAAAATCTTATAATTCAAGTAAAGAACAACTTTCATCTGACTCTATATTTACTGAAAAAATATGTTCTAGACTGTCAAATAAAAATCTAGTTGAACAAATATCATTAGTTTCTTCTGACATAAGAAAAAAGAGAATAGTAAGAAAAAAATAATGTCAAAGATATTTAGGGATCCAAAAGAACTAAAAAAAGAAGTAGAATTTTTTGTAGAAAGTTCGAAAACATTATTCCCTAAAGAAATATCTATTGAAAAAGTTTTTGAAGGATGTTTGTGGGCAGAGGGTCCTATATTCCTAAAAGAAAAAAATTTAATTGTTTGGTCTGATATCCCATATAATAGAATGCTTTACTATAATCTTTCAAATGATAAAACCGGTGTATATAGACACCCTTCCCACTTTTCAAATGGAAATAGTCTTGATTTAGATGGTCTCATGATTACAGCTGAACATGGAAGACGAGCTGTAAGTAGAACAGATAATGATGGTAATGTTGAAATATTAACTAATAGAGTTGATGGGAAAAAATATAATTCTCCAAATGATCTAGTTTGTAAATCTGATGGATCTATTTGGTTTACAGATCCCCAATATGGAATAATGAGTAACCATGAAGGTTATGAATCGAGATCTGAAACTATTTATAACGGTGTTTATATGATGGATGGACGAAATGAAATAAAACTATTAACATCTGAAATTGATGCACCAAATGGAATTGCTTTTTCACCTGATGAAAAAATTATATATATTACAGATACTGGTGAAACAGGAAATATTTTTTCATATGATGTTGAGGATAATTCATTAAAAAATAAAAAAGTTTTTGCAACTCCAAGGCCTGGAAAACCAGATGGTATTAAGGTAGATGAAAATGGTAACTTGTTCTCATCAGCTTGGGATGGAGTACAAATTTTTTCTCCCAAAGGAGAATTATTAGCTAAAATCCAAATTCCAGAGCAAAGGACAGCTAATCTTTGTTTTGGAGGGGAAAATTTTGATTACTTATTTATAGCATCAGATAAATCTTTGTATAAAATAAAATTGCAGACTAAAGGTAATAAAGTAGATTAATTATGAATATAGAAGAAAAAGCGATAAACACACTAAGATTTCTTTCAGTAGATCAAGTAAACAGTGCAAATTCTGGTCATCCTGGAGCACCAATGGGAGCAGCTCCAATTGCATATACTTTATTCAAAAAAATCATGAATCATAGTCCAAGTAATCCTAGATTCCATAATAGAGATAGATTTATTCTTTCTATTGGTCATGCCTCTGCTCTACTATATTCGGTCCTACATCTTACGGGTTATAACTTTGGAATTAATGATCTTAAAAAATTTAGAAAATTTGGTTCAAAAACCCCTGGTCATCCAGAGAGAGATATAGATCTAGGAATTGAAGTTACGACAGGTCCCTTAGGACAAGGATTTGCAAATGGTGTAGGAATGGCAATTTCTGAAAAAATGATGTCTAGCAAGTACAAAAATATTATTGATCACTATATATATGGAATTGTTGGTGATGGAGACCTTCAAGAAGGAATATCATCTGAAGCTGCATCTTTGGCAGGAACTCTAGGATTGGGTAAATTAGTATACATATATGATTCTAATGGTATCTCAATAGATGGTAGTAATGATCTTGCATTCACAGAAAACGTTGGAGATAGATTTAAGGCATATGGATGGGAAGTTTTTGAAAATATAGATGGACTTAGTGTTAAACAATTAGAAGAAACTATAAATAAAGCAAAAAGTAATTTAAACCAGCCTACGCTTATTATTGCTAAAACAACAATTGGATATGGTTCTCCAAATAAATCTGGAAAAGAATCTTCACATGGAGAGCCACTCGGTGAAGATGAAACAAAGCTAGCAAGAGAAAATCTAAAATGGAAATATTCAGAATTTGAAGTCCCTGAAGATGTACTTGAACATATGAATGAATCAATTTTATCAGGAAAAAAATTAGAAGCAGAATGGAATTCAGAATATAAAGAACTTAAGTCTAAAAATCCTGATATGTATGATGAATTAGACAAATTATTAAATCAAAAAATGAGTCCAAACTGGGACAAGTCATTACTTGATTCTATAAATAATACTAACGAACCTGAAGCTACAAGAGCTTCATCAGGAGTATCAATAAATCTTCTTAAGGATCATATGCCAAACTTAATTGGAGGCTCAGCTGATTTAACTGGATCAACTAATACTGAAATCAAAGGTTCAAAGAATTTTTCTAAAATAAATCCCGACGGAAGAAATATTAAATTTGGAGTTAGAGAGCATGGTATGGGGGGAATCATGAATGGAATTTCTGCTCATGGAAATTTCAGAGTATTTGGTGGAACTTTTCTAGTTTTTTCAGATTATATGAGAGGCTCAGTAAGATTAAGTGCTTTATCTAATCTTAATAGTATTTGGATTTTTACACATGACTCTATCGGATTAGGCGAAGATGGCCCTACACATCAACCTATTTCTCAGCTCATGAGCTTAAGAGGAATCCCTAACTTAAATGTTTACAGACCAGCAGATAAAAAAGAAACATTATTATCATGGCATATGGCAATCACAACTTTAGATAAACCGTCAGCATTAATCCTTTCTAGACAAGGGCTACCAGATATTGAATCTTTGAGTGATAATAAACTTACTCTTGAGTATTTTTCAAAAGGTGCTTATATTTGTTATGAGAATACTAAAGATAATCCTGAAATAATTTTTCTATCGACTGGGTCAGAAGTATCTGAAACTATTACTGCTGCAAAACATTTAAGTAAGAGTTACAAAGTTAGAGTAGTATCAATGCCTTGTTGGGATTTATTTGATAACCAAACTGAGGACTTTAAAAATAAAATCATTCCTCCTGATACAAGTAAAATCATTTCAGTTGAAGCTGGGATTGGACTGGGATGGCAAAAATATACTAGAAATAACGATAATATAATTTCAATAGAATCTTTTGGGGCATCTGGTCCAGGCAAAGAACTAATTAATTCATTTGGTTTTTCAAGTGATAGAATAATTGAAAAAACAAAATTAATTTTAAGATAAATTAAATGAAAATTTGTATTAGTGCTGATCACGGCGGATTTGAATTAAAAAAAACTATTATCCAGCATGTTGAATCACTTGGTTATCAAATCGAAGACTTGAGTGGTGACAAATATGATGCCAACGATGATTATCCAGATACCTCTAAATTAGTGGCTGATGCTATTAATAAAAAATTATTTGATAAAGGGATCATTTTATGTGGCTCTGGAGTTGGTGCATCTGTTGTTGCGAATAAATTCAAGGACGTAAGGGCTGCAATCTGTCATGACACTTATTCTGCAGGTCAAGGAGTTGAACACGATGATATGAATGTTATTTGCCTAGGAGGAAGAATTATAGGCGAAGAATTAGCTAAAGAGATTACTACTGAATTTCTTAAGGCTAATTTTATTCATGAAGAAAGATTCATTAGAAGAAAAGAAAAATTAGATCAAATAGAAAAAGAAAACTTATCATAAATGACTAATATAAAAAAACTATCAAAAAGTGGACAATCTATTTGGCTTGATTCCATAAGTAAGCAGATGATCGAAATTGGAGATCTCAAAAATTTAGTTGATGCAGGTATAACTGGAATAACAAGTAATCCTTCAATTTTTGAAAAAGCTATAAGCTCAAGTGACTCTTATGATAAAAAAATTATAAATTTAGCTGAAAAACACTCTAACTCTAAAGATATATTTGAAGAAATCGCAACGGATGACATTAGAAATGCTGCGGATATTTTAAATCATATATATGAAAATTCAAATCATAATGATGGATATGTATCTCTAGAAGTAGATCCATTTTTAGCAAACGATTTTGAAAAAACATTATCAGAAGCAGAAAAATTATGGGCTAAAGTTAATAAAAAAAACTTAATGATAAAAATCCCAGGCACGAAGGAGGGAATCAAAGCTACTAAATTATTATTAGAGAAGGGAATAAATGTAAATATAACCTTGTTGTTCTCATTTGAAAGCTATAAAAATACTCTTGAAGCCTTTATAGAATCAAAAAGCAAAAATAATAATTCACGATCAGTTGCGTCTTTTTTTATTAGCAGAATAGACACTGCTGTTGATAATTTACTCGATCCAAAAAATAAATTTTTCCATAAAATGGCCATAATTAATGCATTTAAGGCATATAGTTTATTTTTAGAAAACAAGCATAAAATGGGAGAAAATTTTCAAAGATTACTATGGGCATCAACCAGTGTAAAATCGAAAGACTTAAGTGAAGAATATTATTCTTATAATTTACCCCTTAAGGATACTGTAAATACATTACCCCTTGAAACAATAGACTACTTATTAAAATCACAAATATTAGACTCAAATAATTTAGAAATTTCAAAAAACTTTGAAAGCTTGTTTGAAGAATCAAAACAACACTTTGATTTCGAAAAAATAACTAACACATTATTAGTAAATGGAATAAAATTATTTCAAGAATCTTATAAATCAGTCCTGGATACAATAGATCAAAAAATTTCAAAACTAATAAATAAATGAGTTTAGAAAAATATTTGGATCAAATAGTAGATCAAAATATAATAAAAAAAATACTATTACCCGATGAAGATTCATTCCCTTTAGGAGATTTCGATGATTACAACGAAATACCCTTAGAGTGGACAAAAAACTTGAGTATAGAAAGTTTTAAGAACACTTATTCTAAAATTGATACTTTTGATCAGTATGTCTTCATAGGCATGGGAGGATCTATAAGTATGGCAAGAATAGCCTCATATCTCAATTCATCAAAAATATTTTTCTTAGATAATTTTGATATTTCAAGAATTAATAAAATCCAAGAAGTTATCAATAAGAAACATACTGCCGTTTTCATTTGCTCAAAATCTAGCAATACACTAGAAACAAAAATACTTGATCAGATTCTAAAGATTAAGACAGAAAATAAATTCTATATCAAAGATGGAATTGAAAACAATCAAAATATACTCAATACTCCATCAAATACCGGAGGAAGATTTAGTATTTCTACTCACTTAGGCATTCTGCCGTTTTATCTAGCAGGATTCAGCTTAAAAAAAATAGTTTCTAATATTAATAAAGCAAACTTAGACTGTATATCTAATGATAAGGAAAATCCCGCTATAAAAATAGCAGCATTTCTTTATAGTAATTTCAATCAAAATAACGAAGAGTTTTCATTGTCTTCTATAAACAAAAATGACTATATTTCAGATTGGATTGAACAACTTATATCTGAATCAACAGGTAAGGAAGAAAGTGGTATTCTTCCTATAAAAAACATAGATACTTTTTATCCTCACATAACCTTTACACCGAAGCAAGATAAATTTTCAAGAAACTATATAAATATAAAGATAGATTATGATGAATCTTTATTTTATAAATTTCAAATATTCCTATATGCTATTGCAATATTTTGTTCTTTAATAAAAATCCAACCTTTTGATCAACCAAATGTTGAATCAACTAAAATTACAACTAAGTCTTTAATTGAAAATAAAAAAATAAATTTTATAAATGACTTAAATGGATCTAAAAAAAATGATTTAGTAAATGAAATAAAAAATCATAATGGAATAATTTCACTGCTTGTGCACAGTACTTGCCTTAATTATGAATCAAAAGAAAATCTGATTGATTTAGTAAATGAGATTTCAAATGAAAAGAAAAAAGTATTAATATTTTTTGCACCAAATTATCTTCATTCGATGGGGCAATTATTAAAAGGAAGCTTTAAAAACATAAAAAATATCGTTATAAATTTACACGGTAACGAGGACCTTAATATACCAAAATCGTTGTACACTCTAAATACGTTTGTAAAATACCAGGGATATTCTGACCATTTAGAATTATTGAAAAATGAAAGAAAATCACTTTATTTTGAAACAAAATATGAAGAATTAAAGAAAAATTTAAATCGGTTAAAAAATGATTGATAATAAGCAAAGTAATTTTTTTATAGCTCTTGATAATAGAACTAACGTATTATCATGTAATCTAGAGCAAAATCGCCCTAAATCTGCATTTGAAAAACTTCAAGCTAGTAAAGCTGCCAAATTAATTTTTGATTCTCTCAATCAAACTGATAAAAATCATAACTTCATTATATGGGCTGAGCCAAATTTATGTGAAGGTATTCTTTTTCAATCAAAAAATAAAAATATTAAGACTGCAATAGCAATTGAACATGTAAATAGAGGTGGATTAGCCGTTCCTAGTTCCAAAGATGCATTAGAGATAATAAATATATTTGATCCAAATTTACTAAGTGTTAAAATATATTTTGAAAAAAATAGAAGTAAATTAGCTGAAGAACTAGCTATAGATCGTCTACTAAATTTAATTGAAATTTGCAACTCTTATGATAAAGGACTAATTATAGACGTTGATTACAAAAACAGGCTTGAAAATAATAAAAATCATGAAGAAAAAGAAATAATTATTTCAGGAATTGAAACATTGATTGAAAAAGATATAAAACCAAAATTTTGGGGTCTAAGAAAAAGTGGAGATAAAATATTTGATGAAACATTAATTGGAATAATGAATTTAGAAAATGAGTCTAATAATAAATGTATACTTGAGTACCCACATATGGAAAAAGATATAAATACTCCTTCAGGCTTAAATTTAGAAAACTTTGTCTTAAATGGTGACTTTTTTATGGATATATTAATAGCATGGAGTACTAAGCAATCATCAGATGATCAAACAGTAGAAAATATTATAAATAAAATCAATTTAGTTCAAAATAATATCTTTAAAAGTAACCTTTCTAAAACCATCTAAAATGAGTGAAAAACTAGAAAATCTAGACAACTTAACAGTCACTGAATTATCAGAACTAGCAGAAAAATTACATGAAGAGATAATGACTCTTTATGAAAAAGAGGATACTGAAGATGTATTTTCTCAAATCGAAGAAAAAACTAGATATTTTAACGAAGTAAAAACTATAATTAGAGATTTACATTCAGATGAAAGATATCCTAGAGGAGGATAACTAATCTAGAATTGTCCAAAATTCTATCCAGTTTGATGGACCATTATCAACATCTAATAGAGGTCGATATTTTGCCCCTAGTTCCATCACTTCCTTTGGAATAACATTTCCTTCTCTACTTGGATTATCAAAAACTTCTGCAGTCCACTCAAGATATACTCTGTTCGGGTCTCCTGGATTTGTTCCATTGTTATAATAAACTCTGCAGTCCCCTCTTTGCCCAATTGAAGTATATAAATCAGCTTGTTCTTTCACTAATTTAGCTACATTGACAGCTTCATAAGGTTTAGTTTTATAAGTCCTTCTGATTAGATACAAATTTTTACTCCTTTATTAATCAATTAGTTAAACAGTATATTCAATTTTATTTATGGATATAATATTTAATTATTATAAAAAAAATAATTACTATTTTTTTTTCAAATATTTCAAAGGCAAAATTGGCAGATAATATAATTTTAGGCGTAAAAAAAGAGGAAGATCCTTCTGAAAACAGAGTTTCTATCGTTCCAAAAGATGTGAAGTCTATTATTGATTTAGGTATATCTGTTCATGTGGAAAAAGATTCGGGGATTAAAGCTGGATATTCAAATGAAGAGTATGAATCATCTGGAGCTACCCTAGTAACAACTCTTTCTGAAAAAACTAATATAATCACTGCCGTTAATGCTTTTTATAACACAAAATCTAAGTTTGTTAAGAACAGCTCAATTATCACTCTAAGCGATATTAGAACTAATGAAGAAGTTTCTAGAGTTTGTGAAGAGAATGATTTATCTTTATTTGCAATGGAATTTGTACCCAGAATAGCACGTGCCCAAAAACTGGATGCATTGTCATCTCAGGCATCTATAGCTGGTTATCGGGCTGGATTATTAGCTGCAACTTCATTAAAAAAATATTTACCACTTATGATGACAGCAGCAGGGACTATACCTCCTTCTTCAATTTTAGTTTTAGGAGCAGGTGTAGCAGGATTACAAGCTATTGCAACAGCAAAAAGACTTGGTGCAGACGTTACAGGATATGATATAAGGCTTGCAGCTGGGGAGCAAATTGAATCTCTTGGCGCAAAATTCATATCTGATGAAGTGCCAGAAGATTCTGAAACTTCAGGAGGTTACGCAAAAGAACAATCTAAAGATAATCAAGTGTCTCAACTTGAATTCCTAAAAGAATATATTCTAAAATCTGATGCAGTTATTTCAACTGCTGCAATTCCAGGAAGAAAAGCACCAATATTAATTGAAAAATCTACTGTTTTAGGAATGAAGGCAGGTAGTGTTATTGTGGATATATCTGCTCCTTCAGGAGGTAATTGTGAGTCAACTATTCTTGGTGAATCTGTTGAAATAAATGGAACAATAGTACATGGCCCTAAAAATTTATCCTCTGAAATGGCTTTTGATGCATCGATAGTTTACTCAAAAAATATTTTTGGGCTTCTTGAAATCATTATTAATGAGGGTGTCACAAATATAAATTTAGAAGATGAAATAATTGATGCTATGTTGGTTTATCAAGATGGCAATAAAAGAATAGAGGGTTAAATTGGAATTAATATCACTAATAATTATTTTTGTTCTTGCACTATTTATAGGTTATGAAATAATAACAAAAGTCCCTCCTACGCTTCACACACCACTTATGTCTGGCTCGAATGCTATATCAGGAGTAGTTATAGTTGGAGCTATAATAATTTCATCAAACATACACAGTACAATAGCAACTATTTTTTCATTGATTGGAATTATTTTAGCAACTATAAATGTAGTTGGTGGATTCCTAGTTACTGATAGAATGCTTGCAATGTTTAAGAAGAGTAAGAAATAAGGAGATTTTTTTGTTAGAAATATCATCAAATGTAGAAAATATTCTCTATTTAATTTCTGCTGCTATGTTCATACTTGGAATCAAGAGATTAGCATCTCCTGCTACCGCAAGGAACGGAAATAGACTTTCTTCTGTAGCAATGTTAATCGCAATAATTGTAACTGTAATAAAATATACTGATACAAATATACAATGGATAATCTTAGGTCTAATAATAGGTTCATTCTTTGGTTTATTACTGTCTAAATATGTTCAAATGACTGCAATGCCTCAATTAGTTGCTGTATTTAATGCATTTGGAGGAGCAGCTAGTGCGATTGTTGCAATGTACGAAGTGATATTCCAAAATTCAGTAGATCAAAGTACATTTGTTCTTGCTTCAGTAGCATTTGCTACGATTGTAGGTTCAGTTACATTTACAGGATCATTTATTGCATTTGGTAAATTACAGGAACTTCTTACAACAAAACCTATTCTTTTACCTCTTAGAAACTTTATAAATATAATTCTAATAATCGCTGTTTTAGTTCTTGGTGTTTTATTAAGTATTCCAGAATATTCTGATGTAAATTATTTGTACATTATGGTAGGAATTTCTTTGATATTAGGTATTCTTATTGTAATTCCAATTGGTGGAGCTGATATGCCAGTAGTAGTTGCATTACTTAATTCTTATTCAGGGATTGCTGGTGCAGGTGCAGGATTTGTTCTAGGTAATCCAGTCTTAATAATTTCTGGATCATTAGTTGGAGCTTCAGGATTAATTCTCACGAGAATAATGACTAAAGCTATGAATAGATCTCTTTTGAACGTTATGCTTGGTGGGTTTGGATCTGAAGAAGGTTCTAGTTCTTCTGGCGAAGAAGAAACAAGACCTGTTACTTCGTTATCACCTGATGATGCTGCTATGATATTAGGTTATGCAGAAAGTGTTATTTTCGTACCTGGATATGGTCTAGCAGTAGCTCAAGCTCAGCATCAAATAAATGAGCTTTCAGGGTTATTGAAAGAAAAAGGTGTATCTGTAAAATTTGCAATCCATCCAGTAGCAGGTAGAATGCCAGGCCATATGAATGTACTTTTAGCAGAAGCAAATGTTCCTTACGACGAATTAAAAGATTTAGATGAAATAAATAGTGAATTTGATAGAACAGATGTTGCAGTCGTAGTTGGGGCAAATGATGTAACTAATCCCAATGCAAGAACCGATAAAAGTTCTCCAATATATGGGATGCCTATTTTAAATGTAGATAAAGCAAAATCAGTTATTGTACTAAAACGTTCAATGGCATCAGGATTTTCAGGAGTACAAAATGAATTATTCTTTTTAGATAAAACGAATATGCTTTTTGGTGATGCTAAAGATTCTATTGAAGGAATGATAAAAGAAGTTAGAGAGCTAGATTAGGACTGAGTAGATTCTTCTACAGCTTCTTCCGCTTTGACATTATCCCCATTCAGACCTAGTAACTCCCGTTTCATCTGGTTGTATCTATGACCATTAGGCACAGAGAGCCCTTTATGGGATCTTTTGTTCCCTCTTCTAGCTCTTGTATGTTTCTTCTTAGGTAAAGCTGTCAATTTATTACTTTCTTATACTAACTAATACATCATTATAATTAATAAAATTAATATATGGGACACTAAAAAGGTACAAAATTTATTGTGTTTTGAGTTTTTTTCCTAAAACACCAACATATAAAAAAGTAAATGAGGATATGAGAAATACTATAGATCCAACGTATAAAACTATTTCATAAGAATTTGTTTTATCATATATATATCCAGCTGAAACTGGAGTTACAACTAAAGCAGCGTTATAAAAAGGTCCAAGTAAACCCCTTATAACACCATAGTTTTTTCTTCCAAACAAATCTCCTACTAAAGACCAATTGAGACCAGATCCAGCTTCTGACCCAACCAATAATAATAATGAAAGTAAAAGATAAATTGAATTATCAGATAAGTTTACTAATAATAAAGATAGAGCTGATGCTGAGTAACATAAAGCTAACATTTTTGGTCTACCAAATAAATCACTTAACTTTCCCATCAACAAAATAACAGGAACCCCCACAAGGGCTAAAAATCCTACATACCAGGCAGCTGACTCAGCTGAAATTCCTTTCCATACAAGAATTGGAATCATATGAACAAAGATTGCACCATGTATAGATAATCTTAAGGCAGTAGCAATTGTGAGAAACCAAAAAGCTGAAGTCTTAATAGCTTCTTTCCAGGTATAACCTGAAATATCATAATTTGGAACCCCATCATCATTTACTTCTTCAACATCTCCATCAGGTCTCAAACCCATTGACTCAGGTGTTCTTCTATAAAAAATTCCTAATGGAGTAATAAAAACTAGTAAAAAAATACCTAGATACAAAACTGCATTTTGCCAACCCCAGCCATATACAATATATGAAAAAGTAGGAACTAAGATTGCTGATCCTAATCTAAAAGAAGCAGAGTTTATACTCATCACTAATCCTCTTTTTTTTATAAACCAATTATTTAATGCAACGAATGCTGTTTGCATAAAACTTGTAGTTGCACCTATAGAAATAATTACAACATAGATTAGTAAAAACTGAGTATAGTTTTCTACTCTTGCAAGCATAATATAACCTATCCCAGCCATAGCAGTACCCCCGATAGCTAAAGGTCGAGGACCAAACTTATCCATAAGCCAGCCGGTAAAAGGTCCCATCAATCCATTTTCTGCACGAGCTAATGCAAAAAGTAATGAAGTTTGGGCAGATGAAATTCCAAAAGTTTGAGAAATAGGGATAAACAAAACAGTAAATCCTTGCCAATGAATGCTGCCTCCAAGTCCATTTTGAAGAGCAGCACTAATTACTATCCACCAACCAAAGAAAATCTTTTTAGGTTTTTTTTTATTATCCAAAAGGAAGATTCTTATCGAGTTGTCCGTCTAAAGATTGTACTTCCATTAAAATAGTTGCACCCATATCGAAATATCTATTTCTTAGAGTTCTATCATATGATCTAATACAAAGTTGTTTCCCATTATCCTTGGAAAGTTTGACTGCATGTTCAATAGCAGTATCATCAGTTTTAGCAAAAGGATGTTCTGGATGGGAAGCTCTGTCTATGCTTAGATCAGCTGGTCCCCAAGAAAAACAATCAACCCCTTCCATAGAAAAATTAGGTATATTGTTTATAGCATTAAGTGTTTCAATCTGAATCATTAATACTCCAGTTTTATTCCACCATGCAGGATAAGAATGTTGGTTAACTTCTTTTAGTCCCTCAGGTGGCCTACCAGGTCCTCCCCAACTTCTTATTCCTTCAGGTCTATAATAAAAATAATCTCTAGCTTCTCTGACTAGATCTAATTCTTCTGATTGAGGAACTTCAATGATAGTCGGACCATGATCTAAAAGATTACCGATCATATATGCATTTCTCCTGTGATCCATTCTATAGTGAATGGGTTTATCCAATTCTTGTGCAGCTTCACAAATTCTTAAGAGATAATCTTCATTAGTTGGTGAATGTTGGCCATCAACAGAGATAAAATCGTAGTCGTAATATTCTAAAAGCTTTTCTATATCTTCTTTACCAGCACCATACATAATGGCTCCACCTATTACTTGCTCTCCACTTGCAATCATTTTTTTTAGATCTTTCATTTTAACTCCTATATTTTTATTACTTTATTTAATTCATTCTCGTCATATTCTAAACCTAAACCAGGCCTATCAGATAAAACTATTTTTCCATTTTCTGGGACTATAGGTTCTTTGAAAAGCTTAGCAACATTTTCAACGGGCCCCGTAAATTCTTCTGAGAATTCATGCGGCCTAACGGCATTAGTTACGGTTGAGTAAGCATGAAGACTTCCAATTAAGTTTAATCCTGCTTGGGGACAATGAGGCATTATTATTTTATTTCTTGCCACTGCCATTTCGTAAACCTTAACTAATCCTGTAATACCACCAATATTTAATATATCAGGTTGTAGAATATCAGGGTTTGCTATATCCATTAGATCTCTGAATCTATAGGGATTAGGTTCTTGTTCTCCAGTAGATACTGAACATTCAAGAGCATCAACAACTTGACGAAGGCCTTGATAATCATACTCAGGAAGAGGTTCTTCAAAATGTGCTATACCTAAATCTTGAAATCTTTTCCCTTGTTCAATGGCAGTAGGTACAGAATATCCACAATTTGCATCAAAACTCAGATCTATATCATCAGGAAGGAATTCTCTACATTTCTTAAATAAACTAAAATCTTTTTTTGGATCTGAATCTTGTCTAAATGACCTCCAGTCCATTCTTATCTTAAAAGCCTTATAACCTTTTTCATAACCTAACTTTACATCTTCTAGCATTTCTTCAGGAGTTTTTCTCCAACCACTTCCTCGACTCCAATACAAAGGAATTTCTGTTCTAGCAGCCCCTCCAAGAAGTTGATATACAGGTAATCCTGCAGCTTTTCCCGCTAAATCCCAAAGTGCAACATCTATAGTACCAACAACTTGAGGTAGAACTTTTGTTGCTAATCCTGCTCCTGTTCCATGAGTAAGCATTTCCCAAATTATTTTTGGATCCCTAGGATCTATTCCAATTAGCAAAGGTTTTATTACTTCATCCAAATAGGCTTTATAAAGATTATAATTTCTACCCCCTTCAGACAAACCATATATTCCTTCGTCAGTATCAATTCTTAAAATAACCTTAGAGTTTCCTCCAACAAATTGTTGAGCATCTTTTGTATTAGCTCCTTCTATTAAATTTATTTTTATATCTGTAATTTTCATCTTATCTCCAAAACTAAATTGATTAATTTTTACTATATATTTTTTATAAATCAATTATTTAAATTGAATATAGCACTATATATACTCAAATTTTATGGACTATGGAATAGATATATGTAAACTAAAATCAATTTAATATTAATTATTCTTGAGATTGGTGAAAATAATGAAAATGACTGGAAAAAAAGCATTAATGGAATGCATAAAAGCTGAAGGGATCACTAATGTATATGGAAATCCTGGTACTAGTGAAGGACCCATAATGGAAGAGATTGTTAGACATAAAGAACTTAGATATCTACTTACTCTACAAGAGGGAGTAGCTACTGGTATGGCAGAAGCCGATGCTCGTGTTAACAATAAAGCTTCTTTTCTAAGCTTACATATAGATTCAGGACTAGTTAATGGATTCAGTCTTATGAATGATGCATACACGACTGGAACTCCCATGGTTGTAACTTCTGCAACATATGATGTAAGAAATTTAAGAAATAGAGACTTAGTAGAATTAGCAAAGCCTTTTACAAAATGGAGTACTCAAGTTGTTTTACCAGATCAAGTGCCGTCAGTAATGAGAAAAGCTTTTACTGAAGCAAATACTCATCCAAAAGGGCCTGTATTTGTAGGATTTTCTTCTAATGCGCTAGATGGTGAAGCTGATATGGAAATTTATCCATCTTCAATACCCGTTTACGGTGGATTAGATGATCATGCAATTAAGGAGATTTCTACATCCATCGAAAACTCTTCTTATCCCGTTTTATTGGTTGGAGATAGAGTTGCTGAAGATTCAGCATTGAAGGAAGCTGTTGAACTTGCAGAAAAAATAGGAATGATGGTTTTTATAGAAGGATCAAATATTCCTTTCCCTACCAATCATCCTCAAATGGTCGGNTATCATTCTATTAGAAGTGATAAACAGAGATCTTTACTGGATGATTCAGATCTAATCATTTCAGCTGGAGCAGATCTTTTTTCTGATTGGTTTTATGAAGGAGATGTNTTGATTTCAGATAAAACAGAATTTATATTTCTAGATTCTAAACCTAATTCTCAAGGAAATAGGCAACCTTCAAAAATTACAGGTTTAGGAAATCTAAAAGTTATTTTTAAACAATTGTTAGAAACAATTAACTATTCAAAAATTGAGAATGTGAAAAATAGAATTGATGAAATTTCAAAAATAAAAAAAGAAATTGATGAAAATACAAAAAAAGCTGCAGAAAAAAATTGGAACAATTCACTAATGTCTCCNGAAAGAGCTATGTATGAACTAGGGAATTCTCTTCCAAAAGACACAATATTAGTCAATGATGCAATTAGCCATAGAGCTGCTGTAATGGAATATATAAAGTTTGAAAGTTCTGATCANATGATTTCNGGAAGAGGAGGATCAATTGGATGGGGAGTAGGAGCAACATTAGGAGTGCAATGCGCTGCTCCTGATAAAAATGTTGTGGGGATAATAGGAGATGGTTCTGCAATGATGACAGTTCAAGGTTATTGGACTGCAGCAAATGATAATATCCCATGTATTTTTATTATCTTAAATAATCAATCTTATAGAATTTTGAAAGTGAATATTGATTACTACAGAAAAAAAATTAGAGAAGAAGTTGAAACCTCTGGTGATTANCCATATATGGATTTCCCTATGGTCTTAAATCATACAGAAATAGCAAAATCTATGGGAGTTGATGCTGTAAGAATAACGGATCCATCTGAAATTAATACTGAAATTACAAAAGCAATTAATTCAAAAAAGCCTAGACTAATTGAATTAATGATTGATGGAAACTTATGATGATGATAAAAATAATTATAGAAAATAAAATCTAGACTTGGAGTAAAAAAATGAATGGATTCGAGCTAATTGCAAAAACTCTTAAAGCTGAAGGTGTAGAATGGATAGCTTGTTACCCAAGTAATCCTCTTATTGAAGCAGCCGCAAAAGAAGACATTAGAATTGTGGCTTTTAGGCATGAAAGAGGAGGATTAATGGCTGCNGATGGCTATTCAAGAACAAATAATAGGAAAAAATTTGGTGTATTTGTTATGCAAGATGCTGCAGGAGCNGAAAATTCTATGGGAGCATTAATGCAAGCTTATGCTGATAATATTCCTGTTCTTATTATGCCTGCAGGGTACCCAATAAGTAGTATTCAAACAAAACCAAACTTTTGGGCAAGTAAAATTTATGAGCCAATGTCTAAATATGCTGAATCAATCTTAAAGGTTGAAGATATTCCAACTATTATGAGAAGAGCTTTTCATCATTTAAGAAATGGTAAGCCTGGTCCAGTAGTTGTAGAAATGACAAAGGATGTTTGTGGTAATGAAGTTCCTGAAGGAATNGCAAACTCATANCATTCGCCTAAAAGATATACATACCGACCTTCAGTAGAAGCTATACAGGATGCTGCAAACTTAATTCATGATTCCAAGAACTTAATGATTTGGGCAGGTCAAGGTGTNTTAATGGCTGAAGCAACTAATGAATTAAAAGAACTAGCTGAGCTTCTTTCTGTGCCTGTTTATACNAGTATGCCTGGAAAATCTGCATTTGATGAAAGACATGATTTATCNATAGGAGCAGGATCTCAAACNACTACTNTAGCAGCNAAAGAATTTTTAGAGAGTTCAGATGCTATTTTGGCACTTGGAACTAGTTTGACCGCGACTCCATATGCACAAGCAATACCACCAGGAAAGAGAATCATTCAAAATGTAGATAATCCTGATGATATCAATAAAGATCAGTCTGTTGAAATTGCATTAATTGGGGATACAAAACAAACAATCAATTTGCTTATAGAAGACTTAAAAGAATTGTATGGAACATCAAGAATGGATGACTCAAATATTAGAAATGAAATTGCTAAATATAAAAAAGAATTTGAAGAAGAATTTGAACCTTTTTTCAATAGTGACGAAGAACCTCTAAGTCCTTATAGAATTGTCCAAGAAATGAATAATGTTTTAGATCTTGAGAACAGTATTATTACTCATGATGCAGGTGCACCTAGAGAACAAATGGTTGCATTTATAAAGGCAACTTCTCCACGTAGCTATATAGGATGGGGAAAAACTACTCATCTTGGATTTGGACTTCCATTGATTATTGGAGCTAAAATGGCTCATCCAGATAAATTTTGTATAAACGTAATGGGTGATGGAGCTTTTGGAATGTCAGGAATGGATTTTGAAACAGCTACCAGAAATAAAATTGGTATAACAACTCTAGTACTTAATAATGGAGTAATGGCAACATATCCTGTTGGAGGGCCTTCGGACTTCCCTACTGCTAGAGAAAAATCTGGAGTAGGAACTATGACAGGAAATTATGCTGACTTTGCAAGATCATTTGGAGCACATGGAATTCAAGTAAATAAATTATCTGAATTAGCCCCAGCACTAGAAACTGCAAAAGGATTAAATATTTCTGGAAAAACAGTTTTAATTGATGTAAGAACTACACCGGTTTCAAAAAGAGGATACAAAGCTTAGAAAAAAAAGTATATGAATCCCTTTTCAGCCTTAGTAATTAAGGACTTTAGAACCTATTGGTTTGGATCTTTATTTGCAATGTTTGGCCATAGATTAATTATAGTTGCAATTTCTTTATTGATTTATCGTCTTACAGGATCTGCACTGAGTCTTGGTATTGTTGCTGCAGCAACTGCAATTCCTATAATGTTTTTTAATTTTTTAGGTGGAATAATTTCAGATAAATATAATGTCAGAAGGATTTTGACTTTTCTATCATTTTCAATTTCAATAATCCTCATATTATTAAGTTATCTAGATTATTCAAATAAAGTTGAACCTATTCATGTTTATACTTGTTCAATTATTTTAGGGATACTTTTAGGAATTGATTTTCCTGCTAGGAATTCATATTTCCCAAAAATAATTCCTGAAAAATATCTTAGGTCAGGAGTATCACTTAATGGTGCAACTATGGCTGGATCAAGCGTAGTAGTTCCAACAATTGGGGGTTTCCTAATTTCATATTATGGATCTTTCATTGGAATATTATTATCTGCTGTGGGATACTTAGTAATGTGTAGCTCTACATTTTTCCTGCCTGATGCTAAAAGTAATCAAGAAAATTCAAACAATATGAAGTTCTTCTTTGAAGGCTTTAGTTACATAATAAAAAATGAAATATTTTATATTATGATACTTCTTACTTATTTAACTAATTTCTTCATATTTGGTTACATCCAAGCTCTTCCAGCATTTATTGATTTATTTGATGGAACACCAACAGAATTAGGATTAATGTTTTCGTCTGCAGGATTAGG
>PABO01000030.1 GCA_002699165.1 Chloroflexota bacterium | reverse complement strand
ATTATTATAAGCCCAGTTAATTAGATTCCCACCCTCAGAAAAAGAACCTCCAAGAAGCGTATAGTTATGAAGTAACCTATAACACCATAAACCTTTTGGCACCTCTTCTACTTTTGAATCTACTAAAATTCTTATTGCAGCTGTGCTACCTACTGTGACAGCAATTTTTTTTCTATTAGAACATCCGCTTCCAACACTTGCAGCCATACCATCACCTATAGACAAAAAGAATGGAGTATTTGTTAACTTACTCCATCTCTTTGAGTATTTTTTATTTAAGCCTTTTTCATAGTCTTCATAAGGTCTTAAAACTGGTAACTTATCTTCTGAAATACCTAAATATTGAATTAAATCCGAATGCCATTGCAATTTATTTCTATCTAATAATCCACTCCATGAAGAGATACTATAACTTGCTTTAAAATTTTTGTTTTCAAACCAATTTGAATATACAAAAGTAGAAAAATCAACAAATTTATCAATATCTTTATAATTATTATTACTTTCTTTTATCCACATTATTTTAGAAGGAATATAAGAAGTATGTTGAGCTGCTCCAGTTTCTTGATGAAGAGTTTTTTGATTAAGATCTTGTTTGATTTTATAAACTTGACTATTTGATCTTGTGTCAGCATAAGTATAAATTGGAGTTATAGGATTTCCATATTTATTTATTCCAAGTAAAGTACTTGCCATGGAATCAAAACCAACTCCGATTATATTTTCCACATATCCTTCTGATTTTTCTAAAACAAGATCTATAGATTCTTCAACTACTGATCTCAAAAATTCTGCATCTTGTTCTGAAGTTCCATCATTTTTACTTATGATGCTATGCGGAATTGAAATAGAAAATTGTGGCAAAATATTACCCCTTAAGTCAAAAAAGGAAGTTTTTACTGATGAAGTCCCTATATCAACTACAATTAATGATTCTTTTATTTTTCTTTGATTCAAAATTTTAGTATCTATTTTTTTTCTATTAGATAAGATTATATATATTTTACTATCCATTTTTTTATAAGGATTAGATAATTTAAAAATGTTTTTTCAAAATATAAAAATTAAAGAAAATTTATTATTCACAAATAAAAAATTCCAAAGTCTAATGACAGGTTTTTTCTTTTTTATATGTTCAGAATGGATAGAAAGATTATGCTTAAGTTGGTTGATTCTTAAAGCTACTAATTCTATTTTTGCAACTCTTATTTCATTTGGTATAACTCAAGTGGTACAAACAATTTTCTCTCCTTTTACTGCTGCTGCTGCTGATAAGTTTGGTAGAAATAAAATTATTATATTAGTTGGAATTTCAAGATTTTTTGTATTATGCTTTTTCGCATTATTAGTTTTTCAAAATAAAAATTTTCTAATATTAGCTTATCTTGCTTCTGGAATGACAGGAATAACTAGATCCTTTATTGTACCTGCCATCCAAGGGAGTGTAATCAACTCAGTTAATGAGAATCAAAAAATTACTGCAATGTTAATATATTCAATGATAATGAGATTTACAGGAATTATAGGTTCATTATTAGGTGGAGCATTTTCAATATTATTTGGAATTGAGCAAGCAATTTTACTTTCGGGTTTATTTGGATTAATTGGGTCAATAAATTTATTGATAAAGTCTTCTGAATTTAAAGAAGAAAAAAATTCAGGTAATTATTTTAAGAATATAAAAGACGGTCTAAAAATAGTGTTTGGTAATTTTTATACTAGAAATTTATTGCTTTTTGCTGGAATTGTAGAAATTTTTGGGTTTTCTATTTTCAGTTTATTATCATCAATAACAAAATATATTCTTGATTCTGAAATAGGAGTACTAAGCATTCTACAATCATCAATATCTATCGGAGGATTTTTTGGAATTCTATTATTGTTTAATTGGAAAGATATAAATAAGGCGCACACTATAGCAACTTATATAGCATTGATTTTTGGTACTTCAATAATCATGATTACATTATCAAATAACATATACATGGCAATATTTTTTTTAGGTATCGTAGGAGCTTGTGGTGCTTGTTTTGATGCTGTTCAGTGGACCTATCTTCAAAAAAATGTTCCGTCCAAATTAAGAAGCACAGCTGTTTCAGCATGGTTTATAACTATCGGTTTAGGTTGGGTAGGTCATCTTCTAATTGGATATATTGCAGATAAGATTAGTTTAAACTTTTCAATTTTTTTTACAGGAAGTATTTTAGTATTTTCTTCAGTTATTTTCTTTATAATTAATAAAAGATATAAATAAATTAATAATTAATTTGAAAAATAATATTCGTATAATCTTTATAGTTTTTGTCCAATTTTTTGGATTGGCTATATTTGTTTCTCCTTTAGAAGCCCATCAACCCTTTGGGATTAAAGATAAATCAGAAGAAAATTATATAGAAATAAGTGACGCAACTGTATCTCATGCTTTTTATGCAGAATTTGATGAAGAAGGTGAAGAAATGGTATTAAAATTTAGTCTAAGTGAAGGAGACTTATTTGATTTTAGTTTATTGATCCCCAATCTTGAGCCAGAAAATCTTATGGAAATAAAAGATTTGCCTATCTTAATAATTAATGAGGAAAAGTTTATTCCTGATCAAAATTCTGCATTTTTTGAACCATATAGCAGAATGGACTTAATCAGAGTTATTGCTGAAAAAGAAAATATTAAAAAAAATACAGATATAACTGTAAAAATAATATCTAGAGGCAAGACAAGATATGTTTTTTCAATTGGGACTAAAGAAATATTTAATAATACTTATGCATTTGGTAATGTAACTAGGCTTAATATGAATGATCTTAATGAATGGTATAACAGATTATATACCCCTGAAGAAAAAAATAATTTTCCACTTATCCTAGTAATCTTAATTTCAATAACTATTGTTCTAAGCTTAGCTGTTTATTATCGTCATGATATTCAAGAAAAATTTAAGAAATAGTTATTTAATTGGGAAATTATTTGAAGTTCTATTCAGTATATAAACTAGAGATAGCATTACTGGAACTTCAACTAAAACTCCTACAACCGTAGTAAGTGCAGCTCCAGAATTTATTCCAAAAATAGCTATAGAAACTGCAACGGCTAATTCGAAAAAATTAGAAGTTCCAATTAAGCATGCAGGTGCAGCAATTTTCTGAGGTAGCTTTAACATATAAGCACAAAAATATGCTAAAAAAAATATTCCATATGTCTGAATTATTAGAGGAATTGCAATCATAAAAATAAGCAATGGAGAATTGATTATTTTTTCTCCTTGAAATCCAAATAGCAGAATAACTGTTAGCAATAAGCCCTGTACAATAAATGGCTTAAACTTTAAATTAAATTTATTTATTTCATTTATATTTTCATTAAGGAAAAATTTCCTAGTAAAAATCCCAAATAGTAAAGGCATCAAGACATATAGCAAAACAGAAATCATCAATGTATCCCACGGAACTTCGATTGATGTAACTCCAAGATAAAAGGCCGCTATTGGAGCAAATGCAAAAATCATTATTATGTCATTTACAGAAACTTGTAATAATGTGTAATTTGGATCACCTTTAGTTAGACTACTCCATACAAAAACCATTGCAGTACATGGTGCTACTCCCAGCAGAATCATCCCTGCTATATATTGCTTTGAATCTTCAGGAGTAATTATATTTTCAAAAAAAATTTCAAAAAACAAAATACCGAGCATAGCCATTGTAAATGGTTTTATTATCCAATTAATTATTAATGTTAGAAATAAACCTTTTGGGCTAGTTCTTAAATCAAGGATTTTTGAAAAATCTATATTGACCATCATTGGAAAAATCATAACCCATATTAAGATAGCAATTAAAAAATTTACCTGCTGATATTCTAGAGTAGCAATAAATTCAAAAAATCCTGGCAAGAGATAGCCTAGTAGAGTTCCTGTAGCAATGCTAAGCGCTACCCAGATTGATAAAAATTTTTCAAAAATACCCAAATATAAAAAAGAAACTTTATATTTTGATATTAATGTAGTAAATTATTTTTTTATTAAACTAAAGTTAAATTTATCTGTAATACCTTATGAACAAATCTTTAGCAAGATCTTCATTCTTAAAAGTCTCAGCAAGAATTCTGTGTTGTACTTCTTCTTTGTAACTTGTTGAATTGAAAAAATTTTGGCTAGCTTTGGTAATTAATGAAAACAATTTTTGTACCTTTCGTAAACTCTTATACTTAAATGCTAAATCTTAATTTGGAATTTAAGTATAAACAAATGTTAAATATTTGTTACGAAATCAGTAATTTATAAACTTTTCAAGTAAATATAATTTTTTAATTACAATTTATTCAACTTGTATCAAGACGAATTACGTCAAAAATATAAAATTTAATACACTTTTTAGATTTTTTACGATATTCGAATTAATCGGAAAGCAAAGTGGCCATTTCAACGCCCAATGAGTCAGAGATTGACTTAAGAGAACCGAGTGACACATTTTGCTTACCCTGTTCAACTGCGCTTATAAATGTTCTTGCAAGGCCTGATTGCTTTGAAAGCTCGCTTTGGCTGAGATTTCTGTTTTTTCTTACAGTGTGTATTTTATCCCCTAATGATAAAAGGACCGATTCCAAAGGAACTAAGGCGGGGTTTGTCTTTACCAACTTATTAGCAACGTATGTTGCCTCAAGAGGGTCTGAGGCAAATCCATCTATATATTTATTTGAATCTTTAATCAAGGAGGCAGCCGGACCTCCAACCAATACTTTAATACCCTTGTTCAAAAGCTTGATTGACTCTATAGCCTGCTCAAGCTTTTGATTACTCTTAGGAAAAGTACAAGACAATAAAACAAAATTTGGAACAGTTGTATCTATGTATTTAATGAGGTCATTATTTGGAATTGAGCTCCCAAGTAACTCTACATTCCATCCATCCCATCTAAAGAAATCTGCTGTCATGTATAGACCAATTACATGGGTATCATCTTCAATGGCAGCCATAGAAATTTTCATCCCATTTGGCGTTGGTAATCTAAAATTGTTCCTGACTCTATCCATAAGCAACAAACAGAATTGAGTAGCCCTATGTTCTTCTGTAATAAGAATTTTTCCCTGGTGCCATAAATTCCCAATATGGTTTAATGTAGATCTAATTAAATCAAGATAAATTACAGCCGGAGACCATTGTTGAGAAATTAACATTCTAGAAATCAGATTAGCCTGATTATAATGACCATTGACTAAACTTGAAGTCAACTGCTTTGAAACAGCCTGGATTTCTGTTTTGGGAGGAACATACCAATTTGAATTCATAATACTTTCTCTAACTTATATATGCTAAGTATATCAGACAAATAATTAATTATGCACAATATTAGCAACTTTAATATCATCATTAAGTTATAAATAATTTAAAGGGGCAATAATGTCAGTATTATTAAAAATGTGTCCTAATTGTAAGGGCGATTTGTTAGAACTAGTTGATCAAGATAATTTCAATATATATAAATGTGCTCAATGCTCGAGAGAGTTTTCTAAAGAATTATTTAATAATATCAACACAAAGGAAAGTGCTACTCATGGAGTCTAAAGATTGTAAATTGTGCTCATTGCCTAAAGAAGAGCATCTATCCGAAGTATCTTTCGGAGGAGTTTTGATTGGATGTAAATTAGAAAATAATTTATTTACAAATTACGTTCAAAACATTAGAAGAATGATTACAAAATGGATTTAAACAATAAAAAATTAGTTGTCTTTGGTGCTAATAGTGATATGGCTAAGTCATTTCTTTCCAATGATTCATTGAATGCTAAAGAGATAATTGCAGTAAGTAGAAATGATTTAGATTTAAACGAATCAATTAAAACTTTTAAAATCAATGATTATAAGGATCTAGAATCTTTATTCAGTCAAATAGGGGTTGAAAATAGTGATATCTCAATTGTTAATTTTGCTGGATCAATAAATCTTAAGCCTTTGCATCTAGCTAAAGATGAAGAAATGTATGAGATTTTAGAAATAAATTTGATGACAAATTTTAGAATCTTAACTAATTTATTAAGAATAAATTTAAATTCCCTAAGTTATGTATGTTTCTCCACAGTTGCTGCCAGCTATGGATTACCTAACCACGAGCTTATTTCAGCAGCTAAATCCGGCTTAGAAGGATTAATTAGATCTTGTGCCGCAACTTATGGGTATAAAAATTATAGATTCAATTGCATAGCTCCAGGATTAATAGAAACCAAACTTTCTGAAAGAATGATTTCTAACGATAAGGCTAGGGAAATGGTTTCTAACATGAATCCATTAAAGAAAATAGGAACCCCAAGTGATATAGAAGAGTGTTTGATGTGGCTTATATCTAATAGCTCCTCATTTGTTACAGGGCAAACAATAAACATAGATGGAGGCTTGAATAATATTAATTCAAGAATTTTAAGATGATGAAAGAATACATAACTAAAAAACCAAATCTTGATTATGGTAATAATGAAACTTTCGAAAAAAATGATTCTATAAATTTTGAGAATGCAAAGTATAATAAGCTTTTACAAGAACTATTTCGATAGTACTAAAACTTATATCTAAAACAGTTATTATCAAAAGGTTTATAGATTTTATTCCAATATAATAAGATTCATAAATCTTTTAATCATGGCCTACTTTTCAGAGTTAATAAATCTTAAAGAAGAAAAATTTTTTAAAAATTTGGCATTATCTAGTATCTATATATACACAATAAGATTTATTGATTTTGCATTAATTACTTGGTTACTAACTAATATAGCGAAAAGTCCTTCTAGTGTCGGATTATTAGTTTTTGTAAAATTTTCTCCTATGGTTCTTTCAGGTTTTTTTTCTGGTTGGTTAGTAGACAAATTTACAAGACTCACTTTAATAAGAGCTGTTATTATAATGACATCATTTTATCTTCTTCTTTGGTCTGCTTACCTTTTTTTATTTGATACTAAGTTAATTGTAATTTTTATCTTAACTTTTATTTCTGGAATTTTAATGAGTCTAGATATATCCTCCAGGCAATCTTACTTAGCAAATCTGATCAGTAGAAAAAACCTAAAATCAGGAATCGCTCTTAATATAATATTGTTAAATTCAGCATGGTTTATAGGCCCAAATATTGGAATGTTTTTCATGAAATTTATGAGCTTAGATAAGTTATATTTGTTTCTTGTTTTCATAAATAGCTTTAATTTGATCTTTCTATATCGAATGCCTAAATTATCTATTTCTAATATAGAAAAAAATAAATATTTAGGTATGAGTAAAGGTATAAATTTTGCAATAAAAAATAAAGTTATCTTTTCAACCCTTCTAATAATTTCAATAGGAAATTTAACCGCATTTACATTCGAATCTATGACTCCTTATTTTGCAAGGTTTATATATAATTCAACTCCAGAGCAATTTTCTCTAATGATTTCAATGCAAGGATTAGGTGCATTACTAGGATCAATCTTTTTCTTTCCTCTAATCATTAGAGTTGCTCGACCAGGATTAATATTTGCTTTAGCAACAATTATGCTATGTCTAGGAAGTATCGTATTTACCCTAAATGACTCATTTTTATCTGGATGTATAACAGTAGGAATACTTGGAGCAGGAACAACTTTTTNCTCATNNNCTATGCATTCAAGAATACTTTTATCCCAAACTCCAAATCCCTTAAGAGGAAGAATACAAGGATTAGCTCAATTTGGAATAGGATTTTTTCCTATTGGGAGTTTATTAGTTGGCCTTTTAGGAGACAATATTGGTATTCTTAATAGTATGAGATTATTTTCATATTTTGGAGTAATTTGTACTATAATAATATTACTATTNTTCAGAGACTTGAAAAATAAATTATGATAAAAAAAATAAAAAAATCTATTCAAATAAATTTTCTGATAGTAACTGCAATATTGTTTGTTTTATCATGTAGTGACACTTCTCCTAATGAATCTGCCAAGATAATTTCTAATTCAAATAATGAAATTGTATCTTCTATGGATATGCTCGGATATCAAAAAGACAGCTCAAATATTTTTTGGATTAAAGGTTCAGGTTCAATTAAGCAAAAACAGGAAATAGTGGAAGTAAATATAGCAATTGAAAATAGAGATAAAGAAATTAAAAATGCTACGAATGTTGTTAATGAAAATATAAATAAAATTCTTGAAATCGCAAAAGAAATTGGGATAAAAAATGATCAAATTACAACTGCTGAATATTCAATAACTCCTGTTACTAGATGGGTTGAAAAAAAAGATGAATACGGGGATTATGGAGAGAGTCAAATCATCGCTTATAAGGTATATAATTCTTTTGTAATAACTTCAGATGATAAGGAAAAAATAACTGATTTTATAGATCAATCAAATTTAGTAACAGGCAATTCATTTAGGGTGAATAATATAAGATTTAAGGCAAATATAAGTGAAAATAATAAAGTTTTAGCAAGAGAAAAAGCTATCGAAAACGCTTTGGATAAAGCTAAATTTTATTCAGAAAAATTGGACATAAATTTAGGAAAAATAATATCTTTTGAAGAATACTTACCTGGAAATCCTATAAATAAATCTATGAATGATATGCCTATGATGAGAATGGCGGAAGCTATGCCTTCTACAGAATTATTTGCAGGTGAATCTGAAATAATTAGTGAAGTTTATTTAGGATTTGAAATAAAATGAAATCCAAACTCTTATTATTATTTTCACTAATACTAATAACTTCTTGTAATCAATCAGAGGATAATTATATTATTTGTGACTCAAACTATATTTTTTGTAATTTTTTTGAAATCAAATTTCCAGATATTTCGCAGTTATCTGATGATTATTCACAACTATCTATTGAAGACTTAAATACCTATAAGAAATTAAGTCAGGATCATAAAAATAACCCAGAATCAGATTCCGTATTTGAAACGTATTCAGAAATTTTTATACCTAGATTTGCTTACAGTATTTTAGATATAGATGCTCTAGAAAAATTATGGTTTGGCTTAGCTTTATATCCATTGGACTATAAAAATAATTTAGAGACTGTAACAGGCCAATTCTATAATGAATACCAAGGTTTTAGTAAAACTATTTATGGAGAATGCAAAAGAGATGACGGCTCATACCTAAAATCAAATAATAGCATTATTTATAACTGCATAAAAGATGGAGTCAAAAGTTATGATTATTGGGTAACTGACGAAGCATTTATGTGGAAAATGAAATGTGTATGGGAAGAGGATAAATTCGAAGGTATAAATTTAAGTATAGTGAAGGCAGAAATCGTTACAGCATCTGATACTTGCAGAAAATCATTCGAATCATTCCAATCAAAAATAAACTAAAGTTTATTAAAGTAAGATTCAGCTTCTTTTAATGAATTTATAAAAATATCTATTTCTTCATATGTGTTGTAAAGATAAAAGCTTGCTCTACAAGCTGCTACTATTTCATATGATCTAACTAGAGGCATTGCACAGTGATGACCAGTTCTAATAGCTACACCAAATTTGTCTAGTATTTCTCCAACATCATGAGGATGAACTGAGTTATGTGTGAAAGAAATGACCCCNCCTCTATCCTTCATATCAAGAGGACCAATAATTTTATAATCAGTTAAGTCTTTCATTTTTTCTAAAGCGTAATTTGTTATATTATCTTCATGTTTAGTTATATTATCCATCCCTATATCAACTAAATAATCTACCCCGAATCCCGTTGCAATTGCATCTGCAATATTCGGAGTTCCTGCTTCAAATTTATAGGGCAAATCATTCCATTTTGCGCCCTCATATGTAACTTCTGAAATCATATCTCCACCGAAATAAAAAGGATCCATTTCTTCTAGTAACGCTTCTTTACCATATAAGACTCCAATACCCGTAGGTCCTAACATTTTATGAGCAGAAAAAGAAAAAAAATCACAATCAATTTCTTTCATGTCTACGGAAAAATGAGGAGCACTTTGGGCTCCATCTAAAACTAAAAGAGTTCCATTTTTCTTTGATATTTCTCTAATAGAATTGATTGGGTTTATAACACCTAAAACATTAGACATATGTGTTATTGCTATTATTTTTGTATTTTTATCAATAATTTTTTTTGCTTGATCTAAATCAATTCTTCCTGCTATATCATGATCTAAATATCTCAATTCAGCATTTTTTTCTTTACACAATTGTTGCCATGGGACTAGATTTGAATGGTGCTCCATTCTTGAAACAACTATATTATCTCCTGAATTTACCTTATTCTTTAACCCAATTGAAACAATATTAATAGATTCACTAGTATTTCTTGTCCAAATTATTTCATTTGAAGATGCATTTATAAAATCTGCAATTTTGAATCTAGCTTTTTCATATTCATCTGTTGCTTCAACAGAAAGTTTATGAACACCTCTATGGACATTTGAATTATAGTTTGTGTAATAATCATTTAATGATTGAATTACCGAATTTGGTTTTTGAGAAGTTGCAGCATTATCTAAATAAACAAGTTTGTTATTATTTACTTTCCTATTTAATATAGGAAAGTCATTTCTTATTTTTTCTAAATTATAATCTTGCATAAATTCTCTTGAGTTACTTATATTTTAACATTAATTATCNAAAATATTATGTTATTATTCTTATTTATGGACATAAGAAATTTAACAAACAAAGAATGTATCTGTTGCTGTTGTATGGAGAGCAATAGGTTTCTTTAATTTGTTTTAATTTCACAATATTACAAAATCAAGAAACCCCTAATAAAGGGGTTTTTTTTATGGATAAATTTATGCAAAAAGCAGAAAAAATAAAATATTCAAATCAAAAAATCATTGGTTGGTTTTTGTTTACTTTGGTTTTTATTTTTTCATTTGCAATATCTAAAAATAATTTCTCTGATGCTGCTATATGGATTGCTGCATGCGCCTTAGGTTTTACACTTCAAAAATCTAGATTTTGTTTTGCATCATCATTTAGAGATTTATTCATGTTTGGCTCTGGTCATAATATGAAAGCTGTATTATTGGCAATTTCTATTGCATCTGTAGGATTCTTGGGGATTTTAACATGGATTTTACCAAATCCAGTTCCAGGAGAATTTCCTTCTTCAGCTCATGTGCTACCTTTTGGTTTCTCTACTCTTATAGCTGGAATAATTTTTGGTGTAGGGATGGTAACCGCTGGTGGTTGTGTATCTGGAACTATATATAGAATTGCTGAGGGCTATGTTGCTTCAATTGTAACTATGATAGGAATCATAATAGGTACAATATTATTGATCATTTCTTGGGATTTCTGGTGGAATAATTTTATAAGCAATGAGCCTAAAATATTTCTACCTTCAACTCAATCAATAGGTTATGGATTCTCTTTACTAATAACACTTTTTGCTATTTTTTTAGTTTATCTTCTTGTAATTTTTATTGAAAATAAATCAGGTGTAGCTAACTTTACTATTTCAAAAAAAGCTGATCTAAAATCTAAAAGTTTCACTGAAACAATAAAACAAAATATAGAAAGTGTATTTTCAAAAAGTTGGACAGCTTACACAGGAGGAATAGCTTTAGGCTTCATCGGAATAATTTACTTTATATTTCATTCCCCTCCTGGAGTTACGGGAGAAATTATGAAACAGTCAATGAAAATTTCAGAATCTCTAAGTTTTTCAAGTGGTCCCCTACAAGGTATTGCTTCACTTAGTGGATGCCTAGGTTCGAGTATTGAATCAGGTATTATATCTCATACATTTGTTAGTACAGTGGGAGTATTTTTTGGAGCATTAGTATCAGCATTACTTTCTCAAGAATTCAAAATTAGAACCCCCAAAGAACCTAAGAGATATATTCAATCCTTATCTGGTGGGATGCTAATGGGTTATTCTGCAAGCTTAGGAATAGGTTGTACAATTGGTGCTTTCTTCTCAGCGATTCCATCTTTTTCTTTATCGGGTTGGCTATTTGGAATTAGCTTAGCTATAGGCGCTTATTTAGGAACTAAAGTTATTAAGGCAATAGGATAAATATGAATACATTAAAGGAAATAAATTTATTAGGNAAGCCAGTGAAAGATCAATTATTAGCTGTTGAAAAAATCCTTGAGAATATAAATTCATCAAATCCAACAGAAATATTAACAAATGAAGAACTTTTAGTGAAATACATTCCACCAAAAGCTTTGGAAAAAAAAATAAAAATAAAATTTAAATTCAAAAATGATGTTTGGTATATTCAGCTTGAAAAGGAGTAAAAATGCCTAATAATGAAATAAAAAAATTAGATGTAAGAGGAGAGATTTGCCCTTACCCTATGTTGAAAACGAACGAAGAATTAGATTCAAATAAAGACTTAAATATATTAGAGGTTATAACTGATCATTCACCCGCTCTTTCTACAATTCCGCCTCAAGCACTTAAAAGAGGTTACGAAGTGGAAATAGATGAAATTGATAATAGTGAATGGAAAATAACAATAAAGAAAGAAAAATAAGGGGGACTTATGAAAAAAATTATATTGATATTGGTAGCAATGGGATCAATTCTTATGGCTTGTAGCACTGAGGCATCAGATTCTTCCTTCGATGCTAGGGGATACTCAAGTACAGATAAATTAGTATCAGCTGAATGGCTTAATGAAAATATTGATAGTGTAAAAATTATTGATGTTAGAAANGCAGAAGACTATGATTTAGGTCATATTCCTGGAGCATTAAGACTGACTCCTAATGAAGCTTTTCAATGGGAATCTGATGAAGGGGTTAAAGGAATGCTGCCCTCTGCAGAGCATATAGCAAGTGCTCTTAGTTCTTTAGGAATAGAAGAAAATGACACAGTCATTTTCTATGATGGAAATAGTAATTTGTGGGCTTCTAGAGGTCTTTGGGCACTTGAAGTTTACGGGCATGAAGATACAAGACTGCTAGATGGTTCATGGAATTACTGGTCTCAAAATAATTTGCCAATCAGTACAGAAAAAGTAACTGCTGAAAAATCTGATTATAATTTTTCAGGAAACCCTAAATCCAGTTTAATAGCTAGTTGGGATGAAATTTTAGATTCTGTAGAAGATCCCTCAAAAATAGTATGTGATACCAGAAGCCCTGATGAATATGCTGGTAAAGATGTTAGAGCAGATAGAGGAGGACACATACCAGGATCTGAAAATATCAATTGGGTAAATGCTGTTGATGAAAGTGGAAAATTCTTAGATGCTAATACATTAAAAGGGATTTATGAAAATAAAGGCATAAAAACAGACAAAGCTGTTTTTACACTATGTCAGACTGCTGTTAGGGCAACTCATACTTGGTTTGTTCTTCAAGAGCTGTTAGGTTATGAAAATGTGAAAGTCTATGATGGTTCTTGGATAGAATGGGGTAATTCAGAATTACCAATTGAAACGAAATAATTATTGATTTGAAATTTCAACTGCATTAACTATAGCTTCATATGTAACTTTTACAGAAGCTGCAAAAAGCTGATCAATAGATAGCTTTGATTGATTTTGATTAGTAGTAGCAGCAAAAAAAAGATCTCCGTCATTGGAAGTATGTGATGGTCTAACTGATAAAGCTAGGCCATCATGTGCAGCAATTGCCAATCTTTTACAATCTACTTTGTTTATTTTTGCATTTGTAATAATCGTGCCAATAGTAGTATTTTGAAAGCCTCTTTTTTCAGGCTTACCGTTAATAAGCAGATCAACTGAATCAAATATTTTCCCATCTCTTTTAGGCCCTGCAATTATTTTGCCATCTTGAGGGTTTATAACTGAACCTAAAGCATTGACTGCAACTAGAGCACAAATAGTAGTGCCATCATCAAAATCATGAGATGAGAATCCAATTCCACCTTGCATACTATATTTGCTCCCTAATAATTTACCTACAGTACACCCCGTACCAACCCCAACATTACCAATTTCAAAGTTTTCTGAAGCATTTTTAGCTGCAAAATATCCTTGATCTGTATCAGGTCTAATATTTGAGCTACCAACATTTAAGTCAAAAATAACTGCAGAAGGAACTAGTGGGATTGTGTTACCTCCAAATTTGATACCTATTTCCTGTTCCTCCAGAAATTTAACAACACCCGAAGAAGCATTTAATCCAAATGCACTTCCTCCAGTAAGAAGAAATCCATTAATATTTGGGGCTGTGGCTATAGGATCTAGGAGTGCTATTTCTTTTGTCCCTGGAGCTCCTCCTCTAACATCAATTGAAGCAATAAGAGGAATATCAGAAATTATAGCTGTACATCCAGTTTTATTTTCTATGTCTGTCCAATGACCTATTTTAATTTCATTTATATTTGAATTCATTTCAGATAAAATCTAGTAAACTATATAAAAATCATGATTTCATTTTATAAATAAAAATCTCATATAGCGAATTTGTATCGGAGGCATAATGAAAAATACTAAATATTCAGGAATTTATAGCATACCAGTAACTCCATTTAATGAAGANAGATCAATTGATTTTAAATCTTTAAGAAGTTGTATAGAGTACTTTATAGAAAAAAAAACTGATGGAATTTTGTTACCCGTAAATGTTTCTGAAGCCTCTAAATTATCTGATTCAGAAAAAAATCAAATATTAGAAGAAGCAATAAAAGTTACTGAAGGAAAAATACCTATAATTGCTGGAGTTTCAAGTTCATCGACTGAACATGTTTTAGAAAGATCAAAATTTGCNGAGCAACTTGGAATTTCGTCAATCATGGCAATGCCTCCTATGGGATATTCATCTTCAGAAGATTTTTATAAATTTTATGAAGACTTATCAAAAGAAATAAATATTCATATATGGATTCAAAATAATAAGCTGCCTGCTGGCCCTACAGTACCTAATAATATATTGATAAAAATTATAAATGAAATTGATAATGTTGATTTTATAAAAGAAGAAAGTGCTAACTCATCTCAAGTACACACAATTATTAAAGAAAATTGTAAAGGACATCTTAAATCTATAATGGGTGGAGCAGGAGGAAGATTTATAATTGACGAATTTAGAAGAGGTTCAGATGGGATAATGCCTTCAGGACATATGCTAGAAGCCCATAGAGTGTTATGGGATAAATTAATATTATCTGAAAAAGATGAAGTTAACCCAGATGCAATTGAGGTATGGAAAAAAATGCTTGAAGCATTAAATTTTGAATTTATGTATAGCATAAGCGCTTACAAGTATTTTTTTTGGAAAAGAGGAATAATAAGAACTAATATATCTCGTGATCCTTTTCGACAATTGGATAATTTTGATGTTATTGAGGCAGACAGAATATTAGATAGATTAAGTCTTNATTTTTTCTAAAGCAAGTTATTATTAACCTATGTCTAAAGCTTCAGAATTTAAAAATGGTTGCTTACAAGAAATACCTTTACAACTAGGAGTATTCCCTTTTGGAATAGCTTATGGGGTTTTAGGAATAGAAGTTGGACTTACAAATATTCAAACCTTTTTATTATCAATAATTATTTTTGCTGGAGTAAGTCAAATAGTTTTTGCACAACTGATTTCTACACTTACACCTGGTTTTATGATTGCTGGAACTGTTGGAATTGTTAACTTNCGCCATGTCTTATATGGAATATCTNTATCAGAATACTTAAAAAAATTATCCCTTAAATGGAAAATAATTTTATCTTACTTAATTACCGATGAAGCTTTTGCTATTTCATATAAGAGATTTTCTCAAAAGAAACAAACAAAATATATGCATTTTCATCTATTGGGAAGCGGGATAACATTGTGGATATCTTGGCAAATTTCAACATTAATAGGAATTTTCATAGGTCCTTCAATTCCTGAATCTCTAAATCTTGATTATGTTATACCTTTATCTTTCATNGCAATAGTTGCGGTTTCAATTAATACTAAACCAAAATTTACAGTATTTATAATAAGTGCTTTATTCTCNGTTATATTAAAAGATTTACCATGGAATTTATGGATTATAACGTCTGCAATAATTAGTATTTTAATTGGTATTTTAATTTCATATTTTAGAGAGGGAATTAAATGATTTGGCCAATTATATTTTTATCAGGAATATTAACATATGCATCTAGATTTTTACCATTATCTAAAATTATGCCTAAGCAGTTACCTAAATTTATCCAAGAAGGNTTACAGTATGTTTCAATTGCAGTATTAACTCCTATAATTATAAATTCAATAATTATCAGTGATGATAATTTAATAATNTTAGAAAATAATCCTAAAATCTATGCTGCTTTAGCTGCAATTACAGTAGCCTTAATTTCAAAATCAATTCCTGTAACTCTAATTATAGGATTATCGGTTCTTTGGATTTTTGAATTCATAATATAAATAATTTGACTGAAAATTATTAAATGAAAAAAATATTCTCTATCTAAGATAAAATGGATTTATTACTGATAATATTATTAACTAAGGGCGATTAGCTCAGTTGGCTAGAGCACCTCGTTTACACCGAGGGGGTCGGGGGTTCGAGTCCCTCATCGCCCACCAGAAATATTCAAACAAATAACTGCAATAAATACTAAGCTGTGAACCAAATTATTGCTATTTAATCATTTTTAGTCCAGTATTTAAAAAAAATAATGAGAGGGACTTATTATGAATAATAAAATTTTTGGATCTATGATGATTTTTGGTCCAATAGTTTCGATGGTTTGTTGGATTGCTTTCTTTCCTGATAATTATCAACTGAATGCAGGTGAAGAGCTAGCAAAACTTGCAGAATCAAAAAATTCTGTTGTTTTGGGAGGTTACCTTGCAACAATATCTACAGCTGCAATGATTCTTGGATTATATTTTCTAGCTAAGTCTATAAATACGGATAAATCTATTAGCTCTAATCTAGCTGAAATTAGTGGATTAATAATTTTGCTAACCTTTCCAATTCTTGTTGGCTTACAAGGAACGGGCATTGCAGCTCTAGACGCTGCAGATAGAATTGATGCTGGACTCGCTCAGGGAATTTTAGAAGGTGCAAGAGGTTGGGATACATCTTTGAGCTTTATAATGGGAATCAGCTGGTTTATTTTGGGTATTGCTCTAACTATGAAGAAAAAGTTCTACACTGTGATTAGTGCTCTATTTGCAATTGCTGGAGTATGTGCAATTTTAGATGCTTTCGTTGAATTTGAAATTTTTGCAATCATAGGATGGATGGGTGGATTTTTATCCATGGTAATAATGGGAATTCTAATTGTAATGAATAAAGAATAAACTTTAGAAATCACATAAAAAACACCTTGTCTAATCATGATAGATTTATGATTTGTCTGATTAAGACAGGGGGATAATTACTAAAGACACTTAAGTACGAATCACTATTTGTAAGTGTAATATTCTAGACAGTTTTTACGACAGTTGTACTAGAAATCGTATTTGTAGATATTAATAATGAAAGCTGTTATCCAATACTAGATATGGCTGTTGAAATAATTTGATAGTATTAAATAAACTTAAATAACAAAAAACAATATGGGATTTATTCAAAATTTAGGACCACTACAGCTAGTTCTTATAGTTGTAGTAATTTTAGTTCTTTTTGGTGTAGGTAAACTTCCTCAAGTAGGTAAAGGGGTTGGTCAAGCTATCAATGAGTTTAAAGCAGCCTTAAACAAATCAGATAAAGAAGACGAAAAAAAAGATTAGTTTCAAAATTTTATAAGATTTTGAAACGTATCAAACCTCACTATTATCGCTGATAACATTAATGCAACCACGATTAGTATTAAGAAAATAATACCAATATAAAATCTAAATGTTTTCTTTTCAGGCTCCGTTATTCTAATAAGAATAAGTCCGAATTCATAAAGTAGAATCATAGGTAAAGCCACTGTTATTTGAGTTATAGGGTCTACAGTAGGGGTTATAATCGCTCCTAGTACGAATGCTAAAAGAATTACCCATCTTCTAAATCTCTTTAATGATTTATGAGTGATAATTCCTAATCTCCCCAATAAAAACATAATCAAGGGAATTTGAAAAATTATTCCCATCCAAAACATTAGAGAAAACATCAAAGCAGTTAACGGTCCAATATTTATCATAGGTTGAGCTATATCATCACCAAATGTTATAAGAAAATTAAGTGCGCTAGGAATCACAAAAAAATAACTAAAAAAAGCTCCAGAAATAAAAAAAATAAAACATAAAGGAATTAATAAATAAATATAAAGTTTTTCCTTACCTCTCAGACCAGGCCTAAGAAAGAAAATTACTTCTCCAAGTAAAAAAGGTATTGATAAAGATATACCTAAAATGATTGAAACTCTTGCGGCAGCTCCCCAGGCTTCTGTTACTCTACCAAAAACTATTTGACCATCGGCTCCTGCTTCTAAAAGTATTTTATTTGCCGGTTCTATAAATATTTGAATTATTTGTTTAAAGAAAATTAAAGAACTAACCGTAAAGATTGTTAGAAAAATAAAGTATCTTATTAATCTTTTTTTTATCTCTTTAAAATGATCTAAAATATTTACAGGCTTATCTT
>PABO01000029.1 GCA_002699165.1 Chloroflexota bacterium | reverse complement strand
TTCATTAAATTTATGATGGTGATTATTTACTTTTTGGTAATATCTTAATTCGTCTAATGTAAAATAGTAATTTCGAAAAAAAATTTTTTTAAAAAAATTTTTAACCTTTAGTTCACCATGTACATGAGTACTTTTTGCATCAAAAATTTGAATTATAGATTTTCCAGTTTTTTTAATTCTTCTACTAATTTCAAAATCTGGAAAATAAATAAATAAATTTTCATCAAATAAACCAATTTCTATAAGATCACTTCTTTTAAATAAAATTGCTGCTGTAGAGGCACTTTCTACACAAAGGTCTCCCTCTATGTTTATAGTTTCAATGCCAATATTATTATCTGGTAGAGGTCCACCATTGTAACTCAGCTCTGATTTTTCATTATAAAATGTTGGTGTAACAATAAAGCAGTTTTGGTATTTTTTATAAGAATCCATTAATATTTGGATATCTTTTTCTAAGATAATACAATCTATTTCTATAGATAATATAAATTTTGTTTTACATAATTTGATTGCTTGGTTTGAACCTTTTGAAAATCCAGTATTTGATTTATTTACAATATATTTTTCTATCTTGAAGCTTTTTTCTATTTCTTCTTTAAGATTGTAATCTCCTGCATTATCAACAATTACAATTTTAAAATTTTTTAAATTTTTTAAACATTTTGATACTGAAGCTAAATTTTCTTCATATAGAACTATGGTAATTGTAATTTCATCAAATAATGAACTCAAATAAACTCCTAAAGATCAGAAAAATTTTTTAATTTTCTGTCTTTTTTTGAAATTATAGGTTTTTTTAATCCCCATTTAATACTTAAGGTTTTGTCGTTCCACACAATTCCAGTTTCATATTTTGGATACCAACCCTCTGACAAAAAATAAATCATTATATTTTCATCAGCAAAAGTGCGATAGCCGTGTGCATATCCTTTTGGAATTATTAGCATATCTCCAACTTCTAAATTATAGGAATAAATTTTACCATAACTTTTTTTATTTTTTCTTATATCTACTACTACATCTTTAATTTTTCCTTTTAATATAAATATGATTTTATGTTGTGCAAATTTACTCTGAAAATGTAAACCTCTGACTACATTTTTTTTTGAAGCTACAGAAATACTTCTATTAAAATTAAATTTTATCTTCTTTTGAGTAAAAACTTCCATCAAAAACCCTCTGGGATCAAAATGTTTTTTGCTTTTAAGCAATATTGGTTTTTCAACCTTTGCTACATTTATCATTTTAAATCAAATTCTTTAATTCTTTAATAACAATACTTTGTTCTTCATCAGTTAATGTTGGATACATTGGTAAAGAAAATATTTTTTTTGCCTGCTCTTCAGTTTTAGGTAAACATGTACATTTTGAGCATACAAAATGTTTATAGGCCTCCATAATATGAATTGGCCATGGATAACTAATATTTAAAAATATATCTTTTTCTGCTAATGATTTCATGATTTCATCCCTATTTTTATGTGCCACAACATATATATAATAGGCATGTCTATTATCTGGATGCTCCATAGGTAATTCAATATTTAGCTCTTTTAATTCATTGTTGTACCGGGATGCTATTTCTCTTCTTCTGTCAATCCACTCGTTTAAATAAGGAAGTTTCTTAAGAAGAATCGCTGCATGAACTTCATCTAATCTTGAATTAGTTCCATGCTCTATGGCATAATACTTTCCATTCCAGTGTCCTGAGGACATTTTTTTCTTCTCCATTCCTAGAAATCTTATTCTTTGCATTTTATCAAATAACATTTCATTATTTGTTGAAATAAAACCTCCATCTCCATATGCACCAAAGATTTTTGTTGGATAAAAAGAAAAACATCCTATATCACCAATCGAACCAGCTTTTTTTCCAAAATAAGTGGCACCATGTGATTGTGCACAATCTTCTATTACTTTTAAATTATTTTTTTTTGCTAAATTCATAATAGTGTTCATTTCACACATCTGACCGTAGAGATGAACTGGGACTATAGCCTTTGTTTTATCAGTGATTGCATTAGCTAGCTTAGATACATCCATTAATGAGTATTCATTAATATCCACAAATTTTACTGACGCGCCTGAATTTACTATTGCTGTTACAGTTGGTACTGCTGTATTAGAAGTTGTTATGACTTCATCACCTATACCAATTTTACACGCTCTTAATGCTATAGTTATTGCATCTGTACAATTACCAACTCCAATTCCATATTTACAATCGTTAAATTTCGAAAATTTTTCTTCAAATTCCGCTAATTTAGGACCAAAAATAAGTGTTCCATCTTTAAATACTTGATCAACAGCTTCAAGAATTTCTCCTCTTAAAGACTCATATTCTTTTATATAATCCCAAACTTTAATCATAAATTAAACTATATTTTTTATTTTATTTTATCAATATTAAAACTTGCAAATAAGTTTCTGGCTTCAATAGAGAGTAAATTTTGACTTATCAAATCTACTATTTGATTGTGAGAGGCCCAGATATATTTTTTTGTTAAATTTAACCCTTTTTTACTTTTAAGCATTGAGACGATATTTCTTGTTTCATTTCTATAAAATCGGCCACCTTCATCAGAATTTACTACATCTATCAAAATATTTTTTTTATTCTTAAAATATTTAATAAACTTATCTTTAATCTTATGCTTTTTATTAAAATTTTTAATACTAATAGTTGAGGTAAATTTAGGCTTTTCAAAACCAGGCTCTAAAACTGTTTGCAGTAGATAATGATTGGTGTTATCAAACTTTTGAAGCAAAAATCCATTTATAGAAGTAAAGTGATCACTGATAATGGGTTGAGACCACGATCGTACTTCTCGTGAATTTGTTTTTACATTCAAAGCTATTATCGAGAAAAAAATTTTTTTTAAATCATAAATCTTATTATTAAGTACCTTCCAACCTTTTAAATTTTGAAAAGGTATTTTTTTAGTTTTAATAAATAAAATTTTAGATTCTTTTTTAATTCTAAGCTTAAGTTTAGTGAGCGTATTTATTGGATTATCATTTTTATTTTTTTTAATTGAACTAGAAAAAACTGAAATACTATCCATATTAAGTAAGTTTTTTTTTCTAATTAGATAAAATAAATTCTTTTTTGATAACCAAATAAAATTTGAAGCAATCTTTAATTTATTTTTTTTTAAATTTATCAAAATATTTCTATTTGCTTTAGAGGTATACCTAGTCCCTTGTTCTGATAGCTTTAGAGATGTAATGACTTTACAAGCTTTTGTTTTTTTTATGAAATAATCAATAAATTTTGTTTTTTTTCCACCGTGTGCTCTAAGATAATTACTTTTTGTAGCCTGAACGGTTGGTGACAATTGTATATTGTTAATATTACCTGGTTCAATTTTTGCTTGCAGCAAATAATAATCCACTGATTTTATAGTTTTTTTTATTATACCAAGAATTCCAACTTCCCTCTGTATGATTAACGGTTGGTACCAAGTTTGTTTAATATGGTTTGTAAATTTAAAAGCACCTATAGAAAAAAATTTTTTCTTATCATTATCAATTATAGTTTCATCGAACTTCCATCCATTCATATCTCTAAANTTAATCATNGATGTTTTCATTTTATTTGCTTTCTTTTGTTTTTTAATCCATTTATTAAGCTCTATAATTTTCATTATAATTTAATTAGTTTTACNGATGGNGCGTGTGTTATGAATTTTCCACCTCTTTTTAAAAAAAATTTTTCTTTTTTTTTTATTTCTTTTAAAAAATTCCATGCTCCTAAGAAAGCATAATCTACATCTTGTGCAATACCATCTCCTGGTGCTTTTATTGGTATATGTTTTCCAGGAGTGANCTTTCCTTGCTTATTTTTAGTAGTATCTGTTGCATACTCAATTAAATCAGTGCCAATGTTACAATAATTAAAAATAGTAGCAGATTTATAACTCGCACCATAACTTATAACTTTTTTTTTTTGTTTTTTTAATTTTTTAAGCAACTTTATTANATTATATTTTGATTTTTTTACTCTTGTAGAAAATCTTTTATATGTCATTAGCTTATTTAGGCCTGATTTTATTTCNATTTTTTCTAATTTTTTTACCTTTTTTGATATATTANTATTGCTATCTTCTTTGCATACATAAAATCTAATTGAACCACCATGAGTACTTAATANTTCAACATCAAAAATTNTAAGTTGTGATTTTTTCAATAATTCTGAAATAGATAGTAAAGAAAATAAATGAACATGTTCATCATAAAATTGATCATATGAATTCATCTTTAAAACCGAACCCATGTATGGGTCTTCAAAAACAAAAACACCATTTTTATTTAAAGTTAATCTTATTGCATCAAATGTTTCTTTTAAATTTGGAATATGGGAAATTGTATTTGCAGAATAAATCAAATCAACTTTAGAANAATTCTTAATAATTTTCTTTGCTAAATTTTTGTTCCAAAATTCCCCAAAAGTTAAATATCCATTTTTTTTTGTTAATCTTGCTAAATTTAAACAAGGCTCTACAGCTATTACTTCTTTTTTTTTAAAATTTTTTATAAAAACACCATCATTACTTCCAATTTCAATTGATAATTTCGGAGAAAATCTTTTTTTTAATTTATTAGCTATCTTTTTAAATGAATCTCTCATTGTAATAGATTGCGAGGCTCTATGAGCGTACTTATCAGTATATTGCATTTTAGGATTTACTGGTTTTAACAAAGAAACTAGATAATTTTTGGTATTAAATGTTACAGATAAATTATAAAAAAATTCATTTTTTTTATTTTTTTNGTCATTTTTTTTTAAATAAGAATTGGTTATTGGCTGTTTAAGTAAATTTAAAAAAGTTTTTTTCATTAATAATGATTTTATTTTTAAGTTTTTTATTTAAATGCAATTTGATCACATTTAATTAATTGTCAATAACTAAGATTATTGATAAATTTTCATATTTTGTTAAATTCTTTAAGCCNAATAATTGTATTAAAGTATTTATCATTTATTTAAAAATCTTAAAAAGGCAATTTAATGGCGGAGAGACAGGGATTCGAACCCTGGGTACCTTTAACAGTACACACACTTTCCAAGCGTGCGCCTTAAACCACTCGGCCATCTCTCCAAAAAATTAGTTTAAATATTTTTTTTTTAAACTAAGTTATCTACTTAATTTATGAAACAATCAAATATAACACTTATTTTAACATCTACAATCGACCCTAGGGGCACTCATTTTCTAAAAAGAAACAAGGTTGAAGATAGATTAAATGATTATAAAAAATCGTTCAGTTTTTGGTGCAATAGAAAAGAAATTGATAAGATAATTTTTATAGAGAATTCAGGATTTGATTTGTCTTATTTTAACAATTATGCAAAAAATATAAATGATAAAAAAATAGAAATAATTTCTTCAAATATAAATGATAGCTATGATAAAAAACTTGGAAAGGGTTATGGTGAATATCTTTGCTACAAAGAAATTATTACTCAATCTAAGTTGTTAAATGAAACTGAACATTTTATNATNGTAACAGGTAGACATATAATTCAAAATTTTTCTAATATTTATAAAGAGTTTAAAAACAGTGGAAGTGACATATGTCTTAATCTGATTGATAACTTAAGATTTGCTGATGCAAATATTTATTATGGAACATTAAATTTTTTTAAAAATTATGTTGTTCCAGANACNNANAAAGTNAATGATACAGATGGTAAGTGGCTNGAACATTGTGTGGCTGATGCAACACTTAAGGCTATAGCGAATGGAATGAAATTNAATCAGCTATCTATACATCCAGATGTCATTGGTTTTATAGGAACAAACAATAAAATCAGAAAAATAAGATATTTTAAAAAATTGCGATTATTTTTTTTTGGTATATTAAAAAGATATTTTATAAATCATAAAAAATATTAAAATGGCAAAAGAAAAAATAATTAAGATTAAATCATATAAAAAAAAAGGTGGTTTATTATTAGCATTAGATTTTAAAAAAACTTTCCCAATCAAAATAAAAAGAATTTTTTATATTTATGGNAAAAAAAATTTAATTAGGGGTGATCACGCACATAAAAAATGTAAACAAATATTTATAGCAATTTCAGGTAAAACAGAACTAAAAATTAAAGATAATAATCATGAAAAAAAAAATAATTTTACAAAAGAAAAATATTGCTGTTTTAGTCCCCAACTTAACCTGGTGTAGTTTAAAATTTTTANATAATAATTCAGTTGTAATGGTGGCTTGTGATAGNAAATATGAGTATAATGATTACATTGAAAAATACTCTGAACTCTTAAAAATTTTAAAAAAAAAATGAAAGTTTTAATTACAGGCGCATGTGGCCATATAGGATCTTATTTATTAGAAAACATATATAAAATCAAAAAGGTAAAAAAAACTATTTTAGTCGACAATTTAGANTCTAATAGATTTAACTCACTATTTAATAACTTAAAAAAGAATAATTTAAGTTTCTTTAAAAGAGATTTAAATGACAAAAATGCATTAAAAGAATTTAAAAATGTTGATGTTATAGTTCACTTAGCCTCAATGACAAATGCTGAAAAAAGTTTTGGAAAAGAAAAACAAATGTTTTCTAATAATTTAAATTGTTTAGATACTGTAATTAAGTATTGCATTAAAAATAAAACAAAATTAATTCATTTGTCTTCTACTAGTGTTTATGGAAAGCAAACAGANATTGTGGANGAAGATTGTGAAGAAAAGTTCTTAATACCACAAAGTCCATATGCAAAAATTAAGCTGATCGAAGAAAAAACACTTATGAAATATAGAAAAAATTTAAAGTACAATACATTTAGATTTGGAACTATCGCTGGAGTTTCTAAAGGTATCAGATTTCATACGGCAGTTAATAGNTTTTGTCTAAATGCTGCAATTAATGAAAAGGTAAGAGTTTATAAGAATGCTATGGATCAATACAGACCTTACCTTTCTTTAAGAGACTCTTTTAAAGTTTTCAAATTTTGTTTTGAAAAGAATTTTTTCACAAATGATATTTACAATGCTTTATCAGGAAATTATACGGTGAGACAAATTCTAAATAGAATTAAAAAATTTAAGAAAAAAATTTCTATTGATTTTGTTGATACACCAATACTAAATCAACTTTCGTANCATGTTGACCAAAAGAAAATTCAAAAAAGAGGTTTGATATTAAATTCTGATATAACTAATGATATTAAAGAAACAATTGATTTATTCAAAAATACTTAATTATGAAATGTAAAATTACAAAATCGATAATAAAACCATTTATGTCTTTTGGAAAAATGCCTCTAGCAAATGGGTTTCTCAGTGAAAAAGATTTTAAAAAAGAGTTTTTTTATAATTTAGAGGTTGGTTTTTCTAAAAAACTATCTCTGTTACAAATAAATGAACATCCCAAACCAACTCAAATGTTTAATAAAAGTTATCCTTTTTTTACTGGTAGTTCAAAATTTATGCAAATTCATTTTCAAAATTATGCTAACTTCATTAATAAAAAATTAAAGATTGGATCCAATTTAATTGAAATTGGATCTAATGATGGGACCTTTTTATCAAATTTTGATGAGAAAAAAATTAATGTTTTGGGTATTGAGCCATCTAAAAATGTTTCAGACCTGGCTAGAAAAAAAGGAATTAAATCTATTAATAAATTTTTTAATAAAGATCTATTAAATTCAATCAAAATTAACAAACATAATACAGATATTATAACAGCTGCTAACGTAATTTGCCACGTACCAAATTTAAAAAACTTAATAGAAACAATAGACTCACTTTTAAATAAAAATGGTAAATTTATTTTTGAAGAACCTTATATGGGCTCAATGTTTAAAAAAACTTCTTATGATCAAATTTANGATGAACATATTTATATGTTTTCATGNACTTCAATAAAAAAAATTTTTAGATTNTTTGACCTNTATTTAGTAGATGCAATACCTCAAATAACACATGGTGGNTCAATGCGCTATATTATTTCAAGAAAGAAAAATGAAACTGCNAATCTAAANAGAATATTAGATCAAGAAAAAAAAATGAATTTAGATAATCTACAATCCTGTTTAGAATTTAAAAAAAATTGTGAAATTTCAAAATACAAACTAAATAAAAAAATTAATGATTTTTTAAAAAAAGGTAAAACTATAAGTGGTTATGCAGCAACTTCTAAAAGTACCACGATATTAAACTACTGTAATATTGGAAAAGATAAAATAAATTATATATGTGACACAACAAAAGATAAAATTAACAAATTTTCACCAGGCAAACATATACCTATAAAAGATATGAAATATTTTAGAAATAATAAAACTGATTTTNTTTTTTTATTTGGTTGGAATCATAAAAAAGAAATTTTTAAAAAGGAAAAAAAATTTATAAAAAAAAATCAATGGTTTTCACACATTACATTATAATATGAAAAAAATTGTAGTTACTGGTGGGTCTGGAAGATTTGGATCTGTGTTAAAGATAAATTCTTTTTTTAAAGATTGCNATTATCCCAAAAGAAATGANTTAAATATTTTAAATTTTAAATCGATTATTAAATATCTTAAAAAAAACAAACCTAGGATATTAATTCACCTAGCGGCCTTATCACGTCCAATGGATATTCATGATGAGAAAATTTCTGAAAGTATAAATCTAAATATAATTGGGACATCAAATATTGTTAAAGCTTGTGAAAAATTTAANATCAAATTAATCTATTTTTCNACAAACTACGTATATCCNGGAACTAAGGGGAATTACAAAGAGGATAGCGCTCTATTNCCAATTAATAGTTATGCCTGGTCTAAANTNGGAGGAGAATGTGCTGTTAGACTATATAAAAACTCTCTAATTTTGAGAGTTTGCATGTGTGAAAAACCTTTTATTCACCAAAAAGCCTTTAGTGATTTTAAAACAAATTTTATATTTCACGACGAGGTGGCTCAAATTTTAAAAAAACTTTTATCGAAAAAAGGAATAATCAATTTGGGAGGACCAACAAAAACAGTTTTTGATTTTGCAAAAAAATATAATCCGAATATAAAAAAATCTAGTGCTAAAAAAAAGTTTGGTAGAAAATTTCCTCTTAATTCTTATATGAGTTTAAATAAGTTAAACAAAATTATTAAAAAATAATTTAAGACTCTTCTTTCTCAACATCATAAAATGTCCAATGCCAAGCTATTGGTCTTGCATATTTATGAAACCAAAATGATAAATACCGTTCAGCTAAAAAAGCATAAAGTCTTTTTTTATCATAGCCAGTTAAATTATCAAATCCAAATAATTTTTCACATTTAAACAGCCACTCAAAACAATCTATAAACCATTTATTTAGTATTTTTTTTTTTGCAATAAACATTATGTGTGGATTTAATACACTATTGTTAGAAACATAATCTAGAAATTCATCTCTATCATCCTCCTTTAACTCTTTAGAAGCTTTTTCTAATATTCCATATCCATGATGCATATCAAAATGTAATTTAATACTTTTTTTGAATATACTTTTAGGATCAAAAAAAAAATTTCTCCATCCTCTTTTAATCAATTTCATAAACTTTGTTTTTCCAAGGTTAATTGAGTTGCAAATAACTGAGTCATAATTATTCCAATCATCATGACTTTCATATAAAAGATTTTCTTTTAATTCTTCAAAATTGTTAATTTCTTTTTTATTTTTTTTCCAAAATCTTCTTTTTTGACAAAATCCAATCCAAGTGTCATTGTCAAATTCTTTTAATTTGTTTTTCCAAAACCAATAATGAAAAGTAAGTTCAGAATAGTGTTCTTCTTTATCTTGAATATTGTCTCCAGTATTACAATCAATATAATTTTTAGAAAATTTTTTTTTACCAACACCTAC
>PABO01000028.1 GCA_002699165.1 Chloroflexota bacterium | reverse complement strand
TTTCGTTGAATTTGAAATTTTTGCAATCATAGGATGGATGGGTGGATTTTTATCCATGGTAATAATGGGAATTCTAACTGTAATAAATAAAGAATAAACTTTAGCAAAATCACCTTTTTTGTTTAAAAAATTAATTCATAATTTAAATTAATAATTTAATTTAATTGAAAAGGAAAAACTTTGACTAATAAATTAATAGATTATAGAGAACATGATAAAAATTTTTGGTATGAAGAACTAGAAGAATGGGTACCAGAAAGAATCTATGATTGTCATATACATATGCTTAACAACAGCTTAATTGATGATTCAAGTGGGCATAAAAATGTCTTCCCTGATGCCGATTTAGAAGGCATTAAGGGATGGCATAACACAGTTTTCCCAAATAGAGATGTAAATAATTTATTCCTTGGAAGACCTGCTTTAGGTACAAGGATAAATGAGTATAATGATTGGCTTTTTAATCAGATCAAAGGCAATAGTTTAACTAGAGCACATCGANTGACGACCCCTGCAGATTCATTAGAAGATATAGAAAGTGATATTAAAAATAAAGGTTTTCAAGGACTAAAAGTTTACAGAATGTACTCGGTCACAGGGGATATGGCCAATTGTACAATAGAAGAATATCTTCCGCATGAACAATTAGAATTAGCAAATGAATTAGGTCTTTGGGTTACATTACACATGTCTAGAGAAGATGGCTGTGGAGATGAAAAAAATCTAAAAGACTTAACTGAATTTACTACTAAAAGATATCCAAATATTAAGTGGATACTAGCTCATATAGCAAGATCTTTTACATATAGGCCAATACAACAGGGTATAGATACATTAAAAAATTTGCCTAATATTTTCTATGATCTTTCTGCTGTTACAGATATAAGACCTTACATAACTTTATTTAGTGAGGAAAATCATNAAAGAATTTTTTATGGCACAGANGCTGTAGAATCCGTNTCCTTTCATGGTGCTTACTCGGCCTTTGGACATGCACATCAGCAAGTAGAAACAGATAATATTCCGAATTTAACTTTTTCACATACAACAAATAGGCCCTTAATTTGTATTTATGAACAACTAATTGCTATGAAGCAGGCCTCTATAATATGTGAATTAGATAAGAATCAATTAGAAGATATTTTTTGGAGAAATGCTGTAAGAGAATTCAATGTTCCTTGGAACTAATTTCTTTTTTAGATTTCCATATTTCAAAATCTTTTTCATTAACTATGTATGACCAGTGCAATAAAGATTGTTGTATCCTAGGACTCACGTGTAAGCTTTGAGAAATCATACATCTTTCAATAAAGATTTTTTTGTAAATAGCGTTTCTCCATCTACCATTANTCCCACAAAATGCATTCCATCTTTTTATTTGTCTTTGATCATCTTCATGCCTTCGTCCTAAAAAAAATTTACAATACCATTCAAACCATCCCCTAGGATCATCTTCATGTATCCAGCCTTTTTCTTCCCATTCTTTTTGAGTTTGACCNGACCTGATTTTAAAAAAATTAATATTAACTAGGTATTCTTTAGAGCTATAAAAATTTTCATCTAAATCATTAAACCAATCATTTGGAAATTCCTTATGATCTACAAGCTCTGCAAAATAAGTACCTCCAAAAATACCCTTATGCAACATTTCTTTTGGCGTTAGTAGAGGTTTAAATTCTTTTATAAAATTCATTTCTTTAAATAATTATTTNGTAAAGTATTCCCACCTTGATTCAGATCTTTCTAATATATTTTCTAAATCATACTCAAGTAAAAATTTATCTCTAACCATATCTTTAGAATAATCAGAAATTAATTTTAAATATTCCTCTTTTGACTTATATCGTTCTTGAATAGATAATCTTTCGTCATCTAAATCATCATTTTTATTTTTTTTAAAAGGTACAGTGGAACCTCTTGGACCACCTGTCAAACCAATAATTTGATAAGGAGCACCGACATCAGGATGGCGTAAATTCCAAGGAGTAGATGTTGCTAAAGGAACTGCAACATCAGGATGCCTTATACCTGCTATTTCATTTCCATCATCATCTACCTCAGAAACCAAAGAACCATAAAATTTACCTTGATTAGGAGGGAGATTTTTTATTATATTTTCGTCTTGTCCAAAATCCATTTTTCTAGGAAAAGAAAAATGTTCAGGGAACGACATAGGAATCTTACTATATTTTTCTCTAAGCGAATTTGGATTTACAGCACTATCATCAGAGAGTTTTGGATGCTGACTTTCTGGAGGAAGTATATTTTCTGAAACCCAATTATCAAGATTNACTAAAAGTGCTCTCATTAGCGGAGTATAATCAATTGAGTTTAGATAATTTTGGCCTCTCATCCCATCTGCTGATTGAGTATCTGTGGGTGGCCATATTCCAGGACCATGCATGCAAGATGATAAATGGTAAACTCTTGAATTAGTGGGAGCTTCTAAATCATTTTTTCCATCAGATGTAGTATGAATTAAGGAGGCATCTCCCCTCCAGTATTCTGCTCCTGTATTTACAAAAAATATTTTTGCATTGGATTTTCTTTTTCTAAAGTTTTCCATCAATCCATCTTGCTCTCCTTCTTCAATATCTTCAGTTGGTATAGAGCTAGAAGGATACAATTGAGCGATTACAGAAGGTAAATCTTTAGACGCTTGTCCAAATCTTTGATTAAATTCTCCTCTCATTCCTCCTGCAACATGCGGAATAATACCATCAAAAACTTCTCTGTCTAGAGTGTCATGATTAAAATCTAAGTATATAAATTGCCTTAAAAACCTCCCTGATTGAGAGACTCCAAATGCATAGGCATAATCAATAAATGATCTAGTAGGATTTTCTTTATCATCAGAATATTTTAAGTAAGATATGAGATCTCTAGTAGCTGCCAATCCAAGCCCTGTAGATTTTGCTCCGTAAGCATTGTATGAAATCTGATACATTATTCCAGCCTTAAAGGCATCTTCCATATATATAAAATTAGGATTATCAAGTATCTCATTTCCGTCATCCCAAGCAAATCTCCAGTTTTCTCTAGGTATAATGACAGGATCATCATCTGGATATTTTTTAAAACTTAAAATAGCTTCTGGATCGTTAGTATTGTATGCAGGATAAGGGACATGCATTCTATCACTCAACATAATTTGATTCACATCCTTCAAGGGTTGAAATTGAGAATAAATTTTTCCTAAAATAGGATGCCCATTTTGAGAAAGTTCCGGAGAATAGAGCCTTAATTTACCTTCTATTGGTGGGGCATCGTTAGACCATCCTAACCAAACTAAAGTATAACCCTCTTCCATTAGAAAGCCATTCCCAATATCATCTTCAGGAGCAACTCCTGCTACCATTTCACCTCTAGATGCGGAATTAAATTGAGAAAGCATAACCTTGTTTCCTCTATTATTTACATCATAAATAATCTTTTTATTAGATTTATTCATATCAGATGGGAGCATTATATGAACATCAGATGTGAACTCTACCATACCTGAAGAATTCGTTGAAATATTTTCTATATCAGTAATTTTTTTATTAATTTCTAGGGTTGGATCTAATTTAAATTTAGCTAATCCTATAATTTCTTTATACTGCCCAGATTTTCCAAAAACTTTTCCGTTTTCAATTATCTTCTCTTCTTTTATATCTATTGTTACTAAAGTCATGTTTCCCTCCATGGCGCGCCTGGCGAGATTCGAACTCACGACTTCAGCCTTCGCAGGGCTGCACTCTATCCAACTGAGCTACAGGCGCAAAATATTGCTTTAATATGATTTTACATAAAAAACTATTTACCAACTAATTTTTTCAGAATTTACACAATAGGTTGGTAATTTATTTTGCAAGCCTTCAAGAATATTATCTACTGTCATCTTTGACATTTTTTTTCTAGTTTCAACTGTCGCTGAAGCTATATGGGGAAGTATAGTTAGATTCTCTAAATTGAGAATAGGGTGATCCATNTTTATAGGCTCAGGATCCGTTACATCTAAAGCTGCATATGCAATATCTCCATTAGATAAAGACTCATATACATCNTCTAAGTTTACNATTGGACCNCTTGCTGTATTTATTAATGTGGATGTTTTTTTCATAAGCTTAAGTTGTTGCTTAGCAATTAAGTTTTTTGTCTCAGGTGTATAAGGACAATGCAAAGATACTACATCTGAATTTTCTAGTAATTCGTCCAATGAATCCATTCTTTCAGCACCATAAGTTTCCTCTGGTATTGATCGATTATAGTATAAAACTTTCATTCCGTTATCATTAGCTATTTTTCCTAAATAGGAACCTATTCTACCAAAACCAATTATGCCTAGAACTGAGGAAGAAAGATCATATCCCAATAAATCCAAGGGTTCAAAATGAGCCCATTTACCATTTCTTACAAATCTATCAGCTTCTGCAATCCTTCTTGCTGCTGATTGCATAAGTGTGAAAGCAAAAGATGCTGTAGTTTCAGTTAAAACACCTGGGGTGTTTGCTACAGCAATATTTCTTTCATTAGCAGCATCAACATCAACGTTATCATAACCCACTCCAAATTCTGCTATAACTCTAAGAGAAGGGCCGGCTGCATCCATTATTTCTCCATTTACCGAGTCATTTATATGAGCAAACAATGCAGTTGCTCCTGAAATTTTTTCTTTAAGTTCTTCAGAAGTTGGAGGATTTAGAGAATCAATTATTATCAAGTCTGATACATCTCTAAGTCTTTCCATCTCATTTTCAAACTGAGTTCTTGTTACTACTACCTTAGGTTTAATCATGATTACTCTCTTTTTTGGTGGCTACGGGTGGAATTGAACCACCGGCCTAACGCTTATGAAGCGCTCGCTCTAACCCCTGAGCTACGTAGCCATATTTATTAACAACTAGTTTAACATGTTACATTTAGAACTGTTATATGAAAAACATTGGAAAAATGAGTCAATTAAGTTTTCATTTTCTTATGTAGATACCAGATTTTCCTCCAGTTTTTTTATCTAGCTGAATATCGGTTATCTTAATGCTTTTATCTACAGATTTACACATATCATATATAGTCAATGAAGCAATAGAGACTGCTGTCAATGCTTCCATCTCAACACCTGTTTTCCAATCAGTAAAAGCTCTTGATTGAATCTGAATAGTTTTATTTTTTTCATTTAATGAAAAATCTACATCAACTTTACTTAATGGAATTTGATGACATAGAGGAATTAGATCATAAGTTTTTTTTGATGCTGATATTGCAGCTATTTTAGCAATATTTAATACATTACCCTTTTCAATTTGATTCTCCTTAACTAAATCAAATGCTTTAGATGATAAAAATACAGTACAAGATGCAGACGCTGATCTTGAAGTTATGTTTTTTTCTGAAATATCCACCATATTTGCAGATCCATCCTTATCTAGATGTGAAAAATTTTCTTGATCCATTATTCTAATTCCTTCATTTCAAACATTTCATCAATTTTAAGTTCATTTGACATTGCTGCATCTTTTGCCAATAAATCACATTCTTCATTTTCAATATGACCTATATGCCCCTTAACCCATTTAAACTTTACACTAAGATGCTGATCACACAAATCTATGAATTGTTCCCATAAGTCAGAATTTAANGCTTTATTCTTTTTATCTCTCATCCAATTATTTTTTTGCCACTTTTTAGCCCACCCTTTTTCGATTCCGTCTATTACATACCTAGAATCAGTTGTAATTAAGATATTCTGAGGTTTTTTTAATTTTCTTAAGGCAGTTATAGGTCCGAGTAATTCCATTCTATTATTTGTGGTTTTTCTAAATCCTTCTGAAAGTTTTAATTCTTTATCTTTCCACCTCATAATAACTCCAAAACCTCCTGGGCCAGGGTTCCCTAGTGATGATCCATCAGAAAAAATATTTATTTCTTCTAACATTATTTTCTAACCACCTATCTGAAACATCTCAATTTTTTTATGATTTTTATCTGCTGTAAGCTTATGTCTAATTTCTGAATATCTATCAGATCTACTAGTCCATACATTTGAAATAATTTCATTTAATTCTTCTTGAGTGCATCCCTGCCTTAAAGGTTCACGTAAATCTAATCCATTATTGGCAAATAAACAAGTTACGAGTTTTCCATCCATGGTTATTCTAGCTCTAGTACAAGATGTACAAAAAGGTTTTGATACAGAACTGATAAAACCAAATTCAGTAGAATAATCTTCTATCATGTATCTTTTGGCGACCTCTCCATGATAGTTCTTTTCTAGCGACCTAACTTTATATTTTTTTTCTATAATCTCTAATATTTCTTTTACTGATAAAACCTGTGATAATTCCCACCCATTTAAGTTTCCAACGTCCATATATTCAATAAACCTGACAATATTTTTTGAGTACTTAAAATAGTCCAATAAATCCAAAATTGAATGCTCATTAACACCTTTTTGAACTACACAGTTGATTTTTATTTTTTCAAATCCTTTTTTATTTGCCATTTCTATTGCTGAAAGAACTTTATTTACGTCAAAATTTTGATCACTCATTTTTTTAAATGTTAATTCATCAATAGCATCAAGAGAAACCGTAATTCTATTTAGGCCTGAGTTAATTAGATCATCAATCTTTGGTTCAAGCAAATAACCATTTGTTGTCATAGCAATATCTTCAATACCGTCTATTCTAGAAAGTTTTTTGATTAAGCTTTCTATNTTTTTTCTTACTAAGGGCTCTCCACCAGTTAGTCTTATTTTTGTCACACCTATTGAAGCAAATACTTTAGCAATTTTTTCAATCTCATCAAAATCTAGTAATTCTTTCTTAGGCAGAAATTTGAAGGCTTCNCCATAAACTTCTTTAGGCATACAATAAGTACACCTAAAATTACATCTATCCGTAACTGATATTCTCAAATCTTTTACAGGTCTATTTAATTTATCAAAAATATTTTTCATTATTTATATAATTTTATCTCTTATAAGTATTTTTAGGAATTTATCTATAGACTTTCTTCTATGAGATATTTTATTTTTTTCTTCTTTTGCCATTGAAGCTGTAGTTTTGTTGCTATTATTTGGCAAAAATATCGGATCATATCCAAATCCACTATTACCTTCTTTTTTTTTAGAAATGAAGCCTTCTAAGATACCTTCAGAGTAAATTGGTTCATCAGAAAATCCTACACCACAAATTACAGAAATAAATCTAGCTTGGCGTTTGTTTGAAGGCACTTTTAATAATTTTTCTAAAATTAAATCTACGCGTTGATTATCATTTAGAAGATCCCCTCCGTATCTTGCAGAATAAATCCCTGGTTCTCCATCTAATTTAAGTACTTCTAAACCTGAATCTTCCGATATAGTAGGAATCTTTGCTAGCTTATAGTATTCGTTAGCTTTGATTAAAGCATTTTGATGGAAAGTATTACCAGTTTCATCAACATCAATGTTGATATTTATGTCATTAAGTGTCAAAACTTGAATATTTTTTTTTGANAGAATTTCTTTAAATTCTCTAATCTTTCCCCTATTTGTTGTAGCTACTAATATTTTCATAAAATAATTTTCAATATTTACTTTTTTTTGATAATTACAATAAATCTCAATAAATGCTATAATTTTTGGTGTCTAAAATAGTAAAAAAACTTACAATGTATTTAGATTAAATTTATTTTTATTTGATCTGTTTCAAAAATTATATGATAAAGAAGAGAATGAAGTCTGTAATTAGAGCTAGTATTATATTTGCACTGTTAATATTTGCTATGGCATGTAGCCCTGAGAGTCCTCAGTCTACATTTGGAACTCATGGACCAATTGCAGAACTACAAAAGAATCTATTTCTTTTCACTTTTTGGATTGCCGTTGTAGTATTCATTATTGTTGAAGGTGGAATAATTTATCTTACCTTCAAATATAGAAGTAAAAAAAATGACAAACTTCCAGTTCAAACTCACGGAAACCTAAAATTAGAAATTACATGGACTATTATTCCTGCAATTATTGTTGTAATAATTGCAATACCTACAGTTATAGCAATATGGGAAACACAAGTAATGCCCAATGAAGAAGATTCNCTTGTTATTGAGGCTACTGGNCATCAATGGTGGTTCGAATTTGAGTATCCTACTGAAGANATTGTAACCGCTAATGAATTACATCTTCCTGAGGATAAAGATGTGATTGTAAAAATTACATCTCAAGATGTATTACATTCATTTTGGATCCCTAAAATTGCTGGAAAATTAGACATGGTTCCAAATCATGAAAACCAGTTGTATATTAAAGCGGACGATCCTGGTTTATATTATGGCCAATGTGCTGAATTTTGTGGAATATCTCATGCAATGATGAGATTTAGAGTTATTGTGCACACTGAAGATGATTATCAAAATTGGCTTAATGAAATGAGAACTCCTCCAAAAAAATTGGTAAGTGGATCTGATGAGGATGAAGGTAGAAAATTGTTTGTTGGAAACTGCAGCATGTGTCATACCTATGATTCCTACAAAAAAGGAGCATTCACTAAAGAAATTGATTCACAATATAATCGATGGGAAGAGTGGAAAAAAGATAAAGAAAATTCAGCTATAGTTTCAGCTCCTAATTTAACTCACTTCGGCAATAGGATTACTCTTGCGGCAGGAATCAAAGAAAATAATTTTGATAACTTAGTAAAATGGATTGANAATCCTGACGAAATTAAGATTGGTACAAGGATGAAAAATCATGCATCAATATATAAAGATGAAAATCAGTTATCTACTGAACAAATTGAACAAATCGCTAAATATTTATTAAGTCTAAAGCCCTCAAATGAGAGTTCGACATCATATAATAACTAAAAGAGGTAGAAATTGAGCATAATTAGTAAACCAAAACAGTTCGGACTTCCAAGGATATTTCCAAGACCAACGGGTCATTATGGAATTTGGTCTTGGGTAGGAACTGTTGATCACAAAAAAATAGGGACAATGTATGGAATAGTTTCATTTTTTTGGTTTTTAATGGGTGGGATTGAAGCTCTATTGATAAGAATTCAGCTTTCCCATGCTGAAGCAAATATAATTGATCCAGAACTTTATAATCAATTATTTACTATGCACGGTACAACTATGGTATTCTTGGTAGTCATGCCTTTGTCTGCTGCTTTTTTTAATTGGCTTGTGCCTTTGCAAATTGGAGCAAGAGATGTTGCTTTTCCTAGATTGAATGCTCTAAGTCTTTGGGTTTTTATTTTTGGTTCAATTCTTATGAATATTAGCTGGTTCACAGGTGGAGCTCCAAACGGAGGTTGGTTTGGATATCCTCCAAATTCTACTGTTCAGTTCAATCCTGGAAANGGNATGACATATTGGGTTATGGGACTTAACGTATTAGGAGTTGCCTCTATTGCTGCTGGACTGAACTTTATTGTAACTATAATAAATATGAGAGCCCCGGGTATGTCTATGATGAAAATGCCTGTATTTACTTGGATGACATTTATAACATCAATACTGATAGTTTTAGCCCTTCCTATACTTGGAGTTGCTGGTATTCAAATGACAGCAGATAGAGTTTATGGAACTAACTTCTTCAACTCTGAGGCTGGTGGAGACCCAATATTTTGGCAACATATATTTTGGCTTTTTGGTCATCCAGAAGTTTATATATTAATACTTCCGGCAATGGGTATAGTATCGGAAATATTGCCTACCTTTGCACGTAAGCCATTATTTGGATATAGCTTTATTGTTTTCTCAGGAGCAGGAATTGGTTTTATGGGTTGGTTCGTATGGAGTCATCATATGTTCACTGTTGGATTAGGACCTGCCGCAAATACAGCATTTACTATTTCCACGATGTTTATTGCTGTTCCCACGGGTGTAAAAATATTTAACTGGATGGCAACTCTATGGGGNGGATCTATTAGATTCACGACGTCAATGCTNTTTTCCATAGGGTTTATTGCGATGTTTACTATTGGTGGCTTGTCAGGAGTTACTCACGCTGTATCTCCATCTGATGCCCAGCAACAGGATACTTATTATGTTGTTGCTCATTTCCATTATGTTCTTTTTGGTGGTGCTATTTTTGCTATATTTGCTGGATTATATTTTTGGTGGCCTAAGTTTTTTGGGTATTTTCTTAGCGATAAAATAGGAAAAATAAATTTTGTTTTGATGATGGTTGGATTTAATTTACAGTTNGCACCAATGCATTGGGTGGGACTAAATGGTATGCCTAGAAGAATTTATACCTATGCAGATAATATGGGATGGGAAGTTTCAAATTTAGCTGCAACTATAGGTGGATTTATAATTGCAATATCTGTTGCAACATTTATATTCAATGTTTTATATTCCATGAGAAATAAGAAGGTAGCACCTGGAGACCCATGGGACGGTAGAACCTTGGAATGGTCTATTTCTTCTCCTCCTCCTCACTATAATTTTGCGAAAATCCCTCAAGTAAGTCATATTGACGACTGGTGGTATAAAAAATACCCTAGTCTACTAGAAGGAAGCCCAAAAGGAGACCTTACTCCTAAAGTAAAAGTTGAAGATACATCCAAAGTAAATGAAGCAGATATTCATCTCCCTGATTTATCTTACTATCCATTATTTATTGGAATAGGTCTTTCATTAGCAGCATTGGGAGTAATGTATACATATGCATTAGTAACAATAGGATTAATATTAGTATTTTGGGGATCTATCGGTTGGTCGACTGAACCTGTAAACGAGCCCCATGAAGATCATCATTAGAAAGAGGATTAATGTCAAGCGATAATATAACAGTACATCACGGAGAAGAGATAAATAAATCTACAGGAGTAAGTAATAAGAAATTATTAATGTGGGCTTTTCTTGGATCAGATGTAATGTTCTTTGGAACATTTATTGGAACATTCATGGCTTATAGAAATAAAAGCCTGAATGGCCCTTATCCTGCAGATACCTTAGATATCCCAATTACAACAGTAAGTACATTTGTTCTGTTGATGAGCTCATTAGGAATAGTGCTAGCATTACATTACTTAAAAGAATCTAGGATGGGATTAGCAAAACTTTGGCTGTTTGCTGTAATCATAATGGGATTAATTTTTATGGGTTTTCAAGTTTATGAATTCAGTCATTTTGCTCATATAGGAATGACTCCTCAGGTAAATTTGTTTGGATCTACATTTTTTACCCTTACTAGTTTGCATGGAGCTCATGTTTCATTAGGCATTCTATGGTTAATTTTCTTACTTTATAATGAGTTTAATGGTAATTTGACTAGTGATAATGCTGTAGATCTAGAAATTGCAGGACTATATTGGCATTTTGTTGATATTGTTTGGATACTTATTTTTGGATTATTATATTTAATAACTGCGGGAGATGGAGTACCTCCAGGAGGAATACCTTGGGAATCAGCTCACTAGATAGGAGTATAANTTGTCAATTTTAAAAGATTTATTTCAACATGATGGTAATGGGTGGTGGAAAATACCTAAAACTTCTGAAGCAGAACCCAATCCTCAAAGTGAACATCCCTTTGGAGACTTTGTAAAAAGAACAAAATCTTTCTTAGTATGGATGACATCAGGNAAAGGACATGCAGGACCAGGTTATTATTGGGCGATTGCTGCTATTTTAGGNATAATAACTCTTATTGAAGTTTGGTGGTTTGACCAAGAAGGATTAAGGTATATATTAGTCCCAGCTATGCTAGGATTCTCATTAGTAAAATTTATTTTAGTTGTAGCATTTTTTATGCACTTAAGATTTGATAATAAATTATTTTCATATATTTTTGTTGCATGTATGGTAGTTGGAGTATTTATCTTTTCTTTATTTCTTCTTTTATCTGCATTTCATGGATTTGGAAACTAAATAATACTTAATTTGAATAATGAGATATCAATAATAGATTTTTTTCTAGAGTGGAGTATAAATTCAAGTCTATTTTATACTTTGATTATTTCTTTGTTAGTATACTCAATAGGCTCTTATAGACTGCTTAGAAACAATCAATCAAAAGTGTTGTTTTTCAGGTTCTTTCGAGGCTTTCTGGCTTATCTATTTCTTATTGTTGCACTTACTGGTCCATTGAGTAGATTTGAGGACACATTTTGGATACACATGATTCAACATTTATTATTAATAATGATTGTCCCTCCATTATTATTATCTGGCTTATTTTTTTCTGCAAATATTTGGTTTTTTCCAAGAATAATTCGTATAGGTTTATCAGATTATATTAGACCCAAAAGTTATTTTAGAAAATTTTTATCTAAAATAACATCTCCAAAATTTACACTCATATTTTATNTANNTTCATTATGGACGTGGCATCTTCCTATTTTTTTTAACTATGCTCTAAATATCAACTTAATTCATTACTTTGAACATATATGTTTTTTTATGAGCGGAATTTTATTTTGGTGGCCACTTATAGGGTTAAGTTTAGGCTCAAAAAGAATAAGTTTGCCCGCAAGAATTGTCTACTTACTTTTAGCTGTTACTCCAACTGCAGTTGTAGCAGCATTTATTACATTATCGGATGGTGTTATTTATGGAGAAAATATTCAAAGATTATTTGGGATAGAAGCAATTGAGGATCAAAAAATTGGTGGATTGATAATGTGGTTACCTGGAAATACAATTTTTCTTGGAACTTTAACTGTTCTATTCTTCAAGTGGTCTGCAAATCAAACCAAAGATTCAAGAAAATATATTCCTTAATCCTGCTTGACTATAAAATATTCATTTTCTGAAAGTAACATTTCTAAAATAGTTTCCTGAGTATATGATTTCAAATAAATAACTGTAGCCCAAGCTATTTTTAAGTTTTCTTCCATTTCTGGAATTGACATAGCTTTATTACCATTTAANATTAGTATTCTAAAAACAGCCTCGATTAGGGATGTACCAGGAAGAACAAATTTTTTCAAAAGATGATCATCAGATTTGTCATCTAAATCTTTATCTATTTCAGAAATTTTCTTCAATAATTCATTTAATGATAAAGAAAGCATATTTTTTCTATCAGATGTTTCAAAAAATTTATCAATAATTAAAAANTTTAAAGATAAATCAGATTTATCAAAAGAATCAAAATCAATAACAAATTTTAGATCAGTTTTAATATTTTCATTACTTTTTGTAGCCATAGTTATCCTTATTAGTTAATTATTTCTGAAATTTCTTCATTCCATCCAAACATTTCAACGTCAATCTCTTGACCTTTTTTAAGTATATCAGTACCCGATGGACAAATAGCTAATCCGTTNGATAAAAACATAGATGTTAAAACTCCAGAACTTTGATTTTTTAAGGGAGTTGCAATTATTTCTGAGGAAATATTAGATTTTTCAACTTTTACCCTTGCGTATAAACGCCTACCATCATCATTATAAATATTTTCTTGCAATACTGCTTTTATTATAGGTCTATGCTTAATTTTTTTACCCATCATCTTATCTATGGCATATCTACCAAATTTCTCAAAAGCTATCATGGCGCTAACTGGATTCCCAGGTAATCCTAATAAGGGGATAGATTTAGATTTAATATTAATTTTTCCAAAAGCAAGAGGTTTTGCAGGTCTCATATTTACTGACCAAAAATTCATATCGCCATTTTTACTCAAAACATCTTTCACAACATCATAATCACCTTTAGAAACTCCTGCTGAAGTAACAATTAGATCTACATCTTCAAAATTATTAAGTTTTTTTTCTAAATCTTCAATAGTGTCAAGAGAATGAGCTTGAGTTACAGGATTAGCCCCAAATGATTTTGTCAAAGAAGAAATAGTAAAAGTATTTGAGTTATATATCTTTCCATCTTTTATACTTTGATCAGGTTCAATAAGCTCATTTCCTGTTGAAAGAATTCCTATTTTAGGTCTTCTAAAAACATCAATTGTTGAAACCCCTATTGAAGCCAATACTCCTACAACTGCTGGAGTTATTTCAACACCTTTCTTTATGATTAAGTCNCCTTTAGAAATATCTTCACCTTTTTTTCTAATATTTTCAAAATTTTCTACATNTATTTTTATTCCTATCAAATCTGACGAAGTTGAAGATAACTCATCGGTATCCTCAAAAGGAACAACTGCATTTGATCCTTCAGGGATAGGAGCACCAGTCATAATTCTTGCAGATTGACCCGATATTATTTTCTTTTCTGGTAATTCTCCCGCAGCAATTTTTTCAATAACATCTAAATAAATAATGTTTTCATCAGAAGCATTTTTTACATCTTCTAAAATAATTGCATATCCATCCATTGCTGAATTATTCCAAGGAGGTACGCTTATATTAGAAATTATGTCTTTAGATATGACACAACCCAATGATTCATTAAGACTTATCCTAACTTCATCTAAAGAATTAAATTCANGAAGAATTTTTTCTCTTGCTTCTTCAACAGATAGCATATCGGCATGATAATGAGATTTCTTTTTCTTAGCCATTTATTACTCTCTAATATATATCCCTAATTTTTTTTCTAACTTATTTAANATATTTTTTTCGATCTTATCTAATTTTTTAGAAGATAATGTCTCGTGCAGAGACTGATAATTAATTCTCAAAGAAAGACTTTTTTTATTTTCTGGTATTTCTTCTCCTTGATATATATCAAACATCAAACAATTTTCTACTAAATTTTCTGTATATANGATAGATTCTATTTGTGAAAAATTAATTGATTTATCAACAATTAAGGATAAATCTCTATGAGCTTGAGGATATTGAGAAAAATCTTTATAAGAAAAAGATTTTTTCGATTTTATAATTTTAGAAAGATCAATTTCAAAAATTACCGCTTGGCTTGTTGAAAAATCATTATCACTAAGAGTTTTTATTGATAATTCTCCCATACAGCCTAAAGAATCATTGATATTACTATTATAAATANTTGAAGACCTATCCTTCGAGAAAATATTATCCTCATACANATGAGACTCAAAATCAAAATTCAAAGTTTTTGATAAAAGCTCTATCACTCCCTTAATATCAAAATAATCAATATTTGAATTATCTGAATTTAATGAGATTTCTTGCCTTGGACCTGTAATTATTCCAGCAATCATTGTTTTTTCTATTATATTTGAATCAATTTCATAAAAGACATTGCCAATCTCAAATAGCTTAATTGGACCTTTCCAATTATTTGAGTTTCTTGAGGCTGCTGAAATCAAGGAAGGAATTAGGCTTTTTCTTAATATTGAATATTCATTTGAAATTGGGTTTTTAAGTGAAATATTGTCTCCAAGATTAAACATCTTGGGTGTGAAAGAAAATAATTTATCAGATACTGCTGAGTAAGAAATAGTTTCACTTAATCCTGCTGCAACCAATAAATCTTGAACAATATTTTTTGTATCTAAAAATATATTTGGTTCCCATTTAGGCACACTTCCAGATAGATATTTTAATGGAATTTCGTCATAACCTATAATTCTAGCAATCTCCTCATGAATATCTTCAGGAATTTCTATGTCACTTCTCCAAAATGGTTTAGTAATTTCCCATTTCTCTTTTTCATTATCAAAACTATATTCAAAATTTAAATTTGATAAAGTTTTAGATATTTTTTCATTTGAAATTTCTAGTCCTAAGTGTTTTTTTAAGTTTTCTTTATTCAGATAAATTTTTTCAAGTTTTTCTTTTTTACCAGGATAATTATCTTCTATTCCATGCCGAATTTTACCTCCAGCAATTTCTATTATTAAATCTATAGCTCTAGATAGAGCATATATTGCTAAATCTGGATTTAAGTTCCTTTCAAATCTTATAGATGCCTCAGTTGATAAACCTAATTTTTTTGAAGTATTTCTTATTATTGATGGGTTCCAGTTTCCTGATTCCAAAAACACAGTCGAGGTAGAAAGTTCTATCTCTGAATTCCCTCCACCCATTATTCCTGCTAATCCAATTGAATTATTATTTTTGTCAGAGATTACTATGCTATCCTTTGGCAGTTCCCGTAATTCACCATCTAATGTTTTAATTTTTTCTTTCTCTAAGGATCCTCTTACTATAATTTTTCCACCATCTATTTTATCTAAATCAAATGCATGAAGAGGTTGCCCTAATTCAAACATCACATAATTAGTGATATCTACAACATTATTAATTGGCCTCTCTCCTATAGAAATCAATCTTTGTTTAAGCCATTCAGGAGACTCTGAGATGGTCACAGAATCTATTATGGCCCCAGTATACCTTGGGCAAAGATTGGAGTCCCTAATCTCNACAATTTTNTTTTTTTCATTCAANTCATAATTTATTGAGTAGTTAAATTTTANNTTTGAAGAAAATTTAGCAGAGAGATCTCTTGCGAGACCAACAACAGACAAACAATCTACTCTATTGGGAGTCACGTCTATATCTAAAACTGTTTCTGAGTAATATTTTTCAATAGAATCTCCCAAAATATAATCTTTTGGTAAAACCATGATTCCTTCATGATTATTACTTATACCTAACTCTTTTTCTGAGCAAATCATACCTTCAGAAACTTCTCCTCTAATTTTAGATTTCTTAATTTCAAAATAAGAATCATTTGAAGGGTCTGGTAATTTTGAACCTATTGTTGCCAAAAAAATCTTTTGCCCTTCTTNAATATTTGGAGCTCCGCAAACAATATTATAAGATTTATTACCATCAAAAACTTTNGCTAATTTCAATTTATCTGCATTAGGGTGAAATGAAATATGTTGTATCTCAGCTACTATTACACCTGGTATAATTCCTTTTGTNTCAATAGATTCAACCTCATTTCCAATCATAGTTAGATTTTCAGAAATTTCATCTAAAGTTTTATTGAATTCTATATATTCTTTTAGCCAATTAATTGATAATTTCATAATTTAATTTATAAACTGACTTAGGAATCTCAAATCATTCGCATGAAAATTCCTAATNTCTTTAATTTTATTTTTNAGCATAGATACTCTTTCAGGACCTANACCAAATGCAAANCCACTATATTTTTCTGGATCATATCCAACTCCATTTAGTACCTTGGGGTGAACCATNCCTGCTCCTAAAATCTCTATCCATTTACCTTCCCACAAAATAGACATATCTACACCAGGTTCAACAAAAGGAAAAAAGTCACACCTGAATCTAACTTTTTGATCAGAGCCAAATATTTTTCTCGCCATTTGATAGAGAGTTCCCTTTAATTCAGAAAAAGAAATATTTTTATCAATTGCCAATCCTTCAATTTGATGGAATTCCCATTCATGAGTCGCATCTGTAGCCTCGTATCTATAACATTTTCCAGGGACTACCACTCTTATAGGAGGAATATTTTCTTCCATAATTCTAGCTTGCATAGGAGAAGTATGTGTTCTTAACAAATATTTATCATTTGGATTTTTAAGATCAAGCCATATCGTATCCCATTGATCTCTAGCAGGGTGATCATCAGGAATATTTAGTAAATCAAAATTATATTTTTCTGTCTCTATTTCATTTCCTTCATAAATTTGAAATCCCATTGAATTAAATGATTCACAAATTTCTCTAATGATAAGAGTAGTTGGGTGTAATGATCCATATGCCAAATTTCTTCCTGGCAAAGTTATATCAAAACCTTCTTGATGATTTTGAGTTTGATTATTAATTTTTTTTGCATTTTCAAATAAATCACCCAAGGAATTTTTCAATTGATTAAGTTTTGGTCCAATTATTCTTTTATCTTCTTGGGAAATATCTTTCATTACTTTCATCAACTCAGATAATTCACCATTTCTACCGAGAAATTTAATTCTCCAATCTTCTAAATCATTTAAATTAGTACAACTTTTCAACTCATTGGAAGCTGAAAGTGATAAATCTTCGATATTTATTAGTATAGATTGAGCGTTTTTCATTTTTATTAAAAGTTATTTATTTCAGTATAAATTATATTTTAACAATTTAAATAAAATCAGTTTATTTTTTATTATTTATGTGAAAAAAGTATTCTAACTTAGTTTTAGAGTAAATGCGTAGACAATAAATATGGCATTTTTATCTTAGATGGTATATAAAGTTATTATCCGAATAAAACTAAGGTTCGTGAACCGGAGGAAATTATGGAAGCGTATTGCATGAAATGCAAGGGGAAGCAAGAAATGAGCAATCCCCAACAAATAACTATGAAAAATGGTAGACCTGCAACTCAAGGGGTATGCCCAGTTTGTGGAACAAAGATGTTCAAGATTGGTAAAGCTTCGTAGTTAATATTTATATATTTTTATATAAAGTCAAAATTGCAAAAAGAACGTAAGTTTTTTTTGCAATTTTGTTTAAATAGGNAATTGAGGTAATAATGGAAAATAATATTTTTGGAAAAACAAATGTAGAAGTAAGTAAATTGGGGNTAGGTTTAGCTCAAGTAGGCTTTCAGCTTGGCGAAAAAGAATTTCAAACGGCAAATACTATTCTAAATACTGCTTTAGATAATGGAATTAACTTTCTAGATACTGCTGCAATGTATTTAGAAAGCGAATCTATCGTAGGAAATTCAGTTGGACACAGGCGAGATGAATATTTTCTTGCAACAAAAGCAGGGACAGGTAGAACTACATCTCCTGATTCAGAATGGACCTATGCAAAGATAAAAGATTCAGTTGAAAATAGCCTAATTAATCTTAAGACAGAAATTATTGATTTAGTTCAATTACATTCTTGTGAAACTCATCTTCTTGAACAAGGTGATGTTATAAGAGCACTACAAGATTGTAAACTTGAAGGAAAGATAAAATATATGGGATATTCAGGAGATAATGAAGCTGCAGAGTGGGCAGTAAAGTCAAATTTATTTGATACCTTGCAGACTAGCTATAGTATTTCTGATCAGAGAGCCAGAACTAAAAATATTCTTAGTGAAGCAAATAAAAGAAATTTAGGAATAATAGCTAAAAGACCAATTGGAAATGCATCTCTTTTAGGAGTTAAGAATCATAATAATGGACAAACTCATGAACATTTTGGAAGTGCTTATGATGAATATTTTGAGCGAGTAATGCAAATGACTAAGGAAATTGATTTAGATTTGAACGAATTAGATCCTATTGAGATGTCTATGGCATTTGCTCTTTCAAAAAAAGAAATTAATGTGATCATTATTGGATCAAAAAACTTAAATCATGTTGAGGAAAATTTAAGTTANATGACAAAAAACTTAGATAAATACAAAAATCTCATTAATCAGTATGAGAATATCTATGAAAAATTAGATGATAATTGGAGACAATTAACTTAGACAAATCAATAATTTAGGAATATGGAAGATAAAAAGAGAATATTAACTGGAATAAGACCAACAGGAGCCCTACATTTAGGACATTATGTTGGAGCTCTTCATAATTGGATCTCGCTTCAAGACGAGTATGATTGCAATTTTTTAATTGCTGACTATCAAGCTTTGAGTGATCATTTTCATGAAATTGATCTGATCAAAAGCTCTGTNATAGATGTAACTCTTGATTGGTTATCAGTTGGTTTAGATCCTGAAAAATCAAATTTTGTAATTCAAAGTTATGTNCCTGAACATGCCGAATTAGCAATGTTATTATCATTTATAACTCCATTGGGAATGTTAGAAAGGAATCCAACATTAAAAGGAGAGCTAGATTCTCTACCAATAGAAAGACGAAGTGCAGGTTTTTATAATTACCCTATAAGTCAAATAGCAGATATTTTGCTTCCAAGAGCGCATCTAGTTCCAGTAGGAGAAGATCAAGCTCCTCACCTAGAAATGTCTAGAGAAATAGCGAGAAAATTTAATAGAATGTATGGCGAAGTATTTCCAGAACCNGAAACGCTTATAGGTAAAGTAGGAAGATTATCAGGAACTGATGGAAAAGGAAAAATGAGTAAAAGCCAAGGAAATGTCATCCTACTATCAGACACTAAAGAAGCTGTCGATAAAAAAGTAAGAGGAATGTATACAGATCCTAATAGAATTAGAGCTGATATCCCCGGCAAAGTTGAAGGGAATCCAGTTTTTCAATACTTAGATGCCTTCACAANTAATGATGATAATGTAGAAGACTTTAAAAGAAGATATAAAGAAGGCAATATTGGGGATGTAGAAATAAAAAACTATCTTTCAAAAATTCTTAATGATTTTCTTGATCCAATAAGAGAAAAAAGAATGTATTATAAATCAAATATGAATTTAGTTGAAGAAGCACTTGATAAAGGTAATGAAAACGCAAGGAAATCTGCTAATGAAACCATGAAACTCGTTCGTGATAAAATGAAAGTCTCAACTTATAAGAAAATTTGGTAATAATGAGCAATAAAGCGGAACTTGAAGACTTTATTAANAAATCTAAGGAATATAACTTAATACCTGTTTTTAGAGAAATCAGGGCAGATTTAGATACCCCATTATCAATTTATTTAAAATTATCTAAAAATAATTATTCTTTCCTTTTAGAATCTATAACTGGAGGNGAAAATCTGGCAAGATATTCGATAATTGGTACAAATCCAAAAAAAGTAATCAAAACAGGAAAAAATGAAGAATTTGGAGANGTAGACCCTTTAGAGATAATAAAAAATGAAATNAACTCATATAAAGTTCCTGAAATAAAGGAGCTTCCGGTTTTTACTGGAGGGGCTGTAGGTTATTTATCTTATGAGACCATTTCATATTTTGAAAAAAAAGTGCCAAAAAATAAAGANTCTACTCTAAATGTACCTGAATCAATTTTCATGATAACTGACTCAATTGTAGTTTTTGATCATGTCAAGCAAACTATTTTCATTGTTAATTATGCAAAAATAGATGACTCTAAAGATATAAATGATGTTTATACAAAATCATTAGAAAAAATAGATGAAATTTACTGCCTCATAAAAAAGCCAATTCCAGAGGAGCATAACAATATTTCTTCTATTTCAAATAATGAGGAAAAAACAAAAGAGCAATTGATTGAACAATACACGAAAAATATGTCTAAGGAAGATTATAAAATTGCAATAGAAAAATGTATAGACAATATTTATTCTGGAGAAATTATTCAGATAGTTTTTTCTCAAAGATTAACAAAAAAAACCAAAGCTTCAGCACTAGATATTTATAGATGCTTAAGAACTATAAATCCTTCACCATATATGTTTATGCTGAACTTTAAAGATTTTGAAATTATAGGAGCTTCACCAGAGCTTTTAGTCAAATCTAATGACAAAGAAATCGAAGTTCATCCGATAGCAGGAACAAGGCCTAGAGGCATTAACTCAGAAGAAGATGACCTTATAGCAAATGAACTTATTTCTGATGAAAAGGAACTCGCTGAGCACCTAATGCTGCTTGATTTAGGAAGAAATGATGTTGGAAGAGTGTCTACACCTGGAACTGTGAATGTAAATCAAAAAATGGAAATTGAAAAATATTCACACATCATGCACATAGTTTCNAATGTCACTGGTAAATTAGATAGCAAATATGATGAATTTGATGCCTTAAGGGCGGCTTTTCCTGCAGGAACTGTATCTGGAGCACCAAAAGTAAGGGCAATGCAATTAATTTCTGAGCTTGAACCTGAACAAAGAGGGCCATACTCAGGGGGAGTTGGCTATTTTTCCTACAATGGAAATATGGATACATGTATTGCTATAAGAACATTAATGCTAAAGGATGAGACAGTATATCTTCAAGCAGGAGGAGGTATAGTTGCTGATTCTAAGGTAGATTATGAATACGAGGAAACAATAAATAAAATGATGGCTCTAATAAAATCTGTTGAAGACGCAGAAAGAAATTTATAATGATTGTTCTTTTAGATAATTATGACTCATTTACATACAATTTATTCCAATATCTCTCAGAGCTTGGAGTTGATGTATCTGTTATCAGAAACGATGAAATTTCTTCTGAAAAAATTGAGAAACTTTCTCCAACTCATCTTGTTATATCTCCCGGTCCATCAAATCCAGAAAATGCTGGTATTTCGAATGATGCAATAAAATATTTTTCAGAAAAAATCCCNGTGCTTGGAGTATGCTTGGGGCATCAATGTATTGGAAGTTCTTTTGGAGCAAATATAATTCAATCTGATGAAATTATGCATGGAAAAATCTCAAATATAAATCATGATGAAAAAGGAATATTTAGAAATATACCCAATCCATTCAAGGCAGTAAGATACCATTCACTAATTATTGATGAAAAATCACTCTCAGATGACTTTGAAATTTCAGCAAGAAGCGAATCAGGAACAATTCAAGGTATAAGACACAAAAAATTATCATTAGAGGGCGTTCAATTTCATCCTGAATCAATAGAAACTGAATATGGAAAAGAAATATTAAATAATTTTCTTGAAATCAAATGAATATATTAGAGATAATAAAGAGAGTTTCATCAAAAGAAGATCTTAATTTTAAAGAATCTGCTTTCTGTATGAACGAGATAATGTCAGGAAAATTACTTCCTTCTCAATTTGGAGCAATAATGGTAAGTCTAGCGATTAAAGGAGAGACAGCAGAGGAGATAGCTGGAATGGCATCAGTGATGAGGGACTTTTCAGTTAAGATAAAAGGTAAAGAAAATGCTATTGATGTTTGTGGTACTGGAGGTAGTGGTTTAAAGTGGTTTAATATTTCAACTGCATCTGCAATATTAGTTGCATCTTGTGGTGTACCTGTAGCAAAACATGGAAATAGAGCTGCATCAGGAAATAGTGGATCTGCAGATGTTTTAGAAGAATTAGGAATAAATATATTAATTCAACCAGACAAAGTAGAAAATTGTTTAAATGAAATCAATCTTACCTTTATTTTTGCTCAATCATTTCATCCTTCTATGAAATTTGCTGCTCCCTATAGAAAAGAAATAGGGATTAGAACAATTTTTAATTTTCTAGGACCTCTGACAAATCCTGCTTCAGTAAAAAAGCAGATAATAGGAACACCAAATAAAGAATTTGCAAAAAAGATTGCAGAAGCNGGAAAAAAATTAGGATCTGAAAGAATAATAACTATAAGTGGACATTCAGGTGCAGATGAAATTGAATTAGATAAAAATACTACCATATTTGACTCAAATGAAAATTTTTCAGAAAAAATAATAGAGCCCAAAAAAAATTTTGGGAATTCAAAATTTCTAGTTGTAAATACACCCAAAGAATCTGCAAAAAAAATAATAGATTGTTTTAATATGAAAAATGAAGAAACAGACATAGAAAAAAAATCTATTCTTAACTCAATTTTGGTAAATTCAGCGATGGCTTTACATTTAGTAGACGCAAAAAAAAGCTATGAAGATTGTTTCAATGAAGCAAAAGAAAACATATTTAATGGAAATGCCCTTAATAAGTTAAACCAACTAAGAGAAATAACAAATAAATAATAATGGGCATATTAGATAAAATAATATCTGCAAAAAAAAGCAGATTAGAAGTTCAAAAAAAAACTTTATCTTTAGAAAATTTGAGAAAAGATAGTCTTAACTATAATGATAGTTACCATCTAGAAAATATATTGAAGTCTAAAAATATACTAATTTCAGAAATGAAAAGGCAATCCCCTTCTGGAGGAAATCTAGATCAAAAATTAAATCCAAAAGAACAGGCTCAAATGTATATCGAAGCTGGATCAGATGCTATTTCTGTACTTACAGAAGAAGATTTTTTTAAAGGAAATNATGAAGATCTAAATGCTGTATTAGAAATTTCTAAAATTAAAAAAATCCCGGTTCTACAAAAAGATTTTATAATAGATGAGTACCAGATATATCAAGCAAAAAAATTAGGTGCTGACTGCATATTACTAATTACTAGAATATTAGAATTAGAAGATTATATTAAATTTTTCGAATTAGCAAATTCAATTGGATTAAGTGTTATCGTTGAAATATTTGATGAAAAAGAACTAGAATTTGCATTAAAAGCAGATATAAAAATATTNGGAATAAATAATAGAAACCTAGATTCCTTAAAAACAGATTTAAAAAATTTTGAAACTATATCTCCATTAGTCCCCAAGGAAATATTTAAAATAGCTGAAAGTGGAATTAAGAGTGCTCTTGACGCAAAAAGAATGATAAATGCAGGAGCAAATGGTTTATTAGTTGGAGAATCTATAATGAGATCTTCCAACCGCTCTAAAATCATAAAAGAAATTAGTTCTAATGGATAAAAATAAAACTAAAATAAAAATTTGCGGAATAAAAAACGTAAAAATCATTGAAAAAATCATTAAATTGAAAATTGACTTCCTGGGTTTAAATTTTATAGAAGAATCTAGAAGATATATTGAAAAAAACTCTGCTTTAGAAATAGTAAGAACAATCAAGAAAAACAGCAAGATAAATATTGTTGGATTATTCCAAGATCATACTATCAGCTATGTAAATAAATCATCTCAAGAATATAATCTTGATTATGTTCAACTTTGTGGGAATGAAGACTTAAAATATATTCAAGAATTAGATATAAAAGTAATTAAGGTAATACATATTAAATCTCAGGATAGTGTGAAAGAAGTAAAGAAAAAAATAAATGACTATCTACTAATTTGTGAATACATAATTCTTGATACTTACTCAAAAAAAGCATCAGGAGGAACGGGAAAATCTTTTGATTGGAATGAATATTCATCTTTATTTTCTAAAAAAGTTTTTGTCGCCGGAGGACTAAATCCAGACAACGTGTCAGAAGTTGTAAAAACATATGCCCCTTGGGGTATTGACGTATCTTCTGGAGTAGAAACTAATGGAGAAAAAGACATTTATAAAATTGAAAATTTTATAAATAGATCTAATTAAATATGTCCAATAAAAAGAGTGATTTAAGAAAAAAATTAGATAACAAAGGATATTTGTTATCTATTTTTGTTGCGTTTTTATGGTCTGGAAATCCTACTTCAGTAAAGATTAGCTTAAACTATACAACACCATTTTTAGTGGGGTTTTTGAGATTTACCTTAGGGGGAATAATTGCATTAATCTGGGCAATATATAGAAAAGATACATTGAAAATAAAGAGAGAAAATATTTTTCCAATTATCTTAGCAGGACTTTTCCCTGCAGCTCAAATAGGGTTTTATAACATAGGTCAAGCTCATACACTTGCAAGCCATGGAATAATAATGATAGTGACTTTCCCTTTATGGGCAGCTGTATTTTCTCATTTTTTTACTCCAAATGATAAGTTGAATTTATCAAGAACACTTGGACTAATAACTGCTTATTCAGGAGTAGTAGTTTTATTTTGGGATTCAATAAATCAAAGTTTCACAGAATATTTATTTGGAGACATATTGATGCTTATTTCAGCAATGCTTTTGGGTGCTAGGTTGATTTGGGTTTCTCACATTACACAAAGAGTTGGCCAATCTCAAGTTATTCTATCAGAAGCTATAGTGGGGTCAATAATGTCATTATTCTTAGCTATATTTTTTGAAAATATATTCTTAAATATTTCTCTAAAATTAATACTTTCAATGGCTTATCAAGGAATTTTAATTGCTGGAATGGGAATAATACTTCAAACTTATTTGCTGAGAAGTTATTTACCTGGTAAAGTCACCTTTTTTAATTTATTCCAACCAATTATAGGTATTTTCATTTCATGGTTTCTNCTTGACGAAAGATTAAGTTTTATACTTTTTTTATCTATTTCCCTTCTTACAATTGGAACTTATTTTACCGTCAGAAAAAAAGTGTAAATAACTTAATCTAAATGAAACCCTTGAGGCCACCTTACTTTTTGAGCCTTAGCAAGATGAAAATTACAATCTATTATTGTTGCATTTGAAAATACGCACCTATATAGCCAAGCATCCTGAAAGTTTGATTCTTTTATAATAGATCTCGAGAGATTAGCCCTGTATAAGGCAGTTTTACTAAAGTTAGCATTAATAAATTCAGTATTGATAGCCGAAATTTCTGAAAGATCAGCTTCAGAAAAATTACAATTTATAAATTTAGAGTTATTCATCAAAGATTTAGAAAGACGCCAGTTAGAAAAATTTTCATTTTCAAAGGTTAATCCAGATAAATCAAATCTTTTTTCAGGATTCTCAATAATCCACTTGTTAAGATAATCTTTTCCAGCAATAATTATATTTTTTTCTTTAGTCATAATAATTAACAGTTTTGTAACACCTAATAGTTATTATAAAATAACAAAATTATAATTAATAATATATTACTAGGAGTTTAGTATGGCTAATGAATCAAAAGATGCTCTAAAACTTATGAAAGATAACGGATGTGATGTTTTAGATATAAAATTTATTGACCTCCCAGGTGTATGGCAACATGTATCTGTTCCAATTAGTGAAGTTGATGACAGCTTATTCACAAATGGAACTGGTTTTGATGGATCTAGTATTAGAGGTTTTCAAAGTATCGATGAATCAGATATGCTATTGGTGCCAGATCAATCAACTGTAAAAATAGATCCTTTTGTAGATGGGCAAGTAACTGTTATTGCTGACATTAAAGATCCTGTCGCAGGCGATAAATATAGCAAAGATCCTAGAAATGTTGCGAAAAAAGCAGAAGAATATCTCAAAAGTACAGGAGTTGGTGATAATTCTTTTTGGGGACCCGAAGTAGAATTTTTTGTTTTTGATTCTGTTCAATTTGACTACTCTGCTAATAGCAGTATGCACTATGTGGATTCTGATGAAGGGATATGGAATTCAGGAAATCCATACATGATAGATGGTGAGACTCCAAATATGGGACACAGACCAAAGCATAAAGGTGGTTACTTCCCTGTTTCTCCGGTTGACACTCAACAAGATATGAGAAATGAAATGATTAGAATAATGAGAGATTCTTTTGGAATAAAAGTTGAGAAACAACATCATGAAGTTGCAACAGCCGGACAAGGAGAGATTGATATTGTCTACAATACACTTCTTGATACTGCTGATAATGTAATGGCTTATAAGTATGTTGTAAAAAATGTAGCAAAAAGACATGGAAAAGTTGCTACATTTATGCCTAAACCAATTTTTGAGGACAATGGAACGGGAATGCATACACATCAATCAATTTGGAAAGATGGTAAACCTTTGTTCGCAGGAGATGGGTATGGAGGATTTTCAAAATTAGGACTTAACTATACAGGTGGTCTAATAAAGCATGGTAAAGCATTGATGGCGTTAGCTGCTCCTACTACAAACTCTTATAAACGACTTACTCCTGGGTATGAAGCACCAACAATACTAGCCTTATCTGCTAGAAACAGATCAGCTGCTTGTAGAGTTCCTATGTATTTCCAAAATCCTGCTGCGAAAAGAATTGAATTCCGATCAGCAGATCCTACATGTAATCCTTATCTAACGTTTTCAGCAATGTTACTTGCAGGATTAGATGGTATCGAAAAAGGATATGACCCCGGAGAGCCGCTAGAGCATGATTTGTTTGAATTACCATTGGAAGAACAGGCAAAACTTCCTCAAGTTCCTGCAAGTCTAGACGAAGCATTAAATGCTTTAGAGGAAGACCATGACTTTTTATTAAAAGGCGGTGTATTCACTGAAGACTTAATAAAATCATGGATTGATTTCAAGAGAGAAAATGATGTAGACCCAATAAGGTTGAGACCTCATCCATATGAGTTCTACTTAACTTTTGATGCATAAATTAATAATAAACCTAGATTAAATATTAAATAATTCTTTAATTTGATCTAGGTTATTAATTTTATTACCTTCAAAACTTTCATAATAATTATACCTATCTATCAAAATAGGTGTCATTCCTGCTTTTTTTGATCCTATATAATCAGACTCTATTTGATCCCCTATATAAATGCTTTCAGAAGCTTTTACGTTAGCTATCCTTAAAGAATCTATAAATATTTTAGAATTTGGTTTTTCCGATTTTGACTCTAATGAGGTCATTATAAATTCTAATGAATCTTCTAGACCCAGGTTACTTAATAAAGTTGTACCTGAAATATCCATATTTGTGATGCCTGCAGCTTTGATATTTATACTTGATAACCATTTTAAATTATCAAGCACATCATTAAAAATTTTTAATTCATATTCTTCCTTNGAAATTTGCTGCCATATTTTCCATGCAATTTTTTTATCTATAAATACTCCATTGGACTCAAGTATTTTTAACTCATAATTTGAAAAAAAATCTTTCTTTTGATTTTGAGTGAGATTACGTAATGGTTTAATTTTTTTTTGATCTGCCATATATTCATCAGCAAATTTATAACCAAATGAGATTTGGTCATTTGATAAATAAATTTTATTATCTGAAAGTATCTTCCTTTGAATTTTCTCTCTCTCCGGATAAAATCCAGCTAGAGTTCCATAAATATCAAAAAATATATATCTGATTTTTTCAATAGGTAGCTTTGTATTCATAAATCTTATAATTATCTTTATCGTAAATTTTATTTAGTCCTTCGATATCCATTGATTCTAACCTTTCAGAAAATTTAGGAAAAGCTTGTGATTCAATATTACCGTAAATAATTAAGCCTACTTTATAAAAATCTAGAAAATCAAGAATGTATTCAACTGAATCAGTAGTATAAAATTCTTCAATTTGTTTTTTTCTTAAAGTTACTGATTGAGAATTCATTGATCGTTGTTGTCTTTGATGCCAATCCCAACCAAGTACAGAAGGCAATCCAGTGTTTATAGAAATCCTTGAGGACCAACTATACAAGTCAGTTGAATGTTCTACTATAACTGGTGTATTTTGTATATTATTATTTATCCAATCTAATGCATAATAAGAATCTGACAAATTTAACATTTTCCCTTTTTGTGAGTATTGATTTTCTAGCATATATTCAATACCACTTAATGAATAATTATTATTATCAAATCTATCTGAAATTCTAGGTCTAATAGAGTACAGAGGGTAAGACATTCCTAAAAAAATCAATATAAACATAATAAAAAAGAAGGTATTCTTTTTAANCTTAGAATTTATTTCATTGATTATAAAAGGTATTAAAATACTAGATCCTAAATTCAATAAAATCCAAGATTGAAAATTAAACTTAAAAAAGGTATTCATTCTATTGATATCATCCTTAATAACAAAGATTTCTGTAAAAATAGTCAATAAAAATCCAAGAATAAATAAAAGTGATATCCAAACAAATAACTGTGAATCATTTTCAAAAATTTTATTCTTTATAAGAGTAATAACTATCAAAAATAAAATCGCAATTGATAAAGAAAAAATAGTTAATAATTTATAAAAAAATATTAATAAAATTATAGCTAGTATTATTCCTGCTAAGATAATTATTTTGTTATTTCTACTAACAAAAAATTTTGGATATAAGAATCGGAATTTTACTTTAAAATTATGAAAATATAAAACAGTATAAAAAAGTAATAATGAAATAGGCAAAAATAAAATTTCCAACGTAGCCCAAAAAGGAGTTTTCCATTTTGAAATAGATAATGCAAATTCAGGCATTATAAAAGAGTTGTCAAAATTTAAGAATAAAAGTTTAGAAAAGACAAAATATATAGAAAAATAAACAATAGTCTTAACAATTTTGAATTTATTAGATCCAAATCCGTAAATATTTAACAAAATAATAGAAATTAAAACAATTAAAATTGCTAAAGGATAATCCCAAGAGTTTGTTGCCTTAATTGTTCCCGTTATTAATCCTAAAATCAATAAAATCAGAATATCTTTAATAGTGAAAATCTTTGATGAATTTTCATAGTAAAGTAAAAAACTTATAGATATTAAAGAAATCAACATTGGGATACTTAATAAATGAGCATGTAAATCNGCAAAAAGAAAAGTGAAAAACGGGAACTCATTTATTTCTAAACCTGAAGAAACCATAGAAACAATTCTTGTACTTCGCCAGTAATCAAATATTTCTTGTTGATTTNAAATTATTTTATAAACTTGAATAATTGCATCAAAATTACCAAATATTAAAATAAAAAAAATAGAAAAAAGGCCTGAAGCTAAAGGTATCTTATGCCAATCAAAGCTTAATCCTTTTGCCTTCCTAAATAAATATGCAAAATTTGATGAAAAAGAAAATACTAAAACAGAAGTATAGCTAAAAAAAGTTGGAATCGCTAAATTATAAGATATATGAGATGGAATTCCAGAAAGTTTTGTCAACAAAGCTACTAGATATTGACCATAATAATAATAGTTTAAGCTATATCCACTAAACCATGGATCAAGAGGAGGAAAAGATGTACTTCTTAAAATTGCATTTAGGTATGCAAAGTCCATAGGTTTTTCTCCCCCACGATAAGGATGCCATAAATCAGGATTTAGAAATCTAATAACTAAAAATCCTATAAAAGTAATTATAAAAACTGTTTCAGTCATAGCAATTTTATATTTAGCGTTAGAAATATAAAAAATTATTTCGAATCGGTTCTTAAAAAATATTACAAAAGATATTAATGAATATAGCAATAATAAAATCATCATCTCAAATAATAAAAATCCTATGATATTATTTGACGTTAACAGCCAAATTATGAAACCGTATAAAATAAGTCCTAAAAATTTATAATAGCCATATCCAAAATCAGGAAAATTAATAAATAATTTATAAAAAATAGGGATTGATACAATTCCTAAATACGTTACTAANAAAAACCAAAATATAATTTGTAAAAAAGTGGATTTATTTGATAAAAAGTACTGTTGAGAGTATAAATTATTAGAATCTTCAGAAGAATCTAGTTCGTATGTTTTATAAGGAGACTCTAATGAAAAGTCGAAAGAAATAATATCATCATAAGTATCAAAATTTAAAACATTTATTAAATCATCTTTAGAAAAATTTCCTGTATTCTGAAAAATAATTACATTTGGATGATCATAAACTGAAAAACTTTCATCTGACCATCCTAAATCAATGTTAAAGATAAAATTTTCTTCATAAGATGATATTTTATCGGGTTTTTTTAGGTTTATTCTTTCAAAATAATTCTCAGAATAATTTATCCCAAAAAGATTCATTGATTGTTTCTCAAAATTTACAATTTCATAGCCCAGCGAACCATCAAATAATTTCTCATAAAACAAAGTTGAAGCAGGATATCTTTCATTTAGTCGAGGAATTGTTCCATATAATCTATTTGAAAAAAGAACATAGTAATCTGAATTACTTAGTTGATTAAAAATCTTATCAAATTTTTCATAGGTATCAGGATTATACATTTCAAGCCGTTCATGCGAAAAATTCAATCCAGAAATCCGAGGAATGGATTCTTCCCAATGTTCCTGAATAATAATATCTTGAGAATTTACTCTTTCATTTAGCCATTTTGAACTAGTAAATGCAGGATGTTCTTTTAAGTAAATTCCATTTATAAATGAAAAAGGGAAATGAAGAATCGGAATCAGAAAAATAATGAGCAAAGCATAGTTAATTCTAATATTTCCAAATCTAGATGAAATTTTATCACTTATCAACTTTATAAAAATAACAGAAAAAAAGATTATAAAGGGAATTAGAGGTAAAAAATATCTCATAAATTTTACTTGAAATGATCCATTTATTAAGAAGTAAGGAATGAACCAAGAAAAAATCAAAAATCCCATCAAAGATCTCTTTTTTATGGAGAAAAATAAAAAATATATAAAACCTAAAAATCCAAAAACTGACAAAATTGGGCCCAAGCCCCACTTAAATATCTGTGTTATAGGATAGATAAAAGAAGTAGTTTCGATATACTGTCGCGTATATGGAAAATCTAATATTCCTCGTACCATTTTTGATTGCTCATTTATATGAGCAAAATAAGTGCTGAAATCTAAGAACATATATGGCTGAAAAATAAAAAGTGAAAAAATGGATGTAATTAAAAAGGTTGAAATATAAGTAAGTAAATTAAGATAACTAATTCCATTACACTTTTTGGCTAAAAAATAGGACAAAAAGATAGGAATTATTATCATTATAAAAGAAAACTTAAATGCTAAACCAAGAGCAAATAATAATCCTAAAATAATTGACTTAGAAATTGAAGTTTCTTTTATATTTAAGTAGCTAAAATAAATTATTAATAATGAAAAATTAGTAATAAAAATATCTGTTGTAAAATAGTGACTATTTTGAATATTGATTACTGATAAAGATAAAAGAAAAGCTACGAATAAACTCCATTTTTTACTAANAAAAATTAAAGAAAATTTATAAATAAAAATAACAGTTATTGAATCTATTAAAGCAGANGTGATTCTTAGAGGAATCCTTAAGTCATAAATAGAAGTGTTTGTAAAAATATTAGATAATAAACTTAATATTTTGACAAAATATACAGGTAGGCTCCCATAATTAAACCATTTAGGATTTAATGTACTAGCATCAGCATTAAAAAAATCAAAAGAATTTATTGAATCAAAAGTTAGGTCATATCCATGCATCAAGATTGCTCTTTCNTCTGGATGGAATAAATAACCTGAATCCCAATTTATTCCTGTAAGCCTTAGCATGAAAGAAAAAATAAAAATTATTAGTAGCACAAAATTATATGGTAAAAAATAATTTTTAATTGTTTGTATATTTAATTTAGAAATAAAAAAATTCATATTTTAATTTTCTTTAAATTTAATGATAACGATTTTAAATAATTTAGATTATTGGTTGAAAGTGGAATTAAATTACGTACGACTTTAAAACGTTTATTTATTATGATTTCTATATGGTAATAAACAATTTAAATAAAATTAACAATTTTGAATGGAACTCTGAGACAGTGATTGCCCTGAGGGCACATATTGGAAACTCTCAAACAAAACTTGCAAAAGAATTGGGAGTAAGGCAGCAAACTATTAGTGAATGGGAGAACGGTCTATATAAACCTAGGGGAGCTTCTAAAACATTACTAAATTTATTGGCAAGAACAGCTGGTTTCCCCTTTCAAAATTTTCCAAAAGTAAGAACTCAACTATCATTCGACAGATTTGGCTTTGAACTTAAAGATCTAAAAAAAGATAAAGAAAATCAAGAAGAAAATATTTTCAAAAAAGTTTCAATCACAAAAAATAATTCTAGAAGAATAAATTCTTTAGACGAATTTGAAAAAAGAAATAATGAGATTCCCATATAATTCTAATTTTTCTTTAAATTAAAATATCTAACAAAATAATTTTCCTCTGATAAGTGATCCAATTTATTAAGATACCATGATATTAAAAAAAGTATCAAAATCATAATATTTAAAAATCATGTTCAATAAAGAAGAATTAAATTTCAAAAAAGAACTAAATTTATTGATTGATAAATTTTTACCCGAAAATTGGCAAAAATATCCTGATGAAAGATTAGATTACGATTGGGAATTATCCCAAAAAATAAAAAAGGAACTCGCAAAAAATAAATGGATCGCTCCCTCATGGCCTAAAAAATATGGAGGACTAGATCAAGGCATTTCAAGTTCAATTATTTTATCTGAAACATTTGCTTACAGGATGTCGCCCGGGAATGATCGTTTTGGGGTAAGAATGATAGGACCCACTTTATTAAAGTACGGATCTGATTATCAAAAAGAAAAATACCTTAAAGAAATAACTAATGGTGATGTACAGTGGTGTCAAGGTTACTCTGAACCCAATTCAGGTTCAGACTTAGCTTCTATATCTACAAAAGGAGAATATGATGAAGAAAATGACACTATAACCATTAATGGAACTAAAGTTTGGACTACGCTGGGCCATAGGGCAGATAGAATGTTTATTTTAGTTAGAACCCTTCCAGATAGTAGTAGGCATAAAGGCTTGTCTTTAGTAATAATTGACATGAAGGATCCTGGAATAAAGGTAAATCCTATAAAAAATATTTCTGGTTCATCATCATTTAATGAAGTTGTTTTATCAAATGTAAAAACTTCGGGTAAAAACGTTGTTGGGAAGTTGCACGAAGGATGGATGGTAGCATTAGATTTATTAAATTTTGAAAGATCCGGAATTGATTACATAGGATGGGCAGAAAGATGCTTAGATGATATTGAAGAATATTGTAATGAAAAAAAAATATTATCAAGAGATGATATAAAAATAAATATAGCGTCCTTAAGGTCAAGCTTGGAATCTGCAAAGATAATGACTTATAAAGCTTTGTGGATAAAAACCATAGATGAAAAAATACATATGGAACCTTCTATGAGTAAGTTACTTGCTACTGAGATTAATATTAAAATTCATGACTTTGCTTTTGATATTTTAAGTAAAAAAGTAACTATTAATACCTCAAATCAAGATGAATTTGCTAAGAGGATTTTTAAAAATCGTCTTTTTTTTATTTCAGGTGGGATTTTAGGAGGGACTACTGAAATACAAAAAAATATTATTGCTCAAAGGGGATTGGGGTTACCCAAATGATAGATTTTGAGTTTAATGAATCCCAAAAAATGATTCTATCTAGTTTGGAAAAAACCCTCAATGAAAATTTTGATATAAGGTCTGAAAATAAAAAAGTTGAAGGATTAGAATATTCTAATCACGGATGGGAAGAAATAAAAAATTTAGGATTTTTGGGTATATTATCTGATGAGAAAAATGGTGGATTAGAATTAAGTTTTTTTGATTTTTTATTAACCTTAGAAAGCTGGGGGAATAAATTATGCGAAGGCCCATATATTGAAAATTCTATCGTTATATTTATGCTAGAAAAATTTAATAAAAATCTTCAAAATAATTTAGTTAAGGACCTATCTTCATCAAAAAAAATAATAACAAGTATAGTTAGTGAACAGCTGATAAATAGTCGTAATATACCCATTCTAAATAGGACAAATAATGGTTTTGTTGTAAATGGGCAAATAAAAAATTTGCCATATTTTATGGAGTCAACGAATATATTAAGTATTGCATTATTAGATAATGAAAAAAAATTATTATTATTAGACAAAAAAAGCACTGAGGTTATAAATAAAAACAAAACTATAACTGGTCAAATACTTCATGATGTAAAGATAGAAAAGTTAGAATTAAGTAACGATAGAGTTTTAGATAGCAAAAAATTCAACCTGCCTGAAATATATTTACAATTATTTACCTTGTCTAAATGTGCAGAATCCGTTGGAATAGCTGATGCTATATTAAGCATGACAAATCATTATTTGAAAACTAGAGAACAATTTAATAAACCACTAGGAAGTTTTCAAGCTATTCAGCATATAGCATCAGAAATTTACATAAAACTGTCAGAAACAAGAGAGCTAGTTAGATATTGTGGAAAATTATCAATTGAAGATAAAAAAACAAAAAAATTAATTTCATTATCAAAAATAAAATGCGATGAAGAATTATCTAAAATAGCTTGGACCTCGCATCAACTTCATGGAGCAATAGGTTTTACTTGGGATTATGGTTTACATTTGATGACTAGAAAGATTCTCTTAAATAAGAGCCTAAATGGAGATCCTTTATTTCACTCAAAAAATCAATTCATATGAGTATATTTTTAGATCAGCCATTTATTAAACTATTCATATCAAAAGAATATAGATTATTTTGGATAGCTGCTTTTTTTTCTAATATTGGTATGTGGGCTCTAATATATGGAAGATTATGGTTAATGAGAACTCTAACTGACTCAGAAGCTATGTTAGGTTTGGTAGCTAGCGCAACCTTAACCCCAGTACTTCTTTTTAGTATCCTAGGAGGAGTAATAGCTGATAAATATAACCGTTTAAGAATTTTGAGATTTACTAGGTTGATGTTTTGTTTTTTGACTTTCTTTACAGGGCTTCTAATATTTTTGGAAATAATTAATCCAACTATATTAATTTTGATTTCTTTCGTTACAGGAACCCTTTTAGCATTTGATATCCCATCAAGATCTTCAATGATTGCAAAATTAGTAGAAAAAAAATATTTACCTGTAGGTATATCAATGTACTCAATAGTTTTTGGAGTATCCGGAATAATAGGACCTTCTTTATTTCACCCAATAGTAAACTTAATGGGGTTAGAGGGACTTTTCTTGATAATTGGAATCTCATATCTCCTAACATTCATGACTTTAAAAAAAATGAGCTACAAATTACATGACCCCATAAAATCAACATCAACTGGTTTCAAAAATGAATTAAGGCTAGGCTGGAATTATTTATTAGGTACTCCCATAATCTTTGTAGTTGTATTCATAGGATTCTTTTTTGGATTAACTGCAGGGTCTTATGACGTATTACTTCCTGCCATTACTACAGATCTATTAAGTGGTGATTCTGAAGTTTACGGAAAATTATTACTATACGGAGGTGTAGCTGGGCTACTATCTACAACTATTTTAATTTTATTTGGTCAAAAATTAAATCAGTATTTATTTTACTTCGGTTTTGGGACAGTATCCTCATTAACCTTAATTTTTATGGGTACGAATTTTGGAATTAATAATATCTTTTTTCTTTTTGCTGTGATTTCATTTGCTAAAGGTTTTTTTAATACTATGGGAACTACAATAATTCAATCAAACGTTAAAGAAGAATTTAGAGGAAGAATTATGAGTATCAGTCAGTTAAGTTGGGGATCAGTAGCAATTGGTGCAATTATTGTTGGATATTTGGCTGAATTTTTTTCTATACAATTTGCTTTCAATACAATTGGCATATCCAGCTTGATAATTATCTCTATTGGTGGAACTTTTACCATAATGTATTTATTGAGAATTAGAGAAAACTAAACAAAAGGTTTTATTTTAGAGTTTTACTATTTACTAATAAATTATAAAATGTTAACAAGAGAAGAACTAAATAAGAGAAGAGAATCCGAAAGGAGATATTATGCAACCTTTTGCATATTCTGCCCCTAATACAATAAAAGAGGCAGTAGAAATATTAGATAAGCATGGAGAGAAGGCAAGAGCAATGGCTGGAGGCACCGACTTGCTTGTTCAAATAAGAGGCGGTAGATTTGATTTAGATGCCGTAGTTGATGTAAAAAAAATCCCAGAACTTAATCAAATTAGTAATGGGGAAAAAGAGTTAGTGCTTGGAGCAGCTGTTCCATGTCATAAACTTTATGATGATCCTGGAATCAGTAAAGATTACCCAGGATTGATTGATGCTGCTTCATTAATAGGTAGCATTCAAATTCAATCAAGATCAGGATTTGGAGGGAATTTGTGTAATTCTACTCCTTCAGCAGACGGAATCCCACCATTAATTGTTTATTCTGCTGTAGCAAATATCGAAGGAAAATCTGGTAGTCGTAGCGTTCCTGTAGAAGAGTTTTGTACAGGCCCCGGTTCTAATGTATTAGGCAAGGGAGAAATTTTAGTTTCAATAACTATGCCTAACAAAGGGGATAAATTTGGCGCTGCCTATGAAAGATTTATTCCTAGAAATGAAATGGATATAGCTGTAGCTGCTGTTGGAGCAAGTATCCTCCTAGGAGATGATGGGAAAATAGCCGAAGCAAAAATAGCTTTAGCGTCCGTAGGACCAACTCCAATATATGCTGCAAAGGCATCAGAGTCTCTTATAGGAAAAGAACCTAATGAAGCAGCTTTCCAAGAAGCAGGAGCAATAGCAAAAAGTGAATGTTCTCCAATAGAAGATATGAGAGGAACAGCTGATCAAAGAAGACATTTAGTTGAAGTTTTGACAGTAAGAATGCTTAGCAAATCACTAGAAAGAATTGGAGTATAAAATGGCCACAGAAAAAATACATGTAAAAACAACTATAAATGGTAGACCAGAAGAATTTTTAACTGATCCATACGTAAGTTTATTGGACGCATTAAGAGAAATTGTTGGACTTACAGGGAGTAAAGAAGGATGTCTCGATGGAAACTGCGGAGCTTGTACAGTTTCAGTGAATGGAAGAATTGTAGATTCATGCTTAGTTTTAGCTGCTGAAGTTGATGGGCAAAATGTAGAAACAGTTGAAGGAATGGCTAGTTCTGAGGGTCTTCACCCGTTACAACAAGCATTTCTAGAAGAAGCTGCTCTACAGTGTGGCATATGTACACCAGGATTTCTTGTAGCTGCAAAAGGATTGTTAGATAATGAACCAGATCCGAGCGAAGCAAGGATAAGACATTGGCTTGCAGGTAACTTATGCAGATGTACTGGATATGAAAATATAGTAAAAGCTGTAAAAAAAGCAGCTAAAAATTCATAAAAATTTTTTAAAAGTAAGGAGAATTTAAATGGTAAACGTATCAGACTCTAAAAATTATAAGGTTATAGGTACTAACCCAATTCGTCATGATGGTTATGACAAAGTAACAGGGAGAGCACTTTACGGTGCTGATATTAAACTTCCTGGACTAATTTGGGCATCTATTGTAAGAAGCCCCCACGCTCATGCAGTAATTAAAAATATTGATACATCTGCTGCAGAAAAAGTAGATGGTGTTTTTGCTGTAATGACAGGAAAAGATCTTCCTCATCTAGCTGATAGCTGGATAGATCATGGAGAAGGAACAGAGAATATTGCCTGGTCTTCAGAAAATATTATGGCTACAAAAAAGGCTCTATATAAAGGGCATGCACTTGCGGCTGTAGCGGCTAAAGATAGATATGTAGCTGACTATGCAGCATCAAAAATAAAAGTTGAATACGAAGTTTTAGAATCAGTTACTAATGTTGAAGATGCAACCAAAGACGGTGCTCCGATTTTATTATCTGATTTAGTTGGAGATCATATAGGTAAGAAGGTAGAAAAAACAAATATAGCCTCTGTTACTAGACATGAATTTGGTGACCCAGATAAGGCATTTCAAGATGCTGAGCATGTAGTCGAAAGAACATTTACATTGCAAATGGTTCATCAAGGTTATATAGAACCGCATAACGCTACTGCAGTATGGGATGAAGAAGGACGAGTAAAAGTTTGGACGTCTACACAAGGAGCGTTCCCTGTTAGAACATCTACTGCTGCAATTTTAGATATGGATGTGTCAAAGGTTAAGGTTACACCATTAGAAATTGGTGGAGGTTTTGGAGGAAAAATTCCAATTTACCTAGAGCCTGTTTGCGCAACCCTTTCAAAAAAATCAGGAAGACCAGTAAAAGCAGTTATGGAAAGAAGCAATGTTTTTCAAGCATCAGGACCTGCTCCTGGTGGGACCATTACAGTAAAAATGGGAACTGATAAAAATGGTAAGCTGATCGCAGCTGACACTTCTATCAAATTAGAAGCTGGTGGATTTCCTGGTGCTGCAGTTGGTGCAGCAGTTCAATGTGTATTTGCTCCATACGATATAGCAAATACTAGAATTGATGGATACGACATTGTTGTAAATAAACCAAAATCAGCTGCTTATAGAGCACCTGGTTCTCCTCAAGCAGCATTTGCAAGTGAAACAGTTGTGAATGAATTAGCTGAATTACATGGAATGGATCCTGTAGAATTTAGGCTTTTGAACGCATCCAAAGAAGGAACTAGAAGAGCTGATGGAGTTGTGTTCCCTGTGATTGGAAACGAAGAAGTATTAGAAGCTGCTAAAGCTAGTGACCATTGGAACTCTGAACTTGGAACTCCTATGAAAGGAAGAGTTCGAGGCCGAGGAGTAGCTTCAGGTTATTGGTTTAATGTAGGTTTGAAATCAACTGTAAATCTAACAGTTAATACAGATGGTGTTGTTGCTTTGGTTGAGGGTTCAACAGATATTGGAGGAACTAGAACATCAATTTCTATGCAGGCTGCAGAGGTATTAGGTATACCTGCTACTGACTTTAGACCAACAGTTGGAGATACAGAAACAGCAGGATATGCTGATGTTACTGGTGGATCAAGAACAACTTATGCAACAGGTTTTGCAGCTGTGAAAGCAGCAGAAAACTTAATTGAGGTTCTGAAAGATCGATGTTCAATAATTTGGTCTATTGATAAAGAAGATATAGATTTTGATAATGGAACATTCTTTGCGACAAAAGATCCTGAATTAAAATTTACATTCAAGGAACTTGCTGCCAACCTAGATAGTACAGGTGGACCTGCTGCTTCTAGTGGAAGTGTAGACTTAGAATCTGCTGGAGGTGCTTTTGGTACTCACATTGTTGATTTAGATGTTGATCCAGAAACAGGAAAAACTGATATTGTCAGATATACAGCCGTACAAGATGTAGGAACAGTTATTTATCCTGCATACTGTAAAGGAAATATTCAAGGTGGAGTAGTTCAAGGTATAGGATGGGGATTAAATGAAGAATACTTTATGAAAGACGACGGTACACAAGCAAATACATCATACTTAGATTACAGAATGCCTACTGCATTAGATCTACCAAATATTGATGTAATAATGGTTGAAAAACCAAATCCTGGACACCCTTTTGGAGTTAGAGGAGTAGGTGAAGTTCCTATTTGTCCTCCAATAGCAGCCATAGGAGATGCATTGCATGATGCTGTAGGAAAAAGATTCTACGATGCTCCAATGAAACCAGGAAGAATACTAAATCTTTTAGGAAAAATTTCTGACTAAATAAAGATTAATTTATAAAAACCGTGCGTCTTAAGTTTTGTAATTTTTAATTATAAGATTTAATTAGCACGGTTTTTTATTATCAGGAGAGGTAAAAAAATGACTACAAGTTTCAATTCTAAAAAAGAGTATAAGGTCATTGGCACTAACCCAATTAGACATGACGGATACGATAAAGTTACGGGAAGAGCAATATATGGCGCTGACGTTAAACTTCCAGGTTTAATTTGGGGAGAAGTTTTGAGAAGCCCGTATGCACATGCAAAGATAAAATCTATTAACACATCAAAAGCAGAAAATATGAAAGGGGTTTTCTCGGTCATAACTTCAAAAGATATACCTATAAATAATAATAGAGATGATGAAAATATTTCTAAAATCCAAAAAAGAATATTAAATGTCAATCTAAAGAGAGATGTAGATAATATTCTGGCTAATGATAAGGTTCTTTATAAAGGGCATCCTGTAGCAGCTGTATCTGCAACTGATAGAAACACTGCTAAAGAGGCGTGCAAATTAATTGAAGTAGAGTATGAGATGCTTGAACCAGTTAAGAATGTAGATGAAGCTATTGCTAAAAATGCACCTATTTTATTAGAAGATCTAGAAGCTGATCATCTAGGAAAAACTGTAAAAAATACAAATATAGCTAAACATTTTCGTCATGAACTAGGAGCTTCTGATAAAGATTTTAAAAATTCAGATTATGTTCTTGAAAAAGAATTCAATCTTCAGATGGTACATCAAGGTTATATTGAACCACATAATGCAACAGCACATTGGGATGAAAATAATCACCTATCATTATGGTCAAGTACTCAAGGTATGTTTGCAGTCAGGGATCTAACTGCAGGATTTTTAGACCTTCCTATTTCTAAGGTAACTTCTAATTATGTAGAAATTGGTGGAGGATTTGGAGGAAAAACTAAAGTATATCTTCCTCCTTTGGCTGCTATTTTGTCAAAAAAATCTGGTTTCAGGCCTGTAAAAATGATAATGGATCGAACTTCAGTTTTTCAAGGTTCAGGGCCTGCTCCTGGAGGAAAAATAATTGTAAAAATAGGTGTAACAAATGATGGAAAAATAAACTCAGGAGCTGTAGATATTAAATTAGAAGCAGGAGCTTATCCAGGCTCTGCAATCCCTGCTGCTGCTGTATGTTGTTTAGCCTGCTACAATATCCCAAATATTAGAGTTGATGCTTATGATGTGCTTGTAAATAAACCCAAAAGTGCTGCCTATAGAGCACCAGGTTCACCTCAAGTTTCATTTGCAGTAGAAAGTGTTATAGATGAAATTTGTGAAAAAATGAGTTGGGATAAAATTGATTTCAGGATTGCAAATGCATCTAAAGAAGGGACAAGAAAACCAGATGGAGTTTTGTACCATAAGATTGGATTCATAGAAACGCTTGAAGCTGCTAAGAATAGTGATCATTGGAATTCAAAAATTGATAAAAGAAATGATAATAAAATTTATGGCAGAGGTCTTGCATGTGGATATTGGCATAATGGAGGAAATAGGTCAACAGTAGATCTAATACTTCAAGATGATGGAAATATAGCATTAAATGAAGGCTCCGCTGATATAGGAGGTACAAGGACTTCAATATCAATGCAAGTTGCGGAAACATTAGGAATTCCTGCTGAAAACATTCATCCTTCTATTCCCGATACTGATAAGATCGGATTTACGGCTACTACTGGAGGATCTAGAACAACTTATGCAACTGGATATGCCGGTTGGGAAGCAGCAAAAAAACTAATTGAAGAAATGAAGAAAAGAGTTTCGATACTTTGGGAAGAGCCAGAAGATCAAATAAACTTTGATGATGGTAAATTTCACTCAAAATCATCTGATCTAGAAATTACCATAGAAGAACTTGCGACAAAAATAAATCCTACAGGAGGGCCTGTAACATCAACTGCTTCAGTCAATTTATCTGCTGCAGGAAATGGTTTTGGCATAGGTATATGTGATTTAGAGATAGACCCTAAAACAGGGAAAACTGACGTAACTAGATATACCGCAATACAGGACGTAGGGAAAGCAATATATCCACAATATGCTGAGGGACAAATTCAAGGTGGCGCTGTTCAGGGTATTGGTTGGGCTCTGAATGAAGAATATTATATTGAAAAAGATGGAACTATGGCTAATACAAGTTTTCTAGATTATAGAATGCCAACAGCTTTAGATATGCCAAACATAGATGTAATTATGGTAGAAGTTGCAAATCCATTACATCCATTTGGGGTAAGAGGTGTAGGTGAGGTTCCGATTGTTCCTCCACTTGGAGCTGTAGCTAACGCAATAAAAGATGCTACAGGTATTAGGATTTATAACACACCAATGAACCCTAGAAAGATTCTTGAAGTGATTGATAATGCCTAAATTATTTTTACCATACCACTTAAAAAAAGAAACTAATAATGAAGATTATGTTGAAGTTGTTGGTAAAACTCTTCGCGAAGTTATAGATAATTTAGAAAAAATGTATCCTGGTACTAAAGAATATTTAGTTGAAGACAATAGAATCAAGCCTGGGTTGGCTGCAATTTGTGGTTATTCTGCTACTAGAAAAGGTCTACTGCAAGAACTAGAAGAAGATACAGAAGTACATTTTTTACCATCAATAGCTGGAGGATAAAATGGATAAATTTAATAAGGATATTTTTGAAAGTTCCTTTGAAAAAATATTGAAATCACTTGGAAATAAGATAGATAAAGATGGAACAAAGGATACTCCAAAAAGAGTTGCAAAGGCATATGAAGAACTTCTTTCAGGCTATACAACAGATATAAAAGAGACTATAAATAATGCGTTATTTGACGTAAATTTCGATGAAATTATAATTGTTAAAAATATAAAATTTTATTCTCTTTGTGAACATCACATGTTACCTTTTTTTGGAAAGATTGATATTGGATACCTTCCTAGCGAAAAGATAATTGGACTTTCAAAAATCCCAAGAATTACAAGAATATTTGCAAGAAGACTTCAGGTTCAAGAAAGACTTACAGAACAAATTGGAGAGGCAATTTTTAATAATACCCAAGCACTCGGTGCTGGAGTTGTTGTAAAAGCTCAGCATATGTGCAGCAGCATGAGGGGAGTTAATTTACCTGAAACAGAAATGATAACTAGTTCACTTTTTGGTACATTTAAGTCAGATAATGCAACGAGAAAAGAATTTTTTGATCTTATAAAGTAGGTTTAGTTTTGAAACTTGAAAATAAAAATGTGCTAATAACAGGAGCCGCAAATAGAATTGGTAGAGAAATTGCTATTAGCCTATCAAAATTAGGATTCAATATTGGAATTCACTATAATTCATCTGAATCTAGTGCGAATCAAACTCTAAAATTAGTAAAAAAAAATAAAGTAGAGGCTTCAATAATTCAATCAGACCTTTCAAATGAAAAAAATTGTATAAAGCTTATAAAAGATACAGAAAAAAAAATTGGAGAAATTTCTATTCTAATTAATAATGCATCTACTTTTAAAAAAAACACATTAGAAAATACATCATCAAGAGAAATAGAAGAAGATTTTTATGTGAATTTAATTGCTCCCTTTATTCTTTGCAAAGCTATATTTCGAAAAAGTAATAAAGGAAAGGTAATAAATATCAGTGATTGGAAAACTGCTAGAACAAATAGATTTTCTTATGGAGTAAGTAAAGCTGCAATTTACGGACTTACAAAATCTTTATCATTATCAATGGCTCCAAACTATCAGGTAAATGAAATAGCATTAGGAGCAATTTTACCTCCAGCTGATGCTCCAAATCGTAAAACAGAAAGTATAAATTTAGGTCCCATAGGAAGAACTGCAAAAATAGAAGAGGTTACATCCTGTATTGAAATGCTAATAAAAAATGATTTCATTACAGGAGAAAGAATTTTTGTAGACGGAGGAAGGCATGTATATTAAATGAACAAATATGATCAAATTTTTATAGAAGACTTAAAATGCTATGCCAAAATAGGTATTTTTGATTGGGAAAGAGAAACAAAGCAACCTTTGATAATAAATATAACTTTAGATATAAAGAAGTTTGATTATATTTCAGATGATATAAATGATACTGTAAATTATAAATCTCTTAGTCATAAAATTAATGAACTCATTGAAGATTCAGAGTATCAACTCATAGAAACACTTGGTGTAGAAATTGCAAAATTATGTTTGAAAGAAAAAAAAGTTATTAACGCTAGTATCAAAATAGATAAGCCAGGAGCATTAAAATTAAGTAAGAATGTTGGTGTGATAATTTCTAGGAGTAAAAATGAAAATTAAGATGGATTATGGAAAAGAAGGCATCGAAATTCAAGTGCCTGATTCTTCAGATGTGCTAATTCCAAATCATAAAAATGAAATATTAGAACCTGAAAAGAGTATTACCGAATCATTAATAAGCCCAATAAATTCAAGCTCATTATTATCTCTTTATAAGCAGGGAATGACGGTAGGATTATCAGTTTGTGATCATACAAGAGCACAACCAAGAAATGAAATTATAACTTCTATATTAAATTTGTTTAATGGGATCAGAAAAGAAAATTTTCTTGTTTTTATAGCAACTGGAAGTCATAGACCTACTAATCAAAAAGAAATCAATGAAATGTTTAGTGATTTTGTTATTTCTAAAACAACTATAGTAATTCATGATGCTGAAGATTCATCAAACTTAGAATATATGGGAAAAACCTCTGGAAATATTCCTATTGAGCTTAATAAAGAATGGGTAAACTGTGATCTGAAAATTACAACAGGATTTGTTGAACCGCATTTTTTTGCAGGATTCTCAGGTGGCCCTAAAATGGTCGCCCCAGGACTTGCAGGACTAGAAACTATTATGAATTTACACGATTACGACAAAATCAATAATAAAAATTCTACTTGGGGATTAATTGAAGGAAATCCAATTCATAAACAAATATCTGAAATTTCTTTATTAAATATGCCAGACTTTTCAATTGATTTAACCCTAAATAGAGAAAATAAAATTACAGGCATTTATTCTGGTGAACTTTTTTCAGAGCATAAATTAGCTTGTATTGATGTAAAAAAAGATTCTATGAAAAAGACCAATAAACTATATGATCTAGTTATAACTTCAAATTCAGGATATCCATTAGACCAAAATTTATATCAAACAATAAAAGGAGTTTCAGCTGCAGCTCAAATCACGAAGCCAGGTGGAATAATAATTAGTGTTTCAGAATGTTCAGATGGAATACCTTTTGAGAGCAATTACGAAAAATTACTAAAATCAGTAAAATCTCCAGAAGAATATTTAAAGAAATTAAAAAACCAAACTTATTTGGAAGCTGATCAATGGCAAGTACAAATTCAAGCTCAAATTCAAGAAAATAACAAAGTTATGCTCTATTCTAAACTTAATGAAAAAGAAGTAACTAAATCTCATCTAATAAAAATTAATAAGATAGAAGATGCAATTGAAGAAATAAATAAAAAAATAAAAAATCCTTCGATTTGTATCCTTCCTGAGGGCCCTCAAACTATCCCATATAAAATTTAAAATGATTGCTTACACAGATACTGCTGTTAATAAATTAAAAAAAGAGGGACTAGTAAGAGATATCTCTTTATCAGTGTTTAAGAAAAATAAAAAAATAAATGCATTTAATAAATATGAAAACAATAATTCTTTTTATATTTTTTCAGCAGGAAAACCATTAATAGCAGCAGTCATATGGAAATTGTATGATTTAGGTAAATTAGATTTTGAAGATAATATTTCGAAATTTTGGCCTGATTTTGGAAAAAACAATAAAAAAAATATAAAAATAAAAGATGTTCTAAATCATACATCAGGAGTTTCCTTATCAAATACTCTTTCAGATGAAGATTATACTGACTTAAATCGAATATGTAGGTGGCTAGAAAACTATATACCCGAATCAAAACCAGGAGAAAAAATTGCATATCATGAAGTTACATATGGATGGATATTAGGGGAGTTAGTTGAAAGAATAACAAAAAAATCTTTTCAAGAAAGTTTTATTGAATTAGTAAAAAATCCTCTCAATTTATCAAGTATGAAATTCATGACGGTAAACAACGAGAGGTTACCTTTAGAAATATATAAGCATGAATCATCAAATTTAAATACAATTCCTACGATATTTAAATTATTCGCACTCAATAAAATCCCTCTAATATCTGGTACATGCATGTCTAAAAGCAGTGACCTTGCAATGTTTTATAACGCAATAATTAATAATAATACTTGGATTAGTAAAAAAACTAAAAATAAAATTCTAAAAATTTATTCCAAAGGAATAGATCATAACGACAATATGAGAAATGTAAAATTAGGGCTAGGTATAAGATTTGATAGTGAAATATATTTTGAAAATGAAATTGATCAACCAGAAAAATCTTTTGGCCATACAGGACTAGTTTCTTGTATAGGTTGGGGTTCAATTGAAAAAAATATTACCGTTTCCATATTAAATAATTTACTTCTATCAAGTGAATTAAATAGGTATAGATTGAATGTTTTATCATCTGCAATTAAAAAAGATTTGAATACAATATAAATATGAGAAGAATTATTCTATCAATATTATTGTTTATAATTTCATGTGGAGAAGAAATTGATATAGAAGCTACCATAGATGCAAGAGCTCAGAAAATTTCAGAATATAATATAAGCAAACTAAACACTCCAACCCCTCAACCAGTTCCTACAGCGCAGCCCACGGCTACTCCTCAACCAGCACCTAC
>PABO01000027.1 GCA_002699165.1 Chloroflexota bacterium | reverse complement strand
ATTTAAATAAGCTCGTGCGCCTTCTTGAATAGCCTTTGCAACTTGAAGACCAGTTAAGCTTTCCTTAAATTCTTGGGGAGATATTAATATTTTTCTTAGTTTCATAATTTTATAAATTTTTCTTAATTATATCTTTTACAGCATCAATTACATACTTAATATTACCCTCTTGATTTGTTATAACATAATCAAAGTTTTTTGCTAATAATATTTCTTTTTTTGCAGCTTCTATTCTTTTGTTAATTTCATCTTCAGAGTTTTCACCTCTTATATCTAAATGTGATCTAATGTATTCTAAATTTTCAGGTTTTATAAAAATCAAAACTATTTCAGGCATTATTTTTTTTATTTTTTCTGCACCCTGAACATCAACTCTTATAAAAACAGATTTCCCTTGACTTATTGGAGTTTCAATTTGAGATTTTGGGACACCGTAAAAATTATCATAAACTTTTGACCATTCGATTAGTTGATTATTTTCTATCATTGATTTAAATTTATTTGGAGAAATAAAGAAATGATTTACTCCCTCTTTTTCATCAGATCTTTTCTTTCTAGTAACAGCAGTTACAACAAAATGAAAATCAAAATAAATTTTTCTCAATTCAGCAATAATGGTATCTTTTCCAACTCCAGATGGGCCAGAAATCAAGAATATCTTTGGAAAATTTGCAGACAAATCAATCACCTAAATCATTTAAATAATCCCAAAAACCAGGATAAGATACATTTGAAGCCTCAGGATTCTTAACTGTAATTTTTTTCTTTGAAACAAGACTTGCAATCCCAAGAGTCATTGCTAATCTATGATCGCCATGAGATGAAAATGTACCTCCAGAAAGGTTATTGTTACCTGTTATAATAATTCCATCTCTTAATTCCTCAACTACTGCCCCTGCTTTTTTCATCCAATTTACAGTAAGTGAAATTCTGTCAGATTCTTTATACCTTAATTCTTCTGCGTCTATAATTTTAGTTTCTCCTTCTGCATAAACAGAAGCAAGAGCTATTATGGGTATTTCATCAATCAGCAAAGGAATTTCGCTACCCGAAATTTCTGTAGCTTTTAATTTAGAGCTTTTGACATATATATCACAAGCAGGTTCACCAGAATAATCTTTCTTATTCGAAAATTCTATATGTGCTCCCATTCTCTTTAGAACACTAATTATTCCAGACCTAGTTTCATTTATTCCTACGTTTCTTATAGTTAGTTCTGCATTATCATGAATACATGCTGCAACAAGCCAAAAAGAAGCACTAGAAATATCTCCAGGTACAGTAATATCTCTAGATTCAATATTTGAAGGATTAACTGAGATTTCTAATCCTTTCGTAATAATATCAGCACCCATATTTGAAAGAAGCCTTTCAGTATGATCTCTAGAAGTAGCCTTTTCTCTAATAATTATGCCATTTTTTGATCTTAGCCCAGCTAAAATCAATGAGCTTTTTAATTGAGCACTTGCTACAGGTAAATCATAATTTAAGGTGTCAAGACTACCTCCATTAAATTTTATAGGCGCATTTTCGTTATTATTATTAGCTGATATTTTAGCACCCATCTTGTTTAATGGTTCAATTATTCTATTCATGGGACGTTTTCTAATTGAGGAATCTCCATCAAGAGTACTTTCAAAATCTCTACCTGCAAGAATCCCTGACATTAGTCTTATAGTTGTTCCTGAATTTCCAACATCTAAAACTTTAGTTGGTTGCGATAAAGAGTTGATTCCTTTTCCATAAGTGAAAACATCGCTCCCACTAACTTTAATTTTTACTCCCAATTCTTTAAGGACTGAAATAGTTGAGAGACAATCTTCTCCCATTAGAAAATTAGATATTTTTGCATCACCTTCTGCTAAAGAGTTAAACATAACAGCTCTATGAGACAAAGATTTATCTGGAGGAATTAGAATATCGCCTCTTAAGCTCTTTTTACTTGAAAGAGAAAATTCCATAAATTAAATCCTTTTTTCAAATCCATACTTATCTTTATCTATTTCTTTTGATTTTGTAAAAAATCTAGCGGCTCTAGACCCAATAAATAAGGAGAGCATATTCTCAGATGAAGAAGGGATAATATTTTCTCCAGTATCAATACTAGGATCGATATTATTGGTTATTTTCAATCGATCTTCCCATGTTTTATTGACTAAATCTGCAATATCTTTTTCTAAGTTATTTTCAAGTAATTTTTGTAATTTTACTAATTCACTTATATAAAGTTTTATCCATTCAAGAAGTAAATCATTATTTGTAGATATTGATGAAAATATTTTAATAGGATCATTATCAAGAGAGCTTGAGAATAATTTAAAATCATCATTATTAAAATATTTATAAACCTCTTTCCAGGAGGAGTTACTATTTGATAGATTAAGAAGATTAGAGGATAATATCATTGGCATTGTTTCTGTAAGTGCTACAAAACTATCATGTTCTGTAATATCAATATTTATAACTAAACCTTCCATCTCTTGTACAAATGTATTAGCCATATTTGTAACATTATCTTTTGTATTTCTATATGAAACTAAACCCCAATTATTATTCAATATAGAATCATGATTTATAAATGGATAAAGACCTATAATTTCGTTATCTGGTAATAGGTCATATGACCATTCACTGATTGCTCTTTTTGATGAGCAAATATCAAAAATTATTGTTTTATTAGATATAATTCCACTAAGAGATTCAAAAATCTCGTAAGTAGATGAAGTTGGTGTAGAAATAATTAGAATGTCACAATCTTCTATGGAATCAATATAACTTTTCATTTCTTTAGTTATTGCATTAGATTCATTAGCTATAGTAGATTTTTCTTTAGTAATATCAAAACCTTGAACGTTAATATTATTATTTTTTTCAATTAGTTTTTTGCCAATATTGTAACCAATATTTCCTAATCCATATATTGATATATTTTTATTATCAAATTTTCCCATTTTTCTTTTCTTCTATTTTTTTTATATTTGTTTTAATTTTATTGAAATCTTTTAAACTAAGTTTGTCTAAATCAAGTACTATCCCCACAAATCCTAAGTCATATATATATTGGATTTCTTCTTGAGAAAGATTATTTTCATCTAAAAAAATGAACCAATTTGATCTTATTGAATTTAGTATATCTTTCATTTTTAAGACTTCTTCAAAATTAAAAATTAAATTATTATTTATTTTGTATATGTATAAATCGAAATCAAATGAATCTAAAGTAGATAATCTTAGTTCAGTCAAAACAGTATCATGATTTATTTGCATCCCAACAGGCTTTTCATAACTTAACAGATTGATTTTAGTTTCATTTGTATTTTGAAGAATAATAAAATCAAAATTTTCTATAGATTTATTTGTGTCATTGACGTTTATATATTTACCTTTACTTTTAGAAGATTTTTTTTCAATATCAGATAATATATATGAGCTGCATTCAAATTTATTTTCATTGATTTGAGAACTAGTTAACCCTAAAATATTAAGTTTCGTTACTCCTTTATAGTTTTGTTTATTAAAACCAATTTCTGAAGTATTTGAATTTAAAAGTTTATCTATGGATTTCAATTTTGATTTTCTCTAGATTCTTTTAAGAAATTTTCAAGATCTTTAATTATTAATTTTGGCTCAGGGTCAATTTTTGACATTTCTTCTGTGTCATAAGATTCTTCTAATCTTTCAACATATTTATTTATTTCTTTATGATCTTCTAAAGCCATATTTAATGAAGATCTAAACTCTTCAGATTTTTTTGAGATTTTGTCAAAATTTAAGTTCAGATTGAGCATATTATCAATTTCTTTCATGATTGCTGCAGAAAGTATAGGATTATGAGTTACCTGCAAATAATGAGGTGTATGACCCCATACAGAAATAGCAGATATTTTCTTCATATCAAGTTTTTCTCCTATCGCAGAAGTTATACCTGCTGGACCCTCATAAGTAGGAGGTAGAAACTTTATATTCTTTAAGAATTTATTGTTACTTGCTCTTGTTGCAGTAATAGAAATTCTTGGCTCTCTAGTATGAGGAACAGAATCCAACAATGATCCAATCATTATTACTTGCGTAACTTTATAAAAATTCACCAGAGATAAAAATTCTTTAATATATTTTTTCCAGTACAAATCAGGCTCNATTCCTTCAAATATAATGAGATCGTTTTCACCATTAGTCTTCACAAAAGAAAATTTATTTTCTGGCCAATCAATTTTTCTGTGTTCAGGCTTTGGATTTGATACATTAGGTCTTTTATCTGAGTAGATATAATATGCTTCAGAATTTAATTTATATGAGCTTGCAATATCCAGCTGCGAGAGAATTTCTTCTATAGATTTAGTAGCAGATTCTGCAGCATCAGGCCAACCNTGCCAGCTACACAAAAGGATAGGATTCTTTAATTCTAAATCAACAAAACTTTTCAATAGTACCTCACTAACTGTGGTTAGTATTATATTCAGGATAACGTAAATATCAAATAAAATAAATTAATATTTTATGATATTTTACAAGTTATAAATCTTTANAAATAAATCAGTAATTTATAAATATAAATTTCAACATAAAGGTTATATACTAATAAAAATCAAATAATANAGAAAAAATCAGGTGGTTAACATGAAAAACAAACAATGGGTTCTAAATAATAGACCTTCTGGGGTTCCTAATATAGAAGAAGATTTTAAAATTAATATTGTTGATACAAANTCNCTAGACTACGGNGATGTATTATTAGAAACTCAGTTTTTGTCCCTAGATCCTTATATGAGAGGTAGAATGAATGCNGGTCCTTCTTACTCAGATCCTGTACAGATAGGAGCTGTTATGGAAGGAGAAGTTGTAGCAAAAGTTATTGAAACTAAATCAAAAATTTTCAATGTTGGAGATATGGTAACTGCTAAATCAGGCTGGCAACAATATTCTACTTTATCAGAAAAAAGTTTATCTAAAATAAATCAAGATAAAAATTTACCTATAACTTATTCTTTAGGTGTTTTAGGTATGCCAGGCAGGACTGCATATTTAGGTTTTTTAGAGGTATGTAAACCAAAACCTGGAGAAACAATTGTAGTTTCAGCAGCNTCAGGCGCTGTTGGTTCTATTGTAGGTCAAATAGCTAAAATTATGGGTTGTAAAGTCATAGGGATTGCAGGGTCTGATGAAAAAGTTAAATACTGTACTGAAAAACTAAACTTTGACTTATGTCTTAATTATAAGACACAAGATATAGACAAAGAATTAGGGTTACTGGGAGAAAATTTTGTAAATATGTATTTTGACAATGTTGGAGGAAACATTTCAGATGCTGTACTAAATCATATATCAACATTTTCAAGAATAGCTGTATGTGGACAAATTGCTAACTATAATGCAAAAGTGCCTCCACAAGGGCCAAGAGTTGCAAGAACTCTTCTTACAAAACAATCTACAATGCAGGGATTTATAGTTTTTAATTTTGAACATATTTATGTTGAAGCAATGGAAGCAATTTCAAATTGGATTAAATCTGGTGAAATAATTTATAAAGAAGATGTTTATAAAGGTTTTGACAACATCCCTTCAACTTTTATGAAATTATTTGAAGGTGAAAATTTTGGTAAATTAATTGTGGACGTTCGATAAAACAAGTTTTATCTAGTTATATATTCATTTATTCTTTTATATGTGTTTAATTTTGGTTCTGTTAATGATTGAACTTGTTCTAAACTCCAGCCTTTAGCAATTTCAGAAATAAATAATCCTTGTTTTGTAATATTTATTACAGCTATATCTGTAATTATTTTGTTTACACAATTTATACCTGTAAGCTGAAATTCACAATTCTTTAGTATTTTTAGTTTATTTTCTTTAGTTATATGCTCCATAGTCACAATTACTTCTTTAGCTCCCGTAACAAGGTCCATAGCACCTCCTATAGAACCAATACCTCTAGATTTGATCATCCAGTTAGCTAAATCTCCTTTTTCAGAGACTTGAAGGCCCCCCAAAACAGTGACATCAATATGTCCTCCTCTAATCATTCCAAATGAATCAGAAGAATCAAAAAATGAAATTCCAGGATTAGGACTTAAGAATTGTCCCCCTGCATCAATAAGATTTTCGTCTTGTTCTTTTTCCTGTGATAGTTGATTAAATCCTAGTATCCCATTTTCAGCTTGGAAGGTAATATTTTTTTTTGGATTAATATATTTTGCACATAAAGAGGGTAAACCTATCCCTAAATTTACATATGTATCAGCTGATAACTCAATAGAAGCTCTGTATGCAATATCTTCTTTAGTTAGTTTTTCAGGATAATTCATTAATATTACTCACTATTCTGTCAACATAAATCCCAGGAGTACCTATTCTTTCTGGATCGATATCATTTGAAGAGACTATTTTATCAACTTCAGCTATTGTCAAACTTGCAGCAGTTGCCATAATAGGGTTGAAGGCCCTAGATGTTCCTTTATAAATCAAATTTCCTTTTTCATCAGATATATGAGCTTTTATTATTGCTACATCTGCATTCAGAGCATATTCAAGAAGATATTTTTCACCATTTATAATTTTAGTTTCTTTATTTTTTTCAATAATTGTTCCTACACCTGTTTTTGTATAAAAAGCGGCGATACCAGATCCTCCTGCGCGTATTTTTTCAGCTAATGTTCCTTGTGGAATAATTTCTACTTCAGATTCATTATTTTTCCAAGCTTTCTCTATTTCTGAAATTGGTTCTCTTTGAGCAGGTATTGGAAATGAGCAAATAATTTTTTTTACTTGTTTTTTTTCAAAAAATATACTTTGATCTATAATTTTATGTTTATCTGATTTTTTCCATCCGTAACCCGTAATCATTGAGATTCCTGCAACATTACCAATCAAGGTCAGATCACTTAAGTTCATATCTCTTAGGGCAAGCATAAGATTAGTTGGTTGTCCTCCTTGAACACCAAATCCTCCAATCATAATAGATGTGTTATTGGATAAATCTTTAATTGCTTCTTTATAAGAACTATATATATTTTTTTTTGACATTAATTAATCTATTACAAGTGAATCAATCAAGAATTTTTTTGCATAATCATAATCATATTCTACTCCAAGCCCAGGGTCTTCAGAAACTGTAACATATCCATCAGAATCAATCGTATCAATTTCATCTCTATAATCATTTTTATATACTGGAATACTTGCAGGATTTGATAATTCTGGATGTACTAACCCCATTTCATAATAGTTAGAATTTCTAATTGCCGCCATACAATGCCTTTGAGCAGGACCTGCAATATGAAGTTCTAAATCCATCCCAAAACCTTCTGCTGCATGAGCGATTTTCATGGTACCTGTTATTCCGCCGTCGTATTCAGGATCGGCCCGCCAAAAGTCTGTAGCCTCTGCTATTGCCATATCTGTATGTGTTTCTACTAAATGTAAATGCTCACCTTGCAAAAGAGGTGTTTTTAATGTTTGTCTCAATTTTTTATGAGCATAAAATGAAACTCCTCCATCTTGCAAAGGATCTTCATACCAAAAATAGTTGTTTTCATCACATGCTCTTCCTACTCTTAAAGCATCAGCATAAGTTTCGTAAACACAACAAGGGTCAATCATTAGGTTCATTTTATCTGAAAGTTTTCCAACTTCATTCACTACTCTTATTTCTTGATTTATATTAGCTGGAGCCCATGGATGAATTTTGAAAGCTTTATATCCTAATTCGTGACATTGCTGCGCAAAATCTCTAAATGCTTCTGGAGAATTAAGACCACCTTTAGAATAATCACCATGAAGCGTTGAAGCATATGTTGGAAGTTTTGTTCTACTACCTCCTAATAATCTAAAGATAGGTGTGTCATAATATTTTCCTGCTAAATCCCATAAAGCTATATCCATGGGACCAATACCCATTTTGTCTTGCTTACGTAAAACTACTTTGGCTAAATTATAAAAATTTTCTCTATTAAGTCCATTTTGGCCAATTAATATAGGAGCTATAGCTCTCATTTGATCAAAAGTACCTGGAGCAATGCTAAAGTATTCACCAGAAATACCTAAATCTGTATCAATCTTAATTGAAATAATATTTCTTGCAGATTTTGATCCGGGTTCGTAGACCCACGAAAGAGTATGATTTCTCATATTTTCTAAGGGAAATTGATATCTATTAAAAGTAATTTTTTTTATTATCGGATATTCATTCATAAAAAACTCCTTAAAGTACTTAAATTTATCTAATAACTAAAACATAAAAATGTCAATAAATAAGGTAATATTAATTTATATAGAAAGATTTTGTATAGGAAAATAATTATGAATTTAGAAGCTCCCAAAGGAAACTTAGATACATCAAAAACATATAAGGCTAAAATCAATACTGATAAAGGAGAAATATCTATTCACTTATATTCAGATCAAACTCCTATTACATGCGAAAATTTTATAAATCTCGCTAAGGCTGGATACTATAATGGAACTACTTTTCATAGGGTCATTCCTGGATTTATGGTTCAAGGCGGAGATCCTACTGGTACTGGGTCTGGTGGACCTGGATATCAATTTGCTGATGAATTTGTATCCTCTTTAAAACATGATTCTGAAGGTATATTATCTATGGCTAATGCAGGTCCTGGAACTAACGGATCACAATTTTTTATTACTCATGCACCAACTCCACACCTTGATGGAGCTCATACAGTTTTTGGAAAGGTGATTGACAAAAAAAGTATGGAAGTGGTACTAAACATTAGGGAAAGGGATCCTATGAGTGATCCTGAACCTGGAGATCTTATCAATTCAATTGATATCGAAGAAAAATAAATTTAATAAGTAATTAATATAGCCCCTATAACTATAAAAGAGATACCTATTATTTTATAAAATTTCAGCTTTTCATTTAGTAAAACAATTCCCATAATTGCAGCTATAGCGGTTTGCATTTCTCTTAAAGGGGTTACAAGAGATACGTCAGAATATTTATAAGCATATAAAATCAAGGTATATGCTATCGCACTTAGAAAAGAAATCACAATAACTATTTTTATATTATTTTTTGCTACCAGATAAAAATGATTAATTCTTCTGTCAATTAAAGTTATTGACAAAAAACCTCCCAAAAATGAAGAAATTGAAAACACAAAAAAAGGATTAATTAAAGAAACAGCGTATTTATCAACGATAGTATAAGTTGTGACGGTTATTCCAGTAATTAATGATAAAAACAAGTCATTGAAATTTACTGACTTAATATGAGTAATATTTCCTAAAGAAAAAATACCTAAAAAAACAATAAAAACTCCTAATAGTGAAATACTAGAGACTGATTCTTTGATAATAAAAAGTCCTACAAGTGGGACTAAAGCAACAGCAGTACCCCGAGCTATAGGATAAACAAAAGATAAATCTGCTTTTTTATAAGCAGTTCCCAAAAAATAAAAATAAAAAACATGAACTAATCCGGACAAAATACTAAGCAAAATCCCAGTAATTGTGAACGTATCCGTAATAATAAAAAAAATGGCAAAAGGTAAAGAAATAGCACCACTAACTACTGCCAATAATTGGACATATTCGTAGGGATGGTTAGATTTTTTAATTAAAAAATTCCATGTAGCATGTAGAAGAGTAGAAATTAGAACAGTAATTATAATTATTGCTGGCATTTTGTCATTTTATATTAAAGAAAGGATTAGAAATGTTTTTAGTGAGAAGAAAATGTATCACATCAAGAGAAAAACTTTGGAAAGTTGCTAGTTTATTGAAACAAATATGTTCTGAGTATGAAGAAAAGGGTAGAAGTGAGGCTACCGTATATGTTTCGGGGTGGGGGACACCTTCAGAAGATTATTCTGTTTGTGCTGAATGGACTCAAGAAACATTAAGTTCAAATACATTCACTAAAGTTCCAGATAAAATCAGAAATAAATTATCAGAAGAATTACAAAATAATATTGATAAATATGAAATAGAATTTCACGAAATAGTTAATGAAGATAAATTGAAAGAAAGAGGATTATAAATAAAAAGCCCTATAAAAGGGCCTTTTATTTAATTGCTCAGACCTCTGGGGGTATTCTTATATAATATGAAATATAAGTAAGTATCACATGTTGAATTAAGAACCTAATTTATTAAATATGAAATCATTAGGAATAACTGGAAATATAGGAAGTGGAAAATCATCAGTCTTAAATATTGTAAAAAATATGGGGAATACCACTTATGACTTAGATGATGTTGCTAAAAACTTTTATAAGAATGATCCTAATATCAAAAATGATATTTTAGAAATTTTTCCAAAGGTAAAATCTAATAAAAACGAAATAGACATTAAGAAATTAGGCAAAATTGTTTTTAATGATTCTAAGAAACTTAGAACATTGCAGGAAATAATATGGCCACAAGTTGAAAAATATATAATCAATAAAATTAAAAATACTTCAAATCTTCTAATATTTGAAGGTGCTTTAATCATAGAAGCGGAGTGGTATAAATTATTTGATTTTATATGGATTATTGATTCAAAAGTTGAGTTATCCCAAAATAGAGTCACTAATAGTAGAAATTTATCTAAAAAGGATTTCGAAATGATATTGAGTCATCAAAATAATATTAATGAGATGGTTAAGATATTAAGTATGAATAATGTTCCTTATTCGATTATAACTAACAATTCTGATTTCAAAACTCTACAAAAAGAAACAGAAAAAAAATTTAAAAATTTAAGTAATAAGTAAATTTATTTAAGTTGATCATATATGTATTTTGCAGCAGCAATATCTTGAATTGCGATACCTAGTGATTCATACAAAGTTATATCTTCAACGTTTTTTCGCCCAATGATTTTTTCATCTATAACATTAGATAATTCATGAATATTATTCCATGAAGTAATACCTTTTTCAGTAGCTTCCATGAATTCTTTACATTCTGTTTTAGCCTGGTTGATATCATCACACGAAAGAAAATCAAATTTCTTAATTGAGCTTGATGATAATTCTGATCTGAGCCAATTATTCCCACCAGCGGCATTTATATGAACACCTTTAGTGATTTGTTTATCTGAAATAACTGGTATAGGTGAACTTGTTATAAGTGAGATAATGTCACAATTATCTGTAGCTTCCTCCGAAGTTTCAGATGGATTTATTTTAATACTTAATTTTTTACTCATTTTTTCTACAAAAGTATCACGTTTTTCTTTTGTTCTTGAGTAAACTCTTACTTCATCTAAATTGAATTGTGAATTTATAGCTTCTAATTGAGTCTCAGCTTGAAAGCCTGAACCAATCACAGCAAGTTTCTTTGAATCTTTATTAGCTAGATATTTTGAAGCTAAACCAGAAGCTGCACCTGTTCGTATCTGCCCTAATAGATTAGCTTCAATAACTGCAAGTAAACCTTCACCTTCAGTAGAATAAAGAATTACAACAAAAGTTGCTTTACCATTGGCTACAACATAGCTTTTATGGCCTGCTATGCCTTTTTCTGGCCAAGATGCAGCCATGAAATGTAAGTTTCCACCATTATAACTTGCTGGAAGTCTTTTTCTTGGGCTATTAAATCCCTTACCTGTTGATAAAGATTTCATTGCCTCTTCTAGCAAATTAACAGTATTACTAACGCTTAAGATTTCTTTTACTTGGTTTTCAGAAACAAAAATATTCATTTATAAAACTTTCTTCAAAACATTAATGAATTTATCTACATCATTTAAATTATTCCATATATGAGGAGTAACCCTAATAGTTTTTTTACCTCTAGCACTTATAAAAACTTTTTCATTAGCAAGATTCTGAATAAAATCATTTGGTATATCATTTTCAAATCTTAATCCTAGATAGTGCTTTGCTCTATATTTTTCTTCAATATTTGAAAAACCAATTTCTGAAGTTATTTTTATAATTTCTTGATTTAAGTTATCTACATAATCATACATGGTCTCAGGCCCAATATCTGATAATAATTCTAATGAAGATGCTAAAGCTGGCATTAAATGAAAATTACCCCTTTGTCCAAAATCAAATTTTCTAGCACTATCAAATTTAAAATTCTCATAAATAGTCATATCAGGAAAATTATTATCACTAGGGATAGGAAATTTTGACAACCAATTATATTCAATTGGTTCACCATTATGGTATTTTTTATCTATATATGCTAACCCTAAACTATAAGGTCCAAGACACCACTTATAACCCGAAACTGCCATAAAATCTGGTTTGATTTTAGCTATATCTATTGGCATTACTCCTACTGATTGAGTACCATCTATTGATAGAGCAATATCGTTTCTTTTTAATTCACAAGATAGTATTTCTAAATCAATTAAACCCCCATCAACCCAATGGCAATTTGGGACCGAAACTAGTGCAGTATCTGTATCTATATGATCTAAAATAGCGGAAGTCCAGTCATCATCCAGTGGTCTTGATACAAATTTTACTAAACCATTTTGTTTTTTTGCTAATTCTTTCCAAACCCATACATTTGAAGGAAATTCTTCTTCTAGTAACAAAATTGTTTTTCTCTTATTAAGTTTAAAATTATTTGCAAAAACAGCAAAAGCATAACTAGCTGAAGGGGTAAAAAATACAGAATTAGAATCAGCATTTATTAATTTAGAAAACAGATTCCTTGCTTTTTCTGGTTTTTCATAAAAATCATCCATCTGGATCTCCCATGATCTAGATTTCATATTAAAGCCCTCACTACCCTCTGAAACTGACTTTATTGGGAGTAATCCCATATATCCACTATTGAGATATGCAATGTTTTCTTCAATATTAAAATATTTTCTATACTTAGATTCTTCATTTATCATAAAACTAATTCTAACGTATCTTTAAATGTTAATCGCCAGAACATGTATAAAAAAAAATAACTTATTTATCAGTGAAGTTTAGGATAATTTATATAAATATTTAGATAATTATTTTTTTTAGATAAATTATCCTATTAAATAAATAAAATTTTCTAACAAAACCATAATTTGACTTATCTAACAATAAAACTCTAAAATTATCTTAATTGATCATTTAGAATATTCATATGAGCGCTTTCAACTTAACTATAATTTTTCTACTAGTAATACTAATTTTTTCTGTGACAGGAATATCTATTTTATTTTTTGTTAAGTTTTCGAAATATTTTTCTGGTCTAAAATTCAAAGAATTTGCTGATGACACTACAGATGGGGTTGAAAGCAAAGTAAAGGAATTGCTTTCTGAAAAAGATGATAAGTTCAATAAGGACTTACAAACAGTTAAAGATCTTATGACAAGACAGTACGATAAAACGATGCAGGAAACTGTAAAACTAGTCACAACTAATGACTTACTAAGAAAGCAAAATAAAAGTACAGAAGATGCTATAAACATTGCTAAAGATGAATTCAGTAAACTTACAAATGTACTTTCTGGAAGCCAAACAAGAGGACAATTAGGTGAGCTAATGGCTGAAGATATATTTAGAAGTGCAGGATTTATTAAGGGTGTTCAATATGAAACTCAGCAAGTTTTAGATAATGGTACAAGACCTGATTTTACGATTAATTTACCCGATGGGAAAGTAATCCATATGGATTCAAAATTCGTTTGGGAATATTTCCAACCATTAATGGATGAAGAAAATAAAACGATTGATAATCAAAATAGAGAAAAAAAATTTTTTGACTCGCTAAAAAAAATAATTAATGAAGTAGGGACCAAATATATTAATACAAAACAAAATACTCTAGATAATGTGATTGTTTTTGTTCCAAGTGATCATATATTGTCATTTATTTACGAAAAAAGAATGGACCTTATTCAATATGCGCAAAGTAAAAAAGTGACTATAACTTCACCTGGTAACCTACTTTTGGTAGTTGGAGTTATAAAAGAGTTTATGAAAGTAGTAACTATAGGTGAAAATCAAAATCAGATAATGACGATTTTAGATGAACTAAAGAAAGAATGGGATAATTATATTGAGGAACAATCAGTGGTTGGAAGGGCATTAAAAACTGCAACAACTCATTTTGAATATCTAGAAGGTAGAAGAAGAAATGCTTTGGACAAAAAGTTTAGTAATGTAAAAGATTTAGAAACTCAACTAGATAAAAACCCTGATAAAGCTCTAGATGTAACTGTAATAGATGAGGTTATTGAAGAAGAAATCCTAAATCCATCATCGGAAGATTCAAAAGGGAATCAAAGTCAAATGACACTTGATAATTAATTTATATCTAATCTAGTATTTCCTATAACTTCAGGATTTATAAAGTTCTCTGGTTTTTTGTTTTTTATAACTCTAACTATTTCTTCTGCTGTTCTTCGTTGTAATTCTTCATTAGAAGCCTTAGAAAAAAAGGCTGTATGTGGAGTAATAATTACATTTTTGTTAATAAATAATGGACTTGTAGGTGACTTAGATGTATCTTCAATAACATCAAGCCCAATCCCTCCAATTTGGCCATTTGAGAGCGCATTAGAAGCAGCGATTTCATCAATTAAACCACCTCTAGCACAATTTACTATGATGGCATTATCCTTCATAGCCTTAAATTCTTTCTCAGAAAAAAGATGATGAGTTTGTTCATTTAAGGGAACATGAACAGTAATAAAATCAGACATCTCTAACAAATTATTAAATGAAACAATTTCTACATTATCAATTTTTTCTCCTAGATTTAATAATGGATCAAATGCAATACATTTTATACCGAGGGCAGATATTCTATTAGCAATAGTTCTGCCAATTCTACCAAAGCCAACAATACCCAAAATAGATTCACTAAGTCTTTGAACAGGGATATCTAAGTCCAAATCATACCAACCACCATTCTTTACCATATTTGAATGATCATTAATTCTTCTGTTTAAAGCTAATATCATTCCAATGGCATGATCAGAAACCTCTTCTAAACAATAATCAGGAATATTAGTAACAACAATCCCAAGTTCAGTGCATTTTTGAATATCAATATTGTCTACGCCAATCCCATATCTAGACGCAACTTTACATTTTGATGTAGCTTCAAGTAAATCTGAAGATATTTCTCGAAAACAAAATAAAATTGCATCCGCATCAATTAATTCATTTTTAAGCTGTTGATCATTTTTATCTTTACAATCAACAACTTCTATATTATTTTCATTAAGAATTTTTGTTTCAATATCAAGATTAGGCCAAACATAATCTGTAATAACTGCTTTATATTTCATATTATTTATTTTATATAGAAATTTTCTTAAATTGACAACCTTCAACAAAATAATCAAAAAACTCTGGTTTAGTCTCAAGTTCTAAATGATCAATTTTTGTTACATACTCAACAAGATTTTCCCTAAGTTTATTAGAAAGTAATAACTTAGTTGCACCTTCTAGGGCTGAATTTCCTATTTTTTTTATTCTTTCTAGAGGAAAATTTAGAATAAAACCAATATTTTTTGCATTTTCAATATCAATATAATTTGCAAATCCACCTGCTAAATAAATATTATCAATTTCATCAATATTAGTCCCAAAATCTTTTATTACTAAGGCTTGCCCACATACATTTGCTGCTTTAGCTTGAGCTAAACTTGAAACATCTCTTCTTGATAAGTTAATTGATTCATTTTTATCTATATAAATAGCCTCTTTTTCTAGTTCAAATTTTCCTAATGGATTCATGATATTGTTGTCAACTAATACTGAAAGAAAATCTATTAAACCTGAGCCACATAATCCTAAAGGTTTTGAACCTCCTATAGTTTTGTATGAAAAATTATTTTTATTAAAATCAACTTTTTCTATTGCTCCATCATAACCAGGCATTCCAAAAGTTATTTCTCCTCCTTCAAAAGCAGGACCTGCAGGACAAGAGGCTGCAAGCATTTTATCTGGGGTTCCTAAAACAACTTCTGTATTTGTTCCTATATCTATTAACATTTTCATTTTATTATTATGGAAAAAATCAGTTGCAATTAATCCTGCAGAAACATCAGATCCAATATGTGATGCTATGAGAGGAGGACTATATATCAAAGCTTCAGAATTAATTCGTAAGTTAATATCTTTTGCTTTAACAACCATTTCAGTACTGGGCAATTTTTCTTCTAAATAGGCTGTTTCAATTATTGATTTGTATGGTTTAACTCCTATTGGTTCGACATTGAGGCTAAAAAATAAATCTCTCATTGTTGAATTACCAACTATAGTTACTTCAATAATTTCATTTCTTCTAATTTTTAATTTTTTTACAAATTCGCCAATTTCAAAATTAATAGAAGAAATAATTGCCTTAGATAATTCACCCTTAAATTTACTGGAATCATAAGAAATACGATTCATAACATCTGAACCTCCAAAAATTTGAGGATTCTCAAAAGATGATGTCATCATAATTTTTCCATCACTAAAATCAACTAAATTAATTGCAACTGTAGTAGTCCCCACATCAATTGCTAATCCATAGAAACTTTTAGATTTTGATAATAATACATCTTCTTTTTGTGTCCTTCTAACTAGGTTATTTTCCTTATAAATATAATTATGATCAATCTCATATCGAGTATCTCCAGCAAAATTTGTCAAAATTTTTCTATCTCTTTTTCTAGGACTAAACTTAAGATTTCCTTCTGTTGAAATAGTACTGGCCTGGCAAGCTAATCGAAATGGTTTTTTCAAAAATTGTTCTTGTTCTGTAGGTTCAGATAATATTTCATATCCATCCGAAACTTCAACTATGCATTCATGACAATCTCCAAACCTTCCACAAGAGGTTGGTATTCTCATCTTAACTTCATCTGCAAACTCAAAAAGTGTTTTATTTAAAGAAAGTTCTATTGATTTTTTTTCATTTATAAATTTTTTTTTAGTCATTATTCTTAATCGGTTTATCTACTTCCCACGCAAATCTGTAATCTAGCTTATGCGAACCTACACAGACAGGAAGATCATTTTTATCAACAAAGTGTTGATTTTTACAAGAAAAGCTCGCAGTACAAAGATTTTTGGCATTTTTATAAGGACATCTGCTTTTACTTATTTCATCTGCATAATCAGATATGTCTTGGAAAATATTATAAATATTTTCTAAACTTTTCTCTAATTTTTCTTTTTTATTTGAATTTGACTTATCTGAAGTCATATTGAATCTAACTCTTTAGATCTTTAAGAAGCTCAACTAGAGCCTTAGCTTTATCAACAGCATCAACTGCACTTTCACCATATCCATCGGCACCCATCTCATCTGCAAATTCTTGAGTAACAGGAGCTCCACCTACCATCATTCTTACTTCTTCTCTTAATCCTATATCTTCAAAATACTGAATAGTTCTACCCATATTTGGCATTGTTGTTGTAAGTAATGCTGACATTCCAATTACATCTGGTTCATGCTCTTCAAATCCATCAACAAAATCTTCTGGTGAAGTATCTACACCTAAATCATGAACAGTAAAACCAGCTCCTCTAAGCATCATTATGCATAAGTTTTTACCAATATCATGTAAATCACCTTTGACTGTACCCATCAATACCTTGCCTTGGGGTTCTATACCGGATTCAGATAATATTGGTTCAATATGAGTCATTCCTGCTTTCATAGCTCTGGCAGAAATTAATACTTCAGGAACAAAAATTATATTATCCCTGAATTTGACACCAACTATAGCCATACCATTTAATAGTCCATCATCAAGAATTTCATTAGCAGTAGTTCCGTTTTCTAAGCATTTTTTTGTTAATTCATCAACAGCGTTATTATCACCTTTAATAAGAGCATATGCAATTTCCTGCATCTCATCAGATGTTTTTGAGATGGAGTCTCCGATATGTTTTTTTTCACTCTCTTTGGTTACCCACTCAAATTCTTTAGAAAGCCCTTCATGATTAAACATAAATTACCTAATTCTTTCGATTAATTATAGTATATGATTATTTTATCAAATCTATGATCTAGTTTCTGCTAGCCAGTCAGTTATTCCCTCATTAATTGCTACTAAATTTTCTGCCTTAGTTTTTAATGGAATTGCACATTCTGGTGCTATTAATTGAACTCCTGCATTAAGGCATTCAAATACTTCTTTTTTCACATCGTCTGCTTCTTTTGAATATAATGTTTCAGGGTTGTTAATATTACCAACAAGAGCTATTTTATTATTTACTGCATCCATTGATTCTTGAGGAGAGTTTTTAGAATCAAAATGGAAAGCATGCATCCCTGTTTCAGCTATATATGGCATTCTATCTACCGTTCTTCCACAAATATGAAGAATTAATGGCACTGTAAATCTTTCAGCCATTTCTGTATGAATTTCTTGAAGAAATTTTTCATAATATTGGCCAGAAACTAAATCTCCTGTAGCATGATCAGGAATAGTTAATACATCTGCTCCTGCATCTACTTGGGCTTCTCCAAATAAATAAGTAAATTCTTGTAATTTTTCCAATGCCCTAATAGTTTCGTCAGGATTATCAACTGAACCTAAAAGAAATGGCTCCACTCCAAAAACATGATATGCTAAAGTCCACGGTCCCATTGTCTTTCCAATAATAGGGACATCATTACCAAATTCATTTTTTAAAATCTTTATTGAGTCAATAATTGCTTTTACATCTGGATGGTCAAGAAATCCTGTTGGAACTTTTACATCATCAGCAGTTTTCCATATTGGGTTACTCATCCTGACTGTAGGCCAATTATCTTTTTGCTCCCATTGCATCTCACATCCAATAGCACTTGATTCTTGAATTATAGAAAAATAAGGCGAAACAGCATCAAAGTCAAATTCAGTAACTTCTGTAGCTGCAAGCCTAGCATTTAATTCAGCAGATCTGCAAGCATCAGGAAAAGGAGCATCAACTAAATCCATCATTTCTACAGTAGCTACGGAAGTTGGATTAGCAACTGGAGGCCTATCTACTTCTAATCTATTTAATGCAGCTAATACTCTTTCTTTTTTTGTCATTTCTTTCATAATATTTCCTTACTTTTATTGAGAAAAACCTAAGCTTTGAGTCGTCATTTGTCCTGCTTGATCAGAAGCTTCTAGCATTTGTTCAACAGCACTCACATTCCTTGCATATGGTAATAATACTCTCACATATTCTTCGTGAGCTTTAAAATCTGGAAAACAAAAGGAATCTACTTCATTTCTTAAACATTGTCCATATTTCATAAATCCTCCTACAACTGCTCTAATTCTTAATCCAGGTTTTTCATGCTCTCCTTCAGCAGTAACAGTATAAACATATTTATCGGATTCTTGAGATCCTTTTACTGTAAAGGTTAATTTTGTTTTATTATCCTTTGCACTGATAATTCCTTTTTCTGGTTTAGCATCAGGGGACATTTCAACACATTTCGAAAACAAAAATTTCAATGGTCTTTCTATAAGGGCTCCTTCTGGAATTGACATTTTATAGTCTTCTTTTGAATTTATTAATCCTCCAAAATCTACCATCTTATCTCTAATAATATTCAGCCTATTTTCAATACCTTCTTTTCTGCTATATGACCAAACAGTTAAGATATTATTTTTCATAAAAAGTCCTACACTAATATTATGAAAATTAGGATCCATTGAAACAAGTTCGAGGCATTTACCAAATTTATTCTTTACTTCAGATACTTTCATTATGACTCCTTATTATCTTTGAAAACTCACTAATGTGTTTCTCAGTTGTACCGCAGCATCCCCCTAAGATATTTACATTCAGGTCTATTAACTTTTTATATTGTTCCACCATAAATTCTGGAGTTTCTGGGTAAATTATATCGTTTTTCTTAATCACTGGAATACCAGCATTTGCTTGAACTAAAATAGGATTTGTTGTCTTTTCTCTAATTTCATTTGTAATCTCAACCATTTTTTCTGAACCATTTCCACAATTTGTACCTACTATATCTGCTCCTGCTTTAAAAAACAACTCAATACTAGCTGCAGGTGTCAATCCAAACATTGTGAAATAACCTCTGGGGCCTTTGTCATAAACTAATGAAACGATATTCAAAACGTCAAAATTTTCTTTAGCCACTCTTAATGCTAATAATGTCTCTTCAGTTGCTATTTGAGTTTCAATCATAAATCCATCTACTCCACCATCATACAAACCTTTCATTTGCTCAAAAAGACAATCATACATTTCTTTTTCTGAAACATTTCCTAAAGGTTCTATAAATTCACCCGTAGGACCAATAGAACCAAAAACATATTTGTCTATGTAATCATTTGAAGCTTCTTTTGCAATTTCAGTTGCCAACCTATTGATTTCAACAGTTCTTGACTCCAATCCATAATGTTTTAATCTGTATTGATTACCACCAAACGTATTTGTAAGAACAATATCACTACCATTAGAAAAGTAATTATGAGCCATTTTTGAAATGATCTCGGGGGATTCAATATTCATCAATTCCGGACATCCTCCAGGTTCTAATCCATTATTTTGAAGAAATGTTCCCGTAGCACCATCTAGTAAAAATATTTTACCTTTTTCTATATCTTTTAATATTTTTTTTGAGCTTGGTTTTAAATTTTGAACCATGAGTCAATTGAACCAGGTAATCCTGATCTGTTCCCTTCATCGTGTAAATTTTTTATTTTATTGATAAATGATTTAGGTATATTATTATCAAATTTTTCAATAATTTCCTCAGGACTTAAATCTGTTTCTAAATCTGGCCCCCAATCCCAAGCATCTAAATATGCTCCACTTTCTATAGAGCCATCATGCATTGCTACGGCATCTATAGCAGTTTGAAAAGTAAGACTTAATGGATAAGACCCTTCATCTCCCTCATCATCAGTAAATTTAAGCTGTGTAGGAATTTCTTTCCAGTATAAAATTTTGTATGTTGCCATGAATAATGTTTTTTATAGGTGGTAAGAACATTATAATAGAAATTTTATTGGAGTTTATTTAATAATGTCTAAAATAATAATAGTTGATGACGAACCTCAGGTAGTCTCCTACGATCAATCTTTGTTTAATGAGTTGAAAGATATTCATGAAATAAAAGTTTTTAAGTCTTTACCTAAGGACTCAAGAGAAATAATTACTAGATTAGAAAATGCACATACAGCTGTAATAACCAAGGCTACAACTCGAATAAATAATAATATTATTGAAAATTTACCGGACTTAAAACATATTGCTGTTTTTGGAATTGCTTTAGACCATATAGACACAGATTCAGCACTAAGAAATAATATAAATATTTCTACTATTCCAAATATCTTAACTAATTCTGTAGCTGAGCATTCAATTTCTCTTATGATTTCATTACTAAAAAAAATTCCCGAATTAGATAGAAGAGTAAGAGGTAATGAATGGCCTTCAATTGAAGTTGATCTATTTGAAGGAAAAACATTAGGAATAGTTGGAGCTGGAGCAGTTGGAGAAAAAGTAGCCAAAATAGGATATAACCTTGGAATGAACATAATTATAAATCCTGCAATCAGAATGGATAAAGTAAGAAGTTTGAGTTTTCAAGAATTTGGAAAAGTTTCAGATCTAGATTACTTAATTGAAAACTCTGATGTAATTACTTTACACACAAGAATAGTAGAAGAAACTGAGTATCTGATTGGAGCAAAACAATTTTCAATGATGAAATCTAATGCTTTACTAATAAATACTGCTAGAGGAAAACTTATAAATGAAAAAGCTTTATATGATTCATTGGTAAGTGGAAAAATAGCTGGAGCTGCTTTAGATGTTTTTGAACAAGAACCACTATCAACCAATAATCAATTAAAAAGTCTCCATAATGTTATACTTACTCCTCATAATGCAGCAAATTCTCATGAAGTTATAAAACAAAGCATAAAAAAATTGATAGATAATATTAATAAAAATTTAGATTGAGGTAAAAGATGAATAGAATTGGATTTATAGGATTAGGAAATATGGGGCAAGGAATGGCAAATAATCTTTTGAATAAAGGCGCAAACCTTACTGTGTTTACACGTAATAAAGAAAAGATCTCAGCCATGGAAAAATTAGGAGCAAATGGTGCCTATACTCTGAAAGATTTATCTAATAAAAGCGATATTATCCTAACTTGCCTTCCCGATACAAAAACTTCAATTGAAATAATTACTGGTAAAGATGGGATTTTATCTACAACAAAGGAAAAAAAAATAATAGTTGATCACTCAACTGTTGACATGTCCACATCTAAAAAATGCTTTCAATATATCAAAGAAAAAGGTTCAGATTTTCTTGATGCTCCTATTTCTGGAGGCCCAGTTGGAGCTGCTGAAGGGACTTTGTCTATAATGGTCGGAGGAAGTAAAGAAGCATATGATTTGACAATAGATTCTTTCAAAATGATGGGAACAACAGTAAAGTATATGGGCGAAAATGGATCTGGAACATCCATGAAATTAATAAATCAATTACTGACTGCAGTTCATACAACCGCTGCAGCAGAGGCTTTAGCATTAACCAATGCAGCAGATGTTGATATAGATTCTGCTATGGAAATTTTAGAGGTTAGTTTCGGTTTCTCAAGGATGTTAGAAAGATGTGCCCCTATAATAAGAGACAGAAACTTTGAAGGTTCTTCAGTACCAGCAAGGAACATACATAAAGATATTAATATAATCGATCAATTAGGAAAAGATTTGTCAGTAAATTTACCATTAATAAAAACTTCAAAAAAACTATATGATGAACTGAAAAAAGATGGAAAAGAAATGGATGATATGGCTGGAATAATTCAAATAATTGAGAAGCAAAACTAGGAGAAAATATATGAAAACTTATAAAATAGCAGTAATTCCTGGAGATGGGATTGGTGTAGAAGTAGTTAATAGTTCTATTAAAGTATTAAAAGCTTTAGAAAAAAACAAAGATTATAAGCTAGAATTTCATGAATTTGATTGGAGCTCTGAATATTATTTTAAAAATGGAATTATGATGCCTAAAGATGGTATTGAACAATTAAAATCTTTTGATGCAATTTTTTTAGGAGCAGTGGGACATCCTGATATTCAAGACCATATAACTCTAAATGGACTACTTCTTCCAATCCGAAGAGCTTTCGATCAATTTGCATGCGTTAGACCTTCTATATTATATCCAGGTGTTAATACTCCTATAAAAGACTTGAAGCCATTCGATATAGACCTTGTTGTAGTAAGAGAAAATACTGAAGGTGAATATGCTAATGTTGGAGGATTTCAGTATCAAAACTTCCCTGATGAAGTTGCTGTTCAAAGCGCAGTATTTACTAGAAAAGGATGTGAAAGAGTTATCAGGTTTGCATTTGAATTAACAATAGAAAGAAATAAAAAAATGCATTTAACTTCCATAACTAAATCTAATGCTCAAGGATATTCTATGGTCCTTTGGGATAGAACATTTGAGGAAGTAAAAAAAGATTATCCTCAGGTGACTACAGACTCATTATTAATAGACGCGGCTTGTATGGACTTTATTAGGAAACCACAAAACTTTGATGTAGTAGTAGCAAGTAATCTTTTTGGAGATATCCTAACAGATATAGGAGCAATTATTACAGGATCTATGGGATTAGCTTCTAGTGGAAACATTGATCCTACAAAAAAGAGTCCTTCAATGTTTGAACCAACTCATGGATCAGCTCCAGATATTGCAGGTAAGGGCATAGCAAATCCAATGGCTCAAATATTAACAGCCGGAATAATGATGAAACATTTAGGAGAACATGAAAGTGCAGAAATCATAGAAAACTCAGTGAAAAATGTTTTAGATTTAGGAGAATCAATATCTCCTGACCTAGGTGGAAATTCTACTACATCAGAAGTTACAAGATCAATAATTTCTAATTTATGATCAAAGGTGTAATATTTGATTTAGATGACACATTGACCGTACATGATGATCTTTATGATTCTAATTATTTGAAAATAATTAAAACATTTTTTCCTGATTTTAAAATGAAAGATGCTGAAATCTTGAAAATAATGATAGAAACTATAGATTCAATTGGTTCAAATAAATATTTCTCTAATTATTTAGATGCTAAATTTGGAGGAAGAGATATTTTATGGGCTGATTGTGGGGGATTTGGTGAAATAGCCCAATACCTGAAAGAGGTTCATTTAGAAGCTCAAAATGAGATGTGGAAGAATATAATAAAAAATCTTGGAATATCAATTAATAAAATAAACATTAAAACTATTATCAATAAATATAAATTTTTTATGTGGGAGGGAATAAAAGCATTTGATGATGTAATACCAACTCTTACCAAATTAAAAAAATATAAACTAGGAGTTTTGACAAATGGAATGGAATTGCACCAAAGAAGAAAGATAAGTATTTCGGGTTTAATGAATTTTTTTTCAACCCAAAACTCCGAAATAGTAACTTCATCAGAATGCTTACTAGGAAAACCTTCTCCAGTACCTTACAATTATATTTGCGAAAAATTATCTTTAGATACTTCTGAAATAATTATGATTGGAGATACGTTAGATGGAGATATTTCTGGAGCTAAAAATCTCAATATAAAAAACATCTTGATTAATAGAAAAAAAAATCTAAATCGTGAAAGCTCAATTAAACCTGATTTTGAAGTCAGTTCACTTTCAAAAATTATAAGAATAATTGATTAATATTATTTTTTTGCTTTCAAGAAATCAAAATCACAACCATCCTCAGCTTGTAAGATGTGTTCTTTATAAATAAAACCATATCCTCTGTCATAATCTTTTATTTTATAATTAGGCTTAAGTTTTTCTTTCCTGATTTTCAATTCATCTTTATCTACCAATAAATCTATAGATTTATTTTTAATTGATAAGGATATTAGATCTCCATTTTCTACAAGAGATAAAGGTCCTCCAATATAAGATTCAGGGCTAACATGTAAAATAATTGTTCCAAAAGCAGTACCACTCATCCTAGCATCAGAAATTCTAACTATATCTCTAACTCCTTTATCTAAAAGTTTTTTCGGAATAGGTAAAAATCCTGATTCAGGCATGCCTTGGCCTCCAACTGGACCATTGTTTCTAAGAATTAAAATAGTATTTTCATCAACATCTAAATCTGGCTTATCTATTTCTTCAGATAGCTCTCTAGCGCTGTCAAATACTAGTGCCTTTCCTACATGTTCATAAAATTTTTTACTAGCCGCAGCTACTTTTATAACAGCTCCGTTAGGTGCCAAAGTACCTTTCAAAATTAAGATACTTCCTTTTGAATTTATAGGATTAGACTGAGTTCTGATTACATCATCATTATATATGTTAGAGTCAGATATTATTTCAGATAATTTTTTCCCTGATACCGTTTCAACATCCTTATAAATTAGGTTTTCAATATTTTTCAACATTGCAGAAACTCCACCAGCATAATGTAAATCTTCCATTAACTTACTTCCAGCAGGTTTAAGATTGACAATGACAGGTGTTTTTTCAGAGATTTCATTGAAATCTCTTAAATTAATAGTATTTTTCGTTCTACCTGCCATAGCCATCATATGAATAATAGCATTGGTAGATCCTCCAAATGACATAAGTGTAGTTATCCCGTTATAAAAATTTTCTTTTCTTAAAAAATTACTAAAATTTATATTTTCTTCTACTAGTTTGACTATTCTTTGACCAGTATTATTAGCGAGCGTCATTCTTCTTGAATCAACAGCTGGTAATGTAGCCGCTCCTTCAAGAGTCAATCCCATTGCTTCAGATATTGCAGCCATTGTAGATGCAGTTCCAGCAACCATACAATGACCTGGAGATCTATAGATTCCTTCTTCCATTGAATCGTAGTCAGCTTGTGTAATATTACCAGCTCTTAATTCTGTCCAATATCTTCTGCAATCAGTGCATGAGCCAAGTTCCTCCCCTCTCCAGTCTCCCCTAAGTGAGGGCCCTCCAGGTAAAAGAATTGTAGGTATATCTGCAGAGGCAGCACCCATTATCATTGCTGGAGTAGTTTTATCACAACCAGACAATAAAACAACACCATCAATTGGTAATCCCTTTATCATTTCCTCTACATCTATAGACATTTGATTTCTTAAGTACATTGAAGTTGGACTTAAGAAGAATTCACCTAAAGAGATGACAGGGAATTCAATAGGAGTTCCACCGGCTGCAATTACTCCTTTTTTTACATGCTCTGCTAAATTTCTAAGATGAGAATTACAATGAACAGCCTCCGAAAAACTATTTGCAATTCCTATCATAGGTTTATCTTTAATCATATTATCTGGCCAACCTTGAGCTTTCATACCAGATCTATGTAGAAAACCTTCTAAATTTTTTTCTCCAAACCAACTTTCACTTCTTAAATTTTTCACAATTAATTTCCATTCTCTTAATATCTCAGATTGAGTCTATTATACAGATTCATTATTTTTTTTTTTAGTCTAGAATTTCATTATCAAATAATAATTATGAACATTAAATTAATTACAGATAAAATTGATATTGATTTATTTCTTAGAGAGATAACAAAAACAAAAATTTTATCTGTTGATACTGAATTTATTAGAGAAAAGACTTACTATCCAGTTCTCTGCCTTATTCAAATATCAGTGGATAATAATGTATACATTTTTGACTGTCTAAATAACAAAGAGAATTTAGAAGATTTAAAGCATATTTTTAGTAATAAAAAATATGTAAAAATATTCCATGATGCTGATCAAGATATAGAAATTATAAATGATTTTTTTTCAATAGAATCAAAAAATTACTTTGATACACAGCTGGCAAATGCATTTATCGATCTAGAGCTTCATATAAGTTATAAGAATCTAGTTAAGAAATATTTGAATATAGATATAGACAAAGAATTACAAACTTCAAATTGGGTAAAGAGACCCTTAAGTAAGAAACAAATTAAATATGCAGCAAATGATGTTTTATATTTGGAAAAAATATATCATAAAATTTCTAAAGAACTTTTTGATCAAAAAAAATCAACTTGGTACAAAGAAGAATTAGAAAAAAGAATTAAAGATAACAATTTTAAAAAAGAACCTAAAAATGCTTGGAAAAAAATAAAACTTAGGGATTTTTCTGGAATAAATCAAAACCTTTTCATAATGCTATCTAAGTATAGGGAAGAGATATCTAGAGAAAGAAATATACCTAAAACTTGGTTTCTAAGTGATAAAAATATTATTAAATTATCTTCAAAAAATTATTTAAATATTAACGATTTAAGAAAAGAGAATCTTAATTCAAATAAATTTTTTCATTATGATGATTACTCAGAAATATTTAATAAATTTGATTTCTCAAAAAAAACATATGAAAATCTTAAGCAAAAAAGAATTAATGTAAAAAAATACCAAATAACATTACAGGAGTTATCGACAGAGTTTAATATTTCTCAACAATTAATAGCAAATAAAAAAGATTTAGAAAATTATTTTGGATCAAATAGAATACAAATAAATGGATGGAGGAAGAAAATATTTGATGAGATAAAAGCCAAGACAAAATAATAGTCTTTATCGTAATATATAAATAATTAGAACTTAATTTTATGAAAACACCTAAAACAGCAGATGAACTTAGAGATAGCTTTTTGAGTTTTTTTGAATCTAAAAATCATCTTATTATGCCTTCATCATCCTTAATCCCTAGTGGAGACCCAACACTTTTACTTACTAACTCAGGAATGGCTCAATTCAAAGCATATTTTTCTGGGGAAAAAGAACCACCTAATAAGCGCATAACAACGTCTCAAAAATGCTTTAGAACTACTGATATTGAAGAAGTAGGAGATGACACTCATCTAACACTATTTGAAATGCTTGGAAACTTCAGTTTTGGTGATTACTTCAAAAAAGAAGCTTGTGAATGGGCATTAGAGTTTATGATCGATATTCTTGGATTTGAAAAAGAAAGACTTTTTTTTACTGTATATACAGATGATGATGAAACTAAACAAATTTGGATTGATTTAGGTATAGAAAAAAAATATATTTATAAATTTGGAGATGAGGATAACTGGTGGGGACCTGCAGGAGAAGAAGGCCCATGCGGACCTTGTTCTGAGCTACATTATTATCAAGGAGATATAAGTGAGATGGATTTTGACAATCCAAATTGGGGACCTAATATCCATGATGATTTTATTGAACTATACAATTTAGTTTTTACTCAATTTTATAGAGACTTAGATGGAAATGATAAATCACTTCCTTTCAATAACATTGACACTGGCATGGGGTTAGAAAGAACTGTATCCGTATTAAATAAAAAAGAGACAGCTTATAAAACAGATATTTTCAAGGATCACTTAGAATTTCTAGATAAAAAAATCTCTGAACAAGACAATGAATCACAAAAATATAAACGAATTATAGCAGAGCATGGTAGGTCAGCATCTTTTCTAATAGCTGATGGAGTTTTGCCTGAGAACACAGGTAGAGGTTATGTTTTAAGGAGGTTAATAAGAAGAGGAATGATAACTGCGAAAAAGTTAGGGTTAAGCTTCCCTATTTTATCCCCTATGGCTAATATTACCTCTAAAAAGCTAAGTCATGTTTATCCTGAATTAGAAGAGAAATTAAAATTTATAACTTCTGTGCTTGATAAAGAAGAACAAAATTTCAACAAAACATTAAACTTTGGAACACAGGTACTTAATCAACTCATAAAGAAACGTGGAGTTAATCTCAAAGATACTGAAAATTTTAAAGCTTCGGAAGATGTTGCTAATGAAATATTTTCAAAAATTGATAATGAAAAAAGTAAAAAAATCCTATCAGGAAGGGAGGCTTTTGTACTATATGATACTTATGGCTTTCCAATAGAAATTACTACAGAAATCTGTATGGAGAATGGATTAGAGGTTGATAGAAGCGAATTCTTGAAAATTATGGAAGAACAGAAAACATCTTCAAAAAATTCAAGTGAAATAAAATCAGGGAATTTATCTCAAAAACTATATTCATCTTTAAGAATAAAACCTACAGAATTTACTGGATTTGAAACACTTGAGACTGAATCAAAAATTTTAGAAATTATACAAGACAACAAGATTGTAGAAAAAATAAATAACGAAGAAGTATTTGAGATAATCACTGATAAATCTCCTTTTTATGCTGAAAAAGGAGGACAAGTTGGAGACAAAGGAACAGGAATCTCAAAGACAGGTGAATTTAATATTATCGATACAATTTCTCCTTATGGAGGTATTTTCGTTCATAAATCTAAAATGAAATCAGGAGAAATCACTAAAAATTCAACGATTAAATTGATAGTTGAAGAAGAAAGAAGAGAAAAGATAAAAAGAAATCATACTGCTACACACTTACTTCATGCTGCTCTTAGAGAAATAATTGGAATCCATGTTCGTCAGTCAGGCTCACTTGTGCACCCAGATTATTTAAGGTTTGATTTTACAAGTCTAGAATCTCTAGATGAATCATCTATAAAAAACATTGAATTTAAAGTTAATGAATATATTAGAAATAATATTGAAGTAGAAGTTTGTAATACGACTTATAATAAAGCCATAGAAGAAGGTGCTATAGCTTTTTTTGATGACAAATATGACAATGATGTAAGAACAATCAGAATAGATGCCCCGTGGAGTTTTGAATTATGCGGGGGAACACATATGGATAGAACCGGCGGTATAGGATTATTCAAAATTATTTCTGAATCAGGAATTGGATCAGGCAATAGAAGAATTTTTGCAACTACAGGTATTGGAACTGAAAATATAGTAGATAATAATCAGTCTATTGTTAGTGAAATCACTAAGGCTCTTAGTTCAAATAATGAAGATGTAATAGAAAAATTTAATCAATTGCAAAAACTTTCAAAAGAACAACAAAAAGAGATCGAAAATCTTAATATTAAGATCACTAATTTATCAATGGGTAATACCGATAAATCTATAAGCCAAGAATTTGAAATTGGATCAACAAAAATTTCATGTTCTAAAGTATCTGCTTCAAATATAGGGGCATTAAGAAATGCAGGAGATACACAAAGAACAAGACTTGGAAAGGGATTAGCTATTTTAGGTTCAATAATAGAAGATAAAGGCGTAATAGTGATCATGGCAACTGATGATATAGCCCTTGAAGCAGGTGAAGTAGCCAAAATAATTGCCAAAGAAGTAAATGGGGGTGGGGGTGGGAATAAATTTTCAGCGCAAGTTGGAATTAAGGATATTAATGATTATGAAAGATTCTTCAGTAACTCTAAAAATATTCTAGAAAATAACCTCAAATGACTATATTAGGCTTAGATATAGGAGAAAAAAGAACAGGTGTTGCAATTTCTAACGAGGTTTCTTCATTATGTACACCATTAGAATATATAAGTTCAAAAGATAATTTTCTTGAAAAGATTTCAAATATTATTCAAGAAAAAAAAGTGGAGAAAATAATTATAGGCCTTCCAAAATTATTAAGTGGTAAAGAAGGAGAAAGAGCAAAATTTTCAAGATCAATTTCACACTTAATAAAATCAAATCACAAATCAATAAAAGTGATTTTGTGGGATGAAAGATTAACAACTAAACAAGCTGAAAAATATTTGTTAGAAACAATATCTAATAAAAGAAAAATTAAAGAAAAAATTGATTCGGTTTCTGCAGTTCTTATTTTAGAAAATTATTTAGCAACAAAAGGTAGATTATGAATCAAATTGGAATACTAGGATTCCCATTAGGCCATACATTGTCTCCAATAATTCATGAAGCAGGATTTAAGGAACTGAATCTAAATATAAAGTTTCAAGTTTGGGAAGTTAAATCACAAAACTTAAGTGAAAAAGTAAAATCACTAAAATCTCCTGACATACTAGGTTTTTGTGTAACCCTTCCTCATAAATATTCAATAATTAGTCTTATTGACGATCTTGATGATTCTGCAAAAGAAATGAATGCTGTTAATTGGGTAGTTAATTCTGATGGTAAGTTGAAGGGTTATAATACGGATTGGATTGGATTTAAAGACAGCTTAAGTTATTACGGAAAAGAAATTACTAATCAAGAATGCCTTATACTAGGTGCTGGTGGTTCTGCTAAGGCAATTTGCATGGCATTAATAAAAGAGAATGCTAATAATATATATATTCATAATCGAACAGAAAAAAATCTGATAAATTTTATAAATAATTTTAAACATATCAATAAAGATATTCAAATAATTGACTCAAATAAATTAAATAATAAAGATTTTATTAATACTTTGGATTTAATAATTAATACAACTTCAGTTGGAATGCAAGGTGGACCAGATCCAAACAATTCTCCTATAAATACTGATAATATAAATAAAAGAGCCTTATGTTATGACTTAGTTTATTCGCCTGAAATAACACCTTTCATAGAGCAAGCTAAACATAACAATGTTGAAACTATTGGAGGTTTGACAATGCTTGTTTTCCAAGCAATAAAAGGCTTTGAACTTGTAACAGGGGAAAAAGCACCTGTTCTAAAAATGTTAGAAGCAGTTGGAATAACCAAAAATAATTGAGGATTAAAAATGGGAAAATTTAGATTCTTAACAGCAGGGGAATCACACGGTAAAGGACTTAGCGTAATAATTGAAGGAATGCCTTCCAATTTGTCTATAGATGAAGACTATATTGAAAAAGATATGTCAAGAAGACAAAAAGGTTATGGTTCAGGCGGAAGAATGAAAATTGAAAAAGATAGAGCTGAAATTCAAACTGGAGTAAGGCATGGAAAAACTCTAGGCTCTCCAATATCTTTATGGATAGAAAATAAAGATTGGGTAAATTGGACTACACCAATGTCTATAAATCCCGTAGATGCAAATGAAGATATTAAGCTTCAAACAAAAATTGTACCTGGTCACGCTGATTTTCCTGGAACTTTAAAATTTAACCATAAAGATGTAAGAAATGTACTTGAAAGAGCTAGTGCAAGAGAAACAGCCGCAAGAGTAGCTGCTGCATCTATATGTAAGAAATTTTTGTCTGAATTGGGTGTAGAAATAAAATCCAGAGTTAAGTCTGTGGGATGGGAAGAATCAGAAATAGATGATTTAGAAAATATTGACTGGAATTATGTAGAAAAATCTGAAGTAAGAGCTTCGAACAGTGATGAAGATAGTAGATTTAAAAAAGTTATAGATCAAGTTAAAAAAGAAAGAACAACTATTGGTGGTATTTTTCAAGTAATTGCAAGAAATGTTCCTCTTGGTCTAGGAAGTCATACTCACTGGGATAATAAATTAGATGGAAAAATTGCACAAGCAATGGCATCAATAAATGCGGTAAAAGGAGTTGAAATAGGTAACGGTTTTGAAAATACTAAAAAATTAGGACGAGAAGTACAAGATGTCATAGAACCAAATAAAGCTGATCCAAGAAATTTTTCTCAAATTTCTAATCATTCTGGTGGAATAGAAGGTGGAATGTCTAATGGGAATAACTTAATTATAAATGTTGCAATAAAACCTATTGCTACTATGACAAGTCCCTTACCTTCAGTAGATATCATAACGGGAGAAGTTGTTGAAGCAGCCTACAATAGATCTGATATATGCCAAGTAAGCAGAGCGTGTCCAGTAGGAGAAGCAATGTTGGCTCTAACTTTAGCTGATGTTGTTTTAGAAAAATTTGGTGGAGATAGTCTACAAGAAATAAAAAGGAATTTTGTTTCTTATATAAAGAGCTTCAAGGAATATGGCAAATAGAGAAAATAAAGAAAATTTATTCCTAATAGGGTTCTCTGGATCAGGAAAAAGTTCAGTTGGTAAAAAATTAGCAAATATTCTAGATTACAATTTTATTGATACAGATAGAGTTATAGAAAAAGATACAGGTGAGTCTATAGATAGCTTAATAAGTAATGAAGGGGAACAAGAGTTCAGAAAAATTGAAACTAGAATCTTGTCTAAAATAGATTTTTCAGAAAGTAACATAATAGCTACTGGTGGAGGACTTCCTACAATAGAGAAAAATGTAATTATCATGAAAAATCATGGAGAAATTATATGGTTAGATGCTTCTATAGATTTAATATTTAAGCGGTTATTCAACTCTAAAGAAATAAGACCTCTGATAGGTTCAAATGTAAAAAAAGAAAATATTCTAAATTTATATAATTCTAGATTAAACGTTTATAATATAGCTGATATAAAAATAGATACTAATGGTAAAGATATAGATCAAATAATTAAAGAAATAAAAAAAAATTATGGATAAGTACTTAGCATCAACCGTGAATACCTCACAAGGAGATTATAGAGTTATTGTAGGTAAATCAATTCTTTCTGAATTGGGCAAAGAACTTGAAAAAGCAAATTTAAAAAACAAAAAATGTTTCTTTATTTCAGATAAATCTATGTTTCCAAAGCAAACTAAAAAAGTACACGAAGTATTAGAATCTCAGGGATTTATTACAAATTCTTTATCTTTAGAATTTTCGGAAGAATTAAAAAACTATAATACAGTTTCTAAAATTTATAACTGGTTAGCTGAAATGAAAGTAGAAAGAAAAGATTTTCTTATTTCTATGGGAGGAGGTGTAGCAGGAGATATCATTGGTTTTGCTGCATCTACATACCTAAGAGGAATACCTTTTGTACAAATCCCAACAACCTTAGCATCTATGACAGATGCAGCAATAGGAGGAAAAGTAGCTTTTAATTTACCTGAGGGCAAAAATCTTGTTGGTTCATTTTTTCAACCAAAGCTAGTATTTGAAGATTTAGACTTACTAATCACTCTTCCTGAAAGAGAAAAAACAAGTGGCTGGGCCGAGGCAATTAAGCACGCTCTTATACAAGATATAGAGCTCTATAAAGAGTTTGAAGAAAACTATAATAAAATTTATAAATTAGATAATGATTATTCTGCGGAAATATTAAAAAGATCTGTTGCAATAAAAGCAAAGATAGTATCTAATGATGAATTTGAAAGAGGCGATGAAAGAATAAAACTAAATTATGGTCATACCGTGGGTCATGCAATAGAAAAAATAAGTAATTATAATCAATACTTACATGGTGAAGCTGTAAGTATTGGAATGATGGTTGCAGCAAATATATCTATGAGAAAAGGATTAATTGCAAGAGAAGTTGTAGATCAACAAGAAAAAATATTATTAAAATATAATCTCCCTGTAAGACTCAAAGATATAGAGATAAATAGTATCTTAGAAGCGATAAAAATGGACAAGAAGAATTCTAATGGTAGAGTAAAATGGGTTCTTTTGAATTCATTAGGTAATGCAATGATTTCTCAAGATGTTGATGAAAAAATTATAATTGATTCAATTAAAGAGATTCAAATTTAGCCTCCAGCAACTGCTGGTACGATAGCTATTTCATCACCTGATTCTACTTTTGTATCTAAGGAATCAAGATATCTAATGTCTTCTCCATTTACATAAATATTAACGAAATGTTTTAGTTCGTTATTATCCATTATTTTTTCAGTGATTCCTGGGAATTTTTCATCAAGATTATTTATGATATTAATAATCTTTTCTCCACTGACCTCTACTGAAGTTTCATTATTTGTTAGGACTCTTAAAGGAGTAGGTATTTTAACATTAGCCATATACTTAATTTATATTACTTGTTGATAGAAAACTTTTATATTATTATAACTGAAAATAACCTTTAAGGCTTACATATATGAAATTAGATACATCAAAAGCTTCTATATCTGTTCTAGGTGCATTAAATATGGATTTAATTATGAATTTAAATAGGCCTGCAAAACCCGGAGAAACAGTTGTAGGAGATAAATTTTATACAGCTCCAGGGGGCAAAGGGGGTAACCAAGCAGTTGCTGCTGCAAGGGTTTCAAATAGTGAATCAGTTAGTTTTTTTGGGTTTATTGGAGATGATAATTATGGATCAGAATTAAAAAATTATTTAAAAAATGAGGAAATCATTATCAAAAACATTAAAACTCATAAAAACTCTCATTCAGGAATTGCTATTATTTTTACAACAAATAGTGGTCAAAATCATGTAAACGCAGTCTATGGGGCAAATGAAAAAAAAGATTTAAGTTTAGTTGATGTTTTTAATAAAAATATTAAATCTACAAAAATATTAATTACCCAAAATGAACTTGATGAAGAAATTACTAGAGAGTGCATGAGTATTGCAATAGAAAATAATATTCCTATAATTTTAGATCCTGCTCCATACAGAGATAATCTTGACTTTGATTATTACAAAATGGCTGATTTTATTACTCCTAATGAAATTGAATCCGAGTATATGACTGGAATAAAAATTCAAAATATTGAAGATGCAAAAAAATCAGCAAATTTACTAGTCGCTAAGGGAATAAAGAATTGTATTATAACTCTAGGTGAAAATGGCGCTTATTTTAAAAATGAAAATTTTGAAAATCATTTCAAACCTCATAAAATTCAAGAGGTCAAAGCAAGTGTTGCAGCAGGAGATGCTTTTTCAGGTATTTTGGGAGCATCATTAGCCTCAGGAGAAGAATTAAATAAATCTATTGACACGGCTATTGTTGGTTCTGCTCTAAGTGTTACAAAATATGGGGCTCAAGAATCTATGCCACTATATGATGAAATAATAAATGCTATAAACTAAACTAAAGATTTACCTTTAATTTGATCAATAGAGCTAACATTTTTTTCTATCATCATTTGAATCAAGCCTTTATTTATATTGTAAGCATATAATAATCCTTCGTATATAAAACCTGTATAACCTTGGCAGAGATCTGCACCTAGTGCTAAAGCGTTCCAAACATCTTTAGAATCAAATATTCCTCCACATGCAACTATTATAGGACCTGGGCCTAAAGAAGATCTTGTTTCAGCTATCATTCTTAGAGTATTTGAAGTTAATACTTTTCCTGATTTTCCTCCTTTTCCAACAGCTAATTTTTCATCATTGGTAGGCAGACTATTTGCAACTACTAATCCATCCGCACCTGATAATATTGCAGTTTTACCTAAATCTAAGAAAATTTGTTTTTCTGATTCTAACCAAGGTGGTAATTTTATTAAGATTTTATTTTTTGAAATATTTTTTATTTTTTCTATTAATTTTGATAACTCTGAATGATTATGAAAAAGCCTTAATCCCTCGGTATTTGGACTAGAAATATTGATTTCAAAGACTTCAGTCTTATTTTCTAGAGTTTTTATGCATTCTATTATTTCATCCTCATTAATCCCTGAAACAGATAAAAAAATACTATTATCATGATCAATTTGTAAATTTTTATTTATTTTTTCTAAACCTAGGCTAGGAAATCCAAGTGAATTAATTAGAGATTTTTCTTTAGCAAGATGAAAAAGTCTGGGTTTAGGATTTCCGAATCTTTCCTCCAAAGTAATTGTTCCTCCTGTAACAAATCCAAACTGCAAAGATAGTAATGGATTTAATATTTTACAATTCTTATCATAACCCGCAGCTAATCCAATAGGGGAGGATAATTCAATTCCTAAAACATTGGTACTAGTTTTTTTTGATTTTGATTTGAATAAAATAGGGGTAAATATTTTAAAAAAAGGTAATTGAAAAAATTTTTCAGCTATTAAATGGGAGAACTCTGGGTTGATAAGTTGTAATATTGGTAGTATTAGTGATTTGTAAAACATTTTTACTCCTACATTTATTTTAGTATTAATAACTTTTAAAACAAGGAATTTTATTATATGTCAAACTTAGATTTTAAATTTGGAAATGAAAATAATCCCAAGGGACATGCGATTATTTATTTTGAAGAATATGATGAAATATATGCATCTTATATTATGGATTTTCCAATATCAGGAGACTTAACTAAATATATTCCTGAAATGTTTAAAGACCAAATTCCAGATGAAGAAATGACAAAAATGATTTTTCCTCCAATTCCAGAAAAATTTTCAGGTGATTATGAAAAATTATTTTCTTTAGCAGAAAAAAGATCTGATGATCTTATATATGGAGGTAGTATAAACTCGAAAGATGCAAGTTCTTCAATGTCAAAATTAAATAGTTTGGCTAATGAGTACACTGATCTTTGTAATCCTAAAGAATATGATGATATAGATAAACTAATAAATGAAATCCCTGAACAAAAAACTGAGATAAAAAATTCTAAATACTCGAGTATGAGCGAGTCAGATTTACTTACTGAAGTTACAAAACTCCTTGGAAAAATAAATTTTTCTAAGGATAACAATGAATTAGATGAAATAAAAGATATAAAAAAAGACATAGAATTAATAAGTAAAATCATCCCAGAAAATAGAAAAATAAATAAATTACTAGAATATGTTGATTTAGAAAATTCTGAATCAGAAAAAATAATTTCTGCATATATAAGTAGGGCATATAGTTTACTAAATGAGGATTATATAAAGGTTAAGGAATTTGAAGATTTATTAAGTAAACTAGAAAATTAATCATTTGAATAATAGAACCAATATATTTAGAAGCTTGGGAAATAGAAACTTTCTATATTTGTGGTTAAGTCTAGGTTTCTCAATGGCAGGCTTTCAAATCCAAATGGCTGTAAGGGGTATCTTAGTATACGACATAACCTCTAATGCTTTCATAACTGGTATAGTTTCAGCAGGGTTTGCTCCATCTCTTTTGCTATTTTCTATGTTTGGAGGTGTGCTTGGAGAAAAAGTAAATAAAAAGAGGCTTATTCAATTTTCACAAAGTGTAAATATGATCCAGAGTGTAATTATCATTATTCTCATTTCTTTTGATGTTTTACATTGGAGTCACTTATTAATAGTTTCTATAACTCAAGGAGCTATGTTTGCGCTTCAAGTACCAGCTAGGCAATCACTAATTCCAGATTTAGTTGGTAAGAAATTAGTAACTAATGCTATAGGACTAAATGCTATGCAAATGGGAGTTACAACTATGATTGCACCAGCTATTGGAGGATATACTTATGAATTTTTTGGGCCTCTAAATTCTTATGTGATTGTGTCCATTCTTATGACAATTGGAGTCATATTTCAAGGTTTTGTTCCAAATTTTCCACCTAAATTAAAAAATAAAAAAACTTCTACAGTAACAGAAATCATTAACGGATTTAAGTATTTAAAGACAAATAAAATAATTAGATTGATTTGGATACATGCAGTTATTTTAGCTTTGTGCACTGGTCCTTTTAGAATGTTGATTCCTGTATTCGGTAAAGATGTTTATTTATCTTCACCTGGTGAAATTGGAAATCTTATGGCCGCAGGAGGAATAGGAGGAATATTATCTTCTATATTAATAGCATCGTTAAGTTCTGAATCTAAGAGAGGTTGGATACTAATTATTATAGGAATAATAACGGGGATAGGATTATTATTAGTCTCAACATTAAATTTCTTTGTAGTTGGGCTCATAGCAATGATTATAGTGGGATTTTCAGAAACAGGAAGATGGAGTCTAGGGCAGGCATTGATGATGGAGCATGCAGGAGAAGAGTATAGGGCACGTGTAATTAGTTTACTTATGATGTCTTGGGGATTGATGCCCTTAAGTATGCTACCAATGGGTTGGGCATTTGGTCATTTTGGAGCAGAAATCACTACTTTATTTACCGCAATTATTACTTTATTATTTGCTATAACAAGTATTTATTGGGCTAAAAGCCTATCTAAAATATAAATGAATAAAATAAATAGATTACCTAAAGAAATATCTTTACTAATTGCTGCGGGAGAAGTAATTGAAAATCCACTATCAATTATTAAAGAATTAGTAGAAAATTCTATAGATGCAAATTCAAAAAAAATTATAATTGAAATTCTTGATGGTGGGAAAAAATATATTTCAATAACAGATGATGGAGATGGAATAATTCCTGAAGAAATAGAATTAGCTTTTGAAAGACACTCTACATCCAAAATAAAAAATAAAAAGGAAATTTATTCCGTTGATACTTTAGGATTTAGAGGAGAAGCATTATCTTCAATTGCTTCAATATCTAAAATAAAATGTAAATCTAGAATAAGATCAAATAATTTTGCACAAGAGATAATTATTAGTCATGGGGAAAAAATAAATAATATCAAAACTGCTTCTAATTATGGTACCAGAATTGAAATTAGTGAAATTTTCAAAGAGACTCCTGCAAGATTGAAGTTTTTATCCTCAACAAGATCAGAAACCTCTAAAATACAAAACTTTATAGTGGGAATATCTCAATCATATCCATCAATTTCTTTTGAACTTTTTATTGATGAAAAAATCAAGATCAAAACAAATGGAGATAAGGATTTGTTTTATTTGATTTCTAATTTGTATGGTCTTTCAAAAAGTGATGTTATTGAATTAAGTGAAAAAAAAGAAAATTTTGAGATAGAAGGATTGATATCCAAACCACAAAAAACCTTTGGGAATAGATCTAGAATGAATATTTTCGTAAATAATAGAATCATTCGAAATTCTAAAATTTTATTTACGTTAGAAAATGCCTACAGGCCATTCATGCAATATTCAACAAAAAAGTTTCCTATAGTATCTATTAACTTAACTGTTCCTTATGATTTTGTAGATGTAAACATACATCCTCAAAAACATGAAGTGAAATTTTCTGATGAAAATACTATACTCTCATTTGTTTATAATTCAGTTTCTAAATTATTAAACGAGGAAATTCCGGCCAATACTTTTACTTCGTTTAGCAGCACTAAAAATGAAATATCAAGTTACATAAATGAAGATTTTTTACAGGAAAATCTTTTTGAAAAAGAAAACTTTTCACTTAAGGATTCTCTTCCTATACTTAGATTTATAGGTCAAATAAAAAAATCTTTTATTATTTGTGAAGGTCCAGATGGTATATATATTATCGATCAACATGCAGCTCACGAAAGAATTTTATTTGAAAAATATAAAGAACAAAGTCTTACAAGTGAGTTTCAAAAATTAAATATAGAAAAGTTTATAGATCTAGGGATAATTATGAATTCAAAAATCATAGAAAATATTGAAAAATTTGAAGAATTAGGATGGGACTTAGAAGAATCTGCTACTGGCCAAATAATTGTAAGAAGTGTTCCTTTTGTTGGAATTTATAAAACTAAATCCTCTGATATAAGTTATATCTTAGACCTAATTTCTAAAGACTTAGATAAAAAAAATACAGATACACCTAAAGAAATTATTTCTAAAAGACTTGCATGCCATAGTGCAGTTAGAGCAGGGGACTCCCTAACAAATGAAGAGTGTCATAAATTAATAAGTGACTTAGAAAAAACTGAAAGTCCCTGGGACCCACATGGAAGACCAGCTATCATAAAATTGGATTATGATGACATTTCAAATCAGTTTGGAAGATAGTATAATAATAATTGAATCCAAAAATTTTTTGATTCAAGAAATATGCTAAATTATTTTCATTTACTATCGTCAATATTAGACAACCATCCTAATCGCTTATTAATTTCTCCTTCAGAGAAAAAAATAGTAGCTTCATTTGGAAATTCAGAAAGCATAAAGCTAGAAGATTATAGTAATTACGATAATTTCAAAAACAAAGTCCTAAGTATGCTTAAAAAGAAAAAAATTGGCTTTGGGAGTATTTCTTTTGATATTTCAAATAATAAAAAAGAAGAAATTTGGAAAGAGTATCCAAATGCTGAATTTATTTTCCCATCATACACATTGATTTTTGATAAAGAAAAAATCAAAGAATTTGGAAAGAATAAAAATATATATGAAAATATTATTAGTAGTACTACACAATCAAATTTTATTACTAATAAAGAAATGAAAACTAAAGAATATAATTACGATTTATGGGTAAATTTAGTTGAAAAAGCAAAAGATGATATCTCCAATAGTAAACTAGAAAAAATTGTAGTAGGAGAATCAAGAGAATATTCAAACACAGAGATTAATTTAAAACAAACATTATTAAATATGACTAAAGAATATCCTGATTGTGTAACTTTTCTTTATAAAAATGATGAGGAATATTTTTTTGGATCCACTCCTGAAAAAGTATTTCAATATAATGAAAAAAAGATCACCACAGATGCTTTAGCAGGCTCCATTCCAAATTACGGTCAAAATAAGGAAGAAATAGAAAAAAACTTTAGTAACACTACTTTACTTGAAGAGCATAAAATTGTCGTGAATTTTTTAGAAAAACAACTATCAAAACTTTCAAAAAATAAAATTAGTAAATCGAAAATTAAAATAAAATCATTAAGTAATATTAATCATCTTTTATTAGAACTTGAAACAAAAGTTGAAAAAAATGATTTTTTCAACTTTATAAGATTGCTTCATCCTTCTCCAGCTCTAGCTGGATTCCCTATATCTGAAGCCAAAGAATGGATTAAAAATAATGAACCCTTTTACAGAGGTTTATACACAGGTTCCATAGGATATGTAGAAAATAATTCTTCATATTTTTTTGCAGCATTAAGATGTGCTAAATATAGTAAAAGAAATAAAAAATTCATAACATTTGCTGGAAATGGGATTATTAAAAACTCTAAAATAAAATATGAAATAAATGAGCTTAATTCTAAATTTCAAGCTATAAATAAATCAATTTCAGAAGAATAAAATGCTAAATCATGACAAACAAATAAATATTTTTTTAGAGCAGTTAGTAACTTATTCAGTCAAGGATATAGTTATAAGTCCAGGTTCAAGATCAACTCCTCTAGTTAACAATATTCTAAAAAACAAGCACCTTTTTAACGTACATTTAGTACTAGATGAGAGATCTGCAGGATATTTCGCTTTGGGTAGATCTAAGATTTCAAATAAAGCAACTGTATTAATATGTACTTCAGGAACAGCTACATTAAATTATAGCCCCGCAATAGCTGAATCATTTTATTCAAAAGTTCCACTTATTGTAATTACCTCGGATCGACCTATGCATTATCGAGATACAGGTTCAAATCAAACTTTAATTCAGAGCGATATATATAAAAATAATATTAATTGGTTTTATGATATTCCTATAACTGATAAAACAAATTTTATATCTAATGTTGCATATAAATCAGTTTATTTATCTGAAAATGCACCACAAGGGCCAGTACATATTAATTGGCAATTTGAAGAACCTTTTACAGATAAAGATTTTATAAAAATAAAATCAAATGTTAGAAAAAAAATAACTGATAATAAAAAAATAATTTTAGGTCCTGAAAAATTAAAACTTTTCTTAGATATGGTTGTTAATAAAAAAGGTGTAATAATTGTTGGATCTCACAAATTTGAAAATAGTGAAATATTAGAATTAGCTAAAATAGTAAATTGGCCTATTGTTGCTGATCCTTTATCAAACCTAAGAAAATCAGATTACTATGAAAATAATACCATTATAGATACAGGGGATATGATTTTCCGAGAAGAAGATAAAAGAATTAATTCTGAAACTATAATTCATATTGGATCATTACCTGTTTCTAAATATATATCGAAAAATATGGAAAAAGCTAATAATCATATATTTATTGAAGATTCAGAGAGAATAGCTCATGAATTTTTTGAAATAGATTTACATCTCTTAGGCCTGGATATTATATTAAATGAACTGAAAAATCAAAATAATTTATTTTTAAATAATCATGAAAAAAGAAACAGATATTTTAAAAACTTAAATAATAAAGCCAGAGAAAGTATAAATAAGAACTTTTCTCAAATTGATGAAATTACTTATAAAAAATCTATTATTAACAATTTACCTAAAAATTCAATTTATATTTCAGGAAATTCCTTACCAATAAGAATTTTAGACATAATATTAAATAAATGCGATGATATAAGATTTATTGGTAATAGAGGGTTATCAGGGATTGATGGTAATATTTCTATTGCTTCTGGTATTAGTTCTATTACTGATAATCATGTTTTTTTGGATTTAGGAGATTTAGCTTTTATTCATGACTTAGGAGGTTTGATTACTGCAAAAAGAAATGCAAAAAATCTGACTATCATTGTAAATAATAATGGAGGAGGTCAAATTTTCAATTTACTCCCTCAATCAAAAGATCTAGTTGATTTCTATGATGAATGGTTTATTACTCCTCATGAAAATATAAATTTATCAGAGCTAAGTAATAGTTTGAAAATTGGATATTTTAATCCTACTAAAGAAAGTGAACTTAAGGGAATAATAAATAAAGAGATTAAAAATAATATTAATATCATTGAGATGAACTTCAAAAATACTGATTATCACAATTATAATTCTCATATTAAAAAGGTAATTGAAAATATAAATTTTGATGAATAAGTTGTTTTATAAAATAGAGGGAAATGGGTTACCAATCATGTTAATTCATGGATTTACAGGCTCTCATAAATCTTTTGAAGAAATTTCAAAATATTTGAAACAATTTTTTAGAGTAATAAGTATCGATTTGATAGGACATGGGAAATCAATGATAAGTGATGAATCCTATTATACTTTTGATAAATCTATTGAACTAATATTAGAAATTCTTGATGAACTAAAAATAAATAAAGTTAATTTACTTGGATATTCTCTTGGTGGTAGAAATGCAATGCACTTAGCTACAAAATGTCAAAATAAAATAAATAATCTTATTTTATGTAGTGCCTCCTATGGATTAGAAAATGAAATAGAGAAGAAAAAAAGGACTGATTCTGATAAAAATTTAATTAAATTACTTGAAAAAAATAAAATAGAAGATTTTGTTAATTATTGGGAGTCAATACCACTTTGGGAGTCAGAAAAAAAATTGTCAGTAGAAAAGAAAAATAAGCATAGAAACCTGAGGTTAAAAAATAATTCTTTAGGGCTTGCCTTAAACTTAAAATATCAAGGGCAAGGTATACAAAATAATCTTTTAGAGAGTCTAAAAAAAATCATGAATCGAACGCTAATAATGTATGGGGAGCACGATAATAAATATGAAAATATTTCAAAAATACTTTCTAAATCTATAAGAAAATCAAAAACTATAATGGTTCCAGAATCAGGACATAATATAATATTAGAAAACCCTATATTTGTAAGTAGGGAAGTCAAGGATTTTATTCTCGGAGAAAATAATGACAATTAAATGGCAAACTAAAAATGAATATGAAGATATTTTAGTAGATTATTTTGAAGGAATTACTAAAATTACTATTAATAGACCAGAAGTAAGAAATGCTTTTAGACCTGAAACAATTCAAGAGTTATCAGTTGCGTTCCAAGAAGCTGCAGAAGATGACGAAACAGGAGTTGTTTTATTTAGAGGAGCTGGAGAAAAAGCTTTTTGTTCTGGAGGAGATCAAAAGGTTAGAGGTCATGGTGGATACAACGATGATAAAGGGAATCCAACTCTTGGAGTTCTTCCATTACAAAGATTTATAAGATACATGCCTAAACCTGTAATAGCCTTAGTAAGTGGATATGCTATTGGAGGTGGACATGTGCTTCAAGTAATATGCGATCTTACAATTGCCTCTGAGAATGCTATATTTGGGCAAACTGGTCCAAGAGTTGGATCATTCGACGCAGGTTTTGGGAGCTCAGAGCTAGTAAGACTAGTGGGAACCAAAAAGGCAAAAGAAATTTGGTTCTTATGCGATCAATATAATGCTGAAGAAGCTCTTGATATGGGATTAATAAATAAAATTGTAAAATATGATGATCTAGAAAAAGAAGGTATAAGTTGGGCAAAAAAAATTCTTACAAAAAGTCCAACTGCTATTAGATTCCTAAAAAATACATTTATAGCAGAATCTGATGGATTAGCTGGTCTTCAAAATATGGCAGGAGATATAACTATGATGTATTACATGACAGAAGAAGCCAAAGAAGGGAAAAACGCTTTCGTAGAAAAACGAAATCCTGATTTCTCTAAATTTCCTAAACCGCCTTTTCATGGATAAATTAAACTCTGTATTAATTGGATTTAGATTAAAAACCTTGCCTGCTGTATTGGGACCATTACTTATTGCAGTTTCAATTGGTTTTAATAATTCTGTAGAAATTTATAGAATAGCTTTAGTACTATCAATAGGGATTTTTTTACAAATTTTAGTAAATTTGCTTAATGATATTCAAGACTTTAATAAAGGTTTGGATGATGAGAATAGAGTGGGCCCTATGAGAGCATCCCAACAAGGTTATCTTTCAAAATATGAGATGAACGTAATCATAATAATAATATTTATTATATGTTTATCTTTAGGCTTATTTGCATTCCTGATTAGTGATTTTTTCACAATAATTTTAGGTGTAATTTTATTTTTATTAGCATATTCATACACAGGAGGACCTAAGCCTTATGGATATAATGGATTTGGAGAACTAGGAGTAATAATTGTATTTGGACCTATGACTATTCTTGGAAGCCTTTATATTTTTGATATTTATCCTACATTTAAATTATTAATACTTTCTTTAATTCCTGGTATTTCTGCAAGTCTAATTATTTTAGTAAATAATATTAGAGATATTGAAAATGATAAAAATGGAAATAAAAATACCATTGCAGTTATTTTAGGAGAAAAAAAATCAAGACACTTATACTTTTATTTGGTAATTATTATTAGTGTATTGCTAGTAATTAATAGTTTAATTTTAGAAAATAATTATTTTCTTATATCAGCTACATTAAGTTTTTTTATTTTCCCCTCTAAAAGAATTAGGATTTAATATATGGAAAAATAAAGTTTTATTTATGAAATTAGANTTAAAAAAATCAAAAGTATCTAGCGAATTAAATTCAACACTTATCAAGACAGTTGTAAGTCATTTTATTTTATGTCTTACTATAAGTGTCGTACTGTTAATATAATAAAATTTCAAAAAAAGGATCTTTCAGAGATGTTTNAATACAGTAAATATAAGATTCCTATAAAAGGTCTTAAAAATTCAAAAAAAAGTTATAATTTTCAAGAAATAATTTTCATAAAATCAGATGAATCAGATTTATTATTAGAAATTTCTCCATTAGAAGGATTTAGNAATGAATCAATTAATGAAATTGAAAATATTATAAATACGAAAAANTCCTTTAATATTTCTAAATATCCTTCATTTGAATTCGCTTTAGAAAATTCAAAAAAAATCAANAAAAATAANATATCTATCAAAACTTCTATTTTGATTGGAAATAATGAAGATATTATAAAGAAAGTGTCAAAATTTTTTAATTTAGGATTCAATTCTTATAAAATAAAGCTTTCTAAAAAAGATTACAGAAAAAAAATAGATGATTTAAAATCAATAAACTTAAAAACTATATTTCGTATTGATTTTAATAACGAATTTACAATAGAAGAAGCAAAAAACATTATAAATAATATAGATCTTAAATTAGAATTTTTAGAAGGTATATTGCAAAATGAATCTTTTGAAAACTATCTCTTATTGAAAGATTCAAAGCATAAATTATGTTTAGATATAAATTCTAAAAATTTATACTATATAGATCAAATCATAAAAAATAAGATAGTAAGTTATATTGCCATTAAACCCAAGTTATTAGGGAATGAAAAAAAAATAAAAACACTTGTAAGTAATTGCTACATAAATAATATAAAGTCATATATTAGCTCTACATTTGAAACTCAAATAGGTTTTAATAAATCAATTTTTCTTGCTAAATACTTAGACGATGTATACAAAGAAGAAATAGTTCATGGATTTGGAACATATGATTTTTTAGATAAATCCTTGCTTGATGGAATTTCAATCGATAGTGGTTTTATAAATTCAATATACTCAAAATTTAATATAGATAATTTATATAAATATCAAACTAAAAATTGGAAAAAGGTGGTTAACTTAGAAATGTTAGAAGCGCTTAATTATGCAAAATAGTTGGTTTAAAAATCTAAATAATAACAATAAATTTCTCATTACAAAAAGAAAAAAATATTCTTATGTAGAATTCTATAATCTAATTCTTAAGTATTATGATTTTGCAAAACAAAATATAAATGAAAAAGAAAGAATTTGTTTCATATCAAATAATGTTATTCAGTATGCTATTTTTGCAAATCTTATTCCTATGATGGGAGGAATTTTTGTACCACTTAACCCCAAAAGTCCAAAATATGAAATTGAATCCAAAATGAAACTTATTAGTTCAAAAAAAATTATTTGTGATGAGAGTATTAGCTTAGGAAATATTAATAATGTCATACAACTAATTCCTTATAAAAAAAACAATTCCACTGAAAACAATAAGATTAAATTGAATGATTATAATGACACTTTTTCTATATTATTTACTTCTGGTAGTTCTGGAAAACCTAAACCTGTAAGTATTTCAAGAAAAAATATAGAATCAAGTTGCAAATTTTCTCAAGAAAATTTAAGAGTATCTGATAAGGATATATGGCTTTTATGTATGCCTCCTTATCACGCAGGGGGATTGTCAATTATTTATAGAAGCATACTTCTTTCTAAATTATTCTATATTTTAGATAATTTTGATGCTAATGAAGTGATTGAACTTATAGAAAAATCTAAAGTGTCCATAATATCATTAGTCCCAACTATGTTGTTGAGAATATTAGATCTTATGGAAAAAAATAATCAAAATGCTCCTGATGATTTTAATTTTATTTTATGCGGAGGAGCAAAAGTTCCAGAAGAACTAATTTCAAGAGCAAAAAAAGTCAATATAAAAGTATTACCTACCTACGGTATGACTGAAGCTAGTTCTCAAATAGCTACCGCTAATCCTAATGATATAAATCGTCCAAAAAATTCAGTTGGAAAAATACTCGATGGGATTGAAATAAAATTTTCTAAATCCAAAGAAATTCAAATTAAGGGTCCAAATATTGCAAAATATCTAAATAATAAAAACAACGATTGGCTAAAAACAGGTGATTATGGATATAAAAATAAGGATGGATATTTATTTGTTGAAGGTAGAATTGATGAAATTATAATTTCAGGTGGCGAAAATATTAATCCACGTGAAATTGAGAGTGAAGTTAATAACATACCAGAGATAAACGAAAGTTATGTCTTTGGAACTAAAGATGATTATTGGGGTCAAAAAGTAAATTTATTTGTAAATTTTAAGGATAAAAATAAGATTTTGAACTTAGATCAAATAAAAAAGTTTTTATTACACATAGATACATTTAAGTTGCCTAAAGTACTCCACACTACAACAAACGAAATACCTAAATTGAGTAATGGAAAAATTGACCGAAAAATAATTGAAGAACTAATAAATGAATAATTTCATAAGAAAATATCCTACATTAGAAAATTATCCCATAACGTGGTCTATTATTTTATTAAATGCTTTGTTTTTTATTGTCCAAACTGTTTCTGGAGGAAGTACAAATACAGTTAATCTTGTTAGATTAGGTGCTAAATTTGATTATGGAATAGCTCAGGGTGAATACTGGAGATTGTTAACTGCTACTTTCTTACATATTGGCGCAATACATCTAATATTAAACCTTGTAGGTTTATTTATATTTGGAAGATTAGTTGAAAAAGAATTTCTAAGATTTAGATACCTAATTATTTATTTATTCAGTGGCATTTCATCCTCAATTTTTTCATATTGGTCAGGATCTGCTTTTATAAGTATTACCGAAATAGAAAATTGTAATCAAGGGCTTGGTGCAATAGGGGCGGGAGCTAGTGGAGCAATTTTTGGACTATTAGGATGTTATGCTGCATTTTTAATGATAAATAAAAATGTTCTTGGTTCAAATGCCCGCGAATCTTTAATTTCAATCGGTTTATTAGTTTTTATAAATGTAATATATGGAGCTACCGCATCAAACATAGATCAAGTAGCCCATGTATCTGGTCTAATTTGTGGATTTGCTATTGGTTGGCTACTAAGTCCAGCAAAACAATTGATAATTCTTCCTGATTCACTAAATGATTCTTCTATTCTTATTAGCTTAAATAGAAATAATCTATCCAAAATATTTATTGTTAGCTTTGTAATTTTAATTATAATAACGACAATGGCTTATTTTCAAAGAACTCAATTCTTAAACGAGCTTTCAGACTTATGTAGATTGGATGTATGGTACAAGATCAAGTAGTTTTGGTAAATTCGATAGTGGATCTTATAGTGGGATCTGGTAATAGCGTAACCAATTCTAGAAGAAGAATAATTGCAGAAATAGTTAGAAAAAATGGATTATTTACTTCAGAAGAAATAACGAAGGATCTCCCAAATATTGGTAGAGCAACTGTTTATAGAACAATTAAGTTATTGTATGAATTAGGAAGAATATGTCGAATCAATATTGTGGATGATCATAGTTATTACGCTTTATCTTCATCTGATCATCATCATCATACTGTATGCACAGAATGTAATAAAATTGAGGAAATTAACATATCTGCATTAGAGAAATCTATTAGAAAACATGAAAAAGATATTAGCGGAGAATTAGTTTCTCACAATTTAGAGCTGTATATAATTTGTCAAGATTGTATTAAATAATATTTTTACCATATTTATCTAAAGCTAATTTTACTAAATATAAAAATAGCACAGAGAAAATTATAAAAAATATTAGACTAAAATCTAGAGGATTTACAGATAAACCAATAGATGTTCCAGCTGCAGGAACATGTTCTGAATTTAATATAGTCATTACTAGTAAACAAATAAAAAAAGATACTCCTGAAAAAATATGAAAATCTTTGTTTGATATTGAAACATATAAATCTTGGTTAAACAATAAAAATAAATAGTGCAGAAGTATAAAAGTTATAATCGCTATAAGATTTCCTATTACTAAACTCTTAAACCTATTTTGTCTATTTTTAGGATGTAAAAATAATAATGCTACACTTGATCCAATTGCAGCATTTATAACATTATTTGAAAAAGTTTCTCCAAGTAGAATAATTACAGTAATAAAAATTCCAGCAAGCAATGATTGAATTATATGGTATTTTGTTATGAATCCTTTTTTCATCTTTTTTATTCTAACAATAAATAAAAAATAATGGTGGAGACGGGGAGGAGTTGAACCCCCCGTCCAAGAAATTTTCTTTCTAAGCGTCTACAGGCTTAGTCGATATTATTATTTTCGTCAACAAAGGCGCAATCGACAAACCATCTATGTTTGCTTATCTAGAAAAATGTTTGAAACATCACTCTAGCAATGATGTTCCTCAGCTTAGGTAATTCGTCGCTCTTTAATATCACCCTAAGCAAAGATACTAAAGAACGTCACTAGCTTAAATTAAGCAGTAGCGAGAGCGTTATTTCGTTCGCCAATCGTTATTTTGCCATTTCATACGTGGTATGGCAACACGACCTGCGACTTAAAGATCCATTCCCTGTCGAACCCACTCGTCCCCATATTACATAGTTAAGTTTACTTCAAGAATTCTTGTTTTTCAAAATTCTTGAGATTGTTCTATTAGAATCCTTCTCTTTAATAGAAGCTCTTTTATCAAACTTCTTTTTACCTCTAGCTAAAGCAATTTCGATTTTTACAAGATTTCTTTTAAGATATATAGACAAAGGGATTATAGTTAATCCTTTTTGTGTTTTTGCTCCGCCTAATTTATCAATTTGATTCCTATGTAGTAAAAGTTTTCTTTCTCTTATTGGATCATATGAATCTGATGATGAATCAAATTTATATTCTGCAACATGGCATCCTATTAACCATGCTTCTCCTTTATTTATAATCACTCTTGATTCAGCTATAGAAACATTACTATTCCTAATTGATTTTATTTCAGGACCGTTAAGAACTAAACCTGCTTCGAATTTGTCTAGTATTTCATAATCATAATATGCTTTTCTGTTTCTTGCTAAAGACATTTTATTAATCCTTAGTTTCGAAATTTAGCTGAGTTATAGCTGCTTCTATTTGATTGTCATAGAAATCTGCTGCTTTAGATGAAGCATCAGGTAATTCAACTACTACATCAGGATCAATTCCTATATCATGTA
>PABO01000026.1 GCA_002699165.1 Chloroflexota bacterium | reverse complement strand
GAGAGATTTTTGATGAATCAAAAAGCTTAGTAATTGCATATGATAGATTTAACCTTTTCATTTTATCTTCTAGTTTTTGAATTTTATCTCTGACTTGCCTTTCAGATGTTCCATTCATCTCTACTACTAAAATATCTGTAGGTTCACCCTGTAAGAAGTCTAAGTTTCTAGAAAAACCTAACGATTGTTTTGCTTGAGTAATAATCATTTTTCCAATATGCTCTACTGCCGCAGGTCCTTCTTCAAGTGTTGCAACTGTAGCTTCCATGGATTCAATTAAATCTGTAAAATGTAAAATTGCTAATCCTACGTATTTTGGCAAGGGTTCTAAGTTTAACTTTGCTTTAGTTACTGCTGCTAAAGTTCCTTCTGATCCAACCATAATATTCACTAAGTTTAATTTATTAGTATTTGGATTAACAAGATCCAAGTTATATCCCCCGACTCTTCTATTAACTTTTGAGTATTTTGATTTTATTTCGTCATAATATTTTGATGACATGCTCATTACATCTCTGTAAATTTTTCCTTCTAAATTATTTAATGAAATTTTATCTTCTAATGCTTTTCCTGAAATCTCCTCAAAATAAGCCTTTGAACTATCAGATAAAATTACTTCCATTTCTTTTACTTGATCTACTGTTTTCCCATAAATTACAGAGTGAGTTCCACAAGAATTATTTCCCATTGCACCCCCCACATTTGCTCTGGACTTAGTAGAAGGGTCAGGGGTGAAATGTAAATTTGTATGCTTTAATCTTTGGTTTAAGTTATCTATTGTTATTCCAGGTTCAGTTATAACATAGTTTTCTTCAGGATTTATCTCTAAGACATTATTCATATATTTAGAAAAATCCATAACGACTGCTGAATTTACTGTTTGTCCAGAAAGACTAGTTCCTCCACCTCTTGGAAGTACTGCTGTATTATTTTTATTGCAGATATCAATAATTGCAGAAACATCATCAGGGTTTTTTGGAAGAGTAACTCCAATAGGGGTCATTTTATATATAGAACCATCTGTGGAATACATTTGCCTGTATACTTCATCAAAGTTAACTTCGCCTTGTATACTATTTTTCAATTCGTGCTCTAGGTAAGAATAAATATCATCAGATGTTTTTTTTCTTGCTAGAGTCATTGATTTATTTTATTGCATCTATTGTATATACCTGTTCTCCCGCAGGAGTAGAAACGGTTACTTCGTCGCCTTCTCTTCTACCAAGTATAGCTGCTCCAACAGGAGACACACTTGATATTTTCCCAACTAGAGGGTTTGCCTCATTAGCTTCAACGAGTTGATATTCATTATTATTTTTATTCTGATGATTTTTTACAATTACTTTAGAACCAATAACTATTTGATCGCCTTGGGAACTACTATCAATAATATTTGCAACTTTAAGAATTGCTTCAATTTCATAGATTTTTGAGTTAACCATTTCAATCTTTTCTCTTGCAGCATCTAATGGAGCATTCTCTCGAATATCACCATCTGCAGCTGCCTTTCTCACCTCATCTGCCAATTGAGGCATTTCTGTTTTATAATCTTTAAGCTGTTTTTCATAATCTTTATATCCAGCTTCAGTTAAATTTATTTGTTCTCCCTTGGTTTCTTCTAGCTTTTTAGTGATTTTACCTACATTAGATTTTTTCATTCTCAAGTGAGATGCTAAATTTCCACTTGATAATTCATTGATTTTTAAAAAGGTTAGAAATTTTTTAATATATGCTACCTTTTGAGGAGCGGTATCTGTACTTGTTCTTTTAGCAAATTCATCTGAGTAATTACCAATTTCTGAAGGAGTAATTGTTTTAATTTCTCTTTCTGGGCCAATCCATCTAACCAATCTTCCAATCTCTTGCTGAGCAATGTTATTTAATTTTCTTGGTGAATTTTGCACGTAGTATTGAAATGCAGAACCAAGGTCAATTATGTCCAGGTCAATGATTTCTTCAGAAGTAGTTTTTTTAGTCAATTTAGCCCCCACAGATAAATTTCGTATCACTCCATTTTAAATCAAATTTTTGTTAAATGTATTCTAATTGATGATGTTTTTGTAAAGAAACAATTCATTTTGAAGTTTTTTTTGATAATATTAAAAAACTAATATAAGTAAAAAATAAAAAAAGAAATTATCCAGAGAAAACTTTATATCAAATGCCAAAAAGAACTTACCAACCTAAAAATAGAAGAAGATCAAGAGTCCATGGATTCAGAAGTAGAATGAGAACTCCTAGTGGGCGAAGAGTTTTGGCTAGACGAAGAAGCAAGGGTCGTGAAAGACTAACTGTATAAACTAAATTTTGGAAGTAAAAAGTCTAAATAAAAAATCAGATTTTTCTAGAATAAGAAAACATGGAAAAAGAAATAATTCCAATTTTGTTACTCTTACAACCTTAACTTATAAGATAAACGATTTTAGGCTTGGATTTCAGATAAGTACAAAAGCAGGTAATGCAGTTTTTAGAAATAAAATAAGAAGGCAAATAAAACATATCTTATTTGAAATTTTTGATAAGTACGACAAAGATCCTGCAAAGAGTGGATTATGGGCATTAGTTAATGTCAATCCCAATATTCAAAAGTTTAGTTTCTCTGAATATAAATCTTTTTTAGAAAAAATAGATTTATAGGTAAAAAAATGAACAATTATTCAGCAAATAGATGGCTGAAAAATTTATTAATCCACTTGTTGGCTTTTTATAAGCTGGCTATTTCTCCCTATATATCTACTCAATGTTCATATTCTGAAACTTGCTCTCAATACTCTAAAAGATCAATTTCTGAAAAAGGTATTATTTTAGGAATACTAATGACTTTTCTTAGATTGATTTCATGTTCATTTGATCCTCTTTTAAGATATTTTCAGAAATTAAGAATTAAGTTAATATATTTAGTTACTCCTATGATTTTGTTTTTATTTGTTTCTTGTATGAGTTTTTCATATGAAGGAGGATGGTCTGATATTGTTTATTTAGAAGACGAAGATTCTTTTTTTGTTACAACAAATAAAGGGAAATTACATAAATTTAATATAAAAGATGGTATCCCAAATGCAAATTGGTCATATCCAAAAGAATCAAAGCATACCTCTTATTCTGATCCTATTTTCTACGAAAATTCTGTTATTAGTTCTATTTTTAGCTGTCGAGGGAATTCATGTGAAGGTGAAATTTTTCAACTAAATATTAAAACAGGAGAGCTTGAATGGAATATAAATACTTTATCTAAAATTAGTTCTAAAATGGCCATCAATAATGATATATTATCTTATTCAACCTTGAAGAAACAAGATGAGGTTTCAAATGACAAAGAAGCAGAAATACATTTTGTATCTCTATCGGGAAAGAATTATGAAACTTTAGGAAAAATCATACTTGAAGGAGAAAATTGGACAGGTATAAATTTATTTGATGAAAAATTTATAGTATCTACTCTTGATGGATGGATATATTCTTTAGATGCAAATATTGATAAAAATAAAAACATTAGTATAGAAGATTTACTTTTAGACTCTAAGAAATTTCCATACTCTATTAATTCTCCTCTAACTTATCATGAAAATAGAATTTATTTTTCAGATGTTGGAGGAATGTTTTATTCCGTAAACATTAACAATTTTGATGATTCAAGTTCTGTTGAAATTGATAATTGGATGATTTCTTCTCCTATATTTCATAATGGCGATATATATGTTTTCACAGTTAATGGAGACCTTATTGTACTGAGTGATTCAAACTTACAATTGAAAAATAAATTTAGCACAGAAAAGATAATTGTAGGAGATTCAAAATTAGTATCCTATGATTCTGGAGAATATATCTTAATCCCTACAGAAAAAAGTGGTATAGAGGTCCTAAGCAATAAAGAATCTGACTTTGCCGAAAGTCAAGGTAATTATTCTACGGATAAAAAAATATATAGTTCACCATTATTGAATAAAGATAACTTATTGATCCATACTCAGAATGGAGAAATTTTATTTTTTAGATTAAAATCTAGAGATTTATTTTACTGTTTGGATTTAAACGAAGGAAAAATTTGTGATTAGTTGTATTTAATATGAATATTTTTAGCCTGTTTTGGAACAACTTAATAATGAAACCTATGATCAATAGTTTATCTATACTTTATGATCTTTTAGGCGATAGCTTAGGTCTATCAATAATATCTTTTACTATAATTATTCGATTTATTCTTATTCCACTTACTATAAGACAAACTAAGCAAATGAAAAAAATGCAGGAGCTTCAACCTCAGCTCCAAGCTATTCAAAATAAATATAAAAATAAAACAACTCAGACAAAGCAAAAAATACAGCAAGAGACGATGACTCTCTACAGAGAAGCAGGTGTGAATCCAATTGGATGCTTAGGTCCATTAATCATACAAATGCCTATTTGGATAGGTTTGTATAGAGCAATATTTAAAAGCGCACCTTCATCTCCTGAAGGATTTGTTGAGCTTTCAAAAAACTTCTATTCATGGAATCAATCAATTTCTAAAGTCCCTTTTAATACTGAGTTTTTAGGAATTGATCTTGTAGATTTTGTCCAATATGCTCCAACTCCTTGGCAATTTATTTTGCCTGTAATTGTTGGGTTATCAATGTTCATACAACAAAAATTTACAACATCTCCATCCACTGATCCAAGACAACAACAAACTCAACAAATGATGTTATGGATGATGCCAATAATGTTTGGTGTTTTTACATGGCAATTTCCCGCAGGACTAGCAGTTTATATACTTTTCTCAAATATAATAGGAATTTTTATTCAATATTTTGTTGGAGGAAAACAGCCAATTATGCTTTTTGGAAGGCTTTATTTTGGAACAGAAGACTCTAGAAATATATATCTTCAAAAATTAAGTGATCAAAAAAATAGTGCTAATAAGAAATTAAAAACAGAAAACAATAAGGAGGAAACTGATGAACCCCAAAATATTCAAAGGGAGAACAGTAGAAGAAGCAACAGAAGAAGCTCTAAAAACGCTAAACGAAGAGCTCGAAAATCTTGAAATAAAAATTCTTGATACAGGTAGGAATGGTATCTTGGGGCTTGGGGGACACCCAGCTGAAATTGAAGTTCATATTTTAGGAGGGTCTAAATCTGAATCTGAAAAACCCAAGAAATCTACTAGAAAACCTAAGAAAGATACAAAGTCTAATAAAATTTCTACAAAAAAAGAATCGAATCAAGAAAAAAAACCTAAAAAAGAGATTAAATCTAAAAAAGATGATACTCCTATTTCAGTTGAAAAAGATCCTGAAATAGAAAAAACCGTAGGAAAAATTTTAAATAATTTGATCAATGCTACCGGGCTCGAAGCTGATGTCTATGTAAGAGAACAAATGGAAGAAGGATCTATAGTTTTTGAATTAGAAGGTAAAGACTCAGGCTTACTAATTGGAAGAAGAGGAGAAACTTTATCCTCATTGGAATATCTTGTAAGATTAATGGCTAGTAAAACTTTGGATAAAAGAGCAAACATAATGATTGATGTTGAAGATTATAGGCTAAGAAGAAAAGAAAAATTAGAAAATATAGCAGTAAAAACAGCTGAAAAAGTGTCTAAAACAGGTAAAAGAATTACATTAGAACCAATGTCTCCTGCAGATAGAAGAATAGTTCATATGGCTCTTGCTGAATTAGCAAATGTTAGCACTCAGAGTAGAGGAGAAGGCTTACACAGAAAGGTAGTAATAAATCCTGTCGATGATTAGATGATTGATTTATTAGTAATAGGTAATCCTACGATTGATTATATTGAAGGTGAATTTTTTGGACCTGGAGGTCCAGTAACTTACATTTCAAACTCCTTAGCTCAGCTAGGTCAAAATAAAATAGATATAGTTACAAGTTTTGGAAAAGATTTTTCTGAAGAAAATTTTCCTGATTGTAAAAATTTACTTAATATAAAATCAGACCACACTAATATTTTTGATTTTTTTTTCATTTCTGAAATAAGAAGAATGAATGTTATTCATGGGGGAAAAAAAATCAAACTCAGTGATATAAAAATTAAAAAAGAACCTAATTTGATTTTTATATCTCCTGTCCTAAACGAATTTTCTATTGATAANACCAAACAATTAATGGAAAAATTTAAGTCATCTTTTTTTATTGGAATACCTCAGGGTTGGATTAGAAAAGTTATTGGAGAGGAAGTTAAGTTTGACTTTTCTGGTTTTGAACAGTTCCCCCGTTTTGATATTCTTTTTTTTTCTGACGAAGAATTATCTAATAGTAGAAATTCTTTAGAAAAACTTAGGAAGCTTTCTAATATTTTGGTTATTACTAGAGGGGACAGAGGAGTTTCCGTGTATGAAAAAGATGAAATATTAAATTTCCCCTCAGTAAAAGTTGATTCTGTTAATTCAATTGGAGCCGGAGATATTTTTGCAACNGTTTTTTCTATTAAGTATTATCAACTAAAAAATAAATCATTAGCAGCTAAATTTGCCAATCAAATAGCTGCACATAGCACTAGATATGAGGGGTTGAAAAGTATAAATCCTGAGTCTTTCTATAAATCTATGAAAAAATAATAACTATTAGATAAGTAAAAACAGATATTTGAATTATATTGTCTTTTGAAATAATCAATTCAGGCGATTCACCTTTATTATTTCCTTTGGTAATTAAATAATATCTTATTATTCCAAAACTAAATAATAATATTGTAATCATAAATGTTATTTCTCTTTGTTCAGATACTATTTCACTAATTGCATAAATCGAATATAAAAATATATTTATAAATAATAAAAAAAGCTTGATTCTTTTTATTGATAGATTGTTATAAAAATTAACTATTTTTTTTACTCGATAGTCTCCTTCTTTTGTTTCACTTGTTCGCTTAATGAAAATTAAAAATAATGAAGAAAAGAAAGTTAGGATATATAGCCAATTAGAAATTTCAAAAGTGATAGAGTATGCACCTGCAATCATTCTTATAATATAGAAAATTATCACAGAAATAGAATCAATTAATATAATATTTTTTAATTTTGAGCTATAAATGAAACTAAATATTAGATAAGTTAAATACATAATAGTGACATAAGAATTAACTAGAACTGAAAAGAATAATCCCATAAAAAATAATATTATTATGAAGAAATAAATTTGTCTTAAATTTATTTCATTATTTGCAATGGGTCTGAATTTTTTTTTAGGATGCTTTTTATCAAATTCTCTATCTATCCAGTCATTAATTTGATAGCCAATAATAGAGCAACATGAAAANGTAAAGAAGCATAAAATACTATTTAATAAAACATCAAAAGTTTCATTTTGGAACCATTGNTCCAGTGTAAATATTAGAGGTATAAAGACTACTGTATTTTTTAGTATTTGCTTGGGCCTAGCAGATATGATGAATTTTTTCATAAATAAAGTTCTTCAATTATAAATATTTTATATTTTTCTTAAATTATTCAAAACTAACTATTAATCTACTTTATAATTTTGAATGAAAATGTCACTATTATAAAAGTGACTACTCTTCAAATAAAATATTATTATTTATGGCTATAGAATCATTAAATGAAGAATGTGGAGTTTTTGGGATATATGATCCCAATGAATCTGTAGCAGAATCTATCTACATAGGTCTTTTTGCACTACAGCACAGAGGTCAAGAAAGTGCTGGAATTGCTACCTCAGATCATACCGAAATTTTTACAAAAAAAGACACAGGTCTTATTGCAAATGTTTTTAACGATTTTGATGTAAACGAATTACTTGGAGGGATAGGAATTGGTCATACTCGCTATTCAACAACAGGAAGTGATCTGAGGCAAAATGCACAACCTCTCTTAGTTGAAGGAATTAATGGTCAAATTGCTTTAGGGCATAATGGAAATATAGTTAATGTTGATGAATTAAAAGATAAGTATTTATCTGAATTTCAAATTAACTATAAAACTACATCAGATTCTGAGGCAATAGCCTACATGTATGCTAATGCTGTAGGAAAAAATTGGTTTGAGAGATCTAATTATTGTATGAGATACATCAAAGGAGCTTTTTCTCTCCTTATGATGACTAAAGATGAGCTTATAGGCGTAAGAGATCCTTTGGGTATTAGACCTTTATGCTTAGGAAAGAAAAATGATTCTTGGGTTTTATCTTCCGAATCTTCAGCTTTGTCACATATAGGAGCAGAGTTTGTAAGAGAAATTGATAATGGTGAAACTATAGTTATAAATAAAAATGGAATTGAATCTTCTAAATATAGCTCAAGTTCAAAAGACCATAAAATGTGTATTTTTGAACAAATTTATTTTTCAAGACCTGATTCAGTAATTGATGGGCAACTAACATATGAATCTAGAATGAAGATGGGTATGAGTTTAGCTAAAGAGCATGCTGTGGACGCTGATATAGTAGTTGGTGTTCCGGATTCAGCGATACCTGCAGCAATAGGATATTCAAATGAAAGTAAAATTCCTTATACAGAGGGATTAATTAGAAATAGATATGTTGGTAGAACTTTTATTTCACCAAATCAAAAATTAAGAGAGCTTGGAGTTAAAACTAAGTTTAATGTTCTTAATGAAATTGTAAGAGATAAAAAAATTATATTGATTGATGATTCTATTGTTAGGGGAACTACTACTTCCAGGGTAATAGAGATGATTAAAGAAGCTGGTGCTAAAGAAGTTCATATGAGAGTTTCGTCACCTCCTATAACTTCTCCTTGTTTCTTTGGTGTTGATATGGCTACTACTTCGGAGTTGATAGCTAATCAATTTAATATTGAAGAGATCAGGAAGATTATTGGAGCGGACTCATTGGGATTTTTAAGTATAGATGCTTTACAAAAATCAGTTAATTCTAAAAAAAACAATTATTGTAAGGCTTGTTTTACTGGGGACTATCCCATTCCAGTACAATTAGATTTTGATAAATTTCATTTAGAAAAAATTAAACAAAAGTAAGTATTATGACAAATAATTATAAAAAATCTGGAGTAGATTTAGACAAATCTGACCACATTAAAGATAAACTAATAAAATCAATAATTAGTACCCATAATAAAAATGTTATTAGTAATTCAGATGGGTTTGGAGGTCTATTTTCTGGACAGAGTTTAGACAAAAATTCAGTTATAGTGTCAACAACTGATTCTGTTGGAACAAAGGTAAAAATTTCTGCAAAGTTAGGTTTGCACAAAAATCTTGGAATAGATATTGTAAACCACTGTATAAATGATCTAATTCCTCAAGGAGCTAAGCCATTATTTTTTTTAGATTATTTGGCTTTTGCGGATTTGAATGAAAAAATTGTTTTAGATGTAGTAGAAGGAATTTCTGAAGCATGTTCCAAAGTAAATTGTGCTGTTATAGGAGGAGAAACTGCCACCTTACCTGGAGTATACAATGAAGGTGATTATGATGTGGTTGGATTTATGGTTGGTAGTGTTGATAAAGAAAATCTTAAATTGCGGACCAATACTAAAGAAGGAGATATTCTGATAGGGTTACCTTCTAGTGGTCTTCATACAAATGGATTTTCTTTAGTTAGATCAATTTTTAATTCTGATGATGATGTTTCTGTACTGTCAAAAAAAATCAGTGGAGAAAGTAAAAATTTAGGAGAGCTTTTAGCTGAGCCCCATAGAGAATATCTCTCAACAATTGACTCAATTTTAAATTTAGTTTCGGGTATATCTCATATTACAGGTGGTGGATTAAGAAAGAATCTTCCAAGAGTATTTAGCCCAAACCTTGTAGCAAATATAAAGAAAAACTCATGGGATATTCCTCCTCTATTTAAGTATATTATGGCTGAGGGAAAAGTATCAGAAAAAGAAATGTTTGATGTTTTTAATATGGGAGTTGGGCTTGTTTTGATTGCTGATCCTTCAAATAAACAAGAAATCTTAAATGCGTGTAAAGACTCTTGGGTTTTAGGTGAAATTGAACTCCAAAAAAATAATGAAGAAAATGTCCAAATACTATAATCAGGATTTTTTATGAAAGCATTAATAAGTGTTTATGATAAAAATGGACTTGAGCAACTTTGTGAAACGCTTGAATCAATTAATTGTCAAATATATTCTACTGGAGGGACATTAAGCTTTATTGAAAATTGTGGATTCAAAGTTTCATCAATCTTTGAAATTACAGGGCATGAGGAAATTCTTGATGGAAGAGTAAAAACCTTACATCCAAATATTCATGCAGGGATACTTGCTGATCCTGAAAATCCGAATCATTTATCAGATATAAAGAAGCTGAATATAGACTTGTTTGATATTGTTGTAAATAATCTTTATCCTTTTGAAAAAGTTTCAACTAGTGCAGATTCTACTTATAGTGAAATTATTGAAAATATAGATATTGGAGGCCCCTCAATGCTGAGGGCAGCTGCAAAGAATTATAAAAGAATGATAGTTATTTATGATCCAAAGGATTACCATATGATTTCAGCGAAATTAAAAGCTAAATCTGTCGATTTAGAAACTAGAAAAGAGCTTGCAACTAAAATTTTTAAATTCACATCTGACTATGATAGTAAAATATATAACTTTTTGAGTAAAAATGAAAATAAATCTTCATCAATTTCAGAAAAACTTGAATTAAGTCTAACTAAGGTTCAAGATCTGAGATATGGAGAAAATCCACATCAAAAAGGAGCTGTCTATTCTGACAAAAAAAATGGGGTAGCAAACCTAAGGTTACTACATGGGAAAGAAATGTCCTATTTAAATTATTTGGATGCAGATGCAGCATTTTATGCAGCTAATTCATTTTCTAAAAAATGTGTCAGCATAGTAAAGCATACTAATGCTTGCGGACTTTCGTCTCAGAATAACCAGCTTGATGCATACAAATTAGCGCTAAGAGGAGATCCTGTTTCTGCTTTTGGAGGAATTGTAGGACTTAATGCAGAGCTAGAAACCGAAACTGCAAAAGAAATAGTTAAGACGTTCTTTGATGTTATTATTGCACCAAGCTTTTCTGAAGAGTCGCTAAAAATTTTGACTGCAAAAAAAAACATGAGACTTATTACTTCAGATTTTGTTCATCAAGATACTGAATATAGGACTATAAACGGTGGAATATTATTTCAACAAAAAGATAATTCAAATGAAGATATTAAATCTTGGGATTTTATTACAAAAATTAAACCTGAAAAAGATGAGATTGAAAATTTAATATTTGCTTGGAATGCAACAAGATTTATAAAATCAAACGCCATTGTTATAACTGAGGGGGAATCTATAATCGGAATGGGATCGGGGCAACCAAATAGAATAAATAGTGTTAACTTGGCAGGCAAAAGAGCTGAAAAATATATTTCTGAAAATTCAATTTTGGCATCAGATGCCTTTTTCCCTTTTGCAGACAGTATAGAATTAGCAGACAAATATAATATTAAAACTATTATTCAACCTGGTGGATCTATAAGGGACAAAGAAGTAATAAATAAAGCAGATGAATTAAGTATCAAAATGATTTTTACTAATCAAAGACACTTTTCACATTAAAAAATTATGAAAATTGAAGTAATTTTTCCTGTATATAATGAAGGATCAACGATATATGATCAGATAAAAAAATTTAATGAATTTTTTGATATTGATTTCAAAAAAAATCTATATATTACAGTTGCTGATAATGGATCAAATGACAATACATTTACAATATGTAACGATCTCTTAAATAAAAAACTAATTAATAATTATTTATCAATATCTCAAAAAGGTAGAGGAAGAGCAATAAAACAATCGATAATAAACTCTGACGCTGACATTGTTTCATATATGGATATTGACTTATCTACGGATTTGGATCATTTTAAAGATTTAGTAGAATCGATATATTTAAAAGGTTATGATATATCTATTGGTTCAAGATTATCAAAAACATCAAAAGTTATAGGAAGAAAAAAAATAAGAGAGTTTACATCAAGGGCATATAATTTATTAATTAAGATTTATTTTCCTAAAAGCAAAATACAAGACATGCAGTGTGGTTTTAAGGCTTTTTCTAGAAAAAAAATTCTAAAAGTTTTAAACTATGTTGAAAATAACAGATGGTTTTTTGATACTGAATTAATTTTGATAGCTAGAAAATTTAATTTAAAAATTGATCAAATACCAGTAAAATGGACAGATGACCCAAATACAAGTGTAAATATAATTAGCACCGCTATTGAGGATATAGTAGGATTAACTAAATTAAGATTGAAATTATTAAAAAAAATAGATAAATAAAAATGTCAAATAATCAAAAACAACAAGTAGATAGATCAATCATAGTTGGAGAAACTTCAGAAATTTATCTTCATAGAACTCTAAATATTCTTCGAAATGAAGGATTAAATCCTTTTGTAACATACGAAATAGAATCTACTAATTCAGGCATTATATGTGGAATAAATCAAATTATAGATTTACTAGATAATGTGTTACCAGAAGCAGATCGAGAATTGTGGGCTTTGCAGGAAGGTAGTGAAGTCTCAGATAATGAAGTGGTTCTCAGAATAAAAGCAAGATTTGCAAGTTTTGGATTATATGAAACATCTTTACTTGGAACTTTAACTTCCTGTTCCTCTTGGGCAACTGCAGCTCATGATTGCGTTGTAGCCGCATCAGGGATCCCTGTTGTAAGCTTTGCTTCTAGATCGGTTCATCCTTCAGTAGCGGGGCAGGTTGACTATTCTGCTTATGTGGGTGGTTGTTCTGCTGTTAGTTCTTTGATTGGCGGTAAATTAACTCAAACAACTCCATCCGGGACAATGCCCCATTCATTAGTATTAATTATGGGAGAAACAGTCAGAGCAGCTTTAGCATTTGATAGACATATGGAAAAAAATGTTCCTAGAGTTGTTTTGATAGATACATTTAAAGATGAAGCTGAAGAAGCTATTCAAGTTGGAAAAGCCATGAAAGAGACATTGAGAGGAATAAGGATTGAAACACCTATAGAAAGAGGCGGTATTACTCCAAATCTTGTTGACGAAATAAACAAAAAATTAGAAGCCGAGCAAATTTCTGGATGTGATATATATGTAAGTGGAGATATGAATCCAGATGATATTAAAAAATTTGTAGATAATGAATCTGCTGTTGCAGGATTTGCCATAGATAATTATATTGCAAGAGGTTCCAAAATTAATTTTAGGGCTGATATAAAGGAAATTGAAGGAAAGCCTATAGCAAGGCGAGGCAGAATACCAGGTAGTAAAATTTCATCAAGACTAGACAGGATTTTCTAAAAATTTTATTTCGAGTACTTTGTCATCGTTTCTTTCTGCATAAGAACTTATAGATTGTTTTATACCTACTATCCATAAAATTTCATTATTTGACTCTAAAATAAGCACATCTTTTTTATTTTTTATATTTTTTGAATTAGATAATACTTTCTTAACTCTTGTATAAATATTTCTAATAGAATTTATTCTATCTCCATTATTTCTTATTCTGATAAATAAATTTTCATCATAATATTTTCTATTAATATAGATTGATTTTTTATTTATTTGTTTTATATTTTTTGGTTTATTTATTAGACGAGTGATTATTTGACAATCTTCTCTCAAAATAGTTTTTCCTGGAATTAAAATCTTCTTATTTATTTGTTTTATATTTTTTTTTATAGATAAGTCTTGAAAAAACAATTCATCATTTTTTCGATATATTCTGATCTTTCCTGGTAAGTTTTCTGAAAAGGTTTCTTCTAGAAGAATATTCTCTAACATTTCATAATGATTCCTGCCAAGAAAAGTATCAGGTTTAAAATATTTATACTCACTGAAAAGGATTTTTATTACTTCCTTTATTTCTAAGCCTTTATATTTTCCGAATCTAACTTTTTTTTTATTATTTCTTTTTTTTGTAATTTTAGAAAGGGAATTTAAAGAATCTAAAAACTTAGGATTTATTTTTTCTATTTGAGGAATTATTTCATTTCTTAGTTTGTTTCTTGAATAATTATTTTTTTTATTTGACAAATCTATTCTAAATTCAAGTTTTTCTCTAATGCATGTTTCTGTAATAAATTGTTTTTTTAAATTTATCAAA
>PABO01000025.1 GCA_002699165.1 Chloroflexota bacterium | reverse complement strand
AGGTTCTTCTGCTACAGGTTCTTCTGCTACAGGTTCTTCTGCTACAGGTTCTTCTGCTACAGGTTCTTCTGCTACAGGTTCTTCAGCTTTAGGTTCTTCAGGATTTTTATCTTCTTCGTTCATTTTTAATATATTTTATTTTTTTCAACACGAAGTAATAATAATATCATTTAAGTCTTATAAAGATATAGTGATTAAGTTCTGTTTATCAAATCATTTCTTCTTTTTTTTGTTCTTTCGATAGAAACTTCTTTGCGCCATTCTAAAATTTTTGCATGATCCCCAGATAGAAGGATTTCTGGAACCTTTTTGCCCTTAAAATCATTCGGTTTAGTATATACAGGACCTTTCAATGTTGATTGAAAATTTTTACCAAAAGAATCGTTTTCAAAAGAATCGTTATTCCCCATAAATCCTGGGGTAAACCTAGATAATGCTTCTATTACTAATAAAGACGGAAGTTCCCCTCCTGAAAGAATAAAGTCTCCAACTGAAAGTTCTAAATCAACTTTTTCTTCAATAAACCTTTCATCTACTCCCTCATATCTTCCACATATAAATATTAGACTTTCTTTTTCAAAAAGTTTTTCTAAAATATTATGACTAACTAATTCACCCTGAGGAGAAAGTAAAACCGTATAAGCTTTTTTATTTCTAGATTTCTCTATATAGTCTACTGCTTTTGATAAAGGCTCAGGCATAAGGACCATTCCTGGTTCAATGCCATACTGTGTATCATCAACCTTTTTATGTTTATCATCAGAAAAATCTCTCAGTTGATGTGTAGATATATCAATACTAGAAGGTAAATTCTTTTTAAATGGCGACGAATTAATATATTCATCTAATATTTCAGGAAAAAGAGTTACTACATCGATATTTTTCATACTACTTAATGACCTTGTTTTCCGTCTAATATTTCAAACATATGGGGTAAAAGTATCTTAAGTATATCCAGTCCATCCTTAACACCACCCGGGCTACCAGGTAAATTGAGTAAAATTTTATTTTTTACAATCCCACAATGGCCTCTATATAAAACAGAGGTATTTAATTTCTCAAAACTAGAAGAACGTATTAATTCAGGAATCCCAGGAATATCTTTCTCGATAAATTTTTTAGTTACTTCAGGAGTAATATCTCTTTCTGATACACCAGTCCCTCCAGTAGTTACAATAAGATTTACTTCTTGTATTGATATAAACCTATCTAAAGCATTATGAATTTCATCTTTCTCGTCGGGAACTATTACTCTTTCATATAAATTTAAACCTAATCCCGAAAGGCTCTTAATTAAAGTATCACCGCTCAAGTCGGGGATATTTTTATTTATATATCTTGAGTCAGAAACTGTTATAGATACAAATTTTTTCATGATTTTATTATAAATGAATTAAATCTGCATTTACCCTCAATTGAAATTTTTTACCTAAAAAGCGACAATATTAAAATCATATATATATGCATAAATGATTTTATAAAGGTAAAAAGTTGATTTTGAACAATTTAGAAATACAACATACACCAGTGATGGTCCCAGAAATTTTAAAAGGCTTAAATGTTTCGCCTGGAGGTAGGTATATTGATTGTACATTAGGTGAAGGAGGACACACAAAAAGTATATTAGAAGCAAGCAACCCAGGAGGAGAGGTTTTAGGAATCGATGCTGATCATGAAGCAATCGAGGTCTCTAAGACAAGATTAGAAAAGTATGATGATAGATTCATTTTTTCAAATAATAATTTTAATGAAATAAGAAAAATTGCTATGAAATCTAATTTTATTCCTTGTCACGGAATACTATTTGATTTGGGTGTTTCATCACTCCAGCTTGATAAAGAATCAAGAGGTTTCTCATTCAGAAGAAAAGCTCCTCTAGATATGAGATTTTCAGTAAATCAAACTCTAACTGCAGAGGAAGTGATCAACACATTTTCTGAATCAGAAATTGCAGATATTTTATATAACTTTGGGGAAGAGAGAAGGTCTAGAAAAATAGCAAATATCATAGTGCAAAACAGACCTATAAAAGATGCAGATGAATTATCTAATTTGATAAAAACAAACCTAAAGAGAACTAATTTCAAAATAAATCCCTCAACAAAAACATTTCAAGCACTCAGGATTTATATAAATGAAGAACTTAATTCATTATCAAAGGCATTAGAACAGTCGTTAGAAGTAGTTGGTGTTGGAGGAAGAATAGCAGTTATTTCATATCATTCATTAGAAGATAGAATAGTAAAAAATTTCTTTAGAAATGAATCAAAATATTGTATTTGCCTGCCAAATATAACAGAATGTGATTGTGGACATATTCCAAAGATAAAAATTATAAATAAAAAACCAATTATTCCATCGCAGAATGAAATTGATTCTAATAAGAGAAGTAGAAGCGCTAAATTAAGAGTAGTTGAAAGAATTTAAAATGAGTAAAATATTATCTATAGATATAGGTTCCAATTCTTGTAAATTAGTCCTTACAGAAAAAGTTTATAATACGCTAGAAGTTCTTTTCTATGCAGAAAAAACATATGCCGAACCAGTTAGAGAACGAATAACATCTGAAACTGCTGAAATTGTTGAGAATCAAATTAAAAATTTAATAAGAGATTTTAGAAATGTTGAAAATGAAATTTCACAATGTAATATTGCATTTGGTGGTTCATCTGTAAATTCAACAATAATTGAATCCTCAATAGACAAACTCGATTCTAGTAAAATAATTTCTCAAGATCAACTGAATTTATTAACCAAAAATAATCCAAAAATTAATTCCTTCATAACAAAAAGTACTGCTCATATTATTCCCTTGGAATATAGTCTTGATGGAATGGTGGGAATAAGGCATCCGCTAGGAATGCATACTAGAAAACTTTCCGTCAATAATTTATATGTAAATATAGAAAAAGAAGATATTGATATTATAAAAAACATTATTTCAAACGCTGGTCTCTCAACAAATATAATTGTATCTGAATCGATCGTGTCATCACTATATTTATTAAACTCAGACGAAAAAGAAATAGGTTCACTAATTGTAGATATTGGAGCAGGAAGTACTGATTATTGCTACTCAAAAAAAGGAAAGCCAGTATTAATAGGTTCTCTTCCCGTTGGTGGAAATCAATTTACGTCTGACTTATCAATAGCTTTTTCTACTAATAAAGACTTTGCAAATCAATTAAAATTTGAAACAAGTTGTACACCAGAAAATGAAAGAATTGCTGAAAAAGTAATTATAAAGCAAGAGCAGACATCCAAAACATTTGAAATTACTAAACGCCAAATATCTCAGGTTTTAAAGGAAAGGGCTGTTGAGATATTTAATCTAATTAGACAAGAAATCATAGATACTTTAGGCCAAGAAAATCTCCCAGAAAGAATAATTCTTTGCGGAGGTGGAAGTAAACTTGAAGGGATGGTACCACTTGCCAGATATATTTTTCAATCAAAAACAAGATTAATTGATACGAAAAATATTAAGTTTTTAGGTGAGAACCTTCCTATTGAATCAATGAATGTAATATCTATTGGAAATTATGTTCATAATTTAGATATTAAATCCGAATTTTCACTTACTAGTAAATTTGAAACACCTAATAGTACAAGTAATATAAGTTCAATTGACTCAGCAAAAATAAAGGTAATTAGTTCAAATATTCAAAATAGTGTTAAAATAGTTATAGAAAAAATTAAAACAATGTTCAAAGGAAAATAGTTTTGGTACAAGATAGCGATCAAAATATAGGGCAGGCTAAAGTAGCTGTTATTGGAGTTGGTGGTGGCGGCTCTAACGCAGTAAATAGAATGTATAGAAATAAAATTTCTCACATCGAATATGCAACAATTAATACCGACGCCCAAGCATTATCAAATTCTGATGTCCCAAGTAAACTTAGAGTAGGAGATCGATTAGCAAGAGGAATGGGAGTTGGTGGAAATCCTGAAAAAGGTAGACTTTGTCACGAAGAAGATCGAGAACATATTTTAGAATTAGTACAAAACCAAGATATGGTTTTCATAGCAGCTGGTATGGGTGGAGGGACTGGAACAGGTGGAGCTCCAGTTGTAGCCAGTGTTGCGAAGGACTCTGGAGCACTTACTGTAGGAGTTGTAACAAAGCCATTTGCATTTGAAGGATCTCAACGAACAAAGCAAGCCGAAGAAGGAGTTGCAAGATTAGAGGATCAATGCGATACATTAATTGTGGTTCCTAATGATAGACTACTTCTTGCTTCTGATACAAATATTTCTATGGATATGGCATTTAGAAGAGCAGATGATGTCCTAAGACAGGGTGTCCAATCAATTGCTGAACTTATATTAACTCCCGGAGAGATAAATCTTGATTTTGCAGATGTTACAACAATTATGAAAAATGCTGGACCAGCTTGGATGGCAATTGGTACAGGAAAAGGTGAAGATAAGGCTATTGAGGCTGCAGAAATGGCTCTTTCATCTCCTTTGTTAGAGCAAACTATTGATGGTGCAAAAGGAGTATTATTTAATATAACTGGCGGATCAGACTTATCAATTAATGAAATTGAACAAGCATCGCAAACTATTTCTTCAGTAGTAGATCCAGAAGCAAATATAATATTTGGAACAGTAACAGATGAAAGATTAAATAATGAAATGAGAATAACTCTTATTGGTACAGGGTTCCCTTCTATGAATCAAACTCCTCAGCAATCTAGATCACAAAGAACAACGAATACTCAGGAAACGAAGCCCCAAACAAATACATCTAATAATCCTAATGATTTAGATATACCTCCTTTCTTAAGAAAATAATAAGATATCAAAAAATTATTTTAGTATGCTTTTAGGCAAAACAGACATTTTCTTTTCTGCACACAACATGTAGTACATTAAACTTGACAAAGACCCTACAAATAGTAGATAGTTTAATTAATCAATTTTGAAAAGCCGTTTTTTGACTGGAATTTTAAGCTATGAATTGTCCCTATTGTGATAACCAAGAATCTAAGGTAGTAGACTCTAGATATATTCAAGATGGAATTAGAAGAAGGCGTGAATGCCTAATGTGTTCATTAAGATTCACTACCTACGAAAAAATTCATTCTCAGCTCTTAAATGTTACGAAACGAAGCAATACAAAAGAGAGTTTTTCTGTAGAAAAACTTACAAAAAGTATTTCTACAGCTTGTAAGAAAAGACCTATTTCAAGAGAAAAAATTGAAAAGATAGCTATTGATATAGAAACTGCTTTATTACAAAACCACGGATCTGAAATAAGCTCCGATTTAATCGGACAAATGGTTCTAAACGAATTAATCAAGATCGATAAGGTTAGCTACATAAGATTTTCAAGTGTTTATAGAGATTTTCAAAATGAAGATAGTTTTGTTGATGAAATTGACAAATTAAAAACTGAAAATATTTTAAATTCAAAAGATCAAATGGAAATGTTTCCACAAAAAAAAATTATAAAAAAAGAAAAGGAGTAAATCTCGATGGTACAAACAAATAAATCAAAACTCGAATTTAACAGATACGGAGAAATTAACGAAGAGTTTGAACCTGCACCAATTAGTGACAACGCTAATGTTGTACTAGAAAAAAGGTATTTACTTAAAGATGAAAATGATGAAATTATAGAAAATCCAAATCAGATGTTCATTCGGGTTGCAAAAGCATTAGCTAAACCAGAAAAAGATTATGGATTAAGTCAAAAGCAAGTGAAAAAAATAGAAAATCTATTCTACCAATCTATGGCTAGTCTAGAATTTCTCCCTAATTCTCCAACATTAATGAACGCTGGTACGGGAGCAGGAACCCTGTCTGCTTGTTTTGTTTTACCATTAACTGACTCAATGGAAGGAATAATGAAAGCTGCACACGACGCCGCAATGGTTCAAAAGTTTGGAGGAGGAACAGGATTCTCTCTCTCAGAAATCAGGCCTTCTGGTACTCCAATTGCAACTACTCACGGAAAAGCATGTGGCCCAATAGCTGTTCTAAAGCACCTTTCTTCAGTCTCTACCCTTGTTACTCAAGGAGGAAAAAGAGATGGCGCAAACATGGCAGTTATGGACGTTCACCATCCCAATATTTTAGATTTTATTGAATGCAAAAAGATAGAAGGTCAAATCCATAATTTCAATATTTCTGTAGGAGCTTCTGACCAATTTATGCAAGCAGTAAAAGACGGAACTGACTATCCTTTATTAATGAAATCAAAACCCGCAGATTCAAATAGCGAAATGATTGAAGTAGGAAGATTAGATGCAAGAGAGGTTTTCGACAAAATAGTGCATGGAGCTTGGTCTAATGGTGAACCTGGCATGGTTTTTCTTGATGAAGTAAATAGGAACAGCCCCGTAAAACATGTTGGCATAATAACTGCAACAAATCCTTGTGGAGAACAACCGTTGCTACCCAATGAATCTTGTAATTTAGGATCTATAGATGTAGGTAAATTCGTCATAGAATCTGATGGGAATCAAAAAATTGATTGGGAAAGATTAGCAAAAATAATAAGACTTACAACAAGATTTTTAGATAACGTTATTGATGCTAACAAGTATGCTATACCTGAGATAGAAGAAATGAATCTTGGAACAAGAAAGCTCGGTTTAGGAGTTATGGGATTTGCAGATCTTTTAGTAAAGTTAGGTATCCCTTATGATTCTGAAGAAGGAGTAGAGATTGCAAAAAAATTAATGGCCTTTTTCAAAGAAGAATCTGATAATGAGTCAAGAGACCTTGCTATAGAAAGGGGGCCTTTCCCAAAATGGCAAGGTTCTCAAATGGAAAAAGATGGTGAAGACCCTCTTAGAAATGCATGCAGATTAACCGTAGCCCCTACAGGTACAATATCAATGATAGCCGGAGCATCTTCTGGAATAGAACCTATCTTTTCTTTAGCATATAGAAAACATAATATTTTAGAAGGAGAAACTTTATTTTATGTTGATAAAAATTTTGAAAATATGTGTAGACTTCAAAATATATATTCCGATGAATTAATGGAATACTTATCTGATGGAGGCTCTTTACTTGATAGAGCCGATGTGCCTAAATCATTAAAGGATTTATTTCATACCGCAGCTGATATAACTCCAACTGATCATGTGCTAATGCAAAGTGCTTTCCAAGAAAGCACAGATGCAGGGATTTCAAAAACAATTAATTTCCCTAATGAAGCAACTTTAGAAGATGTTGAAAATGCATATATGTTGGCATGGGAAACAAAATGTAAAGGAATTACAGTATATAGATCAGGATCTAGAGAAGTAGAAGTGCTTACATCTGGTCATGATGCATCGAAAGATAAAACGAGAGAAGATTTGAACGCTACCGATAATAATCTTGAAGGAATAGAAGATTTTCTACCTCAAAATACTGTCAATGGCTATATAACACCTATGGATAGACCTCAAGAACTGTTAGGAATAACTTCTAGGGTAAGAACAGGAAGAGGAAATCTTTATGTAACTGTAAATATGGCTGGCAATAAACCTTTTGAAATTTTCACTACACACGGAAAGGCAGGAGGGAATGATGCAGCCATGGCAGAAGCTGTTTCAAGAGTTGCATCTTTATGCTTAAGATCTGGATTAGATCCAAAAGAAGTTATAAGTCAACTAAGAGGAATAACAGATCTCCCAGCATGGGATGAAGGCACACTAGTAAGATCAGTTCCTGATGCGCTTGCAACAGTTTTAGACAAAGTGATTTCAGATGAAACAAAAAGTCTCTTCAGCGAAGGGACTCAAAAGTCTATTTTTAGTGTGGAAGAAACAAAATCAGATGATTCATCAGATATTCAATCTTCAATTGTTAATGTAAACGAAACAGAAAAAGTTACAGTAAACGTATCTGCAAATAATTCTGCTCTACCTAACTGCCCAGATTGTGAAGTAGGGTCACTAGCCTTTGAAGAGGGTTGCCAGAAATGTTATTCCTGTGGATATTCTAAGTGCTAGTAAATGAATAATAAGAATAGAATTGCAATAACATTAGGAGATCCATCAGGCATCGGCCCTGAAGTGATAATTAAGGCATTAAATATCTTATTTCCTGACAGAAATAATTTGCCAATAATAATTGGAGATACAAAAACTCTTGAAAAAACTTCAAAAAGTTTGGGTATAGATTTTCAATTTCAAATAATTGAAAATCTTAAATCTTTTGATAATAAAGAAAAATCTATAAAAGTTTTAGATAATAATAAATATTTAAATATTGAATTTAATGTAGGAAAAAATTCAATCGAAGCTGGGAATGCGTCCCACGAATGGGTAGAGTTAGCAACAGATTTAGCCATATCAAATGATGTAGATGCAATTTGTACAGCACCAATTAATAAAGAAAGCTGGCAAATGTCAGGATTTAAAGATATAGGACATCAAGAAATATTCAAAAGAAAGACCAAAGCCAGCTATGTTGCAACAATGTTGGTTTCTGGAAAGCTAAGATGTATGCACTTATCAACACACTTATCTTTATCTGAGGCCTGCAAATATGTAACGAAGGAAAATGTAGAAAGAGCTATAAAGCTAACGCATAAACATTTTTCAATGTGGGGCTTTAAAAATCCAAAGATTGGAGTGGCAGCATTAAATCCTCATGCTTCGGATGGAGGACTTATAGGAGATACGGAAGATAAAGAAATTCTACCTGCAGTTTTAGCTTGTAAAGAAGAAGGAATCAATGTTTCTGGACCTTATCCTGCAGACTCAATTTTTTATGACGCTATTAATGATAAACATGATGTTGTAGTAGTTATGTATCATGATCAGGGGCATATTCCAATAAAAGTATATGGTTTTGAAGAATCAATATCAGTCAACTTAGGAGTTCCTTTTATAAGAACATCAGTTGATCATGGGACAGCTTTTGATATCGCAGGAAAAAATATTGCAGATCCAACAAGCATGATTGAAGCAATAAAATTAGCTCAAAATCTTTCACAAAATTCAAAATTATGAATCAAGAGGAAAATACAACATTTATTGGTTTTGGCAATATGGGTTCGGCAATTGTAAAAGCAATTGATAAAGATAAATGCTTCAAACAAATAAATGTAATTGAACCTGATGAAATTAAAAAAAGCTCCTACAAGAACTCAAAGATAAATTTTGAAAGTAAAATATCTGAAAATTTAAGTAATTCAAAATATGTATGGTTATGCATAAAACCTCAATTATTTAAGAAAATTTCCTTAGACTTAGAACCACTCTTACTAAAAGATCAAGTTCTTGTATCCATAATGGCAGGAATTACCAAAAAACAAATAATTAAAGAAACAAATCATTCAAAAGTAATTAGAATAATGCCAAATACTCCAGCACAAATTTCTAAAGGAATAAGTGTATGGAATGCAACAAAAAATATAAATTCAAGTGAAAAAAAAATCATTGAAAATGCATTGAATTCATTTGGTAAATCAATTTATGTTGATAAAGAAGAAATTATCAACTTATCTACTGCATTGTCAGGTAGTGGGCCAGGTTTTTATTATAAAATTTTGGAATCATTTATCTTAGCAGGAGAAAAAGTTGGAATCGAAAAAGAAATTAGTAAAAAATTAGCAATTGAAACTTTTATAGGTAGTGCTCATTTAGTTGATTTAAGTAAATCTAGCCCTGAAGACTTAAGAATTGCAGTTACATCTCCTGGAGGCACAACTGAGGCAGGCTTGAGATATTTAGAAAAAATAAACATCGATGAAATCATCACTCAAACAATTACTGAAGCTGTAAATAGGGGGATAGAATTGTCTGAAGAGAGTGAAAAATAATTGCTTAATCTTATATTTAGCTTACTAAATTTATACACAATTTTAATTCTTATTAGAGTTTTATCTAGCTGGATTCCAAATTCAAGAGAATATCAAATAGTACAATTCTTAATAATCATTACAGAGCCTCTTTTAGGAAGATTAAGAAAAATTTTACCTCAAGCTGGAGGGTTTGATTTGTCTCCGATTGCAGCGATATTCTTACTAGAAGCTATAGCTTCTGTCTTGAAGTCTATTTAAGCTATTATCTCTGAAGAACTTAAGTCTAATACTTTCGTATCAGAATTAGAAACTCTTAAAGTTCCATCTTTATTTAATTTTATAATCTTAAATATATTACTTTCAGATTTATTATTAGAATAATTTGTCCTAAAATTTATTTCTTGACCTAAACCATAAAGTCTTTCCGAAATAACCTCTAAATTTAGATCATTTTTAGTATATTTTTTATAAATATGATTAAATATTTTTAAGAATTTATTTAAAACTTCTAAAATATCAACTTTTTTGTTAACAATTTCTTTTAAGCTTACAGAGGGATAAATAAAATTTTTTGATATCTTATGAATAGAATTAATATTTATTCCTACACCTATAATTGTTTTACTAAAATCATTCTTAATATAATTTTCAATCAAAACTCCTGAAATTTTTCTATTGTCTATCATTACATCATTTGGCCATTTTATAGTTATTTTCTCTTTAGTAAACTTTTCTATGGTCAATAAAATCGAGTAAGCAGTAATTATGGAAATAAGATTTACTTTAGTAGTGTTTGATTCTAAAATCATTGAGAACAAAGCATCATTTCCGTCTGAAATCCATTCTCTATTATTACTACCTCTCCCAGCAGTTTGATTTTTAGCCATAATAACTGTACCTTCATCTACACCTCTTTGAATCATCTCCTTTGATGTATCCATAGTAGAAATAAGCTCTTGAAAAATATAAATCTTTTCCCCAATATTTTTTTTCATCATGAGGTAATGATAATAGATTTACCACTCAAAGCTCGTATTAAATTACATAGGCTTCAATTTTAATAATGAGTTACTATTTATATATGTTTGATCTATAAGTATTTTTTTACTAAAAATACATTCAAATCACATTATGAAAGGCGATATTATGCATTGGTATTCAGCTGTTTCTGACTCTCCTTCATTGGAGATTGCATTGGAAGATGTTACAAGGGAAATATTGAAAAAGCTTGATGGAAAGAATCCAGATTTAGGGTTCGTATTTATTTCATCTCATCACTCCTCTGAATATGAGCAAATTACTGAAAAAATAAAATCAAAAATACCTTTCAAAACTATATTAGGTTGTTCAGCATCAGGAGTTATTGGAGAAGGAAAAGAATTTGAATATTTACCAGGAATATCCTTAACAGCTGGAATTCTACCTAATGTAACCTTTACCCCTTTTCATTTTACTCAAAATGACCTTCCTAACCCTGATCAATCTCCGGATGCATGGCATGAAATTATCGATACAAATGCTGAAAATCCTAAAGCAATTGTTTTATTTCCTGATCCTTTTTCAATAAGAACAGAATATATTTTAGATGGTTTAGATTTTGCTTACCCAAATACTAAAATTATTGGAGCATTAGCTTCTGGTGGCAGTAAGCCAGGTCAAAATGGATTATTTTTAGATGATGAAACTTATTCTAATGGATGTGCTGGTTTAATAATTTCTGGAAATTTTGAATTAGACGTACTAGTTGCTCAAAGTTGCAGACCCATTGGTGAACCCATGATTGTAAGTAGAGCAAATAATAATGTTATAAATGAACTAGATAATGATCTTCCAATAGTTGCAATAAAAAAATTATATGAGCAATTACCTGAAGATGAAAAATATATTATGAATAATGCTCTTCAAATAGGTATATTAATGGATAGATTAGGAGATGTAGAAGAAGAAATAACTTATATGATTAGAAATATTTCTTCAATCGATAAGGAGACAGGTTCCATAACTATAGGTGAGTCAATTACTGAGGGACAGATTGTTCAATTTCATTTACGTGACTCTGGTGCAGCACAAGAAGAATTAAAAAAGATGTTATCAGAATATGAAAATAAAAATGGTGAAATAATTAAGTCTACACTTATGTTCTCTAGTGTTGGTAGAGGAAAATATTTACTAGGAGAATCTCATCATGATATTAATCTCTATAAAAACCTTATTGATGATAAATCTCCAATTACAGGATTCTTCTCTAATGGTGAGATAAGTCCAATTGGAGATAGAACTTATTTACATGGGTATACATCCTCATTCGCTATTTTCAAAGAGAGTAGTTAGATATTTATATTAGGCATATCACTCCAAGAATTTAAATAGTTTGGAGATAATCTTTTTTTATCAATTTTTGATTTATGGTATAAATTTTGGGATGATATCAATACTTTATTTTTTCCATACTTATCATTTAAATAATCTATTTTTTCCATCAAATCATCAAGTTTATTATCCTGGTTTGAACTTAAGTAGGAAGTTTGATACTGATTTTCTAAGCTTAAATTACTAAGCATAACACCAGCTTTTTTATAACTTAATCCACCTTTAAAGATTTTTCTTAACATTAAAATTGAATATCTAATTATTTCTATGTAGCTATTAGTGGAAACAATAAAACTATATTTCTGAAAACCCATATAGTTTGAAAAACTTGTATTTCTAAATCTATTGGTGACTATAAAAACACTTAATTCTTTTGTTCTTTTATTTTCATTTCTTAATTTTTTAGAAGCTAAAAAAGCAAAATCACTTATATATTTTTCAAGATTTTCATAACTATTTATATCCTTCTTAAATGAACGAGATACTCTTATACTTTTTCTAGGCTCAGATACAGAAGAAATAGGATAGCAAGAGATGCCTCTTAATTCTTCTCGAGTACGTAGAACATTGATATTGAATTTATTCAATATCCAATTTCTATTCGTTTCTACTAAATTATCAGCCGTTTTTATACCATTATTAATCATAGTATTAGAATATCTATTTCCTAAACCCCAAATATCTTGAACTGATGTTTTAGATAGAATATTCTTAGTTATTACAGTATTATCAAGAACAAAGTAACCTCTAGATAATTTTTTTGCTATAGAACCTGCTATTTTAGATAACGTTTTAGTATAACCTACACCAACTGAAATAGGTATCCCTATAATATTATTTATCTGGTTTACAATATTTTCACAAATTAAATTATAGTCTTGAAAATCAATATCTAAAAAAGCTTCATCTATAGAATAAATCTCCATAGAACTAGAAAAATGGTTCAATTCTTTCATTATTCGATTAGAAATTTCTCCATATAATTCAAAATTAGAAGAAAAAACATTTATTTTATTTTCTTGTATTATTTTTTTTGCCTTAAATAGAGGTTCTCCCATTTTAATTCCTAATTTTTTTGCTTCATTACTCCTAGAAATAATACAACCGTCATTATTGGAAAGCACAACAACAGGTAAATTACTTAATTCTGGTCTAAATAAGCGCTCACATGAAACATAAAAATTATTGCAATCAACTAAGAAGATCATAAGAATTTTTTTACTGATGCAATTACTACTCCAAAGATCTTAAAATCATCATATTTATTAATATTTATAAGAGGGTAGTTTTTATTTTCAGATATTAATTTTATTGAATTTTTTATTCTGTATAATTTCTTAACCAAAAATTGTCCATCTAATGTACATAAAATCACATGATTATTTCTTGGATTTATAGATTTATCTACTATTAGCATATCCCCTGAAAAAATCCCTACATCTTTCATTGAATCACCAGAAACAGTTATAAAAATAGTAGTATTAGGATTTTTTATAAGATAATCCTCTAAATTTATTTTTGAAGCAAATATATCTCCCGCTGGTGAGGGGAAACCGGCAGAAACAACAGTATTGAAAAAATAAATAGGTTCTCTAAAATACATAGGAATGATATATTAGCTATTCTGTTATTTGGTGTCAATTATCTTGTCGTCTTTTCTGTGTAGATGACACATCTTCCCTAAAATCTTTTTCTCCAATAATTTCAAATGAATTTCTATATTTCTCTAGCAAATCTTGAAGATTTAAATTCTCAAACTTGGAGCTGACAACATTAGCTCTACCAGCAACAATAAATTTACATTTTTTTTCTTTTATAACATCAAATAAATCATCTAGAGATTCATTTGCTTCAAGATACGAGTCATCCAATACTCTTATTGCTGTGTCATAACCAATTACAAAATATGAATTTGGGAATAAAGTTGCTTTTTCTACAAATTTAGGACTTCTTGTTATTAGGATTTTTTCCTGTTTTTGAAATTTTTCTAACCTACCAACTAAATCTTCTTTATCTATATCTGGCTTATCAACATTAGAGATAGATATTTCATAGAATTTATTTTTATTAAGCTTATTAAAACAATAATCAAGTAGATTAATATGGCCACTGTGTACAGGATTAAATGAACCTGATAATATTGCTGCATTTTCTATTTCTTCATGAATAATATTAAGTTCAGAATCAGTTATAAAATAATCTATTTTCTCATTATTTAATGATTTAATGTGATCTGTAAAATTTTTCATTTTCTAATAAATTAAGAGGAATATCATTATTGATTCCGTGTACATTTGCAATGCAATTGATTATTTGTTTACTAATAATTATATCTTCAGATATACGATCACGATTATTTTTATCAAAATATAAAGAAAAATATTCTAATGATGAATTTGTTTTAATAGCAATATGTGCCCTATCTTCACCTTTACGAGCCCTGTTGGTACTTATAGCACCAGTACACCCCAATCCAAACAATTTAGTGTTATCGCTAGGTTGATCTACAAAACTTTCACTTTTTTCATATGCTTTTTGTGCCATATTAATAGCTTCTTCTTCGCTAACATGATTAGTTAACTTTTTATCTAAGAATTCTTGCAAAGAATTCTTAGAATAAGGGACATATGAGGTAAGTATAGTATTTGATGTGCCAGATACACCAAACAACCAAGCTAAGGAGCTTATTCCGCATCCTGTTATAACTAAAGATCCCTTAATTCCTATTATTGAATGAATATTCTTTATAGTTTCTTCAATTTCTTTATTCATATAACTTAACGATAAAAGTTTATTATTGAACATAATAATATTTCATTTATTGATACAAAACTCGATTTTCAAGTCAATTATTTAAAATTTATTACAAATAATAAGTTAATATATACATACTTAATGAAATCTAAATTTTAAATACTGAGGAAACAATCTAAGAAGCAATGAGAAATTTACCTACTCTTATAACTATTTCAAGACTTTTCTTTGCTGTAGGAGTATCTTTTCTGATTTTTTTCTCATCAACAACGATTGTGATTATATGTACTGTACTTTTTATACTGGGATCACTAAGTGATGCTTTAGATGGAGCATTCGCTAGAAAACAATCAAAGGAATCTAAATTTGGAGCTTTTCTAGACCCTATTGCAGATAAAATCTTTGTGTTTATTGTTCTAATATCATTAGTTTATAACAGAGACTCTCTTCTTCTTTTTATAATAACTATTTCAATAATTTCTAGAGAGATAATTGTTATGTCTCTCAGAGAATGGATGGCCACAATTGGAAGAGATAAAATGCTAGAAGTTTCTTCATTAGGTAAATTGAAAACTATAATTCAAATGGCAGGTATTAGTTTATTTATTACTTCACCTATCATAAAAATAAACTACTTTTACGAATTTACAATGACAATTTTGATTATAGGTACAATAATAGGATTTTACTCAGCATTTAGATACATCAAGCAATCAATAATATATATAAAATGAAACAGTTTAGCGAAGTACACTTAAAAGCATGGAAAAAAGATTACCAAGATTTAATAAATAAAAAAAGAATCAAGCTAAATGAAGAAAATGTTTGGATGCTAGGTAAAACTAATGGAGTAATATGTTTTTTCTTAAATGAAGAAGTAGCATATATTTGTCATTCAAAATCTATATATCAGACACTTAATGACATACTAAATATTAAGAGAAGTAATGAATTAATAAAACTAATTATGATTCATGATTTAGGAATTTCTGAGAATAAAATAAATCAAAAAAAAATATCCAAAGCACTTTCAAATAAGATAAAAAAAGTCATAAGAAACTTTGAATTTTCATTACTAAAAATAAATTCAAATTATATGAATAATATTACTAATGCATTCATAGTAATTTCAGACCCTACATATAATGGACACACAGCTAAATTAAATAAAATTCTAGATAATCTACCTGATAAAAAAACTATCCTATAAAGTGCCTGACCTTAGCCGTCTTAAAGCTCCAGGATGTTTTCTTAAGAATGGAGGAACCTCAAGATCATCTATACTAACTCCCTCTTGCTTGATATTTCTTTCTGCAAAATCATCATCAACAAGAACAGGGAATCCTGTAGCTATAACAGTAATTTTTATTTTTCCATTTAGCTTTGGATTGCTTATACTCCCAAAAATTATATTAGCCTCAGGATGAACCTTAGATTTTATTACTTCAGATGCTGCAGTTACCTCATCTAATGTAGTATCCTGGCCCCCTGAAACATTAAATATTACTCCCTTAGCTCCATCTATAGGTAATTCTAATAATGGAGATGAAACAGCCTTTTCGGCTGCATCAATTGCTCTATTTTCTCCAGACGACTCACCAATACCCATCCAGGCTGGGCCAGCGTTTTCCATTATAGTTTTTACATCAGCGAAGTCTAAGTTTATTTCTCCAGGAACTAGTATAAGTTCTGCTATAGATTGTATTCCAACCTTTAAAACATCGTCTGCAAGATTGAAAGCTTCAGTCATTGATAGGTTATCTTCAGTTTGGAGTAATCTATCATTAGGAACAACGATAAGTGTATCAACATGTTTTTTTAAATTTTCAATACCTTCAAGAGCTGCATCTAGTCTTTGAGTTCCTTCGAAACCAAATGGTTTGGTCACTACACCAATAGTTAAAGCTCCTGATGATTTTGCAATTTCAGCTATAACAGGTGCAGCTCCAGTTCCAGAGCCCCCACCCATACCAGCCGCTACAAAAACCATATCAGCATTATTTAAGTATTCCTTGATATCAGATCTACTCTCTTCGGCTGATTGTTTGCCTCTTGATGGATCTCCACCAACTCCCATACCTTTAGCAATCCTATCTCCTATTCTAATTTTCTCAGGAATCATAGAATTTTCTAATGCTTGGTTATCGGTATTAACAGCAATAAACTGAATACCTGGAATAGTATCCTTGTACATTCTATTGATCGCATTTCCACCACCACCACCAACTCCAAATACTTTTATATTTGCAGTACCAAATCCTATAAGTCTTTCTTGAACCATTTTTTACCTCAAAATCATTAAATTAATTACAAAAAAAAAATTTTCGATATTTAAATCTAAATTATTTTTTTAAAGTAAGGATGAAGAAATTAAAAACGAATTTGATCAATTTTGAACTGTATTTATTTATAAATAACAGTTATTTTATAAGAAAAATAAATTTAATTTTTGGAGACCAATATGAATGGTTATGATGCTGTTGTAGATATTTTAAAAAAAGAAGGCTTTGAATGGATAGCATGTTTTCCTGCTAACCCACTTATTGAAGCCGCGGGTAAAGGTGGTTTGAAACCTATAGTATTTAGGCAAGAACGAGGTGGGATAATGGCTGCAGATGGTTATGCAAGAATGTTAGCTAAGGAAGGTAAAAGAGGTGTTTTTTGCTCTCAGGGTGGTCCTGGAATAGAAAATTCTTTCGGAGGATTTGCTCAAGCATGGGCTGAAGCTGTTCCTGTTCTATATCTTCCAGCTGGATCTCCTGCAAATGTAGCAGAAGTAAAACCAAATTTTGATCCTCAAACTAACTTTGCTCATATTACTAAATGGCATTCCTCAATAACAAAGAGCTCTGAAATTTCTACTCAAATGCGAAGAGCTATGTCAGCATTAAAGAACGGCAGACCAGGGCCAGTACTTCTTGAAATGAGAAGTGATGCTATGGCGGGAGAAGTAGATAATACAGATGATTATTCAAGTCCTAATGTTATTAGGACATCTCCAAGTCTTTCAGATGTCAAGGATGCAGTTAAAGCTCTTGGAAATGCAAAAAATCCAGTAATCTGGGCAGGACAAGGAATTTTATACGGTGCGGCAACAGAAGAGCTAAAAGAATTTGCAGAAATAATGCAAATTCCTGTTATTACAACAATGCCAGGAAAATCTGCGTTTGATGAGCGCCACCCTCTTTCATTAGGAGCAGCAAATAGAACTGCTCCCAAAGCTGTATGGTCTTGGTTAAAAGATTCCGACGTACTAATAGGTTTAGGTGCTAGTTTTTCAAAAACAACATTTGGAATAGATATACCTGAGGGTAAATTAATAATTCATAATACAAATAATGTTGAAGATATTGATAAAGAATATTCAACGGAAATTGGACTTTTGGGAGATGTAAAATCTACTCTAAAAATGCTTATTGATGAAGCAAAGGGTACTTTTGGAGATTCAAGAACTAAGGATACAAAAATAGTAGAATCAATTTCTCAAGTAAAACAGGAATGGGAAGCCGACTGGGCACCACTCTTAAATTCTAATGATGATCCTATAAATCCATACAGGTTGATTACTGAAATCAATAATGCAGTCGACCATGAAAATACAATAATGACACATGATGCTGGACATCCAAGAGATCAAATTATGCCTTTTTATCCAGCAACTGTTCCAAACAGCTATATTGGATGGGGTAAATCTACTCATTTAGGATATGGATTACCATTAGTAATCGGAGCTAAAATTGCTCATCCTGACAAATTTTGTGTTAACTTTATGGGTGATACAGCTTTTGGTCTTTCAGGTTTAGATTTAGAAACTTCAGTTAGATCTGGAAACCCTATCACAACCATTCTATTGAATAACAGTACTATGGGAGGTTATGACCATCATATGCCTATAGCTATGGAAAGATATGGAGCAGGAAACAATAGTGGTTCATATACTACAATTGCTGAAGGTCTAGGAGCTAAGGGTATATATGTAGAGAAACCTGAAGAAATAGTCCCAGCTATAAAAGATGCACAAAATACAAATAATGATGGTCAAAGTGCTCTTATTGAGGTTATTACTCAACAAGAAGGTAGATTTAGTAGATACTATAATGACGAAAGTGTAACTGGTGGAAAAATAGTAAAGTAATATGAAAACTACAGGATTTAGATTATTACAATTAGGCACTCCTTGGAGAAACTTATCTTATATAGTTATTGAAACTGATGAAGGCATAAGTGGAATAGGTGAAGCTAGAGTGCTAGGAAAAACTCATACAGTAGCAGAGTATCTGAAGGATGTTGAAAGACACTTTATTGGACACGATCCATTTGATATAGAGGCTTTATATCGTAGGTTTACTTTACTTGATTTTGGGAAACCTGGTGAAGTTGTTCATACTGGTTTAGCTATGGTAGAAATGGCTTTTTGGGACATTATGGGTAAAGCAACTAATCAACCTGTATATAAATTACTTGGAGGAAAGGTACAAGATAAAATTCAAGCCTACGCCAATGGTTGGTATACAGTAGAAAGAACTCCTGGTAGTTTTTCATTAGCCGCATCAAAAGTAGTATCAAGGGGCTATAAAGCATTAAAGTTTGATCCATTTGGAAATGGAGATTTAGAGCTTTCAAGAAATGAACTTTTTAAATCGATTGAAATAATTGAAGCAGTTTCTGATGCTATTACAGATGATATGCAAATGATGATAGAAATGCATGGCAGATTTGCTGCTCATCAAGCTGTAGAAATTGCTAAAAAAATTGACCAGCTAAATATTGGATGGATTGAAGAGCCTGTAAGGCCTAGCGATAATCCAAGTTTAGAGAAAGTAAGAATGCAAACTTCTCTNCCAATAGCAACTGGTGAAAGGCTTTATGGGGCATCTGAATTTAGAGAAATTTGGGGAAATAATTCAGTCGATATAATTCAACCAGATATAACTCAATGTGGTGGTATTTTTGAGACAAAAAAAATAGCTTCAACCGCTGAAATTTATTCAATTATGGTAGCTCCTCATAATGTCGGAGGAGTCGTATCTACCTTAGCCGCTTTACATCTTTGTATCACATTAAGAAATGTGAAAATTCTTGAACATTTTAATGATTTTGCAGATCCATTTGTTAAAGAAGCTGCTGATTCTTATCCTGAAGTAGTTGATGGATTTTTTAATATTCCTGATAAACCAGGATGGGGAATTGAATTAAATGAAGAATTTATACTTTCTCATCCACCGGAAAAAAATAAAGAAGGAATAAATTTAGATCCAGGCTTAAATATGTTCGAAAAAATGGACTGGGCTAAACGTGGACAATCAGAATAAAATACTTAGAAATATTAAGTAAAATATGTTCGACTTACTTATTAAAAATGGATTTGTTATAGATGGTTCAGGTCAAAATAGAACTAAATCAGATATAGGTATAACAGGGGAAAAAATAAGTTTTATAGGAGATTCAAAAGGAAAAGAATCTAAAGAATCAATAAATGTAGATGGAATGATTGTTTCACCAGGATTTATAGACACACATACTCATCATGATGGAGTTCTTTTACTTGATCCTCAGCATGCAAGTAGCTTAAGGCAAGGAGTAACTACTGAAATCCTAGGTCAGGATGGGCTTTCTTATGCTCCTCTTTCTTCGGAAAACTATAAAATTCAAAGAAAGTATCTAAGTGGAATATTAGGTATGCCTCCAGAAAATATTGATATGAGTAGCATTAGTGCATTTAGATCTAATTATCATAAGAAAGTTTCTATAAATACCGCATATCCTGTATCTCATGGAGCTCTGAGAATAGAGTCTGTAGGATTCCATGACAAACCACTAAAAGGAAAAAAGTTAGATCATGCTAAAAGTTTGCTTATGGAAGGGCTAGAACAAGGTTCTGTAGGATTAGCAACAGGTATGTCTTACCACCCAAATGCATGGAGTACTACAGAAGAACTAATAGAATTATGCAAAGTTGTTAAAGAAAAAGATGGAGTTTATATAACTCACTTAAGAGATGTTAATACAGATAGAGGTTTTGGTGGAGGAGGAGTTCCTGAAGCTATTCATATAGGAAAAAAGTCAGGAGTAAGAGTTCATTTTTCACACACTCGAACTAGTGCTGAAAATGCTGGTCAAGTTTCTGAAGTACTTAAATTAATTGACAAAGCAAAAGAAGAAGGCGTAGATTGTACTTTAGAATTATATCCTTACCCAACAGGGAGCTCATTTTTACTGAGTAATTTACCAAGTTGGGCCCACGAGGGTGGACCAAAAGAAATTTTAGAAAGATTAAACAATAAAGATTTACGTTTAAAAATTATCAAGAGCTTTGGTTTGAATAAAAAACGTAGTATGGATCAAATATTACTTTCTTATTTGCCTAATAATCCTGAACTTGAAGGTATGACAGTATTAGAACTTTCTGAAATCCGAGGAGTCTCAATGGGAGATTTAATTTGTGATTTATTAGTTGAACAAGATCTACAAGTTGGATTTTGGCAAATACCTCCTGATAGNATTTCAAAATGGAGGCAGATTAGTAAGGATGCTATGGAATTTATTTCTAGATCTGACTACATGATTGGAAGTGATTCAATTCGTCTTGGAAGNGTACCTCATCCAAGAGCATATGGAACTTTTCCTAGGTTTATAGGAAGGCTTCGCAGACAATTTAATCTAATTTCCCTTGAACAAATGATTCAAAGGATTACAAATAATCCTGCAAAAACATTCAACTTAAAAAATAGAGGTTTACTAAAGGAAGGATATTTTGCAGATTTAGTAGTTTTTGATGAAGAAAAAATTATAGATACTGCAACTTATGATGATGCAAAGCAATTTCCAGTNGGAATTCCTTATGTAATTGTAAATGGGAAAATTGCTGTNAGGAAAGAGATTTGTACAGGTATATTAGCCGGTCAAGCTATACCTTAAAAATTAGAAAGATAAAAGAAAGACTATAAGCCGAGTTCTGTTTCTATAAATAGATGTGATCATCCATCTAGACTAGCTGTCACCAACTAGCTCAAGCAGCTTACCCGGGAACTGTCTAGGATAACTTATAGTTCCTCTATTTAGCCTTGCACCAAGTGGGGTTTACAATACCAAATTTGTTACCAAATCTGTGGTAAGCTCTTACCTTACCTTTTCACCCTTACCTAAATTAGGCGGTATTTTTTCTGTTGCACTAGCCGTCAGGTTACCCTGCCCTGTCGTTAACAGGCACTTTATCCTAGTGGTGCTCGGACTTTCCTCTGGCATTTGGCCAGCGATCACTCGTCTTTCTTTTATCTAAATGTTAAAAACTAAAATATATAGTCTAACTTTCCTATTATAAACAATTTAGGATAATGAAAGGATTATTTCATTATCAATTTGTTTTATATATATTTTTTCTACTAGATCACTATTTTTAGAAGATGATAAATTATATTTTTCAAATTTATCTATAAAATCATCAAAAAATATTTTAGAATTTGATAATTGAGAAATTAGTTTATAGACATAAGATTCATCAAATTTTTGATCAAAAATTAATTCTTTTTTAAACTTTTTTTCTAATAAATTATTTAATTTTTCATATTTGATTTTTAACTTTACATGAAATTCATCTTTAGAATATTTATGTTCACACTTATAATATTTATAATTCTTAACTTTTTTAATTCCATTATTTACCCAAGAGTTTTTATGATTAGACACTGATAATTTGTTATTACAAATAGCGCAGAAAAGTAATCCACTCCATATATTTTTTTTATAAATCCTTTTCTGATTGGTAAGTAATTTTTTATTTGCTTTATCAAAATCATTCTTATTTACTATTGCTATATGAGAATTTGGGATCACAACATTGTATCGTCTATATATTCCAGTATAAAAATCATTCTCTAATATATGTTTAATTTTTTGATTAGACCATTTTTCTTGAAATAAAGTATTTTGTAATTCGATTGTTATATCAGAAATAGAAATATTTTCATTAAATAAAGAAAAAATTTTCCTTACATTTTTTGACTTATCAATGTCTTCTTCAAAAAAACCAGATGAGTTTTTTTTATACCCGTAGGGTATTTTACCTAATACTTGCCCTCTTGATGCTTTTTTGCTTATTGAGTCTTTGATTTTATTGAATCTAGAAGGGTTCTTACCATTATGACTTAATGTTCTAATAGCGAGTTGAAAAGGATCTGGAAAATCATAGGAAGCACACATCACAGGAATATTTATTTTATGCAATGCAATAATTTTTTCTGCAAATAACTTAAGATCGCTATCAAGAACTTCAGCATCAGATAAAAATACTTTGGAAATTTTGTTCCTAATAATAAAATCAAAAATTTTTTTGAAGTCAATTTTGCTCAAAAAATAATCAACAGAAACATTCTCATATCGGCAAAATTCATTTATTTTATTGATTTCTTCGTTATTTTTTTCGTTATAGACAATAGCTAGACTACTCAAAAATTTACTCCGAGATTAAAGATTTTCCACAATTACAAATAATAGGTAAATCACTAGTTTTTATTTTTTCAATAAATGCATTCGGAAGCTCAATTTTACAACAAGTACTTATTCGATTTTCTAATTTACCAATGCCAATATTTTTATTCCTTGCAATAAAAGAATCATAGAGATTTAGAACAGTTTTATCTAAATTTTTTGATAAAACTTTTCTTTTTTCTTGAAGAATAGATTTATGATTACTAAGGTTTTCTATCTCAGATATAATTTTTTTTTCATAACCAATCCATTTTTCTTCAAGTGCAAAGATTTTCAGTTCATAATTTTCTTTAATTTCATTTAACTTAGAAATATTTTCGTTTACTTGATCTTGTTTAGTTTCATATAAAGCTAAACTTTCTGATTTATTCTTAATTTCTATCTCAATCGCTTCAACTTCTTTATTGTTTCTTATTTTGCCCGAATATAAAGTAGTATTAAGCTCATTGATTTCGTTATTAGTATGATCAAGAGTTTGATTTATTTTTATTTGAAGTTTCGTAAGTTCATCAAATTTAATTTCAATCATATTAAATTTTTTCCTAATATCCTCTATTCCCAATTTTTCTTCTAATTTTATGGAAATTTGACTTAAATTATCCTCAATATTAAAAATATTTAAGTCATATTCTTGTAATTGAAAGAATTTATGATTTTCATCTGCCATAGTAACCTCTAATAGATCCTCTTCTATATCTATAATATATAATACGTTATATAAATCTTAATTGAATTCTATTTCTAAAAAATTTTTAATTAAATATGCAACAAAACAATATTAAATCTAACCTAAAAAAAACTAAAATAGTATGTACTATTGGCCCTTCTTCAGACTCAGTTGAGATTATTGAAGGTTTAATTGATGCAGGAATGAATGTAGCTCGAATGAATCTTTCTCATGGTAATGAAAAAGATCATAAAAAAATAATTTCTAATTTAAGAAAAGCTGCAAAAAATCGTAATATTTATCTCCCAATATTAGCTGACCTACCTGGCCCAAAATATAGAGTTGGGGAAATAAATAATGGAATTATGGAAGTCAAAGAAAACCAAGTAATTTTATTTGAATGTGATAATGAAAAATTAGAATCTGAGGAAATAAATATATGGCCATCTGGATTGAATAAAGATGTAGAAGTTGGCGCAATATTAATGATTGATGATGGTGCTGTGGAACTAGAAGTGACAGCAATTAATCAAACTAAAATAGAAACTATAGTAAAGCTTTCAGGAAAAATCAGCAGTAATAAAGCTGTAGTCGCAAGAGGATTCCCCTCAATGTTAGATTATTTTACTGAAGAAACAGAAAGTTCTATAAATTTTGTAATTTCTAATGATATAGATTATATAGGATTATCATACGTTAGAAATGCAGATGATATTAAACGAGTTAAGACTAAATTAGGTGATAAAAAGCTAAGGATTATCTCAAAGATAGAATTACAAAAAGCACTAGATAATTTAAATGAAATTATTGATAATTCAGATGTTGTAATGGTTGCTAGAGGTGATTTGGGAGTACATTTACCTATTTCAAAAGTTCCTTCTGCTCAAAAATATATTATTAACCTTGCAAATAAAAAAGGGAAAGAAGTTATTACAGCAACTCAAATGCTTGAATCTATGACCGAGAATCCTCAACCCACAAGAGCTGAATCAACAGATGTGCATAATGCAGTTTTAGATGGAACAGATGCAATTATGCTCTCAGGAGAAACTTCAATAGGAAGCTATCCAGTTAGAGCAGTTGAGTTTATGAGAGAAATTTCAGGCATTGCTGAAAAAGATATTAATCATAACTACATTAGAAAATTAAAATTAGAGAATATCAATTCAAAAGATGTAAACCATGTGGATGAACTAATAGCACATGGTGCAGCAAGTATAGCTGAACAATTAAAATCAAAGTTGATAGTCGCGTTCACAGAGTCAGGATCTACAGCTGCAAGAGTAGCTTCTTATAGGCCATCTCAATCAGTTATTGCACTTTCCCCTGATTCAAGTGCAGAAATCAATCTAGGATTAAGATGGGGAGTAAATACTATAAATGTTTCTAATTTTGACCAAATTGAAGAAATGTTCCAATATGCAAATAATATAGTAAAAGAACATAATCTAGCATCTATAGGAGACACTATTGTAGTTGTAGCTGGCCTTCCAATTGGAGTTAAAGGTAATACAAACTTAATTAGGGTTATAAATATTTCTTAAACTTCCATTACTGTATTTAGTAAAGTCCCAATATTTTCTATTGTTATTGAGATTTCATCTCCAGCCTTTAGAGTAAATTCCTCAGGAGGAATAGTTCCTGTGCCTGTCATTACTGTAGACCCATCAGGTATATCATTACTTGAATGAAGCCATTTATTCAATTCATCACATTTTCTTTTCATAAGATTAGTATTTCCAGACCCAGAAAATACTTCATTCGAATCTCTCTTGATTATCATTTCAACCTTCAAATTATTATAATCTAATAATTCAATTGGAACCCAACAAGGACCAATTGATGCTGAACTATTATAAATCTTAGCTTGAGGGATATATAAAGGATTCTCTCCTTCTATGGATCTACTAGACATATCATTTCCCACTGTAAACCCAACTATTTGTCCATGAAAAACAATAAATGTGAGTTCGGGTTCTGGAACATCCCATGTAGAATCTTTTCTAATACCAACTTTGTCATTTGGACCCTTTAATCTGGCTAAAGTACTCTTAAAAAATGCCTCAGGCCTATCTGCGGTATAAACCTTTCCATAAACATCCGGAGTATCAGATTCAGCTTGTCTTTCTTTCATAGAATCTTCATATGTGACACCAAAAGCCCAAGTTTCCAATGAATCAATTGGTATTCTCGGATTAGAAAGCATTTGCTTAGGAAAAGTTCCTTCTGTTGTATCCATAGTCTTTTTTAAGTATTCAGAAACTGTTAGATCATTACTTAAAGCAACTTTAATTAAATCTATAGATGTTTTAATAGATGGTCTTAATTTAGTAATATCTTTTATCTTTTTATCATCCTCTACAACTACCCTTTTTTCAATTTGATAAATTTTCATAATTACTCTCTAAACTTCTTTATATTCACCATCAACAGTATCATCTTCATCAGATTTGTCATCCGTATTTGAAGGGTCAGTAGGATCATTTCCTTCTTGTGGTAAATTTTGACCAAATTTCTGCAAGGATTGATTCACCTTTTCTATACCTTCATTTATCTGTTCAGAATCTGAATCTTCATTAGCAATAACACTCTTTAGATCATCTACTTCAGTCTGAAGCTCAGTTGAAACCTCATCCGGAACTTTATCTGAATTCTCTTTAATTAACTTTTCTGATTGATAAATAACAGCTTCCGCGGAATTTTTCGACTCTATATTAGCTTTCTTCTTCTGATCTTCTTCCGCAAATTTTTCTGCATCTTTTACGATTTTATCTATTTCATCATCTGACATTCCTGATCGTCCAGTTATAGTTATTTTCTGTTCTTTATTAGTAGCTCTATCCTTTGCCATTACCGTGACAATTCCATCAGCATCAATATCAAAAGTAACATCTATTTGAGGAACGCCTCTAGGTGCTGGTTGAATACCATCCAATGAAAATCTTCCTATTGAAACATTATCATTTGCCATCTCTCTTTCACCTTGAACAACATGAATTTCAACACTTGGTTGACTGTCTGCAGCTGTTGTAAATGTTTCAGTTTTTGACGTAGGTATTGTTGTATTTCTTTCAATTAGGGGAGTCTTAACTCCACCCAAAGTTTCAATACCAAGAGTCAGTGGAGTTACATCTAGTAATAAAACATCCTTGACATCACCTTGAAGTACCCCTGCTTGAATTGCAGCTCCAAGTGCTACAACTTCGTCAGGATTAATTGTTTTATTCGGTTCTTTTTTAAATAGATCTTTGACCTTTTCTGAAACAATTGGCATCCTAGTCATTCCACCAACTAATACAACCTCATCAATTTCTCCAGGTTTTACTTCAGCATCTTTGAGGGCAGATAGTGTAGGCTTAACTGTTTTTTCTACAAGCTGGGCTGTAAGTTCTTCTAATTTTGATCTATTTAGATTTAATTGAAGATGTTTGGGACCATTAGAATCTGCTGTTATGAAAGGAAGATTAATCTCTGTTTGATTCACAGAAGATAGTTCAATTTTAGACCTTTCAGCCTCAACTCGGATTCTTTGTAAAGCTGCAGGATCAGACTTTAAATCAATAGAGTTTTCACTTTTGAAATTTTCACAAATATAATCTACTATAACATTATCAAAATCATCTCCACCAAGCTGTGTATCTCCATTGGTTGATTTAACTTCAAAAACACCATCTCCTAATTGAAGAATAGTAATATCAAAAGTTCCTCCTCCAAGATCATAAACTGCAATAGTTCTATCTCCCT
>PABO01000024.1 GCA_002699165.1 Chloroflexota bacterium | reverse complement strand
TGCTTTTAATTATTCAACCGGTATTAATGAGATTTTTTATCAAAGCAACTTAGGGGTGAAAGAATGGGAGGGAAGTCGTCGTGTGGGAATTAATAAAACAATTAGTTTGAAACACATCATGGCATCTGCATCCATTCCAGTCATTTTTCCATCAGTTAAAATTAGAACAGATTTTTATGGTGACGGAAGTTTAAGAAATTATGCACCCATCCATTTTTACTCCATATTTCAATTTGAGTAGTTGCCATCACATAACTTGGTAATGCGATGGGTAAAACAGAAATTGAAGTTAAATATTTTGCGAATGGCATATTGGTGCGTACGTTTAAAAATGCTAATGGTAATGAAATAAGAACAGAACAAGTTACTACTAAAACTATTAATAAAACAGTGTTTATAGATAATTTCAATATATTCTTATTAAATATAAAATCAAAGAATAAATTAAATTCAAAAGTTATTTTTGCTAACAAATAAAACAAAGGAAGAAATAGAAAAAAAGCTAAGATTAAAGAAAATATATATATGGCGCTTAAGCCTAAATCTAATTTCTTGAATTTCTTAAATATTAATGAATTTGATGAAAAAGTTGACATTATAATATTATTTCTACCATCTAAGTATACAATAACTATTAATTCATAAAGGGCTATCTATTTATAACAATATTACAAGATACATAAACGTAATTTCTATTCTAATAGTTATTTTATTTGCTATGGCAATTATTACTTTGATAATCCAAAATAATTTTTATACAAATAGTTCATCTATCATCAATGAAACTACACATTCTGATATTGAAAAAGTTGCCAAAAAGTCAATACAATCAAACATACCTAATAAAGATGAAAATCCTGTTTTAATTGAGAATGAAAAAATAATAGATGAAATAAAAGATAATAAAACTAAAGATCAGAAAAATGAAATAACAGAAGTAAATAAAATTGAAAAAAGTGACGAAGAGTTAGAAAAAATCCTAAAAGAAAAAGAGGATAAAGTTAAAGAAAATAGTAAATCTAATAAACCTCTAGAAATAGAAAAAGAAATTCCTGATTATATCGCTATTATCTTAGCAAAAATAATTTCAGATGAAAAAATAGATAGTAAAAACATTCAACTTGATTCATATGAAAAAACAACATGGAATTCATCATCTTTGGGATGTCCAAAAAATGATATGAGTTATGCACAAGTAATGACTGACGGTTATAAATTATTATTCTTGAGTAATAACAAAATGACTGAATATCATACTGATCTTAGAGAAAACTATATTAATTGTACTGAAATCAGAGAATCTAATTTTAACTCTAATTATAATTTTTTTGAAATATATGAATTAGAAAATATAAAAAAAATACAACTAAATTTAAACAAAGATGACAAAATCATTTCAATTATTGACGATGAGATCAGAATAAATAATATTATCGATTCTATCAATAAAAATATTACTATTACTCAGGCAGATGATTGCGACCCTAGTTACAAGCTTATTTTTGAAAAACAATCATCCTCTACAGAAATATTAGTTTATTGTAGTCAAAATCCATATTATGTTTATGTAGATGAAAGCATTAATGCTGGAAACACAATACTTAGTATTGTTGAAGAAATGTTATCTACAATGGAGTTTCCGGGGATGCCTCAATGATTGATAAACTTCCAGAAGGCAAATTAAATAATGATTTATTAAAAAAATTATTCCTTGATATAAATAACCCAAATTCAAAAAATCCAAAAATCGGAGAAGATTCTGCTGAAATAGACATCACAAATAATAATGAAATATTAGTATCTTCAGATCCAATTACTTTTGACACAGATAATCCTGGGGGCTTCTTAATTGATATTTGCTCAAATGATATATTTGCATCAGGAGGAATACCTAAGTGGATATTGATTACTTGCTTAGTTCCATTAAATACATCATTTGAAGAATTACGAAAATCTTTAATAAATTTGTCACATAATGCTACATTAAATGATATTGATATTGTTGGAGGACATACGGAAGTTACGTCTGCTGTAAATAAAATAATAATATCTGGAACAATAATTGGAATTTATAATAAAAATTTTACTAAAAAACAAAAAATCAAACCTAATCAAGATATTATCTTAGGCGGTTTAGCAGGTATAGAAGGAAGTAAAATTATTTCTTCTAAATTGAAAAAATTTAAGAAAGAAGTAAAAATATTACATGAAAATTCAAAAGATTTATCTTTATCTATAAAAAAAATTGCTCTTTGCGCTACTAAATCTGGCAAAGTAATAAAAATGCATGATCCAACAGAAGGAGGAGTTGCAACAGCTCTACATGAGATAACTGAATTAGGTAATGTCGGATGTGAAATAAAATTTGAAAAAATTGAGTTTGTAGAAAATTTTCAAAAAATATGTACACTTCTAGGGATAAATCCTCTGGGAGTTATTAGTTCTGGTTGTTTAATAATAATCAGTGATTCAGAAAATTCTAGAAAAATAATAAATGAATTTAAAAAAAATAAAATACCATCGTCGGTTATAGGAAAAACGACAAAAAAAGAAAAAGGTAATATCATTATTAAAGATAATAGTTTCTTAGAATTAGAAAGATTTGATCAAGACGAAATAATAAAAATATTTTAAAAAAAATGCTTACTGATAATTTGATAAATAAATTAGAGTCTTACCTCCCTCAGAAAGAAGTGAGTAATATTATTGATGCTTTTGATTTTGCTGAAATTGCTCACAAAGGGCAAAAAAGAAAATCAGGACATGATTTTATTATTCATCCTGTTGAAGTAGCTACGCATCTTGCTAGATTAGAACTCGATCCTACAGTTATTATCTCGGGTTTGTTACATGATGTGATTGAAGATACTCATTTCAACGTCAATGATATAGAAAAAAAATTTGGAAATGATGTTTCAAGTATTGTTAATTCACTAACCAAGCTTACAGCAGATGAAAATACTTTAATAGAAAATCTTGATCAAAAAAATATGAGAAGATTTCTAGTTTCAGTTGCAAAAGATGTAAGGGTAATGATAATAAAATTGGCAGACAGGCTTCATAACGTAGAAACTCTAAAGTATTTAGACACTGAAAAAAGAAAAAAGATAGCAAAAGAAACACTTTCAATTCACGCTCCTTTGGCTCAAAAAATTGGTATGAATGATTTAAAATGGAGGCTCGAAGATGAAAGCTTCAAGCATTTAATGCCAGAGAAATTCAAAATGACTAAAAGGCTTATTAGTCAAAAAAGAAGTGAGCGAGAAGCAACCACTAAAAATATGATTTCCGAAATTGAATTATTTTTGAAAGATAAAAATATTATTGCAAATGTAACAGGGAGACCTAAAAGCTTGTTTTCTGTATATAACAAGTTGCAAAGATATAAACAGATGGGAAGAAATTTTTCTGATATTGAGGACTTAATAGCTATAAGAATTGTAGTTAAGTCAAAAGAGAATTGCTACTTAGCACTTGGAAATATTCATGACTTATGGAGGCCTATTCCAGGTTCATTCGATGATTATATAGCCTCACCAAAAGTAAACTATTATCAATCTCTTCATACCGTAGTAATGAATGAAAATAATCAAAAAATAGAATTTCAAATCAGATCAGAAAAAATGCATAAATTTGCTGAAGAAGGAGTAGCTTCACATTGGAAATACAAAGATTCAATTGAGCAAGAAAAAATTGATGATGATGAAAAAGATACATACTGGCTCAAGGATATGATTGATTTTGAAAAGGAATTTTTAGAAGATAGTGATTATTTGGATTCAGTTAATAATGACATACTATCTGATAAAGTCATTGTTTATTCACCAAAAAATCAAATCTTCACGCTACCTATAGGCTCTACACCCTTAGATTATGCATACAGTCTGCATACTGAATTAGGTCATGCATGCCAAGCCTCATTCATAAATGGAGTTCTAAAACCGTTGAGTACTACGCTGAGTAATGGAGATACAGTTCAAATTCAAAAATCTGAAAACGAAAAAGGTCCAAACTTAGATTGGCTTAATGATAGCTTAGGATATCTAAAAACAGTTAATGCAAAAAATAAAGTTAGAGAATGGTTCAAAAAAAGAGAAAGAGAAGAAAATATTGAACGAGGAGAGAAACAAATCTTAAGAACAATAAGATTATCAAACATAGAAGACCCAGACCAATTTTTGCCATATCTAGCTCAAAATGACACATTTGAAAATTTTGCGTACAAGGTAGGAACTGGTGATATTGGGAATCATAAAATCATTGAATTGATAAATCAAAGACATTTAGAAGAAACTGTTAGAAAGATTCAAAATACAGAAAAAGATGAAATAGCAGATAATAAGCAACAAAATTATGACCCTCTTTCTTCAGTAATAATTATGGGAGAAAAAAAATCTGAAAAAAAATTAGCAAATTGTTGTGATCCTGTATATGGCGATGAAATTGTAGGTTATAAAAATTCTACAAATGACATAATTATTCATAGAATTATTTGTTCAAGACTAAGAACCTTTGAAAATACAGAGAGGTTCAAGCCTGCTGCATGGGGACACTTAAAAAATCTAAACCCTACTATAGTTCAAATTGAAGCATATGACAGAATTGGATTAATTAGAGATATAACTGATGTAGTTTGGGGAGAGAAAACAAATTTACATTCAATAAATTCTCAAGAAGACGATAAAAACGGTACATGCAAAATTCAATTAACAGTTTATACTAGAGACTTAGGGCAAATTATTAGACTCTTAGGAAAAATGGAAAGCATAGCAGGAGTTTATAATGTTAAAAGGAAAAAATAGATATTATGCCAAGTTTAAAATCTCATAGAAATCAAGTAAATAAATATAAAGTTAATTTGTCTATTAAGACTGCAATTAAATCCTCAATAACTAGACTGAGAAATAGTGTTACAGCCAACGCATCATCTGAAGAAACTGATAAATTACTTCGTGATGCATCAAAAGTTCTTGATAGAGCTGCTAAAAAAAAGGTTATACATAAAAACAATGCATCAAGAAGAAAGTCTAGACTTCATCAACTAGTAAATAAATCTAAATAATTCATTGCAAAAAAGTCCTTTATACAATTGGGAAATAGATCACGGGGATCCAAAAGATCCAGAGTCAAATATAATAATATCAGTAGCCCCTCATTCAGGGTTAATTTCTAAATGGAGAATTATACTTCCCGCCAATTATGAACATATTATAGATTGGGGTATCTACTCAAAAGAAACTAAAGATTTAAGTCCTCCAAGAGGAATTGTAGAAACAGAAAAAATAATTTTACAAGATGGACTTGAAGTAATGGTAAAAGGTGGAATTGAGTCAATATCTAAGAATAAAATGGCTCGAATTATAGTGAAAAATCCACCCCCACATTTTATAGGGTTTGGCTATAGTGAAGACGAATTGAGTCCTCCTCAAAATATAGAAGGAATAACTTTTGAAGATCATCCACATTAAAAATTGACAAAAAAATTGACCCTAAGCTTAATTTGCATTATCTTGAAATCATGAGAAACGCAAAACCTCTTACAGAAAAACAAATAGATATCCTGAATTTTATAGAATCTTATATAGATGAGTATGGTTATCCCCCTTCTATAAGAGACATTCAGAACAATTGCGATATATCGTCAACATCTGTGGTTAAATACAATTTAGATAGATTGCAAGAAAAAGGGCTAATGAATAGAGATTCAGAAATATCTAGAAGTATTAGCTTAACTAATAATGAAAAAAATCAAAATATTAAGGTTCCAGTCTTAGGAACTATAACTGCTGGGCAACCTTTTCCTCTAGTAGATGAAGACAGATGGAATATGGATGATATAGATACAATTGAGCTCCCTGAAAATTTCTCATACATAGAAGATAAAATATTTGCACTTAAGGTTTCTGGATACTCAATGATAGATGCTCTAATAGGGGATGGAGACACGATTATATTAGAAAAGACAGATAGGGCCAATAACGGTGAAATGGTAGCAGCTAAAATAGATTCAGAAAATGAAACTACTCTCAAAAGAATATATCGAGAAGGAGATAAAACAAGATTACAACCAGAAAACCCTCTTATGGATTCAATGTATTTCCCTTCAAATAACGTTAGCATATTAGGAAAAGTAGTTGCAGTCTGGAGATACATGCCAGAAAACAGATGATAAAGTCATCTAATAGCCACTAATATAATTTGCTATCATTAAAGTAATTCAAAATAATTTAGGAAAAGCATGGGATTTATTCAAAATTTAGGACCATTACAGTTAGTATTAATTGTAGTAGTAATACTTGTTCTATTCGGTGTAGGTAAATTACCTCAAGTAGGTAAAGGCGTGGGACAAGCAATAAACGAGTTTAAGACTGCTATTAATAGATCTGAAAAAAAAGATGACAAAGATTAGTTCAAAAAATTATTGATGTAATTATCTGAACCTAATTTTATATAAAATAAACCTAAAATCACCACAACTATAAACATAATTATTATAAATAATCCTAAATAAAATCTTATGGATTTTTTTTCTGGTGAACTAATTTTGATAAGCAATAATCCTAACTCAAATAATAGAATTATTGGCAAAGCAACTGTAATCTGAGTAATGGGATCTACAGTTGGGGTTATCAATGCTCCTAGTATGAAAGATATAAGGATAACCCATCTCCTATATCTTTTTAATGAATTATTAGAAATAATCCCTAAACTTCCTAATAGAAACATAACTAAAGGGATTTGAAATAAAAGTCCCATCCAGAACATCAAGGAAAACATAAGAGAAGTCAAAGGACCAATATTAATCATAGGTTGGGCGATATCATCTCCAAAATTAATTAAGAAATTCAAAGCACTTGGTATAACAAAAAAATAACTAAATGCTGCACCCAGAATAAAAAAAATAAAACATAGTGGAATTAGCAAATAAACATATAGTTTTTCTCTACCTATAAGACCTGGTCTTAAAAACATTATAATCTCATAAAGTAAAAATGGAATAGATAAAGAAAAGCCTAGTATAATTGAAGTTCTAGCAGCGGCACCCCATGCTTCTGTAACTCGTCCAAAAATAATGCTACCTTCAGCACCTGAATTTAATAATATTTTATTAGCAGGTTCAATAAATATATTAATTATTTGCTTAAAAAAAACTAACGAAGTAATTATAAAAATCGATAAAAAAACGAAGAATCTTATTAATCTTCTCTTGATCTCCTTAAAATGATCTAAAATATTTACAGGTTTATCTTCAATCAAAATTTATTTTTCCAAATCGTTTTTTAATCTTTTTATTGATTTTGAAGCCTTTTCTGAAACATCAGATAAACTTTCTTTAATGTTTTGAAGTTCCTCAATATCATCATCTATGTCTATTGTCTGTTCAACAACTGAAATCAATTCATCTCTTTTTTGTTTAAATTCTGAATAAACTATTTTTGTTTTTCGAATAAAAATCAAAAGATTAGAAGGACCTACTATAAAAAGAGCTATTATTATAATTAATAATAATTCAAACCCTCCTATACCTAATATATTCATCTATTTTTTCCCTTAACAGCGTGAAAAATTATAGTCATTTTTTAATTTGATGATTGATAAATATTCCTTAATAAGGCAGGTTGGAAGTCCCAAAATATTTTCATAACAACCATAATATTCTTTTACAAAATCAAACTTTTTATTTTGAATACCATACCCTCCAGCTTTATCAATATAATATCCAGAATCTATATACTTTTTTATTTTATCAGTTGAGATATTATTGGTTCTAACAAGAGAGGACTTAACTCCAGAAAATAATATTTTTTTATTTTTTAATACTACAATCGAGCTTAAGACTGTATGAAAATCATTATTTAATTTATTAATTATTCTAATAGCATCAATTTTATTTTTAGGTTTCCCTATAATTTCATTTTTATAAACTATAGTATCTGAGGCAAAAATAGTATCTTTTGGAAAATCTTTTGAAATACTTTTGGATTTGTTCTCAGCATTAAATACAACTAAATCCTTAGGCTTCATATTTAAGTCATTATTTTCATCAAATTCATGTGAAATGAACTTAAATTCAACGTTTATATTCTCAAGAATATTTATTCTTCTTGGAGAACTTGTTGCAAAAATAAAATTACTCATAATTTAATTCTAAAAGTCCTAAAATTTCTACATGATGAGTTTGAGGGAACATATCAAATGGTATAATTTTTTGAACCTCATAAGAAATATCAATAAGCTTAGCTATATCTTTAGCAAAATTTTCTGGAGAACAAGAAATTAGTAAAATATTCTTTGGCTTTATTTTATCAATTATCCTAATAACTTTATCCTCACATCCTACTCTTGGAGGATCTAAAAGAAGCAAATCTATACTTTCATCTATATCCAATAAAACATCTTCTGTCTTGCCCTGTAAATATTCAATATTAGTATAGTTTTTTGAATTTTCTTTAGCATCTAAAACTGCAGAAGCTGATTCTTCAATTCCATATACTTTTTTAACATATGGCGAAATTAAGCAGGTAAATGTACCAACTCCACAATAAGCATCAACCGCTATCTGATTTTTAAAAAAAACTCCTGAATCAAATAATTCTGTAAAAATTTTTTCTACTTGTAAAATATTAACTTGAAAAAAGCTAGGACTAGCTACTTGATAGATATTATCAAATATTCTTTCCTCATAATATTTTTGACCAGTTTCAACTTCAATATTTTCAAATTTGGGTTGAATTAGATAGGAATTAGTTGAATCAGATCCTCTAATGCTTACTTGAGTTTTATCAGCTAAGTTATTTCTAAGCAAATCCATTTGTTGATTTATTGTTTTATTCATTATTTTGCAGTGATTAATAGGTGTCCATTCTCTATTTAAGAAATTTACAAAACCCATTTCTTCCCTTGAATCTTTTTCTCTTACAGTGAATCTAGCGTGATTTCTGTAATAAAACTTTTTTTCTGACGGTATTGTATTTTTCACAAGATTATTTATTGATAAATGATTTTTATTTAATTCATTAATAACAACTTCTTTCTTCATATTTAGTTGATCCGGATAGTTTATATGCAACCATTGGCAGCCTGTGCAACTTCCAAAGAATTTGCATACAACTTTTGTTCTTTTTTCTGAAGCTTTTGTTATTTCTAAATTTTTACCTATAATTTTCTCTGGATATATTTTTTCTATAGATATTTCTATCTCTTCTCCAATAATAGAATTAAAGACTAAGACTGGAATTTTATTATAAAAACCAGTTCCTACTCCATTCGATTCATATTTTTCTATTTTTATCCGTAATTGCTGTCCAATATGAAAATTATGCTCTGCAGTTAAATTTGGACCCACATAAAATTTCTTTTTTCTTCTTTTACCCATATATTAGATTCTAACAAGATTCGATTGCTGATAATATTTAAATATAAATAGATTCATAATTATGCAGAAATTAAAAGTAAAAAGAAAATTACCTGATTGGTTTAAAGTAAAATTCCCAACTGGTGAAAACTTTCACGAACTTAAAGAAAAATTTTCTAATGCATCTCTTAATACAGTATGTGAAGAGGCAGCTTGCCCTAATATTGCTGATTGCTGGGATAGAAAGACTGCTACTTTCATGATTCTTGGAGACACATGTACTAGAGCATGCTCATACTGTAATGTTAAAACGGGTTGGCCTGGATACGTAGACAAATCTGAACCTTTTCGTTTGGCAATGACCATAAAACAAATGGAGTTGAATTATGTAGTTATAACTTCAGTTGATAGAGATGATCTTGATGATGCAGGATCTGAAATATTTGCAAAAACTATTTCTGAAACTAAAAGGCTCTCACCTAATATAAAAGTTGAAGTCCTAACTCCTGATTTCAATGGAATCAAAAGCTTACTCAAAAATGTTATAAATGCTGAACCGGATGTTATGAACCATAATATTGAAACTGTGCGAAGAGTATTCAAAAAAGTTAGACCAAAAGGAAATTATGACCTCTCAATGGATTTTCTATCTAACTCAAAAAATATTAATTCTAATTTACCTACAAAATCAGGAATGATGGTTGGTTTAGGTGAAACTAAAGACGAAATAATACAAACTATGCAAGATTTATTAGATCATGATGTAGATTTATTAACTATTGGCCAATACTTACGGCCTTCCAAAAAACATCATCCTATAATTAAATTTTACAATCCAAAAGAATTTACAGAATTACAAAAAATTGGAATGGATATGGGCTTTAGCCATGTAGCAGCAGGTCCTTTAGTCAGATCCTCTTATCATGCCGATGAACAACACAACGCAGCAGTAGAGAAACTAATTAATCAATCCAAGAGTTAGTAACTTGTCCAATCTTTACATTGTAGGAACTCCAATTGGAAACTTAGAAGATTTAACCTTTAGGGCATTAAAAATCCTAAGTAAAGTCAACTATATTTTTTCTGAAGACACTAGAGTTAGTAAAAAACTCTTAAATAATTACAAAATTGATACTAAATTAATATCAATTTATAAGCCAAATAAAAAATTAAATTCAGAATATTTTTTAGAATTATTAAATCAACAAGACCTTGCTTTTACTACTGATGCAGGAATGCCCGGGATATCAGATCCTGTGGGAGAATTTGTAAAATTAGCTAGAAATAAAGAACATAATATTATAACTATCCCTGGGGTATCCTCACTAACATCTTCTTTCTCAGTTTCAGGGATTGAGTCTAAAGGTTTTACGTTTTTAGGTTTTTTGTCAAAAAGTACTTCTCAAAAAATCAATGAGCTAACTAAAGCTCTTGAGGTTAATTTACCTATTATCATTTTTGAATCACCTAAAAGAATAATTTCAACTTTAGAATTTCTAAAACATGAATTTAATATAAAAAATATCTTTATAGGTAAAGAATTAACAAAAATTTTTGAAACTATATTTTATGGAGATATAGATAATGCCATAAATATATTCAATAATAAAAAAGGAGAGTTTGTAATCATTATCGAACCTGAGGAAATAACTTTTTCAAAATCTTTAATTGAGAAATACGATAAAATTCTAATTGAGGGGTACGAAAAAGGGATTAAAGGAAAAAGATTATTAAACCTAATTTCAGATTTAAGTGGCACAAACAAAAGTTTACTTTACGAAAGATGGTTGGAAATAAAAAGAAATAATGGAAACAAAGCCTAAAAATATATTAGTTTGTGTTGCATGGCCCTATGTTAACGGTCCTCCTCATTTAGGGCATATAGCAGGCATGAGCATCCCTGCAGATATTTTTGGAAGATATAACAGGCTAATAGGTAATAACGTTGCCATGGTATCAGGTTCTGATATGCATGGGACACCAGTAACTCTACTCGCAAATGATTTAGGAGTAACTCCAGAAGAAATTTCTAAAAAATATCATGATATTTGGTCAAAGAGTCTTAATGATATGAATTTTCAGTATGATCTTTATACTCATACACATACAGATAACCATAAAAATATAGTTCAGGAAATTTTCAAAACACTTTTGGAAAAGGGATACCTTGAAATAAGAGAACAACTTATGCCTTATTCCATTACTGAAAATATATTCCTAAGTGATCGTCTGGTAGAAGGAGAATGTCCTTATGGTGATAATGATAAAGCTAGAGGAGATCAATGTGATGTTTGCGGTAAAACACTAGACCCTTCTGATTTAGGCAATATTCGATCGAAAAGGGATGGTTCAATCCCTGAATTTAGAAAAACCTCTCATTTTTTTCTAAAATTAAGCGAAATGGAAGAGGATATTAAAAAATGGATTCAATCAAAGAAAGATTGGAGACAAAATGTAAAAAATCAAAGTCTATCATTCATAAATGAAGGACTAAAAGACAGGGCTATAACAAGAGATTTATCTTGGGGTATTGATATACCTGTTGATGGTTGGGAAGATAAAAAAATATATGTTTGGTTTGAAGCCGTAATAGGATATATTTCTGCAACCGTTGAACTATTTAAGAATTCAGATAACCCTGAACAATGGAGAGAATTTTGGGAAAATACTAGTTCTGAATCATATTATTTTCAAGGTAAGGATAATATTCCTTTTCACTCTATAATTTTACCTGCAATTTTGCTTGGAATAGAGGGGAAAAATCTTCCTACTGAAGTCGTGGCCAATGAATATTTAAATTTTTCAGGTAAGGAATTTTCAAAAAGTAAAAATTGGGCAGTTTGGCTTCCTGACTTTCTAGAAAAATATTCTCCAGATTCGCTTAGATATTATCTAACATCAATTATGCCAGAAACATCTGATTCCGATTTTACTTGGGAAGGATACTTAAGTTCAAATAATAATGAATTAGTTGCAAATTTAGGTAATTTTATCCATAGAATATTAACAATGGCTCATAAAAATTTTGATGGTAAAATTCCCAAATTTGATGAAAATTCTAACTCTTCAAAAGAAATTATTGATAAGTGTAATGAAGCGATCTCAGAAGTTGGTAATTCTATATCAAAGAGAAAATTTAGAGAAAGTCTTAATAAATTAATGGCATTATCGAAATATGGGAACCAATTTCTTGATAAAAATGAACCTTGGAAAAAGATGAAAGAAAATAAAGATGAAGCAGGTGAAATATTAGGACAATCAATAATAATAATTAATACTCTAAGTTCAATATTAGAACCCTTTTTGCCAGAATCATCAAAAAAACTGCAAAATATCCTTTTCGATAAAGAAATAAATGAATGGAAAATAATTCTACCTGAATCTGGAAAACCTTTCAAAAAACCTGTCCCTTTATTTGAAAAACTTGATGAAGAAATTGTACTCATGGAAAATAGGAACTCTTTGAATGAATGAAAAAAAAGAACTTTCTAGCCTAGTAAATAATGAGCTTCTAATGGTAATGTTAGAACTCAATAATATATCTGAACAACATAATTCTGAATCCAATTTAAATGAAAATATTATTAACCATGTCCTGAGCATTCCAGGAAAACAATTAAGGCCTTCATTAACAATTATATGTTCAAAAATATGGGACGAAGATGTAGATGATAAAGTTATAAAAATGGCTACAGCAGTTGAATTATTACATATAGCAACCCTAGTACATGATGACACTGTTGACTTTGCTGATACAAGAAGAGGAGAAAAAACTGCATCTAATATTTGGGGTCCTCACATAGCAGTTTTAGTAGGAGATTTTCTATTTGCAACTAGTGCAGAATATGTCTGTGATACAGGTTCTATAAGACTAATCAAACAATTTGCTTCAACTATTTCTGACTTAGCCAAAGGAGAGCTAAAAGAAATTGAAAATAGTAATAATGTAAATATTAAGTTTGAAGATTATCTCGACGTGATTTTCAAAAAGACAGCCTCTTTGTTTGCTACCTCATCAATGAGTGGGGCTCTTTTGGGAGGAGCTAATGAAAATGATATTCAAAAACTATATTCATATGGTAGAAATTTAGGGCTAGGCTTTCAAATATTTGACGATATCTTAGATTTTGAAGGAGAAGAAACACAATTAGGGAAGCCTATAGGAAGTGACTTGAAAAATGGGATAATGACATATCCTTCTATTATTGCTATAACAAAAGACAAAAATATTAAAAAAGATATTGAAGAATTATTTCAGTTATCTAAAAAAAATAAAGAAATAGCTGCAAAAGAAATAGCAAATACTATTAAAAGAAAAGGCTACATAGAAGAATCAAAAAATAAAGCTTCTGAATTAATAAAATCATCAATTAATGACATAGAAACAATAGATAAAAATAACGTCTATATAAAATCATTAGAAGATTTAGCTTACTACTCAATGAATAGAGAAAAATAAAAAGGTAAAAGTTGTTAAAGAAACAAAGAGCGGATTATATTCTCAAAAAGCTAACTGAGATGTATCCAGATACACCAGTACCATTGTCCCATCAAAATATGTTTGAATTATTAATTGCAGTTTTATTAAGTGCACAATGTACAGATGAAAGAGTAAATAAGGTTACCCCAAAATTATTTAATCTAGGAAATACTCCTATAAAAATGATGAACCTTCCTACTTCAAAAATTGAAAATATCATTAAATCTTGTGGTTTAGCTCCAAAAAAATCATCTAATATTTCTAATCTATCTAAAATAATTGTGAATAAATTTAATTCTGAAGTTCCTGAAAGTTTCGAAGACCTAGAAAGTTTACCCGGAGTCGGGCATAAAACAGCTAGTGTAGTAATGTCTCAGGGATTTGGACATCCTGCATTCCCTGTAGACACTCATATTCATCGTCTTTCCCAAAGATGGGGATTAACAAGAGGGAAAAATGTAAATGAAACAGAAAAAGATTTAAAAAGAATTTTCCCAAAAGAAAGTTGGAACAAACTCCATCTACAATTTATTTATTATGGTAGATCTTACTGTACTGCTAGAGGATGCGATGGAACTATATGTGAGATTTGTAGGGTTTGTTTTCCTAATAGAAAAAAATCTATCAAAGTGAACAAAGCTTAGTAATAAATATAAAGCGATTGGAACCAAACATCTAAACTTTTAAAATTTAAGATAAAATTAAATTTTATAAATTATTAAATAATATGTTAAATGTTGGAATTATAAATATTACTGGATATGCAGGAGCAGAGATAGCGAGACTCGTATATTCACATCCTGAGTTAAATCTTGTATCTGCAACAGGAAGAAGCAAAGCTGGTTTAAATTTAGTTGAAGTTTTTCCTCATCTAGAAAAAACAAATATAAAAATTCAAGAAGAATTATCTGATAATGTAGATTTTGTATTCTCAGCATTGCCACATGCTGCAAGTGCAGAGAAACTTTCTCAATATGTAGATAGCGGAATTCCCTCAATTGATATTTCTGCAGATTTTAGGTTGAAAGATTTATCTACTTATGAAGATTGGTATGAAATTTCTCATCCTAGGCCTGAATTGATAGAACAATCAACATATGGCCTCCCGGAACTACATAAAGAAAATATTAAAAAAAGTAAGCTTGTTGCTAATCCTGGGTGCTTTCCAACCGGAGGGATATTATCAATGTCTCCAGCTGTAAATCATGACTTAGTTGAAGAATTGATCATAGTGGATTCAAAAACTGGAGTATCAGGGGCTGGTAGGACAGCAAAAGAAGCTTTTGGATTTTCAGAATTAAATGATAATTGTGCAGCATATGGAACTAAAGGCCATAGGCATCAACCTGAAATGGCACAAGAGTTGAATTTTTTATCTGAAAATAAAATAAAAGTATTGTTTACTCCGCACTTAGTATCAATGACAAGAGGCATTTTAGGTACTAATTATGCAACATTAAAGAAAGAAATCAAAGAAAAAGACCTTGTTGACCTATATAAAGAATTTTACAAAAACGAACCTTTCATTAAAATAGTAGATGCACCTCCTGCAACAAAGCACACATGGGGATCAAATTTTGTATACTTATATCCCTATGTAAGGGAAGATACAAACACTTTGGTTGTTATTAGCGCTTTGGATAATCTTGTAAAAGGTTCTGCTGGAGCTGCAATTCAAAACTTGAACTTGATGCAAGGTTTTGAAGAAACTATGGGTATAGGAGCTTTGCCGATTTACCCATAATAAATACATGCCCCGTTGGTGTAGTGGCCTAACACGCCTGCCTTTCACGCAGGAGATCACCGGTTCAAATCCGGTACGGGGTACCAAACTTAGTTTTTAGATCTTTGATAGTATTTTCTAGATTTGTTTCTTCGTTTCTTAAATCTGTTTTCTTTAGGTTTTCGTTGAATTTTTTCTTCAGAAAACTTTTTGTCAGGATTTTTAGTTTTATCTAAAAGTTTCTCTATTATTTTCCACATTTTTGCATCTCTAGGAGAAATAAAACTCACAGCTTCTCCTACAGATCCAGCTCTGGCAGTACGCCCTATTCTGTGAATGTAGTCTTCAGGAACTTGAGGCATATCATAATTTATTACATGCTCTATATGAGGGATATCTAAACCTCTGGAAGCAATATCCGTAGCTATCAAAATTCTATACTTAGATTTTCTAAAATCTTCTAGGATTTTGTTTCTTCTATTTTGCCTTAAGTCTCCATGGAGAGCGAGGCTTTTTACGGTATCTTGTTTTAATCTTTTCTTAAGTTTTTCGGTTAAATATTTAGTTCTAACAAAAATTAGAATCGAACCACGTCTTTCAGTAATTTCGTTCAATAAATCATCATATTTTTTATCTTGATTAGTAGTAACAACTTTTTGCTTAATTTGAGTTTTTAAGACATTATTATTTTTTACCTCAATCCTATGAGGAGAATTTAGATACTTTTTTGACAATTTACTTATTCTTTCTGGAATTGTTGCAGAAAAAAGTAGTGTTTGTCTTTTATTTGGCATATATTTTAAGATTTTCTCAACTTGATCTTCAAAACCCATATCTAGCATTCTGTCTGCTTCATCTAGAACAAGAAAATTAAAGTTTTTCAAAGATAAAGATTTTCTAAGTAAAAGATCATTAATCCTTCCAGGTGTTCCAATTATTATTTGGGGAGATTTTTTCAGTTGAGATACCTGATTGTTTAAACTTGCTCCTCCTACAACCTGAGTTATTAAAAGTTTGCTCTTGTAATCTTTCAATGAATGCCCAACATCAGCAACTTGTTTTGCTAATTCCCTAGTAGGAACAAGAACTAAGCCGTAAGTATTTCGCGATGAATTTATCTTTTGGATCAACGGAATTAGATATGCTGCAGTTTTACCCGAACCTGTTTCAGCACTCGCAAGAATATCGTTATCCTTTAATGCAATAGGGATAGTTTTTTCTTGGATTTCTGTAGGTTTATGAAATCTTAAATATTTTAATGATTTAATTAAACCATCAGATAAATTGTAATCTAAAAAAGTAGTCATATTTTACTACGATTTTTTTATCGTAGAATATAATTCTATAGACTTATTTCTTATCTAGCTGATGGTTATTAGTACTGATACCGATTTAAATTCTAAATATAAATCTTTTATCTCTTAATTGACTTTAATCCTTCAGAAATACCTTGAGTTGCCCAATTACCCCAGGGCATAGTAAAAAATTTATATCCTTTGTCTACAAAAAAGTTAGGATCCATTGTTGGAGGGATAAAATACATTCCAGGTACTACGCCATGCCTTTTACAAGCCTCAGCAATTATATCCAAGCCTTTTTCGTACTCACTTCCTTCAAAATCTAATGAAACTCCAAGTTCTATAGATAAATCAGAAGGACCAATAAGTAATACATCTATACCGTCTACACTTAAGATTTCATCAATATTATCAATTGCTTGTTGTGTTTCAATCATAGGTGCAATCAAAACTTCATCATTATACATATCTAAATATTCTCTATATTTTTCTTTTGTAGAATACTCTTGGACATTTATTCCCCAATCCCCTCTAAGGCCAGCGTTACTTCTGTCTCCAAGTGGAGCATATTTGCATGCTCTAACCATTGCCTCAGCTTCTTCTTTTGTATTAACCATTGGAACAACTATTCCTCTAGCTCCTGCATCTAAAGCAAAACAAATAAGATCAGGTTGATTTGCACTTACTCTAACTATTGGAGCAGCTTTCTTACCTGCCATTGAAGCAATAGCTGGAATAAATTCTTTCACCATGAATGGTGAATGCTGAGTATCATAGAGTATAAAATCATAATCTGAATCAGCTAATATACTCATATTTTCTACCCAAGGTGAACCTGCACAGCCAACTACAGTTTTTCCAGCTTTTAAATTTTCTTTTACTTTATTCATATAAATCTCCAATAAATTCTAATTGTAAAAAATGCTATTTAGAAAACAATAATATAGGAATTAATAATAAAAGTCATTTAAATATTTCATTAAAGAATATTTAAGCTTTTATACATATTTTTTTTATTGATAAAATCTCTATATATTATTTTGAAAGAGTGAGTATGACTGAATTTAATAACGTTACTGTACAGAAAGAAGCCAATATATACTTTCAAGGGAAGGTAGTAAGTACATTAATATCTTTTCCAAATGGTTCAAAAAAAACCTTAGGAGTAATGCAAATTGGTGAATATGAATTCAATACAGAGCAAAAAGAAATAATGGAAATAATGTCTGGAAAACTTGATGTATTATTACCAAATAAATCTGAATGGATAAAAATAAAATCTGGAGACTCATTTGAAGTACAGAAAAACAGTTCATTCAAATTAAAAATTTATGAAATAACAAATTACTGCTGTGAGTACGTTTAAATAAGTACTTGTAACACTTGCATGATTGGTATAATAAGTTAAGTCCTATTGTTTATAAAATTTGCTTTATAACCAATGGGACGTCCATTATTTGGTTCTAAACTGCTCTTTCTCTTAGCCAGTCTTCAGTTATTTCTAATCCAAACCCAGGTGCGTCTGAAGGAATTATGTATCCATTTTTAATAACTGGAGTTCCAGGTAATAAAACCATTTCTTCAAGAGGTACTCCAGGAGGAGAAACTCCTTCTGACCTCTCTGCCCAAGGAACTGATGGCATAGAAAAAGCAAGATGTTGACCATACGGATAATTTGTACTGGCATGGGGAATCACAGATAAACCATGAGCTTCAGCCAAATGACAAATCTTGATCCCTGCTGTAATCCCTCCAACCCAATTTAGGTCTGGTTGAAAAATATCTACAATCCCTCTACTTGCCGCTAATGCAAAGGGATATAATGAATACCAATGCTCTCCAGTAGCCAGTGTTTGCCATGGAATTCTATTTCGTAAATTCTGATATCCATCTAAGTTTTCAGGATTCAAATAATCCTCCAACCATTTAATCTTATATGGCTTTAGAGTTTCAGCTAACCGAACTGCATATTCGTTATTTAGTGACATCCATGCATCAACTGCAATTTCTACATCTGGGCCAACTTGCTCTCTTGTTGATGCAACAAGTTCTTCTGCTCTATTTATGCCTTCTAGATTACTTTCTGGACCTTCTCTTAAGAATAATTTAACCGCCTTAAATCCTAATTCTAAAAACCATTCAATACTGTTTTTAGTTCCATATTCAAAGCTAGTATTACTTGCATAACAAAATATCTTATCTTTTTGAGGCCCTCCAATAATTTCATAAACAGGTCGATCTAAAACTTTACCCTTAAGGTCCCAAATAGCATTATCAACTGCACTTATTGCAAAGCTTGATAAACCAGAGGTACCATAAGCAATAGTTGATTGTTGCATAATATCCCATAGCATTTCAGTGGACATACAATCTTTTCCAACTAAAATTTTGGATAAATGGTCATTTATTATAGATTCAGTAACTCCTGAATATAATGTAAATCCAAAACCCCATGTTCCATCTTCGCCTTTTACAATACAAGCTGTTCTTTTCCATCCAGCACTCCACTCAGATCTAGATATACCAGGATATCTATTCATAGGACTTACCATTCCTCTAGTGTCATATGGGTCCTTAGACTTAGGAACTCTAGGTTGTGTTTTTATATTTGGCTTTAATTCAATAGTAAAAGCTTCAATTGATTTAATTTTCATAATTCTGTCCTGTTAGAGTATAGTTTAGTATTTGTAATTTATATAACATTTGAAAATTATCATATCCAATAAAAAAAAATTTTGCATAGAGGAAAATATGAAAATTAAAGACTTAAGAGTTTCTAAAACCAAATTAATTGATTATTTAGGAGACGTTGAACCTGCTTGGAGTCCCGGAAGTACAGTCAAATCAAATATTGGAGGGACAACATTTACAGAAATAGAATTAGATAATGGAAATATTGGAATTGGGCCAGGTTGTGATGAATCAATATTAAGTGATGCAAAAGAATACTTAATAGGAAAGAGTCCAGTAGATGCAATTAGTCATTTTAAGTACCTAATATATAAAACTAGAAATATTCCATATAATGGATTAGCAGGAATAGATGTGGCATTATGGGATCTAAAAGGAAAGATTGAAGGGAAATCTATATCTGAGATATTAGGTAAGAAAAAAGACTATCTTATACCCTACTCAAGTTTTGTAATTCTTTCTGATCCTGATGAGAGAGCCGAGATGTCTGAAAAATTATTAGGTGAAGGCTGGAAATCTATAAAGGTTAGGCTGCATCACGATGAGTATGAAAAAGATATAGAAACTATAGAAAAAATCGTATCAAAAACAAATGGGAAATTAGATATTTTAGTAGATGCAAATCAAGCTCAATCAAGTTATCCTTGGCAGCCCGGTATTATTTGGGATATGGAAAGGGCTAAAAAAACTAACGAAGCTATGCATGAATTTGGATGTTATTGGCTTGAAGAACCCAGGCCAAGATTTAATTATAAAGAACTCTCAGAATTAGTATCTATGAAAAAAACTAAAATTGCTGGAGGTGAAAATAACACTGTAGTATCAGATTTTCATGAAATGATTGAAAAGAATGCCTATGATGTTTTACAGCCCGAATCTATGGTTTTAGGAGGGATAACTCCACTAATAGAAATTGGAGATTTATCGAAAAAACACAATAAAGAAATAGTTCCTCATCATGGAGGAGGAGACATTGGAGTAATTGCTCATATACACCTTCTATCCACATGGGAGAATGCACCATATTGTGAAATGCTCAATGATCCACCATTAAGTAGTTACAAACACAAATTTTATATTTTTAATGAAAACCCAGAAGTAATCGATGGAAAAATAAAGGTTCCTGAGGGACCTGGGCTAGGCGTAACTATTAAGGAAGACCTAATAATAAGAGAATGAGTTTTAGTTTGTTTAGTTATCAATATAGAAGGTGGCTAGTAGCAGGGACTACATTTCTTTCAGTTGGGACATCAATAGGATTTGTACAATACGCGTTTCAAGCATTTGTGATCCCATTAGAAGAAGAGTTTGGTTGGTCAAGAACTCAAATTAATTTATCTTTGTCTTTAGGTATAGCTAGCTCATTTATTGCTCCTATAGCAGGAAGGTTTTTAGATAAATACGGATCTACAAAAATAATGTCCCTTTCATTATTACTTGTTACCTTAGGCTTTTTTATGCGCGGGTCTATGAATGACTTGTGGCAACTTTATTTATCAAGCATATTATTATATGTTGGAATCCCTGGGGCAACTCAGCTACCTTTGGGCAAACTTATGGGATTATGGTTTCCAAAAATCAGAGGAAGAATGATAGGTTTCACAATGGCCGGAAATAATTTTTCTGCTGTAGTAACAGTACCTATAGCAACTTTTATAATTTTAGCTTCAGGATGGAGGTTTGCTTTTTATGCACTTGGTATGACTACTCTAATAGTATTAGTCTTAGTTCTTTTATTTATAAAGGATGATAAAAATTATATTTTTGAAAAAAAAGATAAAAATGAATCTAAAAAAGAATCAGAAAAAGATTATGAATTATCTGATGCTATCCGGACTAGTGCATTTTGGTTTTTGGTGTCAGGTATGACTTTACAACAATTTGCAAGAACTACTGTTGTAATTCAACTGGTACCACATTTTGTCGCAAAAGATATAGGTGTAGGCTTAGCTTCATCTATGATGTCTGCTTTTGGTATTTTTGCAGTTATAAGTAAATTAATTAGTGGCTGGTTAAGTGATTTAATCCCTTCTAGATTTATTTTAATAATTGTAGTCATTTTCCAAATGATAGGAATACAATTTGTACTAGCAGAAAGACAAGAGCTAATGTGGATAGGATCTTCTTTAATGGGTCTAGGTATTGGTGCAATGGGAGTTTTAGGGCCAGCTATAACCACTGAATTATTTGGATTAAAAAGATATTCATCAATATTTGGTTTTATTAATATGCCAATAGCATTTCCTATAATTATAGGTCCTATATTTTCGGGGATAATTTTCGATAGATATAAAACTTATACTTTAGCGTTTAATCTAGTAGAATTACTTTTAATAATTTCAATAATTAGTTTTATCTTTGTAAGAATAAAGCCTAAAAAAGGAATATAAATATGGTTAAAGCAGCAGTTTTATACGAAGCAAATAAGCCAATGGTAATAAAAGACCTAAAACAAGAATCGCCAAAAAGCAATGAAGTAAAGGTAAAGATGTTAGCTGCTGGAGTATGCGCCTCCGATCATCATATTATGAAAGGTGAGACTGCATTTCCAATGCCCATAGTTGTCGGGCATGAAGGAGCTGGAATAATTGAAGATGTTGGTGAAAATGTCACATCAGTAAGCAAGGGTGACAAATGCATATTATCATTTGTAGCTAGCTGTGGATCCTGTGTGTCATGTAGGACTGGCCTTGGAAATTTATGTGACACGAATAGACTTACTGGAACAGCACAATATGATGGTACATTTAGATTAAAAGATGAACAAAATGACGATATACATCAAATGGCTAAACTAGGCGTTTTTGCTGAAGAAATAGTAATTCCTGAAAATGCTTGCTTCAAAATTGATGACGATGTTCCTATTGACGTTGCATGCTTAATTGGTTGCTCTGTCACAACAGGTGTAGGAGGAGTAATTAATCAAAAAAATATTTTCCCTGGTGCAACTATTGCTGTATTTGGGACAGGTGGAGTAGGATTAAATACTATTCTAGGTGGCCAAATAATGAACTCATCTAAAATCATTGCGGTGGATATTCTAGATACTAAACTTGAGTTTAGCTATAAATTTGGAGCTACACACACTATTAATTCAAAAACAGATAATGTTCATGAGAAAATCCAAGAAATTACAAATGGTCAAGGAGTAGATTTTGGTTTCGATGCCTTTGGAAGTGCCATTACAACTGAACAGATGATGAAATCATTAAAAAAAGGTGGAACTGGAGTAATTATCGGTCTGGCTCCAATGGGTGTGACTGCAAATATTGATTTAGTTGATATGGTAAGAGATCATAAAACTTTAGTCGGTTCATATTATGGATCAGTTTCTCCACATGTAACATTTGAAAGAATTATTGATTTTTATAAATCAGGAAAATTGGATATAAATTCGGTCATAGAAAGAAAATATTCTTTAGATAAGATCAATGAAGCATATGAAGATCTTGAAAATGGTAAAGACGGTAGAGGAATAATTGATTTTACAATTTAATACTATTAGGTAGTTATAAAGAAAATTCCAGCTGCATATATTGCAACTAAAACAATTAGAAATATGTTCTTCATATATCCACTTAAGTTGCCTTTCAAAAATATCAATAATGCAGAAATTGAAATTAATAATAAACCAGTTATTGTAGCTATAATATGAGCATTTTCAAATTGCTCAATAATATTGCCAACATAAAATATATCAGTATAAAAAATAATAGTTACATTAAATACGCAACTTCCAAATAAACCTGCGACTCCCAAATCTGTTGCTTTCATACGTACTGAAGCTATATATGAAGAAGCTTCTGGCATAGAAGTAACAATTGATGAAACTATTATTCCTAAAGTGCTTGAGGCAACGCCTGTTTCGTGAGAAATATTATCAACACTATATGCTAAAAAAAATCCCGAAAAAACGACTCCTATTGAAATAAGAATAAAGAAAGACCAAGCTTTAAGAGCAGTAATGTCAGAATCGTTTTCTTCGACTTCCTCATCGGGTTTTAATTTGTAGGTATACCTTAAACCAATAATATAAAAAACAAAAATAATAAAAGAAGATAATCCTAAATTATAAAATGAATATGAAAAATTAATAAAAGTAACCACTAAAACAACAATAGTCATAAATGTGGCTAAAGCTGCTAAATAAATCTGACTACTTGATATCTGATCGACAACCGTTTTACCTCCAAAAATTAATGCAATAGAGCAAAATATAAGCATGTTTACCATGTTAGATCCAAGTATGTCTCCTAGCGCAAGTGAAGGATTTGGAGGATCTAACAAAACTGCAGATATATTTGCAGATAATTCTGGAAGAGATGTGGCTAATGCAACTAAAATACTACCAATAAATAATCTACCTAGCCCGGTAATCGATGCTAAAACGTCTCCATATTTTGCTAAATAGCTACCGAAAACTACAGTAGATACTGCACTAATTGCAAAAATAATTATGTTAAGAGTTAATGCATCCATCTAATTTACCATTGACCTGTCTTTACTAAAAGATATCCAATAATCATTATAAATAAAAATAATATAATTGAAAAAATTATAAATAGTCTGAAAAATTTTTGAAATTTACTCAGATTATCATACCCTTGATTTATATAATCTTCCCAAGGATCATTTATTTTATTTTTATCTTCAACAACTTTAAAATTTTTTTTCATTAGCCATCATAAACTATAATAAAAAAGTTTATATCTCAATTATAAATTATTACGTAATAGTATAAAATTCATAATATAAATAGGGTGAGGATTAATAATGTTCGATTTTATAGGTGTGGCAATCGGTATCCTATTTGCAATCCTTATCATTTCAGGCGTTATTTTCCTAATTGGATACTCTTTGAAAAATTCAGGTGTAAAAATTAGCTTTGATTTGTCATTAAATGGATATTTCTATTTTGTAAGACTAATTTCTGGTGGAGTTTTTTGTTTAGCAGGAATATCTAGAATTTTACAAGGAATATTCGCTTCTATATTTGGATCAAGTTTCAGCTATGAAATGATTAATGTAGCAGAAAATCTTAATGGGTCAGAAACTCCTAAAACTAATCTTATGTACGACGGAAGCATCGAGGCAAGTCTCTTCACAGGAATAACGACTGCTATTATTAGCGGAATCATCTATTTAGTACATGTTTACCTACAAAAAAGAAATGATCTCTCTAGTGACACAAATACAAACAATGATATTATGTTCAAAATTTTAGTTTTTGCAGGCACAGTGTTTTTTGGATTAATTTCTATAACTGCTCTGGTAGGAACAATTGACGAACTTTATAAATTTATTCTATTTGATTCTATAAAAGATATTGAAGACTGGAGAAGAGGAGTTCCCGGAGAACCTCTTTCAATCGCAATAAGCTCAGTGATAATATGGAGTATTACATTGAGGAGATTAATAAATATAGTTTCAAAAAAATAAAATTATTGAATAATATGAACTTTGATTGATCCTGATGTTTTATCATAAGCTATATTAAATCCTTCTTGAATTTTATCTAATGAATACTCATGAGAAATTATCTTTTTGTAAGGATGTTTCCCAGAAGATAAAATATCTATAGCTATTTCAAAATCATGCTTACCATTTATATTTGCATAGCAAGTTGCAGGAATAAAGCTAATCTCCTTAATCATTGGTTGTAAAAAATCAATTTCTACAGGATTTCTAAATCCGCCTAAAACAATTACTTTTCCTGTATTCTTAACACATTTTGCAGCTTGAACTAGCGGACCGGCAGATGTTCCTCCGATTGTTTCAACTACAACATCTACTCCGATCCCTTGTGTTATTTCAAAGCACTTTTCCTCGAGTTCACCTGGCTCTGCACCAACAACTATGTCAGCACCCATATTTTTTGCAGCTTCAGCTTGGTGTGGATATTTTGCAGAAGCAATTATAGTTTTAGCTCCAAAATATTTTGCAACAGAAATTGACGAAAGACCAATTGTGGAAGATCCAACTATTGCAACACTTTCACCTGGTAAAAACTGAGCAAATCTAAATCCATGTACAGAAACAGCCATCGGTTCTACCAAGGCCCCATCATTCCAATCCATTTCATCTGATAATTTAAATAAACCATTAGGTCTCCTAGTTATATACTCAGAAAAGCCTCCACCTGTTTCTTCTGCAGGACTCACACAATGCCTAAATTGCCCATATTTACAAAAATAACAATCATTACATGCTTTTCCAGCTCCAATATTATCTATTGCAACTCTATCTCCAATAATCAAAGGCCCGGCATATTTATTTGGTAATTCTTCTATAACACCAGCTATTTCGTGACCACTAGGCACAATTTGAGGTTCCGTTCTTTCATTTGTCATATGTAAGTCTGAGCCGCAAATTCCAGAGGATTTAATATTTATAATTGCTGATCCTTCAAAAACATTTGGAAATGGTATTTTTTGAACAATATAGTCTCCAGAACCATCATCCAAAGCAGCAGTAATTTTATTTTGGATATCCAATTCAATCTCCCTTATATAAATTCTTATATATTAAGAACCTAACATATTTTTACCTTTTTCGTGAAAAAAATAAAATAAATGCATATAAACCAAAAAAAATAAGTAATCCGATTGCAAAAATCGTTAATAATAAATTCTCAGAAAAACTTGATACAAAATCTGCCACCCATTTTGCAAAATCAGGGTTAATTGAATCGCCATGATGATTTATTAGATGACTTTCTTTTTGATAGTAGAAATACATTTAATTTGTAATTCTTTTATAAAATCTAGAAGAAAACTTTTTTTCGCTAATTGAAAATGATGCAACTGAAGCTATTATAAGAGAAATAACTCCAACCCATAATCCAAAGTCATAATTTCCAAAAATATCAAAAACCATGCCAAATAATAATACAGCTCCAGCTCCTCCAAGTTGATGAGACATATTAATGAGACCAACCAAAGAACCTAGTTTTTTTTGACCATATATTTCAGAAGTTAAGGCTGTGGTAAGTGGTACAGTTGCTAACCATGACATTCCTCCAACTATTGCAAATGCCCAAAGAGCAACCTGCCCAGATAGGAGAAGAAGAGCTAGAAAAGCTATACCCCTAATTGCATATACTAATCCTAATATTATTCTTCTTTGAAAAATATCAGAAAAATACCCAGAACAAAAAACTGATACTCCATTTATTGCACTCAAAACTCCAAAAGATAGCGCTGCTTCAGAGGTAGAAATATTTTCTGATATAGCCCACTTTATGAAATGAACAGAAATAGATGCTGTTGTTATTCCACATACAAAATAACCTAATGATAATTGCCACATAGGTTTTGAATTGTAAGCAGTTGTCCAATTATCTACCCATAGTGGGCCTGATTCCTCAGCTGTATCTAAATTATCTTTTTTAGAATCCTCCTCAGATAAATTTAGATCACTAGGAGTATTTTTTAAAACGATTATTGATGATGGCACAACAACGATTAACCCAAATAAACCTACCACAACCCATGCCAACTCCCAGCTATAATTTATGGCAATAAAAGTCAATAAGGGAATAAAAAATAGACTTCCTATTGAACCTCCTGCCATTACGGCTCCCATAGCAACCCCTCTTCTTCTGGCAAACCATCTTGAAAGAATTATTCCTAGAGGTCCACCTGTTCCAGTTGCAAATGAAATCAAGAATCCATAATAAAAAGATAATGTAAAAACATTGTATGATGTAGCAACTAAAATAGAACTTAATGAAACAATTAGAGAGCAGAAAACCATAACTATTTTTGGGCCATACTTATCGGATAGTTGTCCAAGTATTGGATTAGCCAACCCATTAACAAGCCATCCTATACTGGCAGCTAAGCTTATAGAAGATACGTTTACCTCCCATTCTGAGCCCCATGTATCAACAAAAATTCCAAATCCTTGCCTTGTACCAATTCCAATAGAATTAAAAAGAAAAAGCACACCAACAATTAACCATCCATAGTAAATTTTTTTTGATCGAAAAGAAAATATATTTAACATTAATCTAATTAGTACATAAAAATCTTATTATTATAATAATATTAAANTATGAACTTTTACGAAAAAATTTCTAAGTTTTTTGTTGATAACCCTCGAAAGTTATTTCTTCTATTTATACTCATAACCATTGGATTATCACTTTCATATTCATTTATCCCATATAGAGGGGATGCATCAACCTCTCCTAAAGATCCAGTGATAGATTTGGATATAGATATATCAAAAAAATTTTCAGACGAAGTACATTTTGCCTTATACTTACTTGAAGTTCCGAGTGGTGAAGATATTCTCTCTAAAAAGTATNTACTAGAAATATATAATGCATCANAAAAATTAAGATTAAGTGATTCTAATAAGAAATTATCTCCAGACACTATTGAAAAGAAAAATCATCTTTTTAACTATGTAGATTCTGAAACAGGAATTGAGGTAAATGGAATATTAACATTAGCAGATGTTGTAAATAACATTTTAATCTTAAATCCCAATTATAATAAAACGCTTGAAAATGCTTCTAATGAAGAGGTTAAGGAAGTGATATCTGAAGTTTTGAAAGGTGATCAGATAAAAGATATCAAAAGAAATATTAGTATTCATTCAAATATTGAAAAGAAAAATATAAATGGAAAAGAGATAGATTGGTGGACTTCACCNGCAATGCTAATAGTTGTACTTGGAAATAATGAATCATTAGGAGGGGGATCCCAAAGAGTTGCATTAGGAGGAGATAAAAATACCTTAGATAAAGAAAAATTTAATATTAATGTTCTAGATGTTTTAAAACAAGAAACCCTATCATTAAAAATATGGGGAATAGCAATTGACGTTAATACTGAAGGAGAGAGACAAGGTTATTCTTCGGCATTATTCATAACATTAACTGTGATTGCAGCTGTAGCTGTAGTNGGGCTTTCTTTAAGGTCTTATTGGGCGGTAGTTTTAGTAGGAATTGGACTGTCTACTCTAATGATTTGGTTAAAAGGGATCTCATTTTTATTAGGACTTAAAGGGGGGTTGATTTCTGACTTAATTGTGCCAATTGCGATGGTTTCATTTGGAGTAGACTTTGCAGTTCATTCGATTAGAAGATACCAAGAAGAAAAAAGTAATAATATAACTTTTGATAAAAAGTTTATTATTGCATTTGGAGGAGTAGGGTCAGCATTAACATTAGCTTTTATAAGTGATGCTATTGCTTTTTTATCCAACATAACTGCAGGAATTGAATCAGTTGTTCATTTTGGCTTGGCAGCTGGAGTAGCAGCGTTTGCATCTTACATTGTATTAGGAATATACGCACCTTTCATTCTCTCTAAAATAGAATCTATTGACAACAATAATAATAAAAATAAATTTTTTTGGACAATAGAAGCAATAGGATCCGCAGGTCTTTCAGGAGGCTCTGTTATTGTTTTCTTACTAGTGTCTCCATTAATTGGGATAATTATGATTCTAACTAACTTACTTATGTTTTTATTATTACCCGTATATTTAGCAAGCAGATCTAAAAAAAATATTGAAAAAGAAGAAAAAATAAATAGTAAAAATATTTTTGTTAAATTTGAAGAAATGTTTAGCAATATCATTATATTTATTGCAAAAAAACCATATTTAACAATTCTAGTATTTGCGTTAATAACTGCTTATTCTACTTTTTTAGCCTTGAAGCTTGAAGCAAGATTTGAAGTCGCAGATTTTTTCAATGAAGAATCAGAGTTTGTAGTTGGATTAGATAAGCTAGATTATCACTTTGGAGACACCACAGGTGAAATTGGGGTGATATATATCAAGGGGGATTTATCAAATCCTTTGGCTATAGAAGACATGAAAAAACTTATAGAAAACTTAGATAGCAAAGAATTTTTAGCACATGACAAGATGGGAGAACTCCTCTTAATTGAGCCTAATTTAATGTCTCTAATAAATCAGACAAATATTTCAGGAAATAATAAAAAAGAAAATCAAGAAACTTTCGAGAACTTAATAAATCAAGGACTAATTAATGAAAATAATGAAGAATTTTATTCATCCAATAGAATAAAGTTTACGCTTATAAAAGAAGGAGATGAATTCTCTACTGTATTTAGAGTAGGAATCCCAGATTCAGCTAATCAAAAAGTTACTACCCTTGCTAGAAATGAACTAGAAAAAGAACTAGAATTTTTGAATAATAAAACTTATATTTCAGACTTTGGTATCACAGGTTCTCCTTTTGTAAGGGATATAGAATTATCTTCAGCCACTAGTTCGTTGTACAAATCTATCCCCATAGCAGCATTTGCTTCATTTATAGTTTTACTTATTACTTTTAGATCAATAAGATATGCACTGGTAACTGTAATCCCAATTGGATTAGTTGTAAGTTGGTTATATGGGATNATGTTCATTGGAGGNTATTCTTTGAATCTGGTTACTGCAACTATAGGTGCGATTTCTATTGGAGTTGGAATAGATTTTTCAATACATATAACCCAAAGATTTAGAGAAGAGATAAGAAAAAATAGCTACGACATTGCTTTGCAAAAAACCTTAAATGGAACAGGGATTGCTCTATTAGGATCAGCCTTATCTAGTATTGTAGGTTTTTCTATAATGGGATTTGCTCCAATGCCCATGTTTTCAAGCTTTGGACAAATAACTGCAATAATGATTTTTCTAGCACTAATATCATCAGTATTTGTACTTCCAAGTTTATTAGTTATAGTATCTAAAAAATAATAATGTAGAATTTATTTTATGAATGAAAATGACTATTCAATAAGTGAAGTGTCAAAGATAACAGGAGTATCCACTTCTGCTATAAATTANTATGTAAGATTAAATATTTTGGAACCTCCAAAAAAAATTTCTAAGACTAGATCTGTATTTTCAACTTTTCATCTAGAAAAAATAAATGAAATAAAACAAATGCAAAGTAACGGATTCCCTTTAAAACTAATAAAGAAAAAAATTAATTCTATTTCGTCTCAAATTAAAGAATATTATCCNATTAAGGAAATTATTAAGTTGTCTAATGTAAGCAAACTNTTTTATGACGACTTAATAGAAAATAAACTTATCAATTCTCCAAAAAAGATCAAAGGAGAAGAAGCTCATCCTAACGGAGTCATAAAAATAATAAAATCATATAAAAACCTTTATGATTATGGAGTATCTTTTGAAACATTAAAAAGACATGATGAATATAAACAGCTAAGCGAAGCTGAAGCTTACTTTCTACTAGAACATCTGAATGATGCAAAAAAAAATAAAGATGAATTTAATCAATTTGAAATAGTTCAAGCTTTTCAAAATATAAGAAATTTTTACAGAATGGATTTTTTTAATGACTAATATAGCAATAATAGGTCAATCTGCATTTGGTGAAAATGTTGCTTCTGAAGTATCTAAAATAAAAGATTGTAAAATTGTTGGAATTTTCACACCTCATAATCATGATAATGATCCTCTTTATCAATATGCTTTAAAAAACAAAATAAATATTTATAGATTTAAGAAATTAAGATCAATAAAAGCAATTGAAGAATTTAANAAACTAGAAGTTGATTTATTAGTGATGGCTTATGTAACAGATATTGTACCTATGGAAATTATAAATAATCCTACAAAAGGAACTATTCAATATCATCCCTCTTTGTTACCAAAACATAGAGGACCTTCTTCAATAAATTGGGCTATTATAAATGGAGATAAAAGTACTGGTATAACTATTTTTTGGCCTGACGAAGGGTTAGATACAGGCCCCATATTAATGCAAAAAGAAGTTGATATTTCTCCAGATGATACTACTGGAAGCTTGTACTTCGAGAAACTATTTCCAATGGGGGTCAATTCTTTAGTAAATTCAATAAAACTTGTTATTTCAAATAAAGCTCCAAAAATAATTCAAGATGAACTTAATGCATCNTATGAATCTTGGTGCTCAAAAAAAGAAATTGATTGGGACAAAGATCCAAATCAAATTTATAATTTAATAAGAGGTTGTGATCCACAACCAGGAGCTTGGACCAAAATTGATTCAAAAATAGTTTCTATTTATAACTGTAAACTTGAAAAAAATGAAAATATTACTATCAGAAAAAAATTTATAATAGAAAATAAAAAAATTAGTGTTGGACTTAACGATAAGAAAATTACTATAGGAAGAATAAAAGACCTAAAAGGACAAAAGGTTGATGCTTACAAGTGGTTCGAAGAAAATAATATTACAAACAATTCAAATTTAGGATAAATTTAGTGCAAAAAAATCATATAAACCTTATAAAAGAATCTTTAGGGAATAAAAAAGCTGATTATAAAGAGATTCGAATAGAAGAAAATATTTCAACTAGAATTAACTACAATGGTAAGACCAGAGAAAACGTTTCTATAAATTCTCATTTTGGAGGTTCAGCAAGATCGATGCTTAATGGGGGATGGGGATTTACAAGTTTCAATGATATACAACAAGCTCCAACTAAGATGAATGAGTCTATAGAATTAGCTAGTTTTAACAAAAATCCTGATTTTAAAATTCATAGCAATTCTCCAAAAAAAGTTATTTTAGACGCTAACTTAAAAAAAGATCCTCGATCAATTTCTTTATCTGAAAAAATTTCCCTTTTAGATCATTACAAAGATCTAATATTAAATAACAATAAAATTCAAGGATGCGAGATCACTTATGGAGATACGGAAAGAAAAGTGATTTTTGCCGATAGCGAAGGAAATGAAATAGAGCAGAATTTTATTCACGTAATTTTAAGAATTGCTGCTAATAGTTCTGATGGTAATGAACTTCTTCAGTCAGGATTTTCGATAGGTTCCATGGGAGATTATTCTATAGTAGAGAATCTTGATGAAAAAGTTCTAGAATGCACAAAAAAATCTATAGATCTAATAAAAGCACCAAAAGTAGATGGAAAAGAAACAACTGTAGTCTTAGATCAAATATTAGCAGGGGTTTTTGTTCACGAAGCTTTTGGTCATCTTTCTGAAGCTGATAATGTTTATGAAAATAAAAGATTACAAGATATATTGAAATTAGGAAAAAAATTCGGAAATTCAGACTTGAATATTACTGATGGTGCAAAGATTCCAAATCTTAGAGGGTCTTATGAATATGATGATGAAGGAACACCAGCAACAATAACTCCTCTAATTAGAGAAGGTATTCTTGTTGGAAGACTACATTCAAAAGAAACTGCAAGTAAAATGTCAGAAAAGCCAACGGGTAATGCAAGAGCTATATCTTATGCCTATCCACCAATCGTTAGAATGACTAACACNATAATTGAAAATAGTACAAATACTAAAGAAGATATTATTAAAGATACAAAAGATGGATTGTATGTAAAAAATTGGTATGGAGGAATGACAGAACATGAAATGTTTACTTTTTCTTCCGCAGAAACTTATAAAATTGAAAATGGAGAAATAAAGGATACGATGCGACCGGTTAAATTATCAGGGAACTTATTTACTACATTGAAAAATATTAATGGAATAGCCAATGATTTAGAAATAAATCAAGGCGGAGGTTGCGGTAAGGGAGGGCAGAGCCCTTTACCTGTATCTAATGGATCGCCTCATATTAGAATAAACAATTGTTTAGTATCGAGTGGATAATGGAAAAGATTGAAAAATTTTTAAATAAATATTTTGAGCAATATGAAATTTATGAAGAAGAAAATGAATACAAAAGTATTGCATTTGAATCAAATAACTTAAAAGAAATTTCTATAAAGCAATCAAAAGGATTTGCAGTTAGAGCAATAAAAAATTCAGGATTAACTTTTTCGTCATCAAGTAATTATGACTTAGAAAAGTTCAACTCAAATTTTCTTGAATTAAGTCAATTCCCTACACAGACCAATATTGAATTCCCAAAAGACCAATCACATAAAAATAATGTGAAAATTTATTCAAAAGACGAATTTTTACTAGAAAACAATTATTTTATAGATAAGTTAGAAAAAAATATAAAGAAAATATTAAAAAAATTCCCTGAAGCCTTATGTGATGCTGAATTTGACTTAGGGCTAGGAACATCTTATATAAATAATTCAAATGGACTAAATCTGGANTCCAAAGAATCCGGGATTAGTTTTTTTATCTCAGCTCAAACGATAAATGGAAATGACATGCTAAATATTTATAGTTATGCAAGTTCTGTTAAGAATATTGAAGACAATGTTATAGATCTACTAACTACAAAATTAATAGAAAATTTATCAATAGCTAAAAATATAAAAGAAACTCCTTCTAAGGGTTGTCCGATAATTTTTACGCCACATGGGCTTTATCAAACAATACTTTCTCCATTACTTGTTTCTTTCAATGGAAGTAATTTATCTAAAAATCTATCGAAACTAACCAACAAGGAAAACGAAAAGATTTTTGATAAAAAAATAACGATTATAGATGACCCTTTAATAGATTTCAGCACATCTTCAAGAAATTATGATGCAGAAGGAATTAGTAGCCAAGTAAATACATTAATTAAAAATGGTAATTTTATTTCAGGAATATTTGATTTAAAGACAGCACACGATTATAACTGTAAATCAACAGGTTCAGCCGCAAGATCAGTACATTCAAATACTTTTCCAAGTGTTTCAAATTTGATAATGAATAGTGGAGACATATCTATAAGTAAAATGATAGAAGGAATTGATGAAGGAATATTAGTTGATAATCTTTTAGGAGCAGGTCAAGGGAATGAGCTTTCTGGAGATTTTAGTGCAAATATATCCTTGGGTTATAAAATAGAAAAAGGAAAATTAGTTGGAAGAGTAAAAAATACAATGATTTCTGGAAACTCTTTCAAAGCGTTAAGTGATGTACAAGCTATAAGCAAAGAAACTGAAAATATATATGGATCATTACAANTACCATTTTTACAGACTAGTAATGTGGAGATTTCCTCATGAAAAATGAGATAGATTTCTCTAAAATAAATTACGAAGTATATGAAGAATATTATGAAAAAATATTAAATTTAGATGTTAAAGAAATTGAAAAACTATTAAAAGACTTAATAGTTTTTGAAGATCAAAATAAAGGCTATAACTTTGAGGATTTTATTCTTAAATTCNTTGATCATAAAAATAAAAAAATAAGATTCATTTGTACAAAATACTTATCAAAAAGCTCTGATGTATCTTCACTTAGAAAAATTAGACAAATAATAACAAATGAAAAAGATAAAGATATCAAATCAGAAGCTATTATTATTTTTGGAGAATGGGTTTCTGATTATGTNGCAAAAAATAAACAAATNAAAAAACTNATAGAATTTGGTCTAATCTTTATTGATTCATCAAAATACGAGGATCATAAGAACTTAATGATTCAAAGCTTGAGTCATATNAAAAATTCAGATATTGAAAATTTAATTCTTGAAAAATTTAGTACAAATGAAGATCAAAACTTGATTTCTTCTATAATATCTATGGGAAATAATGGAGATCTAAAATGGATCCCTCTAATTGAAGAAATGTTAGATCATGATAACTATAAAATAAGGTCAGAATCTTGNATTGCACTAAGNTTACTTGGAAATGAAGAAAATTTAGATCAAATAAAAGATTTATTGGAAGATGAAGAGTTAGAAACTCAAAAAGCAGCTGTAAGTGGAATATCTAATATTGGAGGAGCATATGCAAAAAATATTTTAGATAATCTAAAATTTTCTAGTGAACCTGAAATTATAAATCTTAGTAAAGAAAAATTATCTGAAATAAAAATAGATGAAGAGTTGATCTCATCTGCAACCCCAGAAAAAATATCAGAAGAATCAGAAAAAGATATCAATGAAAATAATGAAAATGATTTTGATGAATATAATGCGGGAGAGATTGAAGGCTGGGGTTCCTTAAATCCTGATGGGACATCATTTATTGCCCCAGACGCAATAGACGATGATATTAATGATCCCATAAAATCTCTAGCTGATTATGAAAAACCTATTGACCAACCGGATATGGATGACTAATTTTGAGCTATTATAGAAGCTCCTAAAATCGAAGCATCTTCCCCAAGCTTAGTCATTCGAATAGGAGGAGATTTTTTATAAAACTGTATACAATAATGTGAAACTGAAGCCTTAAGTTCTTCCCAGTATTTATCGTTTATAGCTTCGGCAACAGAGCCTCCTAAAATAATTACCTCTGGATTCAATACTGCTAACAAAGAAGCAAGTCCTCTACCTAAATTTTCAATTACTGAAGATAAAATTTCTTTGCATAAGATATCACCTTTATTTGCATAATCAAAAACTATTTTAGAATTTATTTTCTCAATAGAGTATTTCTCTAAAATNTTACTTTTATTTTTTTCTAGTATTTCTTTAGCAATTGAAGCTATAGCAGTTCCAGATACATTACCTTCAAGGCACCCTGGACATCCCAGAGAACAACTGTGCCCATTTGGATTAATTATTATATGNCCTACCTCACCTGCAAACCAATTATGACCTTGAATCATATTTCCATTAGAAATCATACCAGCTCCTACACCAGTTGAAACAGTCAAATAAACAACATTTTCAGAGCCTGAGAATTCTCCAAATTTTGTCTCCGCCAATGCAGCTAGTGTCGCATCGTGTCCAACTNTAGGAATAACAGACAAATTATTCTTAATAATTGGAATCAATGATTTGTTATGCCATCCAGTTAAATTAGGGGGATTTATATACTTTCCACTTATTTGATCTAATGGGCCTGCAGAAGAATAACCTATTCCTTTAATGTTTTTATTTTCAGAGATTTTTACTATCATGTCTGATATTAAATCTCCAGCTTTTTCAATACCTAAAGAAGGTGAATATTCAACCTTAGATTTATCNCATATTCGTCCTGATGAATTCACTAAAGCTACTCGAATATTAGTTCCTCCTATATCAGCAGCCACAACTAAGTCTGAATTTTTATCGATATTGATTTTCATATCGTAATTATACTAATTATTTTCTAAAAGTTCAGAAAGGTCTATAGATTCGATTTCGTCTTTACTTATCCCACATTCTTCAGCTAAAGATAAGGCATTTGAAGTTAGCTTTCTTGTATATAAAAATTCTAAAACATCACTTATATCAAGTTTTTGTGAAAAACAAATAAATCTTTCATCNGTAATGGCTTCTTCGGGAATATCAACTTGNTGAATAATACCTTCTGGTTCAGGAAGNTCAAATTCAAAGTATCTTAATAAGGCTTCAGCATCTATATAGCAGCCTTCTAATTCTAAAATTATATTTGGGAGATCTCCTAATGAAGGATTCAAAGGATCAGAGAAAATATCTCCTAACTTATAAGATAAACANTCTGCAGATGAAGGATTNANGCCTAAATCTAAAAGNTCTTNAGGTATNTCTATACAATTAGCCAAATTAGAAAGATCAGAAAAAATTTGTATGGGAAATAAACCTTCGCTTTCATAAATAAAATTTAATGCTTCTTTTGTATTATCAAAATTTATATTCTTATCCCCTGCGACGCCTGCAAAGCATTCTAAAGAATCAATATTTTTTGGCAATATAGACACTAAAGGTTTATTTTCAATAACTCCCTCAAATATATCTCCTCCTTTAGATGAATCATAAATATTTCTTGACTGTTCATTCAAGCAAAACAATGTCCCTAATGAATAAGTAAAAATTGGAGCTCCAAAGTTTTCTCTCAAATAATCAAACTTTTCATTTTGATTATTTGTTTTAATGCATGATAACTCTTCAGGAGAAAGTTGGATGTTTTTGTTAATAAGTAATCCTTGAATAATTCTAAAGTTTGTACTTGAAGATAAGCAATCCAATATTTCAGGGTTTGGGAAAGTGGTTTCAGAATAAAAATCAGTTGCAACTTTTTCATCAGAGAAATCTTTATAAAAACATTTTTTTTCTTCTTCAGGCAATTCATTAAGAAAAGATTCAAAACTTACCAAAGGATTAATTGTTATAGGTGTTTCATCAACTAATGAACTATCTACTTGATTTTGACCACAAGCAATAAACAAACCTAAAATAAAAATTATAAAAAATCTATGCATAATAATATTTTATCAATTTAAAGCTATTTCTAAATAGTAAATTCATAAAAAACATAGTAAATTTAAATCAAATTACAATGGAGTTTTTATGGAAAGTAAAGCTGCAATTCATACAGAATATGGAAAAGAATTAACCGTAGATAATGTACAAATTCCAGACCCTAGACCAGATCAGGTAATTGTAAAATTACACTCAAGTGGAGTTTGCCATAGTCAATTGCACCAAATGCATAACCCTGAAAGTCCTACACCATCTTTACTAGGGCACGAGGGTACAGGAACTGTAATTGCGAAAGGATCAGAAGTTAATCATCTTGAAGAAGGTGATCTTGCAATTGTGACTTGGGTAAATAGAGAACCTTTAAAAGGGAGACCTACGTTTCCACCAACGGGTGTAACTTATAATGAAGCCCCGCTTAATGGTGCCACTTATACTTGGGCAGAGCATGTTTTAGTAAGATCAGGGTATGTGGTAAAGATACCAAAAGATTCAAATAAATATAATTCATCAATTGTTGGCTGCGCTGTACTCACAGGAGCAGGGGCAGTTCTTCATACTGCTAAGGTTAGACCTGAAGAATCTGTAGCTATATTTGGAGTAGGGGGAGTTGGATTATCTGCCCTAATTATGGCTAAAGTTTTAGAATCTTATCCTAGAATAGCCGTTGATATATCTGATGAGAAATTAGAATTTGCAAGAAAATTTGGGGCTACTCATACTATAAATTCAACAAAAGAAGACCCGGTAGAGGCTATACATGAAATCACTTCAGGAGGATCTGATTACTCTTTTGATACTGTTGGGCTTAGAATAACGAACGAACAAATTTTGCCTAGTGTTAGAGGAGGAGGATCTGGAGCTGAAAATATAGGTGGAATGGCCGTTCTTGTGGGAATGCCTGGAAAAGAAATGACCTTAGATCCAGGCCATTTTATGTTTCATCAAAGACAATTTAGGGGCTCACTTGGAGCTACATATCCAGATAAAGATTTCCAAATGTATTTAAGGCTTTATGAGGAAGGAAAATTTCCTTTGGATCAACTTGTAACAAAAGAATATAAATTACAAGATATAAATAAAGCATGTGATGATCTACAAAATGGAAAAATCACCGGAAGATCAATCATAAATTTTGATTCTTAATTCTAAAGGTACCTATGAAAAAAATATTTATTACTGGAGGAACTGGATTAATTGGATCAATATTAAATAATCACTTACAAAAAGATTATGAAATATTAAATCTTGATATTAGTAAGTCAAATAAAAATTCATCAGGAACCATAATAGGAGATATGAATAATTATAATGATGTATTTGAGGGTTCAAAAGGCTGCTCTGCTATCATTCATTTGGGTGCAGTAGTAAGCGTAGACTCAAATTGGGACTTAGTACTGAAGAATAATATAGAATCCACAAAAAACGTCTACGAATCTGCAAAAAATAATAATATAGATAAAGTAGTATTTGCAAGTTCTAATCATGCAGTTGGATTATTTGAGAATGATGACCCTTATAAACAAATTGTTGCTGGAAATTATAAAAATATAGACCACAAGAAAATTCCTATAATAGATCATAATGTACCGATAAGACCTGATTCTTATTATGGAATATCTAAAGCTTATGGAGAGTCAATGGGAAGATTTTACTATGAAATGTATGGTATTCAATCTATAAACTTAAGAATTGGAACAGTACAAAAAATAGATACACCAAAGAACTCTATAAGACATTTTGCAACTTGGCTTTCCCATAAAGATATTGCTCAACTTGTAGAAAAAAGTTTAATGACTAAATTAGGATTTGAAATATTTTATGGAGTTTCAAATAATAAATGGCGCTTTTGGGATATAGAAAATGCTTATAAAAAAATTGGCTATGAACCAATAGAAAATGCAGAAAATTATAGAAAGTAGGAACTAATGGCAATAAATATAGATTTATCAAATAAAAAAGGAATAATATTTGGCTTAGCAAATCAAAGGTCTATAGCTTGGTCTATATCTGAAAAATTAATGGACGCAGGAGCTCAGTTAGCATTTACTTACTTGGACGAAAGACTTTTAAAAGGTATAAATAATTTACTTGAAGGAAATGATTCTTTGCTTTTGAAATGTGATGCCAATGATGAATCAGAAGTAAAAAAAGTCATGAAAACATTTTATGAAAAATATGGTGAAATTGATTTCATTGTTCATTCAGTAGCTTTTGCAAATAGAGAAGACTTAGGTGGAAATTTTTCAGATCTATCTAAAGAAGGTTTTTCTTTGGCTTTAGAAACAAGTTCTTATTCTTTAGTGACAATAGCAAGAGAAGCTTCAAAATATTTTTCTAAAGATGGAGGATCTGTAATATCTATGACTTTTGATGCTTCCACTAGAGTTTACCCTGGATACAATGTCATGGGAACAGCTAAGGCTGCACTTGAAAACATAAATAGACAGTTATCTTCAGAATTTGGTTCTAGGCAAATTAGATTTAATTCAATTTCAGCTGGACCTCTTCCTTCATTATCTGCTAGAAGTATTCCAGGATTTGTAAAAATGAGAAAAGCTCATGAAGAAAGATCTCCAATAAAAAGACCAATTACACATGAAGAAGTAGCTAACACAGCATTATTTCTTATCAGTGACTTATCTAGTGGTATAACTGGCAGTATTATTCCTGTGGATGGGGGATATGGAATAATTGCGCTCTAGTATAAGAAAACCAAATATATTTTATGGTTGGTGGATAGTTTTAAGTGCAGGGATTGTGCAGTGGTATTCTTCTGCTGTATTTTGGAGAGGATTCCCTCCTTTTTTTGATGCTATTCTAAGTACATTTGGTTGGAGTACAGCAGCTACAGGTGCAGCAGTTTCAATTCAAAGATCTGAAAGTGGATTGATTTCTCCTTTTGTTGGTACTGTAATAAAAAGGTTTGGTCCAAAAAAAGTTATGGCTTTCGGAATTTTTTTAACTGGAGGATCTTTTATTTGGATGAGTAGAATGCAAGAATTATGGGAATTTTATTGCGCTATAACAATATTAACTCTTGGAATGTCTTTTGGTACTTTTATTATATTTTTGGCTGTTGTAGGTAATTGGTTTCATAAAAATCGAGGTAAAGCGATATCTATGCTGATGGCAGGAGCAGGACTTGGGGGAATTACAATTCCATTAATTGTTTTAGGAATAGAAGAATTTGGATGGAGAAATATGATTTTCTCAGTTGGATTAGGATTTTGGATCCTAGGTTTTCCAACATCATTAGTACTTAGAGGAGATCCAGAAGATTATGGTCAATATCCGGATGGAGAAAAACCTACGTCTGATTCAGATTCTAAAGAACAAGTAGATTCTAGAAATACCGGTTTTTCTGTAGGACAGGCCTTAAGGAATGGAAATTTTTGGAAATTAGCATTAGCTGCAGGAATTAGTCAATCTGTTTTTACAAGCAATTTATTTCACCTAACTTCATTTAAGGAATTTGGACTAACTACAACTTTTGCAGCAACAATAATTGGTCTTTCATGGTGGGGAGATATATCAGGAAGAATTATAGTTGGATTCATAACAGACAGATTTGATCGTAAAAAGCTACTTACTATATCTTTTAGCTTATTAACACTAGGAATTTTAGGAGTAAGCATAATAGGTTCTCAAAATGAATATGAATATCTTGATAAAAATCTAGGAATTATTCTTTTTATTATTTTTTTTGGCTTAGGATTTGGCTCTTCTGTTCCTTTGAGACTTACCTTAGCTGCAGATTATTTTGGTAGAAAAAACTATGGTTCAATGGTTGGAATATTGAATACTGTAGGAGCAGTTTTTGGAACTTTGTCTCCACTATTAATTGGATTAACAAAAGATTTTACGGGTGAATATAAATATGCATATTATATTTTGACAGCAATGATGATATTTTCAATTCCACTAGTTATTTCATTAAAAAAAAATAATTAATCAAAAATAAGCTCTAAATTTAATGAATATTTTTCGGGAGAATTCTATTCTCTATATAACTCGATTTTTTTTTCAATATTTTAGTAAAAGAGATTTTTTTTGAATTCATTTGTACATTTACATAATCATTCTGAATATAGCTTATTAGATGGTATGAGTAACCTAGAAAAAATGGTTGCCAGAGTTAAGGCTAACAATCAACCAGCAATAGCTATAACTGATCATGGCAATATGTATGGAGCCGTAGAATTTTATAAATATTCAAAAAAATATGACATAAAACCTATTATTGGACTAGAAGCTTACTGCGCTATAGAAGATAGCCTTAAAAAAAATAATGAAGAAAAAAGTCCGTACCACCTAACTCTTTTATCAGAAAATGAAACTGGTTATCAAAATCTTATGAAAATGGTAACTCATTCAAACTTAAATGGATTCTATTACAAGCCCAGAATAGATAAAAAAATTCTTGAAAAATATAATGAAGGAATAATTGTACTTTCGGGTTGTCCTTCATCTGAACTTTCAAGATCCATTGTCAGTAATGATCAGGAAAAAATAAAAAATACTTATGGATGGTTTTCTGACGTTTTTAAGGATAGGTTTTATTTAGAAATAATGGATCATATAGGAGTTCCTAATCAAAAAATAATTAACCAGCAGCTTCTAGAAATAAGTAAAAATAATAATCTGCCACTTGTGATAACTAACGACAACCACTATGTGGAAAAGCATGACCATGCTGCACATGAATTACTAATGTGCCTACAAACGAATTCAAACATTAATGATCCAAAAAGATTTAAATTTGATGATGATAATTATTACATAAAATCTTCTGAAGAAATGTGGGAAGAGTGGAAGGAATTACCCTCAGGCTTAAATAATACATTGGAAATAAGTGAAAGATGCAATATAAAAATAGATTTCAGTAAAGCTTTATTACCAAAATATGATTGTCCCGATAATAAATCCTCAATGGAATATCTAAGAGAACTTTCATATAAAGGTTTTAGTAAAAGATTTGATGAAAATGATCCAGAATTAATTGAAAGGTTAGATTACGAATTAGAAGTAATAGAAAAAAGTAATTTTCCAGATTATTTTTTAGTTTGCTGGGATATTTTTAATTTTGTAAACTCTAAAAATATTTTATCCGCAGTAAGAGGTTCTGCTGCTGCAAGCTTGGTGCTTTATTGTTTAGAAGTAACAAAAATAAACCCTATGGAACATAATTTAGTTTTTGAAAGATTTCTAAACCTTGAGCGAAGAGAAATGCCTGATATAGATATGGATTTTGAGGATGACAAAAGAAATGAAGTAATGAAATATTGCGTAGAAAGATATGGAAAAGATCATATAGCTCAAATCATTACTTTTGGAACAATGGGAGCTAAAGCTGCTGTAAGGGACGTAACTAGAGTTTTAGATTTACCAATATCAGTTGGTGATAAACTAGCAGGGATTATTCCTACAAAAGTAGGAACTAAAATCAAAGATGCTCTTGAAATTGATGAATTCAAGGATCTAATGAAAGATCCTGATAATAGAAAAGTTGTAGATTTTGCTCAAAAATTAGAAGGAACAGTAAGGCATGCATCAACACATGCAGCTGGGGTTATTATTTCTCAAGATGATCTAACTAATGATGTGCCTTTACAAATTTCCACATCTGGAGAAGAAAATGCACCTCCTACAACTCAGTATGCAATGGCCGCTATAGCAGATGTTGGATTACTTAAAATGGATTTTCTTGGGCTAACAAACTTAAGTATTATAAGTAAAACAATTGAGCTTATAGAAAAAAGAACAGAAAAAGAATTTAATATTTATGAAATATCAAAAAATGATGAACAAACATTTGAATTGTTATCAAAAGGAGATACATTTGGAGTTTTTCAATTAGAATCTGCTGGAATGAGAAAATATATAAAAGACTTGAAGCCATCAAGTATCTCAGATATTGCAGCGATGATAGCTTTATACAGACCTGGCCCTATGGAGCATATTGATAGATTTATAAGATCAAAATACGGTAAGGAAAAAATAAAATATCCACATGATGCATTAAAAGATATTTTATCTGAAACATACGGAATTATTGTTTATCAGGATCAGGTTCTAAAAATAGCACAGGCATTTGGAGGATATACTCTTGGAGAGGCTGATATTTTAAGAAAAGCCATGGGTAAAAAGATTAAAGAGGTAATGCAAGCTGAGAAAGATAGATTTATATCAGGGTCATTAGAAAAAGGATTTGATGAAAAAACAAGCAACGAAGTTTTTGAGCTTATAGAACCTTTTGCAGGTTACGCATTTAATAAAGCCCATAGTGTTTCATATGCAATGATAGCCTACTGGACTGCCTATTTTAAAGCTAACTATAAAATAGAATATTTTACAGCTTTATTAAACTCTTCAATTAATAATACGGAAAAAATTTCTGTATCTGTTACCGAAATAAGAAAAACTGATCTAGAAATTTTGAAACCAAATATTAATAATTCTAATGTTTTTTTTAGTATCTTATCTTCAGATAAAGGCAAATTAATTGGTTATGGGCTTTCATCCTTGAAGAATGTTAGTAGTGTGTCTTTGTCAAAAATAATTGAAGAAAGAGAAAAAAGTGGCCCTTTTGAATCTTTAGGAGATTTTTGTAAAAGAATTGATTCCTCATGGATAAATAAAAAAATTTTAGAAAGCTTAATTAAATCTGGTAGCTTTGATGAATTTGGAGATAGAGGAGGATTACTGGATTCAGTAGAAAGGATTCTTATACAGATAAATAGCCTAACAAGATTAAGAAATAGTAATCAATCTACAATGTTTGATCTTTTTGGTGAAGAAGTAGAAACTCCTGTTAACGTAATTGAAGTTGCTGAAACAGCTACTCAAGATAATGAAAAAATGCATTGGGAACAAGAGGTTATGGGTATTTCATTTACAGAAAACCCTAATCATAAAAAAATGTTAAGACTCAAACAGATGAATGAAGAAATAATTGTTTCTTTACAACAAATTGAATCAGTAGATACAAATAAACCTCAAACATTTATAGCTGAAATAAAATCCTATGAGAAAAGAGTTTCAAGAAAAGGTGCTGAATTCATGATTGTAAAGCTGGAGCTTACTGACGGCCCTATTGACTTAATGGTTTGGCAAAATAAAATCAGCGAAGTAGATATATGGCTTCATAGCCCTATTGCAAAAATAAAAGGAAAAATAAATAATCGAAATGGAGAAAATTCTCTATGGTATGACAGTGGAGAAATTTTTTCTTTCGATGAGCAATCTGATATATCAAATACATTTACGAATAAAACACCAATTATAACTAAGGAGGAATATAAACCAAATATGAAAAACGAAAAAACTCCAATTGAAGAAATTACTGATGAAAAAATAAATCAAGTAAAAGAAGTAATAATAACTGTAAACAGTGAAGAACACTCAAGTAATAAACACATAATGGACGACCTTACAAGAATATTGCTCGATAATGAAGGCAATGTTCCTGTATCAATAGTAGTTAAGAGCAATTCAGAAAAAGTTAAGCTTAATTTGCCTTTTGCAAATGTGAATACCTCTAAATCTTTAGAAGAAAAGTTGGATAATATAATTGGTCTTCAAAATGTTTTCTACAAGCAATAATTCTACTCACTTCTNAGTGCTTCAATAGGATCAAGTTCAGAGGCTCTGTAGGCAGGATAGGCCCCAGATATCAANCCAACTAANAGNGATACTACGAATGCTAAAAATACGCTTGTTGGAGTTATNACAGCTGATAAGTTTTCTTCTTCTCCAAAAGTTATACCACTTAGATTNAAACAAATTATAATTCCAATAAAAATACCNAGTAANCCTCCTAATAGACAAATNGCTAAGGCTTCNGTAATAAATTGAAGACGGATATCAAATTTAGTTGCTCCTATAGATCTTAANGTACCTATNTCTCTTGTTCTTTCAGTAACACTCACAAGCATAATATTTCCNACACCAATGGCACCAACTAAAAGTGAAATTCCTGCTATGGATCCTAAAAATAAAGTTAATGCACCTGTAACTTGATTAGCTGCTTCAAGGAGTTGATCCATACTTGTGATTTCAAAATCTGGATCTATAACTCCATGTATTTCCTTTAAATTTTCTTCTAATAANTAAGATACAAAAGATTTNTCTATTTCATCATCTGACCTTACNAGTATTCTAAACACATTTACATCACCAGTTGGNTTTTTTAAAAATGCAATTCTATTTTGCATTGTTGACACAGGTATAAAAACTGAAAAGTCGTCGTCTCCNTCTCCTCCTTTAGGTTTCATAACTCCGGTTACTAAAAATCTAAAATCAAACCTATTAAATAAACTTAGTCGAACAGTTTTACCCATAGCTTCNCCNTCAGGAAAAAGTTTTTTTGAAATTTCTGAACCTAAAACCATACGNAAAGCCTTAGTATCAACATCTTTTTGGGTTATAAAATCTCCCNTTAATGTTTCTGTTGATGTCACATCTATATANTCAGGAGTAGTTCCAAAAACATTNGCTTCTGTATTATAATTTCCAGCAATTAATTGTGCNGGAAAATCTATTTGGGGCGCTATATTTCTNACACCTTCTATATTTCTTTCTAGTAATTTTTCAGAATCGCTTAAAGTAAGAGATGTACCAGAATTCCTTGCCCCTTGTACTCCAGTAGAAGAGTCCTCAGAACTTGCNGTAATAAATAAAAGGTTAGTTCCTAGNGCNGTTATTTCATCCTCAACTTGTTTTTTTATGCCCTGCCCCAAAGAAACAAGAACTATTACAGAAGTTACTCCAACAATTACCCCCAAAGCAGTTAATCCACTTCTTAGAGGTGTAGAAATTATTGACCGAAAGGCAAAAATTATTGCATCAAATATATTCACAATTACTCCTGGACTACCATTCCNTCTTTCATTTCTATAATTCTTGATGCTTTTTGGGCTACTAAGTGGTCATGAGTTATCATTATAACTGTTATTCCTTCTATNGATAATGATTTAAATATTTGGATAATTTCTTCTCCTGTTTTTGAATCTAGCGCTCCTGTGGGTTCATCGGCTAGAATTATCTTTGGTTGCCCAACTAATGCTCGAGCTATAGAAACTCTTTGCTGTTCTCCTCCAGATAATTCAACAGGTGAGTGAGATATTCTTTCTGCTAGGCCTAGTTTAGTAAGAGCTATAATTGATTTCTTTCTTCTTTCACTATCCTTTCTATAAATTAATGGCATTTCTACTTGCCTTACAGCTGAAAGTCTAGGAATTAGATTATAATTCTGAAAAACAAAACCAAAAACATTTCCTCTAATTAAAGATCTTTTATTGTCATTAAGTGTAGAAACATCATTNTTTCCTAAAAGATATTTTCCATGAGAAGGTCTATCCAATAAACCAATTATATTCATCATGGTACTTTTACCAGACCCTGAGGGACCTTTAATAGCAACAAACTCCCCTTGATCAATTTTTATATCTACATTGGACAATGCATTAACTTTATTAAATCCAGTATCAAAAATTTTAGAAACTTCNTTTAGTTCTATCATTTTTTTCCGCCTCCNGGCATTGGAGGNTTACCTCTGGTAAGTTCATCAATTGATTTAGGAGANTCTTTTTCTTCCATAAANGAAGAAATTATTGATTCATTAGATTTAACTCCTATTTTCTTTATATAAATCATCTCATTATTATCTAAGCCTNCTAGAATTTCTGTTTGCTTACCATCNGTTAATCCTGTTGTCACAGGAGAATACAGTATTTNATTATCAGAAATCGAGGTTATAATTTTAGGCCCGTCCTTATCCATTATCAAAGCATCNGAAGGTACTACTAAAACATCTTGAACAGAATCTTTNAGCAAAGTAACTGTCCCATTCATACCTTCTGCTGGAAGTTCCGCTGATAACAGAGAGGATAAGACTCCCTGTAAACCTTCTCTATCTATAGAATTAATATCAANTTGTCCTCTTTGTGACCCTTCCNCTCTATTCATATTAGATGGAAAATTTTGATCCAATCCATCAATATTTGGGAGACCTGGAATATTGCTTAAGTCCATACNAGAAAATGAATCTAAAAGAGGTGTAAACTGATTCATAACACTCAGCACTTCAAATCCTCTAATAAACCTAGCTTCAACAGGATAAGTTACAATTCCTTGGGTAACATTAGGAACATTCGAAATTGAAGTGATTTGAATTATAGACGGAGGAAAAGGTTTGGAATCTAAAGAAACTAATCCGTACATTCCTGAGCTCATTTCTACAAACTCTGCTTCAGAAGCTATTATATCCATTTGCATTGTTGATGGATCAGACAAGGTAAACATACTTTGTCCAGAAGTTATAAATTCCCCTTGCTTATAATTTATCGAGGATACTTGTCCGTCAAATAATGCAATGATTTTAGTTTTGGATAAATTTGCCTTAGCTTGTTCTACTAGTAATTCCTGTATTTCAATATCATTTGTATCTGTTCCATTCTGAACTCTAGTATGTGTTAACTTAGATTTAGCTAAATTTTCTTCAGCTAATTTGATTTCTTCAGGATCAGCCCCTTTTTGCATTTCTGCTAAAGATAATAACCTTTTTTGTAAATTTTTCTCAGCTTGTTCTTCTAGTTTGGTAAATTTTTCTATGTCATTAGAAGAAGGGTTTCTTAAAGTGTTTAAATTATTATTTGCGTCTTTTAAGTTTGCATTTGAACTCTCTAATTGATCCAAATACACGTTAACTTGTTCAATAGAAGAAGTGTAATTAGAATTTGAATTAATTAATGCTTTTGACAAGTTCATTTCGGTTGTGTTGGCATCACAACATTTGAAAATTTCATCCAATATAGCATCCGTAACAGATTTATCTACTGGATAGCTAGAAATTGATACGCATACATTTTCTCTTTTTGGTAAAGAATCTACATCACAATAATTATTAACCGATTCAGTAAGTGTGATCATGGAGGCATCAACATTTCTTCTAGCATTTTCTAAAAGTAGATTGGAATTTGATACAGCTTGTTCAGCCTGTTCAATTAATTTAGTAACAGAATCAAATTGAACATCTGTAGGAACCATTAATTCATCATAGTTTTCTTGAGCTGTAATAAAATTAGCTTCAGCTTGACTTACCAATTCTTCAGCAGTTCTTAACTGTTCTATTGAGGGATATTCTAGTAAATCATTTAAGGCTTTTTGAGCTTGATTTACTAAATATAGAGCATTTTTTAAATCTTCTTCAGATGGATAATCAAGCAATTTGTTTAGTTGGAGTTGTTGTCTTTCTAATGCATTTTGTAAATCTTTTGAATCTAATTCTGCTAATAATTGTCCTTCTGTTACATTATCCCCCTCTTCAACTAAAATTTCAGATAAATTCCCACTTGTACCAAATGATAATGAAATCTTTTTATCTATTTGTGTACTTCCAGAAGCAATAAGTGTATTTGCTACACTCCCTTTTTGAAGCATATGTTCTTCATAAGAAATAATTTGAGAATCATCTTCAGAATTAAAAAAATAGAAGGCTGAAAAAATAATAATTATTAAAACTATAGACAGGCTTAGAAGATAGAAAAATTTTTTCCCAAACATACTTTGAGACTCAGCTATAAGCTTATCAATGTCATTTGAATTTTGCAAAGTAATCTCCAAAATTTATATATATATATAAATTTTATCGCAGTTTTATGAATATTTTATGAAGAAAAGCCATTAGTCGAATATCATTAACATAATCAAAATATACTATCCTATTATTATGTATAAAATAAATGGTTTCAATTTAAGAATCCCTGTAGTAGCATCTCCTATGTTTATAGTGTCTAATCCTAAGTTAGTAGCAAATCAATGTAAATCAGGTATTGTAGGTTCTTTTCCCGCTCTCAATGCAAGATCACCTGAAACTTTAAATGATTGGATTAATAAAATCAAAGATGAGCTAGAAGACTTTAAGGTAAACAATCCTGACAAAATAGTAGCTCCATTTGCAGTAAATCAAATATGCCATAAATCAAATAAACGCCTAATTTCAGATATGGAAACATGCGTAGATCAGAAAGTTCCGATAATAATAACTAGCCTAAGGCCACCGGATGAAATTATAGAAGCCGCTCATAGTTATGGTGGAATTGTATTTCATGATGTGATTAGTCAAAGACATGCAAAAAAAGCTGCTGAACTAGGAGTAGACGGATTGATTTTAGTATGCGCCGGTGCAGGAGGACATGCAGGTAATTTATCACCATTTGCTCTACTTAGAGAGGTCAAAGAATGGTTTAATGGAACTATTTTGCTATCTGGAGCCATCGCAGATGGTTCTTCAATTGCATCGGCATTAGCATTGGGAGCCGATTTAGCATATATCGGATCAAGATTTATACCAACAATTGAAGCAAATGCAAATGAGGTATATAAAAAAATGATTTTAGATAGCTCTGCAAAAGATGTTGTTTATACTTCCTTTTTTTCAGGTATCAAAGGAAATTATCTTAGAGGATCAATTGAAAATGCTGGATTAGATCCTGATGAACTAGAGGATGGAAGTAAAGATCAGATGAGTTTTAGTAATCCAGAAAAACCAAAAACATGGAAGGACATATGGGGCTCAGGGCAAGGTATAGGAAGAATAAGAGATATTACATCAGTAAAAACTGTAGTAAATGAACTCGAAAATGAACTAAATGAAGCTTTAGATGATTTTATAAAAAAAACAAAAGGATTAAAAAATGGAAAAATTTAAACAATTGTACAAATTTTGGTGGTTTAGATGGACTCTGTGGTTTGCAATTGGTGCTGTTATTGCTGTTATTATTAAGAGCTAATAATCAAGAATACCAATCGTAACACCAAATGTATGATCTGGATAAAAATCTTTAATATATCCTGAATCTATCAAAACTTCTTCAGTAACTCTTTTTAATATCCCCGCTCCATGGCCATGAACTATTCTAACTTGTGAATAATTTTGATTAACACACTCTAAAATATGATCTTCTATGGCAATTCTAGCTTCTACTGCTCTAAAACCGTGTATATCAATTGAAATTTTTTTTTCTTCGGACATAATTATTTTAAACTAATTAAATACATTATATTAAATAAAGTTATGAGAATAGCAACACTTGGGATTTCACACGAAACAAATACTTTTTCAATTGTACCTGCAACATATGAAGAGTTTGAAAAGAAAGAAATAAAAAGGAAAAATGAAATAATAAGTCATTTTGAAAATTCAAACTATACAATTGCAGGATACATTGAGGCATCAAAAAAATTTAATTTTGAATTAATACCTTTGATGTATGCAAACACAGGTCCAATAGGAACTATCACTAAAGATGCTTATGACAGATTATCTACAGAAATGCTTGATATGTTGAGAAATGATGGTCCTTGGGATGGTGTCTTGATTGCAAATCATGGTGCTGCTGTTTCAGATGAATTCCCTGACATGGATGCGGATTTTACTAAAAAAGTAAGAGAAATAGTTGGAGAAGAGACTCCCGTTGGAATAACTTTAGATATGCATGCAAATATTTCAAAAGATACTGTAAAAAATACGGATATTTGCATAGTGTGGAGAACATGTCCTCACTTAGATGCAAAAGTTAGAGGTTTCAAATGTGCATCATTAATATTCAAAGCAATAAAAAAAGAAATAAGTCCAACTCAATTTATTGAGGCTCCTCCATTGTTAGTCAATATAGTAAAACAATTTACTGGACAAGAGCCTATGAAAGGACTCGTAAAAGAGTGTATTGATGAAAATTTACTTGATGGGGTTTTAGATACATCTATTTCAGAAGGATATCCTTATGCTGATGTGATTGAAATGGGTATGTCATGGATAACTATAACTGATAATAATCCAAAATTAGCAGAAAGAATCTCAAAAAAACTATCAAAACAAGCTTGGGAAAAAAGAGAAGAACTAAATAAGCCCGTACCTGGTATAGATGAAGCATTACAAATTGCAAAAAATATATATATGGGACCAAAACCCAAAGGAAAAGAAAATTTTGTACCAAATGATGGAGAGGCATTAGAAGATACTAAAAAAAGTGAGCATTCTCACCTCGGTCCAATAGTATTAATGGATGTTGGAGATAATATTGGAGGTGGCTCAGCCGCAGATTCAACTCATATTTTAAGAAGAGCTAGAGAAATGAAAATTACAAACTATTTACAAAGCCTTTATGATCCAGATGTAGTAAAAGAATGTATCTTAGCAGGAGAAGGATCAAAGATTTCTATATCAGTTGGAGGAAAGACTGATCAAATGCATGGAAAACCAATAATTCTAAGTGGTACCGTGGAAAAAATTCATGATGGTAAATATGAGGAGCATAGACCAAATCATGGTGGTTTTAGATTTTTTGATGATGGCAAAAGAATAAAGTTTGAAACAAATGACGGAATGACTATACTAATCACATCAAAACGTAGTGGAAACACAGCAAGAGAGCAAATGTATTCAATGGGAATATACCCAGAAAATTATAAAATAATTATAGCTAAAGGAGTTAGCTCTCCTAGACCTGCCTATCAACCTATAGCGGGAAAAATAATTTTAGTAAATTCGCCAGGAGTAACTACTTCAGATCTAACTTTTTTTGAATATAAAAACATTAGACAAAATATGTTTCCTTTTGACAAAAATGCAAAATATTTAAGTTGAATTGTTTACCTTTTTAGCATAGAAAATAAATTATGTTTACAAACAATCAATCTAAAGAAATTCTTAATCTATTAATTTCAAAAGGGATAGAATTCAAATTACATAATGGTATGCCTGTTATTTACAGCAAACATAAAATTGATCCAAATCTATTTAATATTGCAAAAAAATACAGAGAAGGAATTGCAAGAATATTAATCAAAGAAAAAGAATCATTTTATGAAAAATATAAAATTGCTAGTGAAACAGAAAAAGGGTTCTTAAAAATAATTTTAGAAGAAAAGTTTAATATGAATTTATAAAACTAATTTTATAAATTCTAATTCATCACCATCTATTTTTTTTATAGAATGACTTTTCTCACTAAAACCTAATTCAGAAAATAATTTAAGCTTTAGCTTATCCATAATAAATATTTCTACATAAATATTATTAATATTTTTGCTTTGAATTTTTTCAATAACAAATTGTATTAATTCATAAGTACTAGTTAAATTTTGAGGGTCAATTAAGCAGTCAACTCTGAAATTTTTCTTTATAGTTTCCAAATAAGACACTGTAGAAAAAAGCCTATTTTCAGAATCACTCATACAAAACCATTCTCCATTTTTATCAGTAATAGAAGCATATTTGTTATATAAACCTAAGCATCCTGAAGAAGTATTTATTAGGTTTATTTTTGCATTTAGTTCTATTTGTTTATTTGATCTAAGAGATAAAACAAAAGGGATTATAGAAATCCTAAATTTCATATTCCCATTTGAAATTGATTTGGGCAAATTTGATTTATGATATTCTGATAAAAATTTATCAAAGTCATAATTAGATTTTGAATTAAATAGTACATTTGAATTTGAAATAGTCTTCCAACCTAGCGATTCATAAATTTTTTTTGCAACAGGATTAACTGTTCCAAGAAATATAACTTCACTTCTGGGATTAGAAAAGTAATCATCAACTATTTTTTTACATAAAAGATTTGCATATCCATTGCCTCTGGATTCAATTGATGTACAAACTTCTCCTAAGCCTGATATATAAGAATTTGTATTATTAAAAATTATTATTGCACTACTTTTTATAAAATTTATTTCTTCAAAAGTATAAAGCTTTATTGAATTTATTATTTTTTCAGATCCTGATAATAATATTTTGTTTATATCAATATTATTTTCATTTTCAAATCCATTATTTATCCATAAATCATATAGATTTGAAATTTTTTTTGAAGCTATAGGAATTGTATAAGTTTTTAACATTTATTGATAAAATTATAATAAATAATTTCATTTTACTAAAATGTCAAAAAAAGATAATTTAATTTGGATGGATCTAGAGTTTACAGGCTTGTCAGATGAACAAGTAATTATTGAAAGTGCGTGCATAATTACTGATAAAAATTTGGAAGTTTTAGAAGAAGGTCCAAACATAGTTATAAATAGAACAGAAGAAGAATTAAAAATAATAGAAGACTGGCCTCTAAAAGTTCATACTGAGTCAGGACTTTTAGAAAAAGTAAAAAATTCAAAAATTAATATTTCTGAAGCTGATGACTTAAATTTTAAATTTATATCTCAATGGGTTGATGAAAATAAAGGTATATTATGCGGAAATTCTATTCATATAGATAGAAGATATATACACAAAGAAATGCCTAAGTTAGATAACTATTTGAGCTATAGAATGATAGACGTATCCTCATTTAAAGAAGTTATAAAAAGATGGTTTAAGCCAAATGAAAACGAACCCTCTAAAAAAAATAATCACTTAGCTTTAGATGATATTAGAGAAAGCATAGATGAATTGAAATGGTATAAAGAAAATTATTTTAAATTATGAAAAAAATTAGTCAAAAAGAATTTCAAAACAGAAGAAAAAATCTTTTTTCTAACATGGAAGAAAATTCTATTCTAATCGTAAGCGGAGAAGAAGAAAAAGTAAGAAATAATGATGTTAATTATGAATTCAGGCAAAGTTCTGATTTTTGGTATCTTACTGGAATTGAGGAACCTGAAGCTTTATTGATTTTAATAAAAAAAGACTCTGAAAAATATATTTTATTCACGCAAGAAAAAAAAGTAGAAGAAGAAGTTTGGACTGGTTATAAAATAGGAGTTGAAAAAGCTAAGTCTTTCTACTTAGCTGACTTGGCATATAATACCAATCAGCTTGATAAATTATCAGAGTTACTTTTTAGCTGTGAAAAAATATATTATAACTTGGGCTCATCAAAGAAATTAGACGACTTAATATTTACAGGTTTAGATAATTTCAAAAGAATTAAGTCTAGAACAGGTATCCCAAATCCATTAATCATTGATCCTTCAATACTCATAGATTCGATGAGATTAATTAAAACTCATGATGAAATTGAAGTAATCAAAAACGCAATTGATTTAACTGAGAAAGGTTTTATAGAAGCATTTAAGTATTCTGCTCCAGGTAAGTATGAGTATGAAGTTCAACAAATAATGGAAATGGAATTTAGACTCGGTGGTTCAAAAAGGAATGGATATCCGTCTATTGTTGCTTCTGGAAAAAATTCATGTATTTTGCACTATATAGAAAATGATCAAAAATTAACTAAAGACACTTTGATATTAATAGATGCAGGGTCTGAGTGGGATTACTATTCTGCTGATATAACCAGGACATGGCCAGTAAGTGGAAAATTTACATCCGAACAAACTGATATTTACGAGCTCGTATTAGAAGCAAATACAAAAGCTATTGAAGAATGTAAAGTAGGTAACTCAATAAATGACCCTCATATAAAAGCTTTAACTATTTTAGTTGAAGGGTTAAAACATCTTAAAATATTAGATAAATCTACAGATGAAATAATTGAAGAAAAGCTGTATTTTCCATTTTACATGCACTCAACCTCACATTGGCTGGGTCTTGATGTCCACGACTCTGGAAAATATAAAGATAGAGATGAAAATTTTACTGAATTCCAAGAAGGAATGGTCCTAACTATAGAACCTGGTTTATATTTTGGAGATATGGCTCAAAAGATTTCAAAAAAATATAAGGATATTGGTATAAGAATAGAAGATGATATTTTAATTACTAAATCTGGACCAAAAAATTTATCTGAAAAAATACCTAAGTCTATTAAGGAACTGGAAAACTTTTACTAAACTATTATCTATCTTGGACTGATCCGTCGAATCCAATTGGGGTATCAAGAATTTTGGGGTTTTCTCCTAAACTTAAAGATTTTTCATTTAAAGTTATTCCTAGGCCTGGTTCTTCAGGAACTATTAAATATCCATTTTCAAGCTTTATAGGATTATCTATCAGATCGCTTTTAGGAGGTTGATCTTCGCCTGTAAATTCTTGTAACGCAAAGTTAGGTATTGAAGCATCAAGTTGAACGCAAGCAGCTGTTGAAACAGGTGATAATGGATTATGAGGAATAACTTTTATATGATGAGACTCTGCCATAGCAGAAATTTTCTTACAACCTGAAATTCCGGATGCAAGACATAAATCTGGCCTTATATAACTTGTAGCTTTAGCTTCAAGTAATTGTTGAAATTCATAAATACTAGTAAATCTTTCACCAGTAGCAATTGGAATATTACAATTATTTTGTATTTCTGCCATTAAGTTAGGTGAGTCAGGAAGCATTGGATCTTCATAAAAAAAAGGCGAAAACTTTTCTAATCTTTTTCCTAAGCTAATACCTTCAGCGGGACTCATTTGTCTATGGATTTCTACACAAACATCGACTGATTCTCCTACAGCTTCTTTTACTGCACCTACATTATTTACCGATTCTGTAGCCCATTCAGAAAATGACTTATGTAAAAAAAACTTATCATTATAAGGTGAAAATCTGATAGCTGTAAAACCTCTTTTGACAGCTTCTAAAGCATCTTCAACTAAAGCATCGGTGGTTCCTAATTCAGATTTAGATTTTGGATTATACATACCAACATGCATATAACATCGAACCTTATCTCTAGTTTTACCTGATAATAATTCATAAATAGGGACACCCAATCTTTTCCCTTTAATATCCCATAATGCTATATCAATAGCTGATAGAGCTCCTTGCACTACGGATCCCATAAAATGACTAGATCTATATAACCATTGATAATGATGTTCAATCAAAGAAGGGTCTTTCCCTAACAAATATGGTTCCATTGTTTCAATCATAGTTTTGGTTGGTCTTTGCCATCCATGAACACCGCCTTCTCCTATTCCAACAGTACCATCTTCACAATAAATCTTAAGTAAAAGCCATCTATCCCATAAAATAGTCTCAATTTTTTCAATTTTCGTTCTTTTCATTAGACCCTCACTTCACCCTTGAATATGACAAATATATTGATAATCCTAATCCTAACATAGCAACTGGCTGATAAAAAAATTGATACCACCAAACTTGATATGAAATAAATATTGTAGAGAAATAAAAATATATAAAAATCCAATATGTCATTGTTGTGATTGCGGATACAATTGGAAAAATTTTATTTATTTTTTTTCTCGCCATTCTAATTACAAGCTCAGCATTTAATACTCCAAATAAAACTAAAAAAATCAGAGTTATTACCCTTAGGAACATTATTGCAATTGATTGAATATTTCCTAAAACATCTATATTTAAGATTAATACAATTAAAAAAGAATATAAAAATGAAGAAAAAAGAGCAAAAATAATACTACTGATTATAATTCTAAAAAAATCCTTGAACGCTACATTTAATATGTCAGGTTTACCTATAGATCCACAATCAATACATTTTATTCCAACTAAAGAATCTGTTGTACAATTGTTGCAAACTGGTTTATTACATCGAGAGCATGTTAATACTGTTTCTTTATTTTTGTGGTAAAAACAATTTTGCATCACTTTTCATCTCTATCAAATATTATTCTATTAAGTATAATTCTACGATTAAAATTATTATATTCTCCGTCTACTAAAATTCTTCTCAATAATAATAATAATAGAACAAAAATAATTGAATAAAGTGACATTTTAGATAAAGATTGAAAAAAAACATGAAGATACAAAGCATCAAAAATTATGACTAATACTGTAATAATAAAAGAAAGAATCCATGGCATTGCACTATCCCTTAATTTAACAATTATCCAAAATAATAAGAAAAAAATAACAAGAATAAAAAAAATAAAAATATTCACTCCTGCAAGTAAACCTATTGAAATTGATAATCCTTTACCTCCTCTAAAATTCAGAAAAAATGACCAATTATGTCCAATAATCAGAAATAATGAAGCCAAGATATATTCGTTGTAAAAATTGAATACTAAATATGTTGGAACAAATCCTTTTAGTAATACATCTATTAATAAAATTAGCAATATTATTTTTTTAGAAGAATATTGATAGATATTAGATAATCCAGAATGTTTTGAACCTATTTTCAAGATGTCAATTCTATATAATTTTTCACCTATAATGTGACTTGTTGGAAAAGAACCTATTAGATATAAAATAAAAGAAAAAATTATAAAAATAAGCATTAAATAACCTATAGAGATTTTTTCAATTTAATTATTGATTCATATTCAATTTCAGAAATCGCATTAGATTGACTGATTTCTATACCTTCATGAATTCCATGAAAATCACTTCCGCCAGAAACTACTAAATCTAAACTTTTACATATTTCTAATAATTCTTTCTGTCTATGNAAACCATATCTAGGAGAGTGTACTTCAATTCCAGATAAACCCATATTTTTGAATANATTAATCTCAGATAAAAAATTTTTTTCACTAATATTTGGATGGGCCCAAATTGAAATTCCTTTTGAAATTTTTATTACTTCAATGGCTTTTTCAACAGTCATTCTAGGCTCCTTAATATCTTTTAGGTGTTTGTTTGAAAGATATTTCTCAAACGCTTCATTGACACTTTTCACATATCCCTGTTTTATCAGTTCCAATGCTATATGAGGTCTTCCTATGGATCCTTTAGAATTTGAAATAACATTATCTATGGATATATTTATATCTTTTGATTTTAAAAAAAATAATATTTTTTTTATCGAATCTAATCTTTTTTTTTGCATAGCTTCTATTAGTTCAATAATTTCTTCATTATAGAAGTCAATAAATAAACCAATAATATGATATTCATTACTTCCATATGTACAAGAAAATTCAACTCCAGGAATTAAATCAATTGAAAATTTAGAACCTTTTAGAATATCTCTCGCCTGAATACTTCCTGAAAAGTTATCATGGTCAGTTATGGCGATCGTTTTTAAGTTTGCTTTTTCTGCTTTTATAAGAATTTCTTTAGGAGAATAAATTCCATCAGAAAAATTAGTATGGATATGTAAGTCTGCATACATTAAATATTNATTTCTTTATCTAATCTTGTTATTGACTTTGTACGCTTATTTGATTGGTCAACATCTATCAAAACAGAATTAAATACCATTTCTCCTTTTTCTACGGGATTCATCCTTCTTTTTTGTCCATTAAAAAACCTATTTATTGATGCATCTTTATCCATGCCAAGTATACTATTTTTTCCTCCTACCATTCCTAAATCAGAAACAAATCCTGTCCCTTGAGGTAAAATTTTATTATCTGCNGTAGGGACATGTGTATGAGTCCCAACTAATGCTGTGATTTTTCCATCTAGGTGCCAAGCCATAGCAGCTTTCTCTGATGTAGCTTCTGCATGAAAATCTATAAAAATAGGTACATTTGGAAGATCATCCAAAATTGTTGAAATAGAAGAAAAAGGAGAATCTATATCTCCCATCCAAACTGAGCCCATTAAATTTATAACAACCAGTTCATTATTAAAAAAAATACCTGTTCCTGGTTTATTTTTTGGATAATTATTAGGCCGTAATATTTTTGAATTTAAACTTTCTAATTCATCAAAAATATCCGGTTTATCCCAAATATGGTTACCCGAAGTAATAACGTCAACACCGCAATCGAAAAATTCTTTAGATGTTTTTTTTGTTAAACCAAAACCACCTGCAGAATTTTCTCCTTGAGCTATCACAAAATCAATATTTTGTTCCTCAACTAATTTAGGAAGAAGAGTTGAAAGAGTCTTTCTTCCTCCTCTACCTACAACATCTCCTATCATAAGGACTTTCAATATTAGCTCCTAGTTGAAATCTCCAGTTGTCTCTACTGCTCTAGTTTCCCGTATTACTATAATTTTTATTTGACCAGGGAAATTTAGTTTTTGTTTGATTTCTTCAGAAATACTTCTTGCTAATGAGGATGCTTTAATATCATTAATTGTATCTGGATCCACCATAACTCGAACTTCTCTACCTGCCTGAATAGCATAACATTTTTGAACACCTTCATGAGCTAACGCAATTTCTTCAAGTGCTGTTAATCTTTCAATATATCTTTCCAATGAATCATTTCTAGCTCCAGGTCTAGCTGCAGATATAGCATCTGCTGCTGCAACTACATAGCTTTCAGCACAACTCATTTCTCTGTCATGATGCTCCCTAATTGCAGTTACTACTGTTGGAGGTAAGTTATTTCTTTCNGCAACATCAGCCCCTATTTCAGCATGAGGCCCTTCTATTTCATGAGTTAANGCTTTACCTAAATCATGTAAAAATCCAGCAGTTTTACAAATTTCTTCATCCAGTCCAATTTGAGCACCTATGATTCCTGCAAATCTACCCACTTCAATAGAGTGCTGTAAAACGTTTTCACCATAAGAATATCTAAATTTTAATCTACCCATTAATTCGATTATTTCTCCATTCAAACCTTTTATATTTGTATCAAATACAGCTTTTTGACCTGCTTTTTTAATNTCTCTGTTAACCTCATTCTTAGCTTTGTCTACTAATTCTTCTATTCTNGCAGGATGAATTCTTCCATCTTTAATTAGAGAGTTAACAGCTACTACTGCAGTTTGCTTTCGTATAGGATCAAAACAAGAAATAGAAATTGATTTAGGCTCTTCATCAACTATTAGATCAACTCCTGTAAAATTCTCTAAAGCTCTAATATTTCTCCCTTCTCTTCCAATTATCCGGCCTTTCATTTCTTCGTTAGGCAATTCAATTGAAGAGACAGATGATTCTCCTACTACTTCAGATGCAAATCTTTGCATAGATGATGCAAGTATTTCTTTAGCTTTTTCATCTGCCTGGTCATACATTTCAGTTTCAGCATCTTTGTATAATTTGGCTAATTCAAATTCTATATCTTTGTTGGTTTTATCAATTAGTATTTCTTTAGCTTCTACAGCAGTATAATTAGAAATTTTTTCTAGAGCTTCAACTTGTTGAGAATCAATTTTCTTAACTTTATCTCTTTCTATTTCTAGAGATTTGTCTTTACTTTCAACTTCTTCAAATTTTCTTTTAAGATCANCATTTTGTTTTCTTAAATTATCTTCTCTTGTTTCTAATTGTGTCTCTTGTCTTTGAATATCTCTAAGACTATTATTTATACTTTGCTGTGCTTCACTNTTAATCTGTAGAGCACCTTCTTTGGCCTCAACCAATATTTCTCTACTTCTAGATTCAGCCCTTCTTAGTTGCCCTTCTACTGCATCTTTAGTTCTTCGCAATTCACCGTTTGCAAAAAAGGCTCTTGCTATATAACCAGCTGCAGCACCAACTAATCCTGATGCTAAAACACTAACGATAACCGCAATGATCATGTTCATAATGACCTCCAGTTATTTAGTTTTTATATTTTTTTATATTTTTTAATTTCTGATTTCATTATATCTTAATTATTGAAATTCTTTATAAAATGCAATTTTTTAGGATAATAAAACAATAAATAAGGAAAATTATGATCAATAATTCAGGAATCTTAAAGGGCTTAACTGTACTTGACTGCAGTCAAATTTTAGCAGGGCCATTTTGTTCAATGATTTTAGCTGATATGGGGGCAAGAGTAATTAAGATTGAAAAACCTAATGGTGGAGATGATATTAGGAAATGGGGACCATTTAAAAATGGTGAATCGGTAGGTTTTATGAACTTAAATCGTAACAAGGAATCGATAGTAATAGATTTTAAGAATCCAGATGGAATAGAAGCTATGAAAACTCTTGTCAAAAAAAGTGATGTAATTTTAGAGAATTATAGAACAGGTACAATGGAAAAATTGGGCTTGGGATATGAAGACTTAAAGAAATTAAATAAAAAAATAATTTATTGCTCTATCTCTGGGTTTGGACGAACCGGACCTTACGCAAAAAGAGCAGGTTTTGACTTGGTTGCACAAGGAATGAGTGGACTAATGAGTATCACTGGGCATCCTAATAATCCCCCTGCAAAGGTAGGAGTTCCAGTTGCAGATCTAAATACAGGTATGTATGCCCTATCAGCAATAGAAGCTGCATATATAAATTTATTAAAAAATGATAAAGGCCAATACATTGAAGTTTCTTTACTTGAATCTGCTTTAGCATACACAGTTTGGGAATCTACAGGTTACTTTTATAACGAGGAAATAGCGGAGCCATTAGGTTCTGCTCATAGAGTGTCTGCACCATATCAAGCAATCAGAACAAAAGATGGTTATCTTAATATTGCTGCTCCAAATCAAAGTAATTGGGAAAGATTATGTGATGCTATTGATAGAAAGGATTTATTGGATAATATCAATTTTATAGATAATACAAGCAGGATGAAAAATATAAAGAATTTAGAAACAGAGTTAGAAGTGACTTTTATGAAAAAAAATAGAACACAATGGATTCAAATATTGGATAAAGCTGGTGTGCCTTGTGGTCCTATTAATAATATTCAAGAAGTTTGGGAAGATCCTCAAATTAAGTTTAGAAATATGAAAGTTAAGACCGTTCATCCAAAAACTGGAGAAGTAGAAAACATTGGATTTGTTGCAAAATTCCTAGAAAACCCCAGTTCTATTCGAACTCCATCCCCTTTGTTAGGAGAACATACGGAAAAAGTTTTAAGTGATTTTGGATTCTCTAAAGAAGATATAAAAAAACTTTTTTTGAATAAGGCTATTTCTTAGAATTTCTAGATTTAATTCTATTTTTTCTCTTTGATCCTCTCCTCCATGCGCTAATAATAATTATCAAAAGTGGAGGTAAAATAAAAAAAAATAAAGCTTCATCTAAATATCCAACGGCTCCATGTAAAAAGAAAAAATTATTCATTTAATGATTTTACTAAGTTTATGAATTTCATTTCTGACATTTCTAAAATTTCTTTAAGGTCATTATCTAAATATTCCATATATTTCTTGGATGAAATCATATTAANAGAATCTCCTTTAGACTGAAAAATTGATGGATTNCCATTTTTATACCATAGGCTACCCCCNAATTCTTTAGGNAATATATTTTTTCTNGATCTACCCATTAGAAAAAATATATATTCATCTTGAGAAAAGTTTTTATCAAATTTTTCTATATTTTTACCACTAATAAAAAGATCATTTATTTCTATTTCAGGAATTGTAATGAAAATTTTATCATCAACACTAGAAGATCCTTTGAATTTTTCAAGAACAACAAATTGGAAACTGAAATATTTTTTTTCTTCTACTGTAAACTCTATTTCNTTGTCTGATTTTTTTAGTTTCAAAATTCTATCAGATGAATNAACAAGATCGCCTAATGAGTTGTAGTCTAAACCTTGAGTATCTCGATCAGGAGGATCATAGCATCCAATAAAATTCAGGATTATAATTACAAAAAATATTATTTTTATTTTTTTCATACTTTTATTTTGAATGCTTTACTATTATATTTTCATAAATAGATAAAAAACAAAAATATTTTATGGAGTTATTATGCCAAATAGAATCAATAGAGCAATAGAATTATTAGAAGAAGACCAGCCTATTTACTATACCGGTCTTCATACTTTCTCGAAAGATTTCCTATCTTTTGAACAGGGGAAGAAAGATTCTAAAACTTGGGCTGATTATATAAATATTGGTATGGAGCATGGATCCTTTGATATGACTGGCTTAGAAGCATATATGGAAGGATTAATGGCAGGAGGACCTACTAATTCAGGTCATATAACTCCTCCTGTAATCGTAGAACTACCTGTTCAGGGAGAAACAGAGGCAATCATTCAATATAATGCTTGGCAAATAAGACAAATTTTAGCAAGAGGAGTTCATGGAATTTTATTATGCGAGGCCACTTCTCCTGATGCTGTTAGAGCTTTTGTTGAATCATGTAGATATAAATTAAACGATGCCGGTGTAGGTTTTGGATTAAGAGACGGGACAAGAGGTGTAGGATCTGAGTTTATGGCTAAAAAAAAGTGGGGGTTAGAAGATGATAATGAATATAGAGATAAAGCTGACCCTTGGCCATTAAATCCCAGAGGGGAATTATTACTAGGCCTAAAAATAGAAACTTTGGGTGGACTAAATAATTGTGAACAAATTTTAAGTATTCCTGGTATTGGTTTTGCTGAAATGGGACCCGGTGATATGTCAATGTCAATGAAAATCAGAAGAAAACCTGGAGATAAAAAAATTGATCCTAGAATAATAGAGGCTTCCATTAGAGTAAAAGAAGCATGTGATAAAAATGGTGTAAAGTTTTTAGAAACAGGTTCCCCTGAAACTATTGTAGATGTAATTAAATCTGGAGCAAGAGTTATTGCAGGTCAAGATCAAAAAGCTGCTGAAGTGGGTAGAAAATATACAAATAGAAAAATGAAAGTTTAACTAAGTTAAGTTAAAGTCCAGCTTAGATTTTTCACAATAATTTTTAAACCAATTTATTACTTCATTATGATAAGGAATCCCTTTTTCAATTCTTTTTTCATGTTCTTCATTTTCCAAAAATCCAGCATAAACTACTCTTTCAAATCCTTTTGCGGGTTTAGAATTTATAATTTTTTTCAACAATAAATCCATGTCTAATTTAAATTTTTTTACATCCGTAAAAGCATCAATTGAATATGCAACAAAATAATCAGATCCTTGATGATCATTGAATAAACCAGGCCCAGCACCAGATAAAATATTTGACATTATCTCTGCAACCATTCCCATTCCATATCCTTTATGAGATCCATTTTCTCTTGTTCCACCAAAAGGAAGTAGATGATAATCTCCCCTATCGGGAGTTGGGACTTCTTCAGTTATTGGTTCTCCTGATTTATCCGCGATCCATGAGGGTAGTAGTTTAGCTCCTGTTCTTCTTGTAAGTTCAATTTTATTCCCTGCAACTTGAGACGTTGCAATATCAAATAAAAAAGGAGGCATTTCATCCGCTGGGGCTGCCCAGGCCACTGGATTAGTTCCGAGTATTGGTTCTGATCCCCAAGTTGGTAAAGTTTGTCCAGCAGGACTCCCCGTATAACAATGACCTATCATATCTTTTTTAGCAGCCTGTAGAACATAATGACCACAACCAGCTAAATGTCCTGTATTTACTACTGAAACAGATCCCATTCCATATTTTTGAGCTTTCTCTATAGCTAAATTCATTGCTATAGGTCCTATTTCAGTACCCAAAGCATTGTCTCCATCTATCTTTGCAGTGGTAGGAGTTTCCTTAATAGTTTTGATTTTTGGATGAGGATTATAAATATCATCCTCATATCTCTTTATATATTGCCTGAGACCATTAGATACACCATGGCTTTCTACTCCACGCAAGTCATTTCCAATAAGAACAGAAGCTGAGTTACTTGCACCATCATCAGAGACTCCTATGTTTTTTAATATATTTTTTGTTAATTCAAATACCTTTTCAGAATCAACATAAACTTTATCTTCTTCGGGAACTTTAAATCTTTCTAACATTATCTCAGCTCACAATCTATTCCTATTTCACTACAATAATTCTCAAACCACTCAATTACTTCTTTATGATAAGGAATTCCCTCTTGAGATCTTTTTGTATATTCTTCACTTTCCATAAGTCCTGCATAAACAACTCTTTCATAATCTGAGGCAGGTTTAGAATCAACTATTTTATTTAATAGTAAATCCATATCTTTCTTAAATTTTTTAACATCAGTAAATGCATCAATAGAATATGCAGCAAACATATCTGAACCTTCATGATGAAGTACTGGTGCTGGCCCCATTCCTGAAAGTTCATTAGTCATAATTTCTACTACCATCCCTAAACCAAAACCTTTGTGAGAACCATTTTCTCTTGTTCCCCCAAAAGGAAGGAGATGATAATTTGATTCTCCATGTCTACCGCTTCTTTGAGGAGCATCAACTTCTTCTAAAATAGGTTCTCCATCCTTATCTGTTATCCATCCTGGTAAAATCTTTGCACCTGTTCTTAATGCTAGTCCAATTTTATTAGACGCTATTTGGGTTGTTGCAATATCAAAAAGAAAAGGAGGCATTTCATCTGCTGGAGCTGCCCAAGCTACAGGATTTGTTCCTAGTATTGGTTCTGATCCCCAGGTCGGAACAGTCAAACCTGCTCCTCCAGAAGTCATAGCTTGTCCAATCATATCTTTTTCTACAGCCTGTAAAGGATAATAACCACATCCTGCTAAATGCCCAGTATTACTAACAACAACGCATCCCATCCCATACTTTTCTGCCTTTTCTATCGCCATATCCATAGCCAATGGACCTATCTCAGCTCCTAATCCATTATCACCATCAATTGTTGCAGTAGTTGCCGATTCTCTAATAATTTTAATGTCAGGACTTGAGTTATATTGACCTGAAGCATATTTTTCTACATAAAGTCTTAGACCATTTGAAACTCCATGTGTTTCAACTCCCCTTAAGTCATTACCAATCAAGACAGAGGTAGAATTTTTAGCCCCATCCTCTGAAACCCCTGAAGATTTCAATATATTTTCAGTAACCTTTGTTATTTTTTCAACTGGTACATAAACTTTATCTTCTTCTGGGACCTTAAATCTATCTAACATATTACCCTCCTATTTGTTTCTATATATTAACCTAAATCCTAAATTTCCTGTAGAGGAATCAGGTGTGTTTTGAGTTCTCGCAGAAGCTCTATATCTATTGCAATAAGAATCATTGCATAGATAAGATCCTCCTTTCATAGTTTTTGAAGAACCATATTTTGGGCCAGAAGGGTTAATTCTTGTTTCTTTTCTATCATTTTGATGAAAAGAAGCTGAAAACCAATCTTTACACCATTCCCATACATTTCCAGCTGTATCGTATATATCCAAACTATTTGGATCATAATAATCAACGGGTGAAGTTCCAAGCCATCCATCTTGCAAGGAGTTTTTTTCTGGAAAAGTTCCATCCCAAATATTACATTTATTAAAAATTTCATCAGAATCGTTACCCCAAGAAAAATTTTTTTGAATTAATCCTCCTCTTGCAGCCATCTCCCACTCTGCTTCAGTAGGTAAATCTTTTCCAATCCATTTTGCATAAGCATTTGCGTCATTCCACGATACATGAACAACTGGATGATTTTCTAAATCTTTAAGGTTTGAATCTCCTCCATAGGGTTTTCTCCAAAAAGCATCATCAACTTTCCACCACCATGGTGCACCTGAAACTGATTCGTTTACATTTTTTTTTGTTTGATTTGATACTAATTGAAAAAAAACAAAAGACCAACCAAATTTTTCAGCTTCTGTTTTATAACCAGTTTTTGAGCAAAAATTATCAAAATCTTTGTTAGTAACAGGAAATTTGTCAAAATAAAATGTATCAATCTCAACTTCTCGCACAGGGCCTTCTCCATCAGTTACAAAAGCATTTTCATAATCAGTCCCCATCAAAAATTTTCCTTGCGAAACTTTAATCATTTTGTCTAATTTTGATTCTTCTGAAGATTTATTGATTTCAAAATCCATTTTGATCTCAAAATTATCGCTTACTTCTCTATTTGGACTACAACATTTTTTTTCGGACATAGTTCTTTTCTATAGGTTATTTACTTTAAATAAATTTATGTCTATATTACATATATCACTAGTCAGGAGTAAAGAGATGAAAATAGAAGCTATTAATACATATGTTGTTGATGCGGGCTGGAGGCCTTGGCAATTTACTGAAATTATTACCGACTCTGGCATAACTGGATATGGAGAAATGTCCGACGGAAGAAATCCATGGGGTATAGTTGGCTCTGTAGAAGATTTCAAACCTCTTCTTATAGGTAGAGATCCTTTAAATATTCAATCTATTTACTGGGATTTACAAAGAATGGCTATCCAATCAAAAGGTGGAATTGCTCTAAAAGCAATTGCAGGAATTGAGTTGGCATTATGGGATATAAAAGGAAAACACCACGGTGTACCTGTTTATGATCTTTTTGGAGGGCAAGTTAGAAATAAGCAAAAAATTTATTGGTCACACTGTGGGACATCTCGGGCTAGAAGCTATGAACAATTAGGAGTAGATCCATTAAATTCAAGACAAGATATTATAAACCTTGGTAAAGAAGTTTTAGATAAAGGATACACCTCACTTAAAACAAATATCATAATACGACCAGATTCCCCTCTAAGCAATCCACCTGAAAGTACATATGTTTTTTTTGGAGGTTTTGGAGGAGGTTATGGAACTACAGATCAAGGATTAGAATATACTTCTGATAATCAAACATTTATTAATTATGAGCTACTAGATGTTATTGAAGACCATATTAGTGCACTGCAAGAAGGGTCTGAGGGCAAAGTAACCATTGGTCTAGATCTTAATTTTAATTTTAAACCTCAAGCTGTTAAAAAAATATGCAAAGTATTAGAAAAATATAATATGATGTGGGTTGAAATAGATATGTATGAACCAGATGGACTTAGAGAAATTACTGATTCTACAGACATTCCTATCACATCAGGAGAAAATCTATTAGGAATAACTGACTATAGACCTTACTTTGATAAAAGATCAATGGATGTTGCAATGATTGATATTCCATGGCAAGGATTCATAAATGCAAAAGAAGTTGCAGCACTCGCTGCAAGTCATCAAATAAACGTTGCCCCTCATAATTATTATTCTCATTTATCAACAATGATTTCATTAAATTTGTGCGCAAATATTCCAAACGTAAGAATTATGGAAATAGATATTGATGATGTTCCATGGAAAGATGAGATGATAGGCGGACCTTTAAATATAAAAAATGGTGTCGTTGATATACCTGATGGGCCAGGTTGGGGTGTTAATATTGATACAGATGTATTATTAAAACATGAATGGAAAAAAGGTAAAGGCCCAGGCTATACAAACAGAAAAACTAGTTAGTTGAGGAAAATAATGGATATGCCAAGAAAAAATAAAGTAAAAGATAAATTGAAAAATGGAAAAAGAGCATATGTTGCTGCTGGTAATGCTCATGCATCAGATATAGATGCTTTTGGGCATGCTGCTGTTGAATCAGGAATAGATGGAATATGGTTAGAAGGAGAGCATGGTTTAGTCGCTCCTAATAATGTTGGTGATTTAACTAGGGCATGTGATCTTTGGGGATTAACTTCCATTGTAAGAATCAATGAAAATTCTCAAGGCCAAATTTATAGAACTCTAGATTTAGGAGCCCAAGGAATTGTTGTTCCACATGTAAATACCAAAGAAGAGGCTGAAAATGTTGTTGCAGGTGGAAAATTTGCTCCCATTGGTCAAAGAGGGATGTTTGGTTCAAGGCAAGGATTTGGAGTAAATAATTTTTTTGAAGTAGCTAACGACTTAAGTTTACTTGTTGTATTGATAGAAGACATAGTTGCAGTACAAAACCTAGATACAATTCTTGAAGTTGATAATATTGATGTTTTTTTTGTAGCTCCAAGTGACCTAGCTCAATCAATGGGATATATAAATGACCTTGGAAATAAAGAGGTTACAAAAATTATTGATAATTCATTAAATAAAATAATTGATTCTGGAAGAACTGCTGGAACAATGTGTAATTTATCTAATACCAATAAATTTGCTCGAATGGGAGTAAACTTTTTATTTGCAGGTACAGGTGAATGGATGGCAAATGGTGCGAAGCAATTTGTTGATCAAGGAGAAAGCTAATTTTGAATAAAAAATATTACATATTTTTTATTTTTATTATTGTTTTCATAGGATGCAGAGGAGGAGGAGCTGATCCTTCAAGTAATGCATCGATACCTATAATTGAACCCACTCCATCTACAATGTATTGCCAGAATCAATATTATGTTGAATCATATCCTCAACTTGAAGATTTGAATTCAAATGCATTAATATTAGATGAATCTGGCATAGAATATTTTATTATAGATGAGGGCGAGTCAGAAAAACCAGACTTAGATTATTTAGTAACTTCCAAATACAGTGGATGGCTCGATAATGGATGCGTATTTGATTCTTCATATACAAGAAACGAAGCATCAGTATTTCCTCTATCTAGAGTAATTCAAGGATGGCAAATAGGAATAACTAAAATAGGTAAAAATGGAAAAATATTTATAAAGATACCTCCAGAATTAGGCTATGGCCCTCAAGGTGCACCCCCAAGAATTCCAGGTAATAGTACTTTATATTTTTATGTTGAATTAGAAGATATACAAACTATTGAAGACTATTTGAAATCTCAAGAAGCAGAATAAAAATAAGGAATAAAATATGGCAAACCCAAAAATAAGAGACATCCAGGTTATTTTTACAGAACCAGATAACATAAGGCTAGTAATAGTGAAAATCATTACTGATCAAGATGGTCTATATGGAGTAGGTTGTGCCACATTTACGCAAAGACCAAATCCAGTTAAGTCAGCAATAGAAGATTACCTTAAGCCTTTTCTTATTGGTGCTGAAGTAAATAATATAGAAGATATTTGGCAATCTTCTTATGTTTCTTCTTATTGGAGAAATGGACCTGTTCTAAATAATGCTTTATCAGGAATTGACCAAGCATTATGGGACATCAAAGGGAAGATGGCGAATATGCCTGTTTATGATCTTTTAGGAGGAAAAACAAGGGAAGCTGCAGCTGTTTATGTTCATACATCAGGAGATTCAGAAGAAGAAGTTGGAGATCAAATGCAAGCATATGTTGAGAAAGGATTTCATCATATTAGGGTACAAATATCTACTCCAGGGTATTCAACTTATGGAAATAAATCTGCAAAAACTGGTAATCAAACAACCAGTAATAAGGATCCATTAAAAGGCCCTATACCTATAACTAAAAGAATAAAAAACTATGATAAAAACAAATTATATGCTCACCCAGGAGGAGTATTTGAACCAAAACCGTATATGAGATCTGCTCTATCTTTATTTGAATATATAAGAAATCGTTTTGGATATGGAATAGAAATACTACATGATGTGCATGAAAGAATACCTCCAATATTAGGAGTATGGTTTGCAAAAGAAGTCGAAAAATATCAACTTTTTTTCTTAGAAGACCTTTTTAGCCCAGAAGATAATGAGTACTTTAAGATGGTTAGAAGCCAAACATCTACCCCTATTGCAATGGGAGAATTATACAGCTCTCCACATGAAATTATTCCAATGTTAAAAGATAGATTAATTGATTTTATAAGAATTCATATTTCAGATATAGGAGGAATCTCACCTGCAAAAAAAATTGCTGCTATGGGTGAAATAATGGGAGTAAGAACTGCCTGGCATGGACCAGGAGACACTTCACCAGTAGGACATGCCTCAAATTTAGCTTTAGACTTAAGTTGTTATAATTTTGGCATTCAAGAATATTCAATTTTTGGAGAAAATACTAAAGAAGTTTTTCCTGGCTGTCCAGAAGTAAAACAAGGGATGATGTGGCCTAATGATAAACCTGGGCTAGGAATTGATATTGATGAGAAATTAGCCAAAAAATTTCCGTTTAAAGAAAGAGAATATGGTGGAGCTTGGGACACTGTAAGAAGAGCAGATGGATCTATGGTAAAACCTTAAACAAAATATCCATTTAGTTCTTTAACTTGCTTACCTTTTTCAAAAGCTAATTTCCCGTTTACAAAAACTTTATATATTCCAGCAGATAAAACCTCAGGATCTTCAAATGTTGCTAAATCATTTATTTCATCCGAATCAAATATAACTAAATCTGCAAAATTGTTCTCTTTTATTTCTCCACGATTCTTTATTCCTATTTTGTCAGCAGGAAACTTAGTCATTCTATTAATTAACAATTCAATAGGTATATTAAATCTTCGTCTTAACCTACCTAATATTCTTGTAAAACAGCCATAAGCTCTTGGATGAATTGTCTGACCCGTTGGAACAGAATCAGATCCAACAAAGTAATCAGGTCTTTGTAAAAGATTCATTATATCTTCTTCAACTTGTCTCCAAGTTGAAATACTTGCAGGTGGAATTACTCTAAAACCACAATTCAATTTAGTCCTAAACATTATGTCTAAAACATGCTGTATAGGTGATAAATTATCTTTTTTTGCTCCATCAAGAACACTTAGACCTGCATATTCATGCATATCTTCTCTACCTATTGATGTCCACATGGCTCCTTCAATATCGTGCCTTGGTGCATTCTTTAATAATTCTTTTTCCCAATAATCTCGTTTTTCCTGATCTGCTAGAATACTCATAATATTATCAATGCCTCCAAGATGAAAATCTCCAGGAAAAAAGATTAGAGGAATGGTGCAACCTACTGGATAGGAGTATGTCTCCATAGTTATATCTATCCCTTCTTTTTTCGCTTTATCTATGGGCTCTAATAATGCATCTATTTGGCCTGCATTCTGTTCAACTGTTCTGTAATGCTCTACAACTAGTGAAACTTCTGATCTTCTTGCAACCTCAATAGCTTCTAAAATTCCACCATTCGCAAAAGCTCTATGCTTTTCATGGCTTCTTAAGTGAACAGAATAAACTCTATTTTTTGATTTTGCGACTTTCGAAAGCTCAATTAATTCTTGAGTATTAGAAAAAGTTTGAGGATAATAATCTAAACCTGTTGAAAATCCAGCTGCACCTTGCTCAAGAGATTCTTCTAATTTATATTTTGCTTTTTTTAGTAATTCACCTTCTAAGGGAATATCATTCATTCCTGTGAGGTTTAATCTTAAAGGCCCATGGCCTGCAAAAACAGCTACGTTAATTTTACTTTTCTTATGATAAAACTTTTTTGCAGAATCAAAAGAAGTACCATCAAAATCTTCAGGGGGATGACCTAAAATTCCTGATAGATAATCTATATGTTTTTTGGATTTAGATTTATCTAATGGAACTATACCTATTCCATCAGGAGACAGAATCTCTGTAGTAACCCCTTGAGATATACCATAAATATGCTGAGGATCTCTTAAGATATCAAAATCTGCATGGGAATGGGTATCTATAAAACCTGGAGAAACACATAATCCTTCTGCATCAACAATTGTTTTAGCTTCATGATCTCTCAGGTCGCCAATAGTTACTATCTTATCTGCATTAATACCAATATCTGATTTTTTTGGTTTATTGCCTGTTCCATCAATAATATTTCCATTTTTTATAATTAAATCAAACATTCTATCCGCCAAAGTTAAAATTTCAAATAATCCATTTATACTATATTACATAAGAAAATAAACAATTATAAATAATGCCTAAAGAAGAATATTCTAATTCACAATCCTATAAGCCAGAAGAAGTTGAAAAGAAATGGCAAGATATTTGGAAAAGTGAAGATATTTACAAAACACCAGACAATGTAGATTCAAAAAAAAATTGGTATGCCTTATCAATGTTTCCTTACCCATCTGGAGATCTTCATATTGGGCATTGGTTTGCATTTGCACCAGCTGATGCTCATGCAAGATTTAAGAGACTTGAAGGATACAATGTAATGCATCCCCAAGGGTTTGATGCATTTGGATTGCCTGCAGAAAATGCTGCTATAAAAAGAAATATTAATCCAAAAAAATGGACATTCGATAACATTCAAAATATGCAAAAACAATTTGATATGATGGGAAATTCATATGATTGGAATAGAAAGTTAGTTACTTGCACTCCTGAATATTATAAGTGGAATCAAAAGTTTTTTTTGGAAATGTATAAAAATAATTTAGCTTACAGAAAAAATGGGCCTGTTTGGTGGGATCCCATCGACCAAACAACTTTAGCTAATGAGCAAGTTGTTGATGGTAAATCTGAACGATCTGGAGCCGAAGTTGTAAAAAAAATGATGCCACAGTGGTACTTTAAAATTACCGATTATGCTGAAGAATTGCTTAATATGGATAATTTACAGTGGCCAGAAAAAATCAAGCAAATGCAAAAAAATTGGATTGGTAAATCTGAAGGAGTAACCATAGATTTTAATATTGAAGGTTCTTCCGAAAAAATAAGTACGTTTACAACTAGAATTGATACTTTGTTTGGAGTTACATTTCTAGTATTAGCACCTGAACACCCCATAATTAAAAAACTAAAATTAGAAGAAAATAAAGAAGTTTTAAAATATATACTGAATTCACAAAAGCTTTCAGAAATTGATAGAACCTCTACAGTGAGAGAAAAAACTGGTGTAAAAACAGAAATATATTGTATCAATCCAATTAATAATGAGAAAATTCCTGTTTTTGTAGGAGACTATGTTTTAGCATCATATGGAACAGGTGCTGTAATGGGTGTTCCTGCTCATGATGAAAGAGATTTTATTTTTTCTAAGAAATATAATCTCCCAATAAGATTAGTGATATCTCCCGATGGATCAAAGGAAATAGACTTAAAAAAAGCATTTACAGAAAATGGAATACTTGTTAATTCAGGGGAGTTTGACGGTCTAAATAACGAGATTGCAAAGAAAAGTATTGCAAACCTAATTGAGAAAAAAAATACTGGGAAAAAAACTATCACCTATCATCTTAGAGACTGGCTTATTTCTAGGCAAAGATATTGGGGAACTCCTATCCCTATGTTTTATGATGAAAATGATCAAATAATTCCTGTAGATGATGATTTACTACCCGTAGTCTTACCTGATGTAAAAGAGTTTATGCCAACAGGGCAATCACCATTGACATTAGATAATAATTTTCTTTTTTATAATCATCCGAAACTGGGAAAATTAAGAAGAGAAACTGACACTATGGATACATTTATGGATTCATCATGGTATCACTTAAGATTTACCAGCCCAGATTCCATGGATTCGCCTTTCGATAAAGAAAGAGTTTCAAACTGGACACCTGTTGATCAATATATGGGTGGAGCTGAACACGCAGTTATGCATCTTTTATATGCAAGATTTTTCAATAAAGTTCTTAGAGATTTAGGTTATGTGAATTTTGATGAACCATATAAAAGATTATTTAATCAAGGAGTAATGCTTGCTAGACATATGAAAATTTCAAAAAGAAATAATCCATTAAATCCCGAACCTTTAGTTAAACAATATGGTGCTGATTCTGTAAGAGCATATTTGATGTTTTTGGGTCCATGGGATAGAGGCGGAGACTGGTCTGACTCTGGTATAAATGGAGTTTATAGGTGGCTTAATAGAATATGGGATTTATCTAATTTTGATTACAAAGAAAAAAATATAGATGAAGTGGAATCTAAAAATCTAGAACAAATCAGTAATCTTACTACAAAAAATATCTTAAAAGATATGAATAATTTTAAATACAACACATCCATAGCCTCATTAATGGAATATACAAATTTTTTATCTAAAATTAGAATAAATGGTAAGGTTTCTAAATCAAGCTGGGCTGATTCCTTAAAAAGACTACTAATTCACCTCTCTCCTATCTGTCCTCATATTTCTGAGGAACTTTGGGAAAAATTAGGTCACAAAAATTCTATTCATCTTCAAAATAATCCTACATTCAAAGATGAGCTCATAGAAAAATCTAATTTTACCCTCATAATTCAAGTGAACGGAAAATTAAGAGACCAAGTTGAAATGGAAAAAAATATTAAAATTGAAGAAATAAAAATTTACTTGAATAAATCAGAAAAATTAAAGAAATATCTTGATGGAAAAGAAATCATTAAGGAAATTTATGTAGAAAATAAATTAATAAACTTAGTTGTAAGATAATGGTTCCCAAACCCTAAAACTAGTCATTTCTCTAGGTGGAGAAAGAGTTCTTCCGACCTCTACATAAGAAACTTCAGCTATAAATATTCTTCCTTTTGAATCAACCGAAATAGAATGAGGCCATAAAAATTGATCTGCTTCCTCTCCAGGTAATTCAGAACCAATTCTTTCTAAAAGATCTCCTTCTTTATTCCAAATTCCCACAGAATGTCCCAAATTTTTTACTCCATATTGAACTGGAGGAGGGCCTTGCTCTGCAATATAAATTTTGCCTTCATCATCACAAGTAACTGCAGTGGCTTTATGAACATGCCATTCTTTAATAAATTCTCCTGATGTTGAAAAAATTTGCACCCTATGATTTTCTCGATCACAAACAATCAACTCATCAGCAGATATCATACATAAATTATGAGGAAGTGAGAATTGACCTGGTTGAGTCCCAGATTCTCCCCAGCTTTTTATGTGTTTCCCTTCTGAATCATAATGGTGTATCCTTGAGTTTCCATAGCCATCAGATATAAAAATATCACCATTAGTTTTATTTATAGTAATATCTGTAGGTCTATTAAAAGGATATCCACTTTCTCTTTCTGACGGATTCCCATCACCAAGAGTAAGTAGCAATTCTAAAGATTGATTAAATTTAGATATTTTATGTCCACTATCATCAACACACCAAATATTATCTTCTTGATCTAATAGTATTGAATGAGGTCTTGTAAATTTTGATCCAGCCCAAGTTTGTAATTTATAATCAATTCTTAATGCCTCAACCTTAATTTCTCCAAATGGATCTTCATTTCCCCAGGAATTTATTAAGTCACCATTTTTATTAAATACTAATAACGGAACATTTCCTCTATTAAATATATATACATTATCGCTGCTATCTACAGAAACACTTGTTGCTTCTCTTAGCCAAATCCCATGAGGAATTTTAGCCCAAAATTTTACTGGTTTGTATTTTTTACTCATAATTTTTTTATACTATAAGTTATCCTAAATTTATGTTTGCTGTACTAGGGTTTTTTAAGACATTTTTAATTTTTGTATAAGTATTTAAGTTTGGATCTTGATTTATGATCATATCAGCTTCAATATTTACCAGTTTTATTAAGTCTAAATCTAAAGGGTCTGCTATTTTATAGTCGGAAGACCAGCCACTTTGCTTAGTTTTATCTAATTCTCCAGGTCCTCTAATTTTTAGATCTTCTTCTGATAACTTAAATCCATCATTACTTTTTACAACAGCTTCCATTCTTTTAGTAGTTAATTCATTTATATCATCAGAGGAAACAATTATACATTTTGATTCTCTATCTCCTCTGCCTACCCTACCTCTTAATTGATGAAGCTGAGAAATTCCAAACCTTTCAGCAGAATTAATAATTATTAATGTAGCATTTGGGATATCAACACCAACCTCAATTAATGGAGTACTAACCAAAATATCAATTTCTCCGATTCTCAATTTTTCCATGATTTTTTGCTTCTCTTCCATTTTCATCCTGCCATGTAAAAGCATGATCCTATATTTTGATAATTTACTGGATTGTAGTTTTTCGTACTCTTGGGTTACTGATGATACTTCAATTTTTTCAGAAGTATCTATGTGTGGACAAACATAAAAAACTTGAGATCCATTTTTTATTTCATTTTCAATATTTGACATAATTTCTTCAAACTCATTATCTTTCATCCATAAAGTTTCAACATCTCTTTTTCTATTAGGCATTGTTTTTATAGTTGATAAGGATAAATCTCCATAAAGAGTCATACTTAATGTTCTAGGAATGGGTGTTGCTGACATTGCGAGTAAATTTGGTATAGGATTTCTTTTAAGCAATAAATTCCTTTGATCTACTCCAAATCTTTGTTGTTCATCAATAACAATTAAACCAGAAAGATTTTTGGATATTTTTTCTTGTAGTAAAGCATGGGTGCCTATAATTATATCCACTTCGTTATTTATTATTAATGATCTAGTTTTTTCTTTAATTTTTTGATTTAATGATCCCGTTAATAAAGCTATTTTAATTTTTTTATTAATACTACTAATTCTTACATTTTCATCATTACCAAATTCAATAGAAGCATCTAACAAATCAGATAAATTTAAAAAATGTTGCTCTGCTAAAACTTCAGTTGGAGCCAATAAAATACCTTGTTTATTCTCCATTGCGCTACATAAAAGAGCTATTAAGGCTACTATTGTTTTTCCTGAGCCAACCTCGCCTTGTAGTAACCTTGCCATGGGAAGATTTGAAGATAAATCACTTTCAATTTCTTTTATTGATTTTTTTTGATCTTTTGTTAACTCAAAAGGTAATAAATCAATGATTTTTTCATAATTTTGATTAAATGAATTAAAAGAATATGAAGATATATTTTTTTCTCTTTGTTTTTTTCGATATTTTACAGAAATTTGATTTTCAAATACCTCGTGAAAAGCAAAGCTTCGAGATGCTTTATCTTTTTCATCAAGACTTTTAGAGAAATGTAATTTTTTTATTGCATCTTTTAATGAAAAAAGATCATTTCTAATCAGAATATCATTAGGGATAAAATCCTCAAACTTTTCTAAAGCATTTGCTTTAATTGCATTTGAAATTCTTGTCTTAATTACCTCTTGAGATAATTTTTCAGTTGAAGGATAAATAGGTTGTAAATAATCAAATCTTCTCAAATTGGTACTAAATAATTCATAATCAGGGTTATTGAATTGTAAAGAATTTCTAAATTTTTTTATTGTCCCTGCTAATGCAATTTTCTGGCCTACTTTAAATTTTTTTACTAAAAAAGCCATGTTAAAAAATGTTGCTGTAATAGATCCAGTGTTGTCTGAAACTATAATTTGCGGTGCATTCATTCGCTTAATCAATAATTTTTTTGTAATTATACCTATTACAGTAGTGCTCTCATTTTCTTTCAAAAAATTAATAGTTTTTACTTGCGTATAATCTTCATATCTAAAAGGAAAATGTAATACTAGGTCTTCAAGATTAAATATCCCTAAATTTGAAAATTTAACAATATTTCTTTTTTCCATAAAAGGTAATTGATCTAAAGGAGTTTCTAAGGGTAAATTTTTTAGAAGTAATTCATGAGTTATCTTATCTTGTATAATTTTTATTTCATAAAAGATTTTAGCTAAAAGATTTTTGACCCAAATATGCCTTTCACCTATACCTAAAGTTTTATACTTTCTAGATTTCATTGGATAAACTTCCCTAATCCAATCAAGATCTTTATATGAATTCTGAATGAAATTATCGATCCCAAGTTCTATTGACTGATCGTTAAGTCCTAATTGATACTCTTGTGTAAGAATAGAAGATAAAATTTTTAATCTATTAACCTTCTGTGAAGAATTCAATTTTTTACTCCGAAGAAAGAAATCCTACTCCAAATGATCCTGGCCCTAAATGAGTTCCTACCACTGGTCCAAATTCAGCGATAATTATATTTTTAGAATCAATAACTTCAGATACTTTTGATTTTAGTAAATCGGCTCTTTCTAGATGATTGGCATGAACAATAAAAACGGTTTCTATTTTATGTTTTTTTAATTCTTCAACTATAAAATCCATTCCCTTAAGTAAACTTCTAGCTTTACCAACTGATTGAATTTCTCCATCAACTGCGCCTAAAATTGGTTTGATTTTCAAAAGAGAACCAATAAATTCACGTGCTTTTCCAATCCTTCCACCTTTTGCTAAATACTCAAGTGTAGGAACTAGTCCCATAAAATGTGCATTGGGTACAATATTTTCAGATTCTTTTAAAATATTTTCAAAGCTTTCTCCAGATTGATTTAAGCTTGCAATTTTATAAACCATTGCACCTAAGCCCAAGGTTCCATTCATACTATCAATGATTTTTATATTATCATTTCCAATTTCTTTTTGAGCCTGTAGGGCGGAGCTATGAGTAGCACTGAGTTTAGCCGAAATATGAATAGAAATGATTGAATCATGAGTTTTTAGTAATTTATTATATGTTTCAACAAATCTACCTACTGATGGTTGTGAGGTTTGTGGATGAATATCAGATGTACTTAATTTTTCAAAAAAGGCATTTGGTTTAATATCTATTCCATCTAAAAAAGTTTCTTCTCCAAAATGAACATTTAAAGGAATAACTGTTATGTTTTTTTCCTTTATTACTTTTTCTGGTAAATCACATGTACTATCTGTTACTATTGCTATTTTTGACATTTTCTACACCTATTCTCCTAATATGAAATAATTATAGTACGGTTGATTGCCTTCTACAATCGATAACTCCTTATCATTGTTTTCTTCATAAAAAGATTTCTCTAATTTTTGATGATCTTTTTGTATAGAATCATGACCAATTATAACTGTCAAAATTTCATTTCTAGAGGCAATTTCTTGAATTAAGAAATTTAAAGCTAACTCAGGTTCTTCAAATGAATCAATAATTTCGTCGTTTAATATAGCAATATAGTCATTCTTTTTTAGTTTCTTCCCCTCTATAGTTACATCTCTTGTTGAAATTGTAATTGAAGCTTCTTCTATTGAAGAAATAACCTCATTCATAGTAGAAATATTTTCTTCTAAAGAATTAGAATCATCAAAATAAACAACACTTGAAATGCCTTGTTGGATTGATTTTGTCTCTATAATTCCTATATTTTTTCTATCAGATACTTCAATGAGCTTTTTTACAGTAACTAAAATATTTGGATTATTGGGTAATATAATTATATTTTCAGATTTAATCTCTTTAATTATTTCTAAAATTTCATTAATGCTTGGATTTTTTTTAGGTCCACCAATCAAAATATGCATAGGATTACCAACGGTGTCATTAAATATTCTTACAATTCCATCACCTTCACATATAGATATTATGGAAGTATTTATACTTTCATAATCTTTTTTTGTTTCTAAAATATCCTTAGTTTGCTCATCCATATTTTGTATAAATACATTTTCTACTTTTCCAATTTTATTGGCATAGGTAATAATTGGTTCAGTTTCTAGAACATGAATATGGACTTTTATTAAAGAAGAATCACCAGTGATTACAGCTGATTTTCCAAATTGAGGGATTTTTTCTCTTTGTTCTTGAATATCAATATCTTTACCTATCACAGTGAAAACGGTACAATTTCCCCATTCTATTTCTTGAGAATCATCATAAAAATCTTTTGAAACTGATTCAGATAATCCAGAAATCATTTCAAGAAAGACTTCATTTAATTTTCTTTCTATATCTTTTTGATCATTATAAAGAGTGGAAAAAAACCAAGCATTCATCATCATTGCAAAACCCAGTCCTCCTGAATCAACAACATTTGCTTCTCTTAAGATATCTAATTTATTTGGAGTATCCTTGACTGACTTAATCGATTGATCTGATAATTTTTTCAAAAAATCTGATAGTGTTTTTGATGATTCGTAATTATTCATAGCATTTAATCCAACTTCTTCATAAATGGTCAATAAAGTACCATCAACAGGATTGGGAAGAGATGCTCTTGTAGAATTTGCTGCATTAACTATAGACTCAGCTAAAGTTTTTAATGATAAAACTTGATTTTTTTTATATGCAGTCAATAAGCCTAAAAAAAATTGGGATAAAATCACCCCTGAATTACCTCTAGCTTCCATTAAAGAAGAATTTTTAAGAGAAAACAAAAAATCTTCTATATTTGAATCACTAGTATAAGATAGATCTAAACTTTTCATGGTTAAAAGCATATTTGTTCCTGTGTCTCCATCAGGAACAGGAAAAACATTTAAATTATTTATTTTTTCTTTATATAAATTTAAGCAAAAAATAAAATTATCAATTCCCGAAATTAACTTATCTAGGGAAATCTCTTGGTTTGTGTTCATAAAATAATATTTCCGATTATAAGATTGAATGATAAACTATAGACGTAAAAAAAAAAATAATTTATATAATAAATTTACCGAGAGAGAAAAATGTCTATTGATCCTAGAAAATATTTGGGCTTAGGGCCATTAAAAAAACCATTATTTGGTCACAACAGGTCACATGCACTTAATGCAACTCAAAAAATTTCAAAACCAAATGTTCAGAAGAGAAAAATTACAATTGACGAAAAAGAATATGTAGTCAAATTAACAGCAAGAGAAATCCGTACTTTAGATAAAAAAGGCATTGCTCTCAAATAGATTTTCTTAATTGATTTACAGCACCTAAATAACCTAGTTCGTTATTCAGNATTCCTGTTCCTGATACAAACATTCTAGCTCCACTATTATATGGATATGAAATAGTATCAAATTTTATTCCGCCATCAACACCTATTAGTATTTTTCTTCCCTTATCAATTTCAACTAATTGATTTATTTTTTCTTCCACAAAATTTAGATATGACTGTCCTCCTTTACCTGGATATACAGTCATAAACAAAACTCTATCGATAAAATTTATGTATGGAATTATTGCTTCAATTTTAGTATCTGGATTAATAGCTATACCAACCTTGCTTTTTGATTCCCTAATGGAGTCAATTACTTCCTTTATATTATTTTCAGATTCCAAGTGAAATGTAAAAATATCTACCCCTATTTGCGATAATGTTTTTATATGGTTTTTAGGATTCTCAACCATTAGATGAACTTCAATAGGTAGAGTCGTAAGTGATCTAATTGTTTCTACTAGAGGCTGACCAAAAGAAATATTTTCTACAAAATGCCCATCCATAATATCTAAGTGAAATTCATCAATTCCTGATAAATTCAATGCTTTGATTTCTTTTTCTAAGTTCTTAAAATCAGAAGATAAAATAGATGCACTTATAATAATATCCTTATCAGACATTTAATTTATCACTTATAAATTTATTTGCATTTTTTATTTGATAATTAACTGAGTTTGTAGATGTTCCTCCTAAAGAATTTCTTTTTTCAATAGAATATTTAAGATCTATTTGCATAACATCTTCATCAAACAATTCTGAAATATCCTTAAATTCTGAAAGAGTAAGTTCATTTATTGATTTTTTTTCACTAGATAATTTTTGAGAAACTTTCTTAATTATTTCATATGCTTCTCTAAATGGAACTTTTTTGTAAGCCAAATAATCAGCAAAATCAGTTGCCAAGATATCAGATTTCATGGAAGAATTAAGCATTTTATCTTTATTAAATGAAAGTTCAGAAAACATTATTTTTAGAACTTTCAAGGAATCTATTAATATATCAACAGATAAAATAGCTCCATTTCGATCTTCCTGTAGGTCTCTATTATAGGTAAGTGGCAAAGCTTTAATAGTTGTCATTAGGCCCATAAGATTTCCTAAAACTCCTCCAGTTTTACCTCTAATCAATTCAAGATAATCTGGATTTCTTTTTTGTGGCATAATACTAGATCCAGTTGTAAATTTTTCAGGTAAATTTATAAAATCAAACTCATCCGTTGCCCATAGTATAAATTCCTCACAAATTCTAGAAATATTAAGCATTGTTGAACTACATACATAGTTAACATCTAAAATATGATCTCGAGAAGAAACAGAATCAATTGAGTTAGTTGATATCTTATTGAATCCTAATTCATTTGCTAAAAACTCTCTATCTATAGGTATTGTTACACCTGCAAATGCACCTGAACCAAGAGGCATAATATCTAAATTTTCATAACATTGATCAAATCTATCTAAATCTCTTGAAAGCATAGCAAAATATGCCATTAAGTATTGAGAAAGAAGAACAGGTTGTCCTTTTTGTAAATGAGTATAGCCAGGCATAATAATAGAAATATTTTTTTCCGATAAAGTAACAATTTCCTGTAAAAAAGATAATAGTTCTTCTCTTAGATTTATTATTTTATTCTTAAAATATAACCTGACATCTGTTGCAACTTGATCATTTCTTGATCTCCCAAAATGCAATTTACCTGCAATATTTCCAATTTTTTCATACAAAGCTTTTTCGATATTAAGATGTATATCTTCTAAACTGTTATTCCACTTAAATTTATTAGTTTCAATCTCACTTAAGATTTCATTTAAGCCATTTATTATACTTTTAGATTCAGAAGAAGAAATTAAGTCTATTTTTTCTAGCATTTTTGAATAAGCTATTGAGACTGCAATATCTTCTCGAAACATTTTTATATCTGAATTAAAAGAACTTGTGAAATCACCAAAAATTTCTCCGCCTTGGATAGATGATGTTTTATTTTTTTTATCTTTATTCAACTTTATAAATCATTGTATTTTTGTTTTTTTGCCTGAATTCTTGCAGGTAATGAATATATATCTATAAATCCCTCAGCAGAAGCATGATTAAAGCTATCGGTAGTAGAGTACGTAGACATATCATAATCGTATAATGAAAATCTAGATTTTCTACCCACAACAGTAGAACTACCTTTATATAGTTTCAATTTTACATTTCCAGAGGTAAATTTTTGAGCATCATCCATAAAAGCTTGGATATTTTCTCTAAGACTGGTAAACCATCTTCCATCATAAACTAGATCTGAAAAGGTTGTAGAAAGAGAAGATTTTAATCTTTGTTGCTCTCTAGATAAAGTAGCTGTTTCGAGTGCAGCTAAAGCTTGATATAAAATTACCGCAGCTGGTGTTTCGTAAACTTCTCTACTCTTAATACCTACTAATCTATTTTCTAAATGATCGACTCTACCTATTCCATGATTTCCAGCAATAATATTTAATTCATCAATTAAATTTACTCCTGACTTATTTTTGTTATTTAATGAAATAGGTATTCCTTTTTCAAATCCTATTTCAACTATTTCATATTCATCAGGAGAATTCTCTATACTTGAAGTCCATGAAAAAGCATCTTCAGGAGGAGCTTCCCACGTATCTTCTAAATCCTCTCCTTCAATTGCTAATCCCCATAAATTTCTGTCTATTGAATAAACTCTATTATTGCCAACATCCCTGATAGGTAGTCCAGCCTTATTGGCATACTCCTTTTCTTCGTCTCTAGTCATACCCCATTCTCTTGCAGGAGCAATTATTTTTATAGAATCGTCACCTGCCAATGTCATTATAGATGCATCAAATCTTACTTGATCATTTCCCTTACCAGTGCAACCGTGAGAGACATATTCAGCACCATATTTTCTTGCAGTTTCTACTAATTTTTTTGACATCAATGGTCTTGCGAATGCAGTTGACAATGCATACACATCTTCGTACATTGCTCCAGCCTTAAGTCCAGGAAAGATATACTCATCAACGAATTCATCCTTCACATCTAAAATCACTGAATCTATAGCACCTGCTTTTTTAGCTTTTTCAGCAACTCCTTCAATTTCTGGACCAGCTCCTAAATCAACGGTTAACGTAATAACGTCAAGGTCATAATTTTCTTTTATCCAAACTACAGAAATTGTTGAATCCATACCTCCGCTGTAAGCTAATATGCATTTACCTTTAGACATGTTTATTTCAATCCTTCCAATACAGATTCAATTATATGAATAGCAGAATCTATTTCTTCTTTAGAAACATTTAATGGAGGCATAAATCTAATCATATTGGGTCTAACTGCGTTTAATAACAATCCAGAATTTAGAGATTCAGCAACAATTTGTGAAGAGAAATCTTCCTTCATCTCTAATCCAATTAACAAACCCATTCCCCTAACTTCTGTTATAAATGAAAATCTATCCATTAGAGCCGTTAATTTACTCTTCATATAAGCACCTGACTCAAGAGCTTGATCAGGAATATTATTTTCAACCATAAATTTAGCGGCAGCAGCTCCGGCTGCAGTGGTTAATGCATTCCCTCCAAAAGTAGATCCATGATCTCCAGGTTCCAAAACAGAACAGAATTCTTTTGAACAAAAAGCTCCTAATGGGGCTCCAGATCCTAATGCTTTAGCAAGTGTCATTACATCAGGTTCAACACCTTCGAATCTTTGGTAACCAAATAATGTCCCTAGGCGTCCCATTCCAGTTTGAACTTCATCAAGAATAAATAAAATATTTTTTGACTTACAAAAATCCTGTACTTGCTTTAGATAACCTTCCTGAGGAACATTAACTCCTCCCTCACCCTGCAGTGGTTCTATCATGACAGCGCAAGTATTTTCAGTATAAGCATTCTTGATTTCACTAATGTCATTATAGTTAACATTCACAAATCCAGGCATTAAAGGTCTCCAGTTTTCCTGGTAATGCGGTTGCCCTGTTGCAGCCATCATAGCCTGAGTTCTACCATGAAAAGAATTTAATGTAGTGATTATTTCAAAAGCACCATTTAATTCTTTTTTACCCCATTTTCGTGCAAGTTTAGTTGCACCTTCATTAGCTTCAGCGCCTGAATTACAAAAAAATACTCTATCAAGTGCTGAATTTTCTACAATTGTCTCAGCTAATGATAATTGTGGCGTAGTGTAATAAAGATTACTCATTTGCAAAATTTTTCCAGCTTGATCTTTTATAGCTTGAGTTACAGATTCATGCGAATGACCTAGATTTAATACAGCCCAGCCAGCTGTGAAATCTAAATATTCTTTACCATCATTGTCTCTTACAACAGTCCCCTCTCCTTCAACTAATACTGGAGGCATCCTATTAACAACCTGCATGTAATATTTTTTTTCCAAATCTTTATAATCTTGTGTTGATGTCATAATTCTCTCCAAAAAAATTCTTTATATTATCCTCGTACCTATATTTTCATTAGTGAATGCGGACAGTAATGCCCCAGATTCTCTTCCATCTATAATTCTCCCTGTATTAACATATTCTAATGCATTAATGCATGCTCTTATCTTTGGAATCATACCTCCTTGAGCAATTCCTGTTTCAATTAGGTCATTAGCTTGACCTTTAGTCATCTGAGGAATAACTCTTTTATTTGAATCTAATACCCCAGGGACATCAGTTTGAAAAATTATACTTTCAGCCTTAATTTCTTTTGCTATAACACCAGCTGCAGTATCAGCATTAGTATTATAAATCTGATTTTTAATGTCAATTGAAATGGCAAGTGGAGAAATTACTGGAAGAAATCCATTATCTAGAAGATTTATTAAAATATCTGTATTGCAGTTGATGATTTCTCCTACAAACCCTAATTTTTTATCTAATTGCTTTGCTTCTAAAATTCCAGATGATCCTGATAATCCGATAGCATTTACATTCATATTTTGGAATTCGGTAACAATCTCAGAATTAACCTTACCAGCAAGCACTGCGACTGCAACATCCAATGTTTTTTGATCTGTTACCCGTAATCCTTCAACAAAATTAGGTTCGATACCCTGCTTATTTATCCAAGAGGAAATCTCCTTACCCCCTCCATGGACAATTATAATTTTCCATCCTTTTTTATGTAAAGAAATTATATCTTTGAAGGTACTATCAGTCTCACCTAAAGTTGATCCACCGATTTTTATTACTGTTACATTTGATGATTTAGTCATAATAAAAAATTATGTAGTATAAGCTGAGTTAAATACAACATACTCTTCAGTTAGTTCACTTCCCCATGCTTTTGCAGATTCTTCACCAATATTTAAATTAACAGTCAATCTTATGGTGGGCTGATTCATTGCAATAACTACACTTTGATGATTATAAGGAGTAGCTATTCCATCAGCTACTATCTGTATATCATTTACAAAGATTTCAATCTTAGATTCGTCTAACTCTATCTGAGATGCTCCAACTGCCATCATTATCCTCCCCCAATTTGGATCACGCCCATATACTGCAGTCTTAACTAAATTAGAAGACACAATATACTTTGTAGCTTTTCTTGCATCATTAAGAGTTTTAGCCCCTTTGACAGATGCTTCAATAAGACGAGTATTACCTTCACCATCTTTTGCTATTTCTTTTGCTAAGAAAATACACACTTCATCTAATGCATTTATAAATCTTTTAGAATCTTCGATATTGGTGATCTTTTTATTACCTGCTTTCCCATTCGCCATTATCAGAACAGTATCATTTGTGGATTGGTCTCCATCTACACTTATTTGATTGAATGAATTATTCACTGATTCGGATAAAGCTTCCTTCAAAATATTGGAATCAATTGAAATATCTGATGTTATAAATGAAAGCATAGTTGCCATATTGGGATGAATCATTCCAGATCCTTTTGCAACACCTGCAACTGTAACCTCAGTACCACCTAAATCGAATGATACTGCTATTTCTTTTGTTCTTTTATCAGTAGTAAGAATTGATCTAGCAAAACCAGCTCCATCTTTAGTAGAAAGTTCTATTTTAGGTATAAATTTCCTCATTAAAGCCATTGGCAGTTCAACTCCAATAATTCCAGTAGAAGCAACAGCGATAGAATCTATACTTATAGATAATGATTTTGATGCTATTTCAGCAGTTTCTTTTGCATCAATAAAGCCTTGATCTCCAACAGCACAATTTGCACAGCCAGAGTTTACTACTACAGCCTGTAATTTATTATCTTTAAGAGTTTGCTTTGTCCAAGTAACTGAAGGAGATACAACAGAGTTTTGAGTAAATGTCCCAGCACTCACACATTCAGTTTCTGAAAAAATAATACCGATATCTTTCTTATCTTGACCAGGAGACTTAATACCTGCAAAAATAGATCCAGCAGTAAAGCCCTTAGGGGAACAAATGTCTCCACCCTTTATACGATTAATTTCATTTCCCATAATAAACTCCTACTGATTAACAAAATTAAATATTAGTTATAGAGACAATATTATAACAATATTGACTAAGATGACTCTATATATAAATGCGTAATGATATGGATTTGTTTTTTTTAGTGTAAATTTAGATTAGTGAATAGAATAATTTTATAACTACTTAAAAATGTTTAATATAGGTATGCTAATTGTCATAATTAAAAACAAAAAACCTATAAACCAACTAATTTTATTTAACATAATCAGATCATTTTGATAAAGATAATTATATACTGCGGTATTTAGAAAAATTTAAATCTTATTTATCTTTGCAAAATGCCAACAAATATAGTACAAAAAAGAATTGTGTCAAAAATTAAAAATTATTATCATTATTTATATAAATTAAAATTTTCAAAGAATTATTAAATGACTCAATCCAAGAACTTAAATTTAGATGTATTGATAGCAGGACAAGGTGCAGCTGGTTTTGCTGCTGGGCTTTATGCAGCAAGATACCAAATGAAAACTGCCATTGCTGGACAGGATTTTGGTGGTGAAACTGCTATTGGAGGATTAATTGAAAATTATCCAGGAAACATAGAAATAGACGGATTTGATCTTATGCTTGAGTTTAAAAAACAAGTAACTGATCTTGAAGTCCCTATTATCGAAGAAAATCTAAAGTCTATTACAAAAAACGAAAATAGTTTTTTATGTGAACTAAATAATGGACAGATGATTGATGCAAAAACAGTCATTTTAGCAATTGGTAGAGAAAGAAGAAGACTTGGTTTAAAAAACGAAGAAGAGTGGACCGGAAAAGGTGTTTCATATTGTTCTACTTGTGATGCTCCACTATATAAAAATAAAAATCTTGCAATTGTTGTTGGTGGAGGAAATGCTGCTGTAGAAGGAGCTATTTTAATAGGTAAGTACTCTAAAAAAGTTTTTTTGATATATAGAGGGGAAAAGCTTTGGAGGCCTGAACCAATACTGCTTGAAACGCTAAAGAAGACTAAGAACGTTGAAGTTATTCTAAATAACAAAGTCAGCGAACTTATTGGATCAGATTTTGGAGGTCTACAAAAAATTAAATTAGAAAAAGAATATAAAGGTGAAAATGAGTTTATTGTTGATGGCTTGATGATTGAAGCCGGTGCTGATCCCAGGATAGAAATCCCTTTATCTTTAGGAATACATTTAGATAAAGAATCTAATGAAGTAATAGTTGACAAGGATCAAAAAACAAATGTAGATGGTCTCTATGCGGCCGGAGATCTAACTAATGGTTCTAATCTAAAACAAACAATTACAGCTGCGTCTCAAGGAGCAATTTCAGCCTTAAGTGCTTACAACTATTGTTTAGAAAATATACACTAAGGTTTGATAATTTTATAGTTATTCAATAACTTTCCCCAATGGGTTTTGAACGCATTTCTTACTCTGTATTTCCCTATAAATCTCAACCAAAAAGAATTATGATATAAATTCGAAGCAAAATATGCTAAATGAACCAAAGGAGTTCTTAATAAAAGTTTTTCTAAAGGCTTAAATGGACCCCAATAAATCATTTTTTGGATCCTACTAGCAAATGTGTTTTTATTTTTTGAAAAATTCCAATTTTGTCCTGTGACTGAATCTCCTATTATCTTAATCTCTGAAGTATTGGCTATTCCTAATCCATTTTCATGAGCAATTCTAAGTTTAGGAATACTCATAGGATCAAATCCCATTAATTTTGCTGAAATTGAATCTATTGCAACCTGGTCATAAGAAGCTAAAATATAATTTTTAACTTGGAATGACATAGCTCTAGGCCCGGGTCCATTTCCTGCAAAAGTTCCATCCATTACTGCAAAAATATTATCGTGTATTTCATATTGAATTCTTAGTAGATCTACAAGTGTATTATGTATGTCAGCATGTGCCCAATGTCTATTTTGATGAAGAAGCCCTCCAAAAGCATTTTTCATAGCTCCAGTTATGGTTGTAAAAACATGAGTTTTTACAGTAGGCAAATGTATTATATTTGTTCCAAGTAATTTTTTAGGAATATTTATTCCATCTGGATAAATATTATCTAAAACAATCATTTTTTGTTTTGGTTTGTAATGAATCCAATCTTGCCCAGGGTCATCTAATACTGTACTTTTTATATTTAAGTTTTTTTCTATACTTAAGTAACCATTATTTTTTTTGCCTTCATGTGCATTAACAACTACTGTACCATTATGTGCAATTTCTAAATCTTTAAATTTTAAACTTTTAAGGCCACGTATTACTCCATCTAATTGCCATGGAGCTGTAGAACAAGCAGGAAAATAATGCTGCCAAGAAATATTTGCTTTTAATAGAGTTTTTTTCTCTAAATCAAAATTATCACTTATACCAGACAATGAAAGTAATCTTGCATAATCACCAATTATATAATTTGGTGACGTCTTAAGAACATAAACTTTTCCAAATTTACTTTTATCAATGCTGTTTATCATATTAATTAAATTATAGAATAAAAAAATGATTATAGATTCACTTACTCATATACTACCGACTGAAGTTTCTTCAAATTTAGAAAAATACAAAAAAATAGATTTATTATTTAATGAATTGTTTGATGAAAACACTAATGTTATTACAGAAGATGATCTAATAATAAATATGAAAAAATATAATATAAATAAATCTGTTATTGCTGGTTTTGGATGGAAAGATCCTGGGCTAGCTCAATTAATAAATGATTACTTGATAGAAGCAAGTAAAAAGTATCAAGGCAGTTTAATACCTCTTTGTTCATTAGATATAAATTCTAAATTTTCAGAAGAAGAACTACTTAAATGTATATCAAAAGGTATTAAGGGAATTGGTGAATTGCATATTGAATATAATAGTTTATTAGAAAAAAATTTTATATTTAAAAATATATTAAACATAGCCTTAGAGAATAACTTACCTGTTCTTATACACGGATCAGAGCCCTTAGGACATAGATATAACGGCAAGGGGACAAATGATCCAAAAAAATTATATGAATTAGTCCAGAATCACCCAGATAATAAATTTATTTTTTCTCATTTTGGAGGAGGTTTAGTATTTTATGAACATATGCCTGAGGTAAAAAAAGTATTAAAAAATGTTTTTTATGATAGTTCTGCACAACCTTTTTTGTATCATAAGAATATTTATAGAAATGCTATAAATTCTTCCTCAATTAATAAAATCCTTTTTGCAACTGACTTTCCTCTAATAGATATGAAAAGATGTTTATCCGAAACAGATTATCTCAATATTGAAGAAAAAAGTCATATTTTTTCGCATAATCCTATATCTGCTTATAATTTATAGTCAAAAAAATATACTTCAAATGTAAAATTAGAAAATATGAAAAAAAATAAAAAAAAATACTATCCAGAAATAGATCCTTCTATAAATTTTCCAAGAGTAGAAGAATCTATTCTCAAAAAATGGGATAAAGAAA
>PABO01000023.1 GCA_002699165.1 Chloroflexota bacterium | reverse complement strand
GGGAGGATAAAACAGTAATTCTAGGTGAACCAGCGTTAGTTGCAGCAGAAGCAGTAATCGTTAATCTGATATCTGCAGTTCCTGTGTCAGACCAAGCTAATGCTCCACCAGCTTGAGTTGTTGGGTATTTTCTACCAACACCTGTTCCAAGTGCAAAAGTGTTAATTATACTTGTTGCTCCACCGGCTACATCACCAACACTTAAGTTAGTTGCGCCAGAAGCTGCTACGACTGAATCAAGTACACAATCAATAATCTGTGAGTTTGCTGGAATAACAATATTTGTTACGTCTGCAGCAAGTGCTCCACCTGATAAATCAATTAGATGTGTTTGAGACATTACAACTTGTCCAACATTAGCAATGTTAGATCCAAGTGTTGTACCTGTAGTATTTTGAATCGTTCCCGCTTTTATCGGTCCCGAAAATGTAGTTTGTGCCATGATTATTCTCCTAGTTAAATCCTACATAGTCTCTAGGCCGTCGACTATACTGCGTCTATGTAGAATATTAATTTATGTATAGTGTAATATTTATATAGTACTTTTGAATAGAGTGCAAGAGATCCTACAGTGTGGAGTGGAATTTTTCCAACGATGTAGCTTTTGATTAAGTAGCTACTGAAACTTCAGGAGCAGAACCTTCAACACTGTTCTTTAAGTGAGCAATTCTAGCTTCTTCAAGCTTGATATCTGTAATGATTTGTTTGACTTTATCGTCAATTCTAACCATTTCAAGAGTGTATCTATCGTTAGACAGATGCTCCTGTTCCCACTTCAACTCCAAGGACCTTTTTTGTTTGTATAGGTCTTGTATCATCTATAACTTCCTCATAAGTTATTCTGTATTTATCGGAAGCAAATACTTTAGTTCCGATATGTTCCCATTTTATAACATTTTCTCCTAGTTTGTCAACTATAGCTTGTTCAAGGGAAACTGCGTTATCTTCTGATAACACTTCAAATCTTGCGTAATGATCGTAGGCATTTATTGTAATGGTAAATTTTTTCATGAAATTCCTTTCTACTTTCATAATGAGGCGGAACTGTGTCCGCCTCAAAATTTCTAATTATTATGCACCTGGTGATGCAAAAATACCTCTATAGTCAGATACACCAAATGAGTATCTTTCTCTAGCTTTGTATCTTACATTGCCAGTATCGAAGTCACCTTCCATTGCAGTTTTAATTGCTGCTCTGTCAAAGTACTTCATACCATTAGGTACATCAGTGATAATGTAGAATGCATCTGGATCAGTTAAGAAATTGTTCACTCTGTATCCTTGAGGAACCATTCCCATTGATGCGATTGCATTGATATCATTATCAGCAGTACCAACTCTACCTTGAGTCTTCATAAGTCTCTCAGCAGTGAACTGAAGTTCAGAAGGGATAATCATCTTAACACCTCTTGCAGCAATTTTTAGACCTCTTTCGTCTGTCATTGCAGCAATGTCAATTAATGATTGCTCTAGTGAAGTTTCGTTCAAGTCGGAAGCCGTTGCTAATGTGTTTGATACAGTTCCACTTACAGTTGGGTGGTTAGTTGCAAATAATGCAGAACCATCACCTGAAGTGAATGTACCGAAACCATTAATCAATGGGTTTACCGCTTTAACTTGTTTAGTGTTCGCCATAGATCTAGCTAACGCTTTTGTATATCTACTAGCAAGTCTGTCATACAAGTTATCCTCAATAGCTTCTTCAGTAATTGCAAAAGCAAGAGCCACAGTTTCATGTGTGTATCTTGCAGTGAAAGTTTCTTGAGCATTGTCAAAAACAACTCCACTTCCTTCTGCTTTAGTCTGAGCTTGAGCAAAACCTGATAACATAACTTCTTCTTCAAACGCTCTGTCTGAAGATTCTGTAGTGTATATTTCAGCGTGCTGATTCTCGTAACGTTTATATTCCAGACCGAATAATGCATTCAAACCTGGCTCTAGTTCTTTAACTAGTTGTCCTCTAGATATCGCCATAATTATCCTCCTATTATATTCCGGCTGTTTGTTTCAAGAAATGTTCGTTGATCGTAACGATCCAATTTACATTTGCTGATGTTAGATCATTATTAACAGGATCTTTAGACAGACTGATAACCTTTAATTGGCCATCAGTAGTCGCTAGATCTGAATCATCTAATTCAACTTTTGAAACATAGTTAGGTGCACTTCCTGCAGTGTATGCAATATTGGCTACATTACCAATATCAGTTTGTGCAGAAGCACCAGCGTTATTTGATTGAACCTCAAATCTTTCATAAGGGTCATCACTTACGAATCCAACAATGTCAGTTGCAGTGTTAGAAGCCTCTAAGTGATTAGCGAATGTAGGCTTTGAAGTTGAAGCGTCAGTATAGAATACACCGTTTAGTGAGCCTAATAAAACGTCTCCCGCTGCTGCTACACCAATAGTTCCAGTTGCTAACATTTCAACTGGGTCTCCTTGGTAAATAGCTGTTGCAGAAGCTGCAATATCATATTCACTTAAACCTTGGCTGTCTCTATTCTGTCCGACTTTACCAATTGCTTTCAAACCGAAAGCGGCGTCTTTATTTGCCATAGTATTTGTCCTCCTTAGACATGTTTAGTTTAAGTGTACTCTGTTGGCTTAGAAATTCTTTAATTAGGATTTCTTAGTACCACCAAAAGTTACACGTGTCTGTCGATCAATATTGATCGGCATACTTGGGTGCTGTTCCTTCATAAGATCGTTGTCTACTGCTTCAACATTATCCTGACCTTGTTTAACATAATAGTCAGTTCGTTGTTCTGCAATCTCTTCCGGTACCCTAGCCAGCACTAGGCCTCCTACTCCGATTACCCCTTTGTATTTTCCATCATCCACAATTGGAAAATCTGAGTCTGGATATTCATCAGCTCTTACAAGCTCGTATCCGGATCTAATTCTTCCAGCGACGTTTTTAGTGTCTTGGAATCCCATAGATTCTACTCTGATCCATCTGTGTTTAAAACCTGTTGGTGCAGGGGGTGCATCTAAAGATGAAGGTGGAGTCCAAACTTTTTTCTTAGCTTCTTTTTCTCTTGTTTGACTCGCACGGGATGCTCTTTTTTCATTATTATTTTCCATATGCTTATGCCTCCTTCGTGATTTTTAATTGTTTCGCATATTCTTCTAGTGGCACACCTAATTTTTTAGCGATTGCTACCTGTGATGATGTGAGTCTCACAGTCTTGCGACCAGTATTTGTACTTCGCTTCGCACTAGCTACTGTTTGTACGGGTTTGGTCGTTTCCCCTAAATTAGATTTATTTGTATCAAATTTATGGGGGAATTCAAGTCTTATTCTCTTATCTATTTCAGAATAATACTCATCAGATTGAGGATCATAACCTTCCTCTTCTGTAAGTTTCTTATGTAGATCAAAAGCAGTATAAGTCATAGCATTATCTTGACCAAACCAAGCATTTCTAGATGCCCATGTTTCAGCCTTAGGATCTGGCCTACCTTGTGCTGCTTGTTGTCTATTTAAGTTTAATTGTGGTTGTCTAACCTCTTTAGCATTAGCTTTAAACTCTTCTTGAGCAACTTTAGTTTCTTCAAGTTTAGCTTTTTTATAACCAAGCTCTGAAATAGCTGTTAAAGCTTCTGCTTCAGCAGTTAAATCGTTTGCTTCTCTAGCTGCTGCAAGTTTTGCCTGAGCTGCTTGTACTCCTGAAGTAATACTATCTTCAGTAGACTTCATGAAGCCGGGTTCAAGTTTCGAGATTTTAGCTTCTGCTTCTTGTTTTGCTTGTATCTGTGATTGAGCATAAGTTAAAGCTTCGTCTTTTTGTCTCTCTGCTTCTCTCCATTTATGAGTTAATTTAGCTATTCTTCTTTGTACTCCTTCAGAGTATTTTTCTAATTCATTTTCTTTTTCGTCCTTTACAGGCTCTTCTTTCTTTTCTTTTTTTTCTTCTAGTCTAACTTCACGTTCATTTTCATAAGAAATATCTGTTCCGTGATCTTTTTCTTTTTCATATGTACGTTTATCTTCAGTTTCTACTTCTGGTGTTTCTATAGATTGAGTTTCTTTTAACTCAATTTCTACATCAGGACCTGATGAATCTATATCAACTGTTTTGTTTTCTTCTACGTCTGGCATAGTTTATCTCCTTCTATGATTAATATTGATGAAGTATATCTTCAGGGTTTTCAATGGTTGCTAAAACTTCATCGTCATTTAGCATTCTTATTTCCCCACCATCTATGTTCATTCTTGAACCTGCATATCTTGCAAAAATTACCCAGTCACCTTTTTTACACCAAGGTCCTTCAGGAAATTTATCTTTGTCATAACAATGTGGACCCATTGCAAGTACTAAACCGCAAGTAGATCCTACTTGTTGTTTTTCTAATGTCTCTTGTCCAATTATTAATCCACCTTTAGTTTTCTCCTTCATTTTAAAAGGAAGAACAACTAGTCTCCATCCAGTAGGTTTAGGTAATTTATTTGATTCTTTTGTTTTTAGACGTTCGTATCCGTCTTCTTCTTTTTTAGCATCTTCTTCGTACTTATCTAAAAGTGCTGATTTAATATTAGGGTCGTTCGAAGTCGACGACGTTTTCTGATCTTTCAATATCATTTTTTGGCTCCTTTGGTTCTAGCAGGTTAGAGATTTCCTGTGATATTTTTAAATAGGCATGTGCCTGTCCCATCATATACTTGTATTTTTCCATATTGTCAATAGCACCACCTATCATGGCATCTGCCATATCTTGATAGGATTGTTTAAGATGTTTTTGTAATTTATGTATTATTACTGTTTCTTCTTGTATCATTTTTCTTTCTCCTTTTATGTAGTATATTAACTCTTGAATGCCAACACCATTCAACAAGTTTAATAGCATATGTTTCAACAAATGCAACAGAATCATCTATTAATCCGCAAAATCTATATATAAATCTGTCTAACATTTCCAACGTCTTCTTGCTTGTCTTATTCTTGAATTAGGGTCGTTTCTAGTTTTAGCAGAAGATCTTTTTAATTGTCCAAGTGATCTTGCACAATATGATTTTCTACGTTTAGCAGCAGCTGAACCTTTTTTAACTTTACCTGTTACAGCTGTTTTTAATTTTGATCCAGGATTTGCTGCTCTATAAGCTCTAACACCTTTAGCAGTCATACCGGCACCAGATTTAGTTGGTCTATAATTAGCTCCTGGTCCTTTTGTTGTTTTTCTAATTGACATTATACAAATGTTTTTACGTTTTTTGGTTTACCGCCTGGATTACCCGCTGCTCTTTTTCGTTTGACAGCACTCGCCTTTTGCGACTTTGTCATTCGTGTGGCTTTCGCAAGTGGAACGCATTTCGGATATTTTCTTTTTGAGCCTTTTGACCTCCCGCATGGTTGATATTTTCCATTCTTCTTCGGAGCTCCAATATCGACCCATTTTTCTTTCACCCATTTTCTTAAACCACCTTCTGCAAAATTCCTACGCACAACTAACTCTTCGTTTTCTAGCCATGCCTGCCATCAAACCACCGTTAGCAGCTTTTTTACGACTACCTTTTTTGCCACCAGGTGTAATTTTACCTGAGCAAACTCCTGAAGCATACATGTTTGCGTACGCCGAAGGGTATACTTTAAATTTTCTCTTGGCAGCTGCTTTGCCTTTTGCACAAAGTTTAGCCATTATACTTTACCACCTTTTTTAGCAACTATTCTTTTTGGATTATATCCAAATTTTTTTGCTAACTTAGGATTTTTTTTTGCTAATTTTACTAAACCTTTATTTTTACTTTTACTAATTGGTTTTCCTGGCATTATTTTTTTCCTCCATTATTTTTAAAAATTTGTGTTCCCTTTATACCATAGATGCTTGCAACGACAAGAATCCACAAATTTGTGAACCATGAAGGGAGTGTAGAGAACATATCAAAAAACAATTTTACTTTGTCCATCGCTGTTGGATCCTCCGATATCACTGCCCATGCCAAAATTCCTATGGGCAAACTTAAAATTATCAAAACCGCCTCGTCCTTCCAGTCCGATTGTCTAGCCTCTAGAAGTTTTCCCTGGTAAGCTTCCTTACCTTCAGCCATTCTAGATGCATGCATCAATTGTGCGTCCGACATTGCCATTTTAGTCTTCTGCTTGTTAGCGTAAATTTTACTTCCAGCAGAAACGGCTAATTTAATTGCCTGAAACCACATTTAGATCCACCTAGCAGTCTTAGATTTATTTTTCAACATTCGTTTAGTTCCTTTTACTTGAACTTCTTCACCTTTTGCGATGTAGTTGTAAGAACCATCAGCTGTTGTTTTAGATCTAGGGTCAATTTCAAGATTCATCTTATCTTCAGATGGAATATCTACAATTTTTCCACAAATATCATTATATTTTTTCATATTGTCTCCTTATATTTTTATTTTAACTGTTTTTTTAGTTTTTGTCACTAGCCTTTACGCATAATTGCAACATTTGGCATCATTGAATCAGAACTAGGTAGTGTTTTTCCTAAAATTGTCTTTTCAATTGATGTATCAGCTCTTAGTTTTGCTAATTCTTCGTTTTGCTCTAGTTTTTCTTCTTGATTTGATTGATTCATCATTGCTTTCATCTTATCAAGGTCCATTCTTTCGTTAGCTTCTTTTTCTTTTCTAGCATTTTCTTGTGCTCTAAGGTCTAACTCTCTTGATCTTAGTTTAGCAATTGGATCATTGTCAAATTGTGAAGTAATTTTTTGTTCTTCCTTCATAAATTCTTCCATCATGTCAGCAACTAATTGAGCTTTCCTTGCTTCAATCTTTTGAGTCATCTGCATAACTTGCATTTGTATCTGTTGTGCCATTTGTGGGTTCTGTTGAGCCTGCATTTGCATCATTTGAAGTTGTTGCATCTCATCTTTAAACTCTAATTCAACTTGTTCCTGTGCCATTAGACTAATATGTTCAAAAATATTTTTCTCTAATGATGCCATAACCATTGGATTATTTCTAGCCATGTTAGTTGCCATAAAATTTAAGTGCGCAGTTATATGTGATCTATGATCTTGACCAGGAAATGCTTGGAAAGGCTTGCTACCCAAAGCATCAATATGTTCTAACGCCGGATCTTTTGGTGTTGGCTGCATAGGTTTAATTAAAACAGAATCAATATTTTTAACTCCTAATGCTTCATACATATTTCTATACGCTTGATATAGATTATGTATTTGTGGATTTGATTGTGCCAGTTGGAGTTCCGTCTGCGCGAGGGAAATACGCTGTGTTTGAGAAAAAATGTTAGGGTCAGCAACTGGCAATATATCTACACGATCATCAAAGTCTTGTTGTTTAATCATTCTTTGACCCCCAACTACATCATACGGATATTCTTGTGGTAGATATAACTTGAATACTCTAGCCATAATTCTAAATTCATTTTTAAGAGCTGAGTAAATTCTTTTGTGAATCGCAGACATAGTTCTACTTCCTCGCTCTAAAAGAGCGACCGTAGTTCCAACTGCCGCTTGTTGATTTCCGTCACCAACTTGTAAATCTGCAATTGATGCAAATCTTTGACCGGCGTTTACTACAACACCCATCAAACTTAACAAAGTCTGTGATGGTTCTTTAAATGGTAACATCATAAATGAATCTCTTAAATTTCCACCAGGTGCATCTACATCTCTAAACTCACCAGGTTGAATTGATTGTGCATCATCTCTAATTCTAATACCACGTTGCTTGAATCCAGCAGGTAAATTAGATAAAGTTCCTGCATCTAGTAATTGTCTAAGTGCACTTGTTGCAGTTCTACTTAATCCACCAATCATATGAATCAAACCAAAACCATAAAAACCTAGTCCTGGTAAAAATTTAAAATGTACAAAGTATTGTATTTTTTTCTTTAGTGGGTCACCTACTTCATAGTTTCTTTTAATAGATAAAATCTCACGTGATCCTTCTTCTAAAGTTACAATGTAAGGTATTTTAATTCCTGAGGGCTCACCAGTCTCTGGATCAGGATCTTCAAAACCTTCTAAATCTAAATCCACATGACATTCTAATATTGTATATACATCTTCTTCTTTTGATTTAGTTGTACCTTCCAACTCTCTTTCTTTTTTTTCAATATCTGATTCACCAGCAGTTGGTTTTCCTAAATCTATGTCTCTATAAAAACCTGCTACTTGTTGTTTTCTTAAATCGTTTTCAGAAATTTTTACACGATGAATAATTGCTTCCGCATCATCTAATGAGGTAGCTGTGTACGGAACAATTAAATCATCTGCTGGAACAAACTTTGATACTGCTCTTTGTTCCATGTCATCATAGTAAACTTTTTTAAAAGCAGAACCTGCAAGAGGTAGATTAAATAACATCTGATCAAACTCTGGTTCATACTCTTTCATCTTTTCCATGATTTCATAATTCATAAAATCTTTAACACGTGTTGCTTGTTGTGTTTTTTCAGGAGTTGGTAAACCCATTACTTGTGTTCTAACTGGTCCATCTGCTGGTAATAATTCTTTATAAGCTAATGCTTGAAACTGAGTTACTGCTTCTGCTAATACCGGATGCGTGGCTCCGGAAGCTCCTTGAAAAGGTTCAGTTCTATTATCATACTTAAATCCTAAAAGGTCTA
>PABO01000022.1 GCA_002699165.1 Chloroflexota bacterium | reverse complement strand
ACTGAGTTAGAAGTAAGAAAAAAGCTTGATAGTGCAGTTGAATCAGGAAAGCTAACTCAAGAAGAAGCTGACTCAAAACTTGAAGCATTATTATCAGGAGAGATGAAAGGCAAATATTTTATAGAGAGTAATCCAAACCAAATTATATTATAGTTCCCCCAAAGATAAGAGGGCATTTCAAAATGAAAATAAACTCTGTTTTTTTCTGAAAATTCTAAAGCAACTGGAATTATTGATTTGCCCTCTATAAATATAATAATTAGAATTAAATTTATGAATGAAAAAATACTTATTTGTGACGACGACCCAATAATAACAGAATCTTTATCTGAATATTTATTAGCTATGGATTACAAGGTATTTTCAGTAAATGATGGTGAAAAAGCGGTTGAGAAATTTAAGGATTTTTCTCCTGATTTGGTTTTACTTGATATTATGATGCCCAATTTAAATGGGCTTCAAGTTACAAAAATTATTAGAGAAAAATCAGAAGTCCCAATAATTTTTTTAACTGCTAAAATTTCTGTTGATGAAAAAATATTAGGATTTGAACTTGGTGCAGACGACTACATGACTAAGCCCTTCAGTATGAGAGAATTGCTCCTTAGAATACAAGCAGTCCTAAAGAGAAATAATATTACTAAAAATGATAGTGAACAAATTTTTGAAAAAGGTAACTTGAGTATATTCTCCTTGAAAAGAGAAGTTAATATAAATGATTTTAGGATAGATCTTACTAAAACTGAATTTGATTTTTTAGAATGTTTTATTAAAAATTTTGAAAATGTTTTAAGTAGAGACCAACTTTTAGAGTATACCAAATACGACTACCTAGATTCAGATGATAGAGTTGTCGATGTGCATATTAAAAATTTGAGAAAAAAGTTAGAAGAAAATAATTCTGATATAAAAATTTTAACTGTTCGGGGTATGGGTTACAGGGCCTCTACATAATTATGTTCAAGCTTAAATTACAAACTCAAATTACAATTTCTTTTTTAGTCATAATTTCTCTTAGCTTTATTTTCAGTTATGTTGCCTCTGAAACTATTTGGCAAAGAAATATTGAAGAGAGAAATGAAGAATATAGATCAAAAGTTTCTAAATCTATTTCTGACTCTTTAGCTACTTACTATCAATCTTGGGGGTCTTTTGAACAAGGATTTGAAAATGTTTTAGTTAGAGAAATGACTAATTTAGACTTAGACCCCAATGAAGATTCTATAGGAGTTGTCGATGAAAATTATGACTGGATTATTGCAAGTCCAAATGCAATAGAGCTAGACTCTGATAATCTTCAAGAAATGATTTCAAAGGGAACATATATTATTTCTCCAATTGATGTTAATTTTTCTAGTCAAGATTTTAATAATCCAACTTTTATAGGCAGGCAAATTATGAGAATTGAGGAAGGATATAGATTAGGTGTCTTAACTAGAGAAGCTGCAGAAAACAGTATCTTACAACTTAAGCGAGTGCAAAATAATTTTGGAATACAAGTTGCAGACTCTGATCTCTCAAATAATATAAAGACTGTTGGATACTTAGTTTTTGTAAATAAAGAAATAAACCTAATTCAAGCATACGAAAATCTTATAATAATTTCTTTTTTTGGAATATTTTTAATTAGTGTTGTTGTTGCATATTTTATATCATTGCAAATTGCATCTCCTGTAAAGAAATTAACATTTGCAACTAATAAAATTTCTAAAGGAGTTTTTGAGCCTATTGAGGATATTAACTCTGGTTATGAATTATCTGATTTAACTAATTCATTCAATTTGATGGTCAATAAGATGAAAGAAATTCAAACTCAAAGAGAGCAATTGTTTTCTGATATTTCACATGAATTAAGAAATCCTTTAACTGTTCTACGGGTAAATATTGAAGGGATTATAGAAAACAAAATTAAATTGAGTGATAAAAAACTACACCAAATAAATGATCAAATAATACTTCTATCAAAACTGATAGACGACCTAAGTCTAATTGCAAATGCTGAATCTGGTGAATTAAAGTTAAACATTGAAAATATAGATGTTAATAATGTCTTACAAGAAACCTTCGATATCTTTAAAGATTCTGCCAATGAATCAAATATACATTTTATAAATAATGTTAAAAGCTCAATAAAAGTTAATGCAGACCCCTACAGAATTAGGCAAATTTTTTCTAATATTTTTTCTAATGCACTCAAGTATTTGAGTCCAGAGAATACATTAGAAATAAATTTAGAAGAAAATAATGATTATCTATACATTAAATTTATTGATAATGGTCCTGGTATATCTAAAGAAAAACTTGATTTGATTTTTCAAAGATTTTTTAAGGCTGATGAAAATAGAGATCGAAATATTTCAGGCTCTGGATTAGGATTAGCTATTACTAAACAATTATGTGTAGCTCACAAATGGGACATTGTTGTAAAAAGTGAAATTTCGAAAGGTACAGAATTTGCTATAAGCATCCCTAAGGNCTAAGCTAAAAAACTTTAGTTTTTATGGATTGATTTTATTNATATTTATTTATATTTTTATTTNTATGGACTATCAGAAATATCTTATATTGGATTTAGAAACTACTGGNCTAGATCCANTAAATGACAGAATAATAAAACTTACTACTACTTCATTTAAGGATGAATCTTTTTCTGAGTCTGAAATAAAAAGTAGGTATTTTAATCCTAAAATAAAAATTTCTGATGAATCAATTCAAATCCATGGGATTTCTAATGAGGCCTTAACTGACCATAAAGAATTTAAGTTTTATGCAAAATCTATTTCAAATTATTTGAAAAACTCTCATATTATAGGCTTTGGTATTAATAATTTTCATATACCTATTCTCATGAGTGAATTCTTAAGAGCAGGAGTCAAATTTGATTTTTCGAGTATAAAATTAATTGATCTCAAAATATTATATGAAAAACTTAGACCAAGAAATTTACAAAATGCCTTAAGTGATTTTTGTTTGATAGATATAGATAATTTCGATAGACAAACTGATGAGAAATCTGAAGCACTTTTGGAACTTTTCATGTCACAGCAATCCGAAATGTCTGAAAAAATGATTACGCTTGAATCAGTTTTTAATTCTAGTAATACAATTGATAATGATGGCTTTTTTAATTTTTCTGAAGACAAAGAAATTCTTTTTGCGAAAGGAAAATACCAAAATAAAAATATTAAGTCAGTAATTAAAGAATATCCCGATTATATTAAGTGGATTTTAGAAAATGAAAATATTTCTCCAATGGTAAAAATGATTATTAACTATGAAAAATGAAAATATAGTATTTTATGATCACAACTGTAAGATATGTACATGTTTTTCAATATGGGTAAAAAATAGAACAAGCTATTGGATTTTTCTGCCTAATGATCCTGACACAGTTAGATCAAAAAAATTAGAAATAAGTGAACAGTTAGTTGCTTCTAAAATTGTTTGTATAGATGAATCTATATTTTACGGAGGAATTGCAATTCTGAAAATTTATTCTAAATGTGGGGGTAAATTAGGTTTGATAGCTAAATTATTTCTTTCTTTGAAAATTTTATATCCTATTTATTTCTTTGGATATTATTTGTTTTCAAAAAATAGATCTAAATTTTCATTTCTTATAAAATTTATAAACTGCTAAATCTTTCTTATATCAGAATTTTTTAAGTAAATTATAAAGTTTATGATTATTAAAAATCCTGCAGATGCCATCACTGCAATACTAGACGATAAAATTTGTGCTAAAAACCCCAAAAATAGTGCACCTGCAGACATTAGGCTAAATGTTATAGTGTGAATACCCATCACTCTTCCGCGAAGATTTTCAGGAACCTTTAACTGTAATAATGACATTGATCCAACCATAAAGATAGAATTTAATAACCCTGTAAAAATTATCAATATGGAAGAAATAATTAAGTTGTATGAAAACCAAGGATTTTGATAAATATTCTCTTCAAAAATAAAAATATTTGATAAACCAAAAAGAAAAAGAAATATAACACTAAAAACATTTGAGGCAAGGACTAATTTTCCAAGATTTATTTTATCTCTTAACTTAGCAGTAACCGCTGTACCTGTTAGAGCTCCAATTCCACCAGCACTAGCCAGTAACCCTAGCATTTGAGCAGATAGATCTCCATAAATAGTATTCTTATATATATTGGAAAATGAAGGTAATAACTGCAAATAGGACATACCTAGACCGCTAGTTAGATATGTAGAAAGAATCAGGACTTTGAACAACTTATTATTTAAAATGAAGTTTATTCCTTCCAATGTATCTTTTATAACTGATTTACTTTCAATTTGGATTTGTTCACTTTTATTGGGCTTTATTATTATCATTACTAGACCCATAACGAGGAAACCAAATGCACTAATAAAAAATACAGAATGAGTACCAAGATATGCTATTAAGAATCCTCCAGAGGCGGGAGCAAGTATTCTTAATCCTTGCCATAACATTGCATTGAGCGCTACGGCGCTCATCATTTGTGATTTATTATCAATAAATTGGGGAAAAATTGATGATCTTACTGGCCAATCAAAACCACTAATTAATCCCATTACTGTTGAAAAAATAACTACTAGAAATACAGTCTCATAATTTAGAGCATCTATTATTGCTAGTAATAATAAAGAAACGCTCATGGCAAAAGAAGTTATTATCATGAGTATTCTTTTATCTATTCTGTCAGCTACAACTCCACCTAAAAAATTTATTGCAATAGTTCCAATTCCAAAAACTGCTGCTGCTACTCCTAGTAAAAGTTCAGACCCACTAATATCAAAAACTAATTTTCCAGCAGTTAAAGTTAATAGTTGAGTTGCTCCAACAGATGCTATCGATGCTGTCCAAAATAGACGATATTTTTTTGCCCTTAGGGCAGTTAGAGTTCCAGTATTATTTTTGTTTATTTTATTTTCCAATCTCCATCAAAAATATCAGCAGTTTCCTTGACGAGAGGTTTTGATCCAAAAATAATATTTGTTTTACCATTTTTACTTTTTTGTTCAGCAAATCCTGCCCCTGATTCTAAAGATAAAGATTCAATAGCAATGGTTTCCCAAGGGTTTAGATCTACTTCTATGAAAAGATCTATTGAACCATCAAATACAAGGCTGTATCCGAAACAGTCTGAAAAGCCTCTAGAGTCCCATACTTTTTTATCTATATTTCGAAGTTGGTCCATCATATCTTCTTTTATGAATCTTTGAGGAGAACCGTAAGAAATCATTGCTTCTGATAAATCTTTACATGTAGATGCATTAACCTTTAGATTATTTTTGTAACATCCATGATTATTTATCGAAATAAATCTTTCTTGAAATTTAGGCAATTCTATACAACCCATGATAGGTTTATGATTTTGTGTGAGTCCAATTATTGTTCCAAATAAGGGTATCCCTTTTGAAAAAGATGTTGTCCCATCAATTGGATCCACATACCAACAAAATTCTCTATTATTTTCTCTTCCTAAAACTTCTTCGGTAATTATGTCAGCTTCAGTATTTTTTAAAATATTAAAAATCTCTTTTTCTACCTTGAGATCATATTCAGTCAATAAAGATCCATCATTTTTTAGAGAGCTATTTGAAGAATCAATATTTTTAGTGATTTCTCTAGAAATATCCAATGCTTTAATTGCTGAAGTTAAGAAAGTGTCTAAGGGATTCTCTAATTTTAAAATAATATCTTTCATGGAGATTTTGCTGTATATGTAAATGTTATCAAAAATTAGAATTTTGGAGCGGAAGACGAGATTCGAACTCGCGACCTTCTCGTTGGCAACGAGATGCTCTAGCCACTGAGCTACTTCCGCTTATCTATTTTAGAATATCTTAAAAAATTCGCTTTTTTTATATTTAAATAATATTTTATAAACATTTTTATCTTATAATTGCATTTATGAAAAAAATTAAATTTATGGATACCTCTTTCCGTGATGGATTTCAGTCATGTTATGGAGCAAGAGTTAAGACGGAAGATTTTATTCCAATATTAAAAGCTGCTGTTGAAGCAGGTAATGATAATTTTGAGATTGGTGGAGGAGCTAGATTCCAATCTCTTTATTTTTATTGTCAAGAAGACGCTTTCGATATGATGGATAAGTCAAGAGAAGTTGTAGGAAAAGATATTAATCTACAAACTTTAGCTAGGGGAGTTAATGTAGTAGGTTTAGAATCACAATCTAGAGACATAGTGGATCTTCATGCAAAGCTATTTAAGAAGCATGGAATAACCACTATTAGAAACTTTGATGCATTGATGGATATTAGAAATCTAGCTTATTCAGGTGAATGTATTACTAATGCGGGCTTAAACCATCAGATAGTAATTGCATTAATGGGATTGCCTCCAAGCTTAAATGAAAAGTATTTTCATTCTGCTGATTTTTATACAGACAAAATAAAAGAAATACTAAAAGCAGATATACCTTTTGATAGCCTTGCTTTCAAGGATGCATCAGGAACAACTCCCCCATCAATTATTTTTGAGTCTATAAAAAATGCCAGAAAATTATTACCCAAAGATACAATTATTCAGTTTCATACGCACGATACTGCAGGTATGGCTGTTTCATGTAATATGGCGGCGATTGAAGCAGGAGCTGATATTATTGATCTTGCTATGTCTCCTGTCAGTGGGGGAACTTCTCAGGCAGATATTTTATCTATGTGGCAAGCTCTAAGAGGAACTGAATATACCTTAGACATAGATGAAGAAAAGATATTAGAAGTAGAGAAAATGTTCATTGACCAAATGGAAAAATATTATCTTCCACCAGAAGCAATTACTGTAAATCCAGTTATTCCTTTCTCTCCTATGCCGGGAGGTGCATTGACTTCCAATACTCAAATGATGAGAGATAATGGATCATTAAAACTTTTTGGTAAAGTTATTGAGAATATGCGTGAAGTGGTTGAAAAAGGTGGGTTTGGAACTTCAGTAACTCCTGTATCTCAATTTTATTTTCAACAAGCTTTTACAAACACAGTTCAAGAAAAATGGTCAAAGATTTCTGAAAGTTACGGAAAAATGATTCTTGGATATTTTGGAAATACTCCCACCGATCCTGATCCAGAAATAATGAAAATTGCCTCTAAACAATTATCATTAGAACCTACTAAAGAAGATGTTCATGATTTGAATGATGATAATCCAAACTTAGGAATTGAATATAATAAAAATTTACTAAAAGAAAAAGGTCTTGATCAAACGGATGAGAATATTTTTATCTCTGCTACTTGTGGTGAAAAAGGAATATCTTTTCTTCAGGGTAATTCAGAGCTTGGGATAAGATATAAAGAAGATAAATCTGAAAATGCTGAAACTTCTTTATCTGCTAATTCCATAAATTCTGATGCAACAAAGGTTACTGTCAATGGCAAAGATTATGAAGTTATAATTCATTCTGAATAATTTATGAGTACAATATTTTCTAAAATTATTAACAAAGAAATTCCAACTGATATACAGTATGAAGATGATCTATGTATAGCAATTAATGATATTAACCCTAAGGCTAAAATTCATTTATTAATAATTCCTAAAAAAGAAATCCAAAATATTAATTCTGCAGATGAAAATGACCAAGAGATACTGGGGCATTTACTACTAGTCTGTAAAAAATTGGCAGTAGATCTTAAGATTTCTGAAAGCGGTTATCAGATACTTACAAATATAGGAGAAGGCGGAGGTCAGACTGTTATGCATCTTCACTTTCATTTACTTAGTGGGAATGCTGTAACATTGTAAATTTTTTTTTAATAAATAAAATGAAATAAACATTAAGGAGAAAATCATGTCATTATCAGAAGGTTCAAAAGTTCCAGATTTTAATTTAATAGACCAAAATGGAGAAAATATTACACTTAATTCTTTATCTGGTAAACCTGCAGTATTATATTTCTACCCTAAAGATGAAACTCCAGGATGTACTGTGGAAGCCTGCGAATTTAGGGACATTTATGCAGAGTTTAATAAACTTGATTGTAATATTTATGGAATTAGTCCTGATGATGAAAATTCTCATCAAAAATTTATAGATAATCATTCATTACCATTTACATTGCTTTGTGATTCAGACAAAAAAATGATTCAAGATTACGGTGCATGGGGTGAAAAAAATATGTATGGCAAAAAAAGTATGGGTATTATTAGATCCACATTCCTTATAGATAAAGATGGGATTCTCTTAAAGCAATGGAGAAATGTTAAGGCTAAGGGACATGCTGAAAAAGTAAAAGAAGTGTTATTAAATTCTTAGATTTCATTTTTGGTAAATTTGAACCCTATGTCTACAAGCATCAGCAATAAAAATTAAGTCTTCATTGGATTCAATTCCAGTGGGTTTCCAAAATTTTTTTTCTTCATCAAGCAATCCTGCATTTTCTCTCCAACTAGATTGTTCTGGATTAACCTCTAAAAATTCTTTACACCATTTTGAAAGAGTAGCATCTCCTATTAATTCATAAATGAAATTTTCTTTATCATCAAAAATTACAACGCTATCATTACCCCAGTTTGATACAAACAAATAGCCTTTTTCATCTATATGAACTGAAGAAGGTCTATTGAAAGCTTTTTCTCCATGATTTTTTATTGAATTTATAAAATTGCCGTCTTTATCAAATTTTTGAACTCTATTATTTCTCCAATCAGCAATATAAATATTCTCATTTTTTCCTAGCGTTATCCCCCATGGATAATTAAATTGTCCTTCCTTTGTTCCAAATGAACCAAAGCTTGATATAAAATTACCGTTTGAATCAAATTTTTTTATTTTTGAATTAATATGGTCGACTACAAAAAGCTCATTTTCATTATTGAAAACTATGCCTGAAGGTCTATTGATTTGATTTTCTTCGCTTCCTAATTCACCCCAGCTTTTCTTAAAATTACCTTCTAAATCAAAAACAGAAATTCTATTTAAGTGTTCATCACTTAGATATAGTAAATTATTTTTATCAAATGCAATGGATGTTGGTAGAATAGATTTACCATTTTCTTCACCCCAATTTGCAAATTCAAACTTATGTTCAGAATCAAGAGTTACAGCACTGATTCTATTATTTTTATTACTACCATTTGATCTACTTAATACATATAAAATTCCATCGTGGAACTTTATATCTATTGGATTCATAAATCCTCTTCCTTCAAAAGAAGCAATCCCAATAGTATGACTATAATTTAATCCAGTTGAAACCATAATTATTTTATTAAGCTTAGTTTTGAAAATTTTTCGTTTAATATATTTTCAGAGTCAATATCTAAAATGTCTTCTAAAATTGTTGAATATAATTGTCTGAAATCAGTATTATAGTGGATGTCTCCTTCTAATTGAGCAGAAGGATCTAAATTTGGATATTCCCCATATAGACCACCCTTGACCGAATTTCCTAATAAAAAAGCGACTCCACCTGATCCATGATCTGTTCCGGTTCCGTTGTCTGCTATCCTTCTACCAAATTCTGAGAAAATCCATATTACAGTTTCATCATCTAATTTCTGTTGAATTAAGTCTTTTTGAAAGCAATCGATTGCTACTGATAATTGATTCCATAACAATGAGTGGTTTTTTAATTCATCAGTATGTGTATCAAAACTTCCATGCTGGGCGTAAAAAATTCTTGATCCAAGCTTTGCGCTTGCAACTTGGGCAATTCCTTTTAATGACTGAGCAATGGGATTATCTTCTGGATACTCTACGTTAGAATTATATACTTTTGGAGCATCACTCAGTAAATCAGCACCATCAAGAGCCCCCCTCCCTGTTTCTAGCAATCTCAATGAAGGGATACCATCTAAATTCATAGGTTGATAAATTCTATCAACAGTATCTAATAATACATCTCTATTTTTTGATCCAGAAACTCCTGTGAAAAGACCATAAGACTCAAGGGCACCTACTGAAGCCACTGAAACACCAGGACATGCTAATGCTCTTGGTAAACCTTTTCCAAAATTAACAGCCGTAATAGGGTTTTTGTTTTCAGGATCAATATTTTGAACTGTTTTACCTAACCAACCAACTGAACTACTTTCAAAGGGTTCAGCGGTATGCCAAATATCCATAGATCTGAAATGAGATCTATTTGGTTCAGGATATCCAATACCCATCATTATGGCTAATTTATCGTTATCAAAGTTTTCCTTAAATGCTTGCATATTTGCATTAAATGCAATTTTTTCATCAATTGGAATTATTGAATCATCCTTCAATCCCATATTTGGGCGGTAATCATAATAAAGTCCACTTTCATATGGAACAATTGTGTTAAGATAGTCGTTTCCTCCACTAAGTTGAATTACTACTAAATTTTTTTTATTCATAATATTAATCTCCTATTTAGCAATATTGAAAGTCAGGTGTTGAAACAATTAATTTCAATATATCCAAAATTTTTTCTTCTTCTGAATTAAATTTATTTTTTTCTATATGTTCTTGAATTATTTTTTTTGTATTTTCTGTAATTTCTAAATATCCTAATGATTCTAGGCAATTATTCAATATTTCATCTGAATTAGTAATATTTTTTTGTAATACTATATCTACTATGTCTTTTACACCTTTTGCATTTTTATTAGAAATTTCACTAGTAGCATAATTAATTCGTTCAATGAGGGATCCACTATCTATCCATTCTTCACCTTCATGCCATCCTTCAACACTTGGAGGATTTAATAAAAATTGCCCCATCAGTAATGTATTTACAGCCAGCTCAGCAGAATCTAAATTTGGGATTTCATATTTATCTACTAATCTTGTGATACCAAAAACTAAGTCTGAGGGACTTTTTACTTTCTTGAATCTTATTTCTTCAGATTTGAAATGATCAGACTTAAACATATATTCTAAAACCTTTTTGATTTCTCCTTGGTTTTTCATATAAATATCTGAAAGTTTGATTACCTCTTCATCATTTATTTCTTCGGAAACAAAATATAAATATAGTCTTTTGCATATAAAATCAGCAGTAGCTTTATGCATTGCAACCATCTCTACTATATCTTCCCCATTAAAATTTCCTTTATTGCCCAAAAAAGTTTTTTCAGTATTATCATGATCAGATTCATCAAAATTAAATTCCATGTCAAATGGTCCTAGAAAAAAAGGAGGTGGAGTAGGTTTTGAAGCCCATCCAGTGAAAGCTCTAGCAGCTGACTTTACATCTTCTTCTGTATAAGCCCCTTCACCATTTTCATCAATTCCCATTGAAAATAGTTCTAATAATTCTCTACCGTAGTTTTCATTAGGGGCATCTTTATGACTATTTTGATTATCTAACCAATACATCATCCCAGGATCTTTAGAAATCTTTAAGAGAAGTGTTCCAAAATTGCTCAGGCCATATTTTCTAAATAAATCAATTTCAGCAAGCATGGCCAGTCCGTGATCTAATTTTACTCCGCCTACAGCCAATAGCCCGTGCCAAAATAAAGAAATTTTTTCTTCGAGTTGTTTATGAGATTTAGCAAGCCTCCATGTCCACTGAGGATCAGCATGCCTTGCGGTTCTTGCTTCAACAGATGCAATAAAATATCTATCCAGAAGGTCTTGGTCTTCTAAAGATCCAAATTCTGGATTTAGTAATTGATCAACAACTTCGTCATATTCAAAATTTGATAATTCTTCTAATTGATTGTAATTTGAACCAAATCCAGCCCTTCTCATCAAGTGAGCTAATAAAACTTTTTTTTCAATACTTGTGATCATGATAATAATATAGATCTATATACTGTATAAATCAATAGTGGTGCCTAGGGACAGATTCGAACTGTCGACACCTGCATTTTCAGTGCAGTGCTCTACCCCTGAGCTACCCAGGCACAATTTAACTATTAGATATTTAATTTTTACAGAAAAAATTATTAATGAATGACTAAAAGAGGTACAAAATAAACTATTTATTAATTATTATTACTAATTATGCCAGTAATTTGTATTTCATCATCAAAAAATAAATTAGGAAAAACTACTATTGTTTCTGGGATTGCTCATGAATCAATTATCAGAGGAAATAAGACCTTTGTTGGTAAAATTTCTGATGGAAAAATTATTCATCACGAAGATTTTTATAAAATATATAACCAAAATTATAAAAAACTTGATCTAGATAAGAGTGAAATAATCCTAGTAGAAATAAATGATTTATCTACGGATCAGACTAATAAATTTTTAGAAAAAAATGATGCCAGAATAATTTTAGTAGAAAATACATTAGAGGATATTAAGACCCCTTCAAATATATTTGGAGAAAGGCTTATTGGATACATACTAAATGGTATTTGGAAATATCATAAAAATACAATTATTCAAGACAGCTCAGAAAACAAAATTCTTGCTATTATTGAGCAATCAAGAGCATTTATGGGACACTCAGCTAGAGAAATAACAGAATCTTTAGATACTGAAAATATTATTGGTGATAAATATCTAGACAAATCTGTTGAAAATTTTTTAATAGGAGGATTTGTTTTAGATTGGGGACCTGAATATTTTTCTACTCTTAATGATGTGGCTTTGATAGTTAGAGGAGATAGACCGGATGTGCAACTTTCTGCAATTCAGTCTGGGACTGTTAACCTAATTATCGCTACTGGATCTAAAACTCCAGTTGAATATGTTAGAAATGAAGCTAAAAAATTTGATATACCTATAGTTATAGTCAATGATGATACTATGACGACAATTGAAAAACTATCTGGAATCGTAAAATCGTTTAATTTCGATACTATGAAAAAAATAGAATTTTCTAATCAGGTCTTAACTGAGAGTTTGAACTTTGATTCATTATTTGAGATTTTTTCAATGCCTATCACCAAATAATCAATATGGAAGATATAAACGATAAAATTCTTCAAGGATTATCAGATAAACAAAAAGCTGCAGTTACTCATCCACTAAAACCTCTTTTGATTGTTGCAGGGCCTGGTTCAGGGAAGACTAGGGTAATGTCACATAGGATTCCTTGGCTTGTAAATAATTTTCATGTAAAGCCCTATGAAATATTAGCGGTTACTTTTACCAATAAAGCTGCAAAAGAATTAATGGATAGGACAAGCTTTTTTTTACAAAATACTTCAAATGCTATTGTCAAAACTTTTCATGGTTTTGCTTCATATTTCTTGAGAATTGAGGGTGATTTTGATGGTTTAGATAGAGCTTTTTCTATATATGATGACTCAGATCAATTAAGGGTTATCAAAAATATTTTTGAAGAACTAGATCTAAATATTAAGAAGAATAACCCTAGGATAATAATTTCAGAGATTTCAAAATCTAAAAATTTAGATATTTCACCTTTAATTTATAGTAAAAAGGCAAATAGTTATTTTGAGGAAATAGTATCAAGAGTCTACACTAGATATGACGAAATTCTAAGCAATTCAAATGCTTGTGATTTTGATGATTTGCTACTAAAAACAAAAAATATTCTGCAAGAAAATATTGATATTAGAAATAAATGGTCTAACAAATATAAACAAGTTATTATAGATGAATTTCAAGACACTAATCCTTTACAGTTTCAAATTTCAAATTTACTTACTAATGATGAAAAATCAATCTCAGTTGTGGGTGATCCGGATCAATCTATTTATTCTTGGAGGCATGCTGTCCCAACAAACATTCTTGAATTTAAGAAAAACTATAAAGATTGTTTAGTGGTAAATTTAGATGAAAGTTATAGATCTACTCAGCCTATTTTGGAAGCAGCAGATTCCATAATTGCAAATAATTCAAATAGATTTAAGAGGAAATTATGGACTAAAAATAAAGAAGGAAATTTAATTAAATTTAATTCTTATTCTGACGAAGAAGAAGAAGCTTTAGCTGTAGCATCTCAAATATCAAAATTAATACAGGAAAAAAATTATTCTAATGACTGTGCAATTATGTATAGAGTCAATGCTCAAAGTAGAGTGTTTGAAGTTGCATTGAATTCTTTAGGACTTAAGTACAGATTAATAGGTGGAGTTAGATTCTATGACCGAAAAGAAATAAAGGATATTTTGGCTTATTGCAAAATATTAATTAATCCAAATGATGATGCTGCATTTGAACGAATTATTAACTGTCCTCCAAGAGGAATTGGACTAAGAACTATAAATAAAATCTTAATTGAAAAGAATAATTTGAATCAAAGTTATGTTTCTTTTCTCAAAGATAATCTTAATAATAGTGACTTTTTACCCAAAAGATCACGTGAATCTATTAAGGAATTTATGAATATTTATGAAAAATTGAATAACCAAATAGCAATACAAGAACCTCATGAATTAATAAATACAATTATTTCTATAACAAACTATGATGATTATTTAAAAAATGATGAAGATGGAGCAGAAAGATTAGAAAATATTAATGAATTGAAATATTCTGCTGAAGAATTTTCTGCCAATTCAGATGTAGAAAATATTGAATCTATAATTGAATTCATAGAGAACTCTTCACTTAATTCAAATGTTGATTCAATAAATGAAAATGATGATGCCATAACCCTCATAACTCTTCATCAGGCTAAGGGATTAGAATATAAAAATGTTTTTATTGTAGGAATGGAAGAGGGTTTATTACCTCATGCAAGATCAATGGAATCAGAAGATGAACTTGAGGAAGAAAGAAGACTCTGCTACGTTGGGATAACTAGAGCAAAGGAAAATTTGTTTTTATCTTCCTCTAATAGAAGAAGGTTTCAAGGGATATACGATAATGCAATCCAATCTAGATTTTTAGATGAAATTCCAAGTAAAATTCTAATAAAGAAATCTAAATATAAAAAATATGATGAATCTTGGAAAAATTCTTTTGAAAAAAAGGAAAATAAAACTCAACTTAATGATGATGAGAAGATTAAAGTTGATTTTTCTTTAGGAGATAAAGTTACTCATACTCATTTTGGTGTAGGTAAATTGATTTCTTATAGAATACTTGCGAATGATATAGAATTAGCAATAAGATTTAACTCACCATTTGGGATGAAAAAAATACTCAAAGAAAAAGCTCCTATTAGCATATCATCTCCGGAAGATTCAAAAGATTTAGAAGATTATTATGGAATATAGATTCAAACAAATAATTAAGACTTTTATTTATCTATCTCTATTTACAAGTTTTTTTTCTGGAATTCTGTTACTTTTTTTGAAGTTTGAAGATCAAAAAACCCTCGTAGAGATTCATTCATCAAAAGTTATTTTCCCTCTTTTTGTACCTTTCTTAATTGGTCTTGTGTGCTTATATTCAAGTCGAAGAAAAAATGTTTCGAAGTATTATATTCCAGTAACCTTAACTATTGGATCTGTTTTACTTTTCTATTTTGAAATTGGGATGTTTAATCTGGTAGGAAATTATGCTTTTTTTTATCTCATAAGTGCAACTTTTCTATTGTCTTCTTCAGTTACATCTTTTATATTTGAATTCAAAAATAAAAACCAAAATTAATGTCTCCTAAAGAAAAAATAACAGATGAAATGAGATCTTTCATAGGTATTAAGACTGAACCAAAATCTTATATTGTAGAAAAACATTCTATTCAACATTTTGCATCTGCAATAGGTGAATCAAATAAGTTATATTTTGACGAAAAATATGCAACTGAAAAAGTGGGAGGTATATTGGCTCCTCCAACTTTTATTAGATTGTTTAAGCCAAATAAGCTCAAAAAAAAGTTTCCAGATTCTTTCTCTAATTTAGTTGATGGAGGATCATCATATACTTTTCATGAAAAAATTTTTGTTGGTGATGAGATAAGTGTCGTATCGCAGTTGAAAAATTTATTTATAAAAGAAGGCAGTATGGGAGATATGATGTTTAAAATTTTCCTTACAACTTATACAAATCAAAAAAAAATATTAGTAGCTGAACAAGAAATAACAACCATTTATTACGGTAAAGGAGAGAAAACTTTTTTAAGTTAATGTTTTTATGAAACCCTTAAATCAAAAATATTTTGAAGAGATAAAAATTGGAGAAATAATAGGCCCCAAAATTATCAATATTGATAGAAAGCAGTTAGTCATGTATGCTGGTGCGTCGCAGGATTTTAATGAATTTCATTATGATGATGAGGTTGCAAAAAAAGCAGGGCATAAAGGAATAATAATTCATGGAGCATTAAAAAGTGCTTGGCTTGCTCAACTTATGGTTGATTTTGCAGGTATTGAAGGAACATTAAAAAAGTTTAATGTGTCTTATAGAGGAGTTGATTTTCCATATGAAGATTTAAAATATTATGGAAAAATCACGAATAAATTTATTGACAATTCTGTAGGTTTTGTTGAAATTGAATTAAGCTTAGAAAATGCTGATGGGAAAATTACAACTCCTTGTTCGGCTTTAGTAGAGTTGCCAATTAAAAATAAATAAAATATGAGGTTATAAATGTCTGAAATATTAAAAGGAAAAGTAGCAATTGTTACCGGTTCAGGTCAAGGAATTGGAAGAGCGGTGGCTGAAGATTTAGCTGCTCATGGAGCTAAAATTCTAGTAGTAGATCCAGGCTTATCTCTTGATGGAAATGTAGAAAATACTTCTTTAGCAGACGAAGTAGTTGCTGGAATCAGAAAAGCCGGAGGAGAGGCTAAAGCTAATACTAACTCTGTTGCCTCATTTGAATCTGGCCAAGAAATTGTTCAGGATGCCTTAGATTCTTTTGGAGGGTTAGATATTGTTGTAACTGTAGCAGGAATATTACGTGATCGAATGATATTTAACATGACAGAAGATGAATGGCATGATGTTATTGATGTACATTTGACTGGTACATTTTCAATTATTAGACATGCAGCACCAATTTTTAGATCTCAAAAATCAGGTCGAATTATAACTTTTTCTTCAGGATCAGGTTTATTCGGGAACCCTGGGCAGTCTAACTACGCAGCAGCAAAAGCTGGAATTGCTGGATTTACTAAAGTTGTAGGGAAAGATCTTGGTAAATATGGAGTTACTGCAAATACTATAGCCCCAAGAGCAGATACTAGAATGACAGCGTCTGTTCCTGAAGAGTATAAAAAGAAAGCTTCTACACCGTTTAAGGATTCTAGAGACCCTAGAGATATAGCTCCTTTTGTAACATATCTAGCAAGTGATTACTCATCTCCAATTAATTCTCAAGTTTTTGAAGTTTGGGGAGGAACAATAAATCAACTTACTTTACCTAGACCTACAGTTACTTTATTTAATCCAATAAATAAAGGACGTTTTCAAACTGAAGATTTTGATGTTGAGGGAAGAGGTATGCTTTTTGGATTTGGAGAAAAGAATAATAATTCTGAAAAACCTCTTGATGGACAAGTTGCTGTTATAACAGGTTCAGGTAGAGGTATAGGAAGAGGAATTGCTCTAGAACTTTCTAAATTAGGTGCAAATATTGTAGTAAACGATGTTGGTGCAAAATTAGATGGAAGCGGAAATGATGTAGGTCCTGCTCAAAGCGTAGTGGAAGAAATATCAGAACTTGGAGGAAGGGCAGTTGCTTCAACAGCATCAGTTGCTTCAGTTGCCGGTGGAAAAGAAATAATTAATAAAGCTATGGAAGAATTTGGTAGATTAGATATTGTTGTAACTCCTGCTGGGATATTAAGAGATAGAATGATTTTCAATATGTCAAAAGAAGAATGGCAAGATGTTATTGATGTTCATTTAACTGGAACTTTTTCAGTAGTAGCTCCCGCTTCAAAAATATTTAGAGAACAGAAATCTGGAAGAATAGTGACTTTTTCAAGTGTTTCAGGGCTCATAGGATATAGCGGGCAATCAAATTATGGAGCTGCAAAAGATGGAATAGCTGGTTTTACTAGAGTTGTTGCTAAAGAATTAGGTAAATATGGAGTAACAGCCAATGCAATTTCTCCAGGTGCAAATACGAGAATGACTCAATCAGTTCCTGATTCTACAAGAGCACTGAGAGCAGGTGTTTTTAAGCCTGCTGAAGAAGACCATTTTTTATATGATCCAGATGATGTAGCACCTATTGTTGGCTGGCTTTGCACAGACTCGGCTTCACATGTAAATGGTGAAGTTATTCATGCAGTTGGAAATAGAGTTAGTTTGTTTAATAAATATGAAGTACTTAGATCAGTGAGAAAATCTGGAAGATGGACAGTTGAAGAGTTAGCTAATGCTATCCCTGAAACACTTGGCAGGGATTTAATTAATCCTGCTCCTCCTCAGGAATAATTTTTATTTTTATGTCCTTAAATTTTTCTAACCAAAGATTTTTTTCAGTTGTCATTTTAATAAAATCGTATCTACCTTTTTTAATATGTTTAGGTGATTCGAAACCTGCTTTTTTAAAAGCTTTTTGAGCTCGAATATTTGATTTTAATGTGTGCAAGTATATATTTTCGATTTCTGTTTCATTGAAGATATAATAGAGCATTCCTATTGAGGCATCTGTTCCATATCCACCATTCCAATAAGATTTATCACCGATCATTATCCCAAATTCACAGGATTTTTCCCATCGATTTACATCATAAAACATACAATTACCTATATGTTTTTTATCAAAATTATCTATTGAAAATTTTTCTGACCATTGCGAACTTTTAGATAAATCATTTATTGAAATTCTTTCAAATTGTTCAAATGAAAGATTTATTGGTAGGGTTGCATCTAACTCAGATAATTCTTTGTCTGTTCTCCAATAAAAATCATTTTTAATATCATTCTTGCTTTTGGGTCTTATGATTGTTTTATATCCAAAAATAGAAATTGATTTTTCCGATTTAGTTTTTATTTTTGGCATAAAAAGCTTTTTCCACGATTGTGAGTTCATCTTTATAAGTTAGTTTTTCTTTTGCAGTTTCTAATGACATCCAGAGTATTTCATCAAATTCTTTATCGTGATTATCTATAGAACCACCATTCTCTGACATCAAAAAAAAATAAACAGTTTTTTTATATAGTATATTTTTTTTATATCTATTTTGTGTAGTTATTTTAGTAAACTCATAGTTTATTTCCCCTAAATCAGTTAATATTTTGGGGATAATTCCTGTTTCTTCTAGAACTTCTCTAATTGCAGTTTGTTCTATTGATTCATTTTTTTCAGGCGTACCTTTTGGAAGGCAAAATAATTTTTCATTCTTTCTATGGCATACTAATAATTCATTATTTTTTATTAGGATTCCACCTGCTGACCATATTTTTTCTATTTGATTCATAAATATTTAGTAAATATCATATCTATAAATATAATATCGAAATATATAGTTTGTATATAATTGAAATTCTTAGTTTTTTAAAATAAGATCAACATTGGTGTGATTTTTTAATAATTTATTCAAAAATAAAGAGAAATATCAAAAAATACTGAAATATGACTCAAAAAGTAAAATCAAAGGATTTTGTAATAAGATTTGCAGGTGAAGGTGGGCAAGGCCTAGTCACGTCAGCAGATGCTATGGCAAGGGCAGCTACAGGTGCTGGATTCTATTGTCAAACTTTTTCTACTTTCCCATCTCAAATTATGGGTGGGCCAGCATCCTCTCAAGTTAGAATATCTACTACTCCAGTATTATCTAACGGAGATTCAGTAGATGTTTTAGTAGTGCTAAACCAATATGCATTTGATACTCACATCGATGATTTAAGTGAAAATGGAGTTTGTATATATAATGCACAAGATTGTGAACCTTCAGGTGAAGGTAACTACTTTGGAATTAATGCAGATGAATTAGCTAAAGAATCTGGAAATACAAGAGCTGCTAATATGGTGATTCTTGGTGCAGTAGCTACACTAATTGATTTCAAAATAGAAAGTATAGAAAACTTTGTTAAGGAAAGATTTAATAGAGGTAGAGATAATGATCAAGAGATCATTAGTTCTAATATCATCGCCATTGGATTGGGTGTAGAAGTTTCAAAAAAAAGTGGTTTTAGTGTTGGTTCATTAGATGATCCGATTCCCCCAGAATATGAACAAATAATGATCACAGGTAATGCTGCTTTATCTTTGGGTGCAGCATCAGCTGGTTTAGATAGCTATTATGGTTACCCTATATCTCCTGCAACCACAATACTTATTTGGATGGAGCAAAATTTAATTAATAAAGGAAAATTTGTTTTCCAAGTTGCTTCTGAAATTGAAGCAATAAATAATATTATAGGAGCTGGATTTTCGGGGAAAAAAGCTATGACAGCTACAGCAGGTCCTGGAATAGCATTGATGTCTGAAGGTCTAGGATTGGCTTGGATGGCTGAGATACCTTGTGTAGTTGTAGATATTCAAAGAGGAGGTCCTGCTACAGGATTACCTACAAAATCTGAACAATCAGACTTGTTTGCTTGTATGTTTCCTGCTCATGGTGATGTTAGATTACCTGTTTTAGCACCTGGAACAGTTGAAGAATGTTTTTACATTGGAGAGTTATCTGTCAACTGGGCTGAAAGATACCAAGGTCCTGTGATGGTTATGGGAGAATTTAGTGTAGCAGAAAGATCTGAGAATATAAAAAAACCTGATTTATCTAAAGTTATTGATGAAAGAAGAAATTCAAATACAGGATCAAATGGTTATAAAAGATATCAATCATGGGAAGGTGAACTTTCACCTATGCCTATTCCTGGCGGAGAAGTAGCTTATGTAGCTAATGGTTCAGAACATGATGAAATAGGTGATACTACACATTTGCCTAAACATCATATTAGATTAACTGAAAGAAGATTTGCTAAGTTAAATCTTCTCAATGATGCGCCTTTTGAGATAGATAATCCTGAATCTGAAATTGCAATAATGCCTTGGGGTTCAAGTAAAGGAGTTGCTAGAGAAGCTTATGATAAGTTATCAGAAAAAGGAGAAAATTTTTCATGGATTTATTCCGTTGCTCTAAATCCACTTCCTGAAGAAGTTTTGAACCAATTAAAAAGTAAAAAATTAGTTATTGTTCCTGAGTTGAATTATCAGGGACAGTGGTCCTCAATATTAAGAATGGAAGGAATTAACGCAATTTCCGTTACTCAATATACAGGCCTTCCGTTTAAGCCAACTGACCTTTCAGAAAAAATATTACAAAAAATAAAAGAAATAGGGGTGTAATTTTGAGTGATAGAAATTCAGAGTATGATTTTAAATGGTGCCCAGGATGTGGAGACTTTGGTGTTAAAAGAGCGCTAGAACAAGCTATCGGAACTTATACTGAAGAGTTTGAAATTCCAAGAACCTCTAATGTTATAGTTGCTGGAATTGGCTGTTCTGGAAATATGGTCCATATGTTGGATGGTGAACAACCATTTGGTATTCATGGAATTCATGGTAGAACTCTTCCTATTGCCTTTGGAGTAGCTACTTCAAGGCCAGATTTAAATACTATTGTTGTAGCTGGAGATGGTGATTTTTTATCAATTGGTGCTGAGCATATACCATCTGTTGCTTCCAGAAATCCAAATATGACATGCATAATTATGGATAACGGAGTCTATGGCTTAACTAAAGGTCAAAGTTCTCCTACTTCAACAACAGGTCAAATTACAACATCTACTCCTTTTGGAAAAATGGAATCTCAGATGAAACCTTTGGAGCTTTATTTATCATATGGTGTGAGTTATATAGCATCTCATTATTCAAGTAAACCTAAGATATTAGCAGAATTTATAGTAGATGGAATGAAGCATCCGGGTTTATCTATAATTCATGTTCAGTCACCTTGTACAACTTATAATAATACTTATGATATTCTTCGTGGAAGTAAAAAGGATAATATTCCTGGTACTGCTTTTATAGTAGAAGATGACCACGATCCATCTGATTATAATTCAGCAGTTGAATTGATTAATAAAGGTGGAGTTCCTCTTGGCCTAATTTACAAAAAAGAGCCTCCAACTATTACTGATCTTCAAAATAATTTAATCAAGAATAAGTCGAAAGAAGTCGAAGATATATTGAGTAGTTACTCTATTTAGGTATAGTCTTCTTCTGTCATATATTTTGAAGGACATCTAACCGACAGATTAGTGGCAATAAATGTTCCTTCGTTATCAAAGTGGCCGATCATGATCAATTCTGAATATTCATTGAAGAAAACGCTTCCTATTTCTCCTGAATACTCAACTTCTAAATTATTTTCTGAAATTGTATCTTTGTCTCTAACCTTAAAATTTGCTGATAAACCATCGGCTGATCTAACATATGTATTTTGTACTAATACAGCTTTTAATCCAATTTTAGAGAGTTCATTCGTTGTATCCGAATTATAAATTTCTGAAACAGAGTAATATTTATAAGTTGCTTCTGAAAATGCCTGAAAACCAAAATAGAGTAGCATTACAACTACAATAATAATAATTGAAAAAAAAGTAATTTTTTTATTTTTGAGCTCCACAACTCGGTCTTCTGATTTTTTTTGCATTAGTAGCTATTTCTTTGAAGATAATATTTTTAACTTATTATTAATTATAAATATATATCCGAAGAATAGTATTGCAAGAAAGATAAAACTTCCAGCTAGATAGCCTAAATTATTTTTAATATTAGAGGATTCGTAGCTAACGATTGAGGTTATTTTATTTCCTGAATATTTAGCGGTCATTGGTTCCAAGCTATGCTGTGCTTCTTCTAAAAGATTAAACACATAATCCTGATTTTCAGAAATATTACCAACCCATCTCTCTCCTGATTGTGTTTCAATTCCTATCTCTGTTTCAGGAGTTATCTCCAAAATGAAATCATTTCCAAAGTTATCTACTAGGAATAAATTAATATTTATATCTTCTAAGGTTACATCTTTAATAAACCCATTAACTAATTGATCGGTATCTTGAGCATAAAGTGTTTGTGAACTTATGAATGAAGAAATAAACAATAAAATTAGTGCAATCTTTTTCATGATAATTTTTCCTTTAAATTATTTTCTAATTTAATAGTTTTGTATCTTATGTTTGTAAGGAGTAGAAATAACAGAGTAAATGCAATAACTGAAACTAAAAGGGTAATACCATAATCAGCTCCAAATGAAGATGCTTCATCAGCCAAAGGTCCTATAACTGTAACAGGATGAGCTTCTTGCCATAAATTTGCAGCAAAATAAATTATGGGACTATCAATTGCTCCTATAACTGCTATTATTGCTGCTATTTTTTTCATTTGTAAACTATTTTTATATAATGATCTAAACAAAATATAGGCTACATAAATTAATATTAAGATAAGAGTTGTTGTCAATTTTGCTTCGCCGGTCCACCAAACACCCCATATAGGCTTTGCCCAGATAATTCCACTTACTAATGCTATTATTCCAAATATTAACCCAATTTCGGCAGTAGCATGCGCTACATGATCCCAAAATAAATTTTTCTTCAATAAATAAATAATAGAGGATACTGCCACTGCAATAATTGCTAACATAGAGCACCATGCTAAGGGTACATGGATAAAAACAGTTTTAGCTACAGGTCCTTGAGAAATATCTATGGGCATCCACCAAAATATCATCCATAGAGTTATTAAAAATGTAGCTGTTGTTATAAATGTAAATATGAATTTAATCATTTGAATTTATCTTATATTTTAATTGTATCCTAAAAGAGACTACATTTAATTATAAATTTCATCATTTAATATTTTATTCTTCAAAAATAATATTTGAAATCAGTAATCCGATGAGAAGAAATAATAAATCATAAGCAACTATTAAACCAAACCAACTAATATTTTTTATATCGTTTTCAATTATTTGATTTGTCAGTACTGACCCTCCCATTAGTAGAGGAGTAACTAAAGGAATAAAAAGCATTGGAGAAAGAATTTCTTTACCCCTAACCTTTGAAAAAAGAAGGTAAGTAATTGTTCCTATTATGCTGAAACCTATATTTATACTTATTACCAGTAAGAAGAATGATAGTTCGAATAAATCATAGTTTAAAATCACATTATTGAAGATTAGTATAAAGAAACTAGAAATAGTTATAAAAAATAGATTTGAAATAAATTTTGCAATTATAATAACCTCTTTATCAATTGGAGATGTTATCAAAAATTCTATTCCGTTATTTTCAAATTCTTTAGTCATAGATTTATTTATACCTAATATAATAGAAAAGCTTAAGGAAATCCAAAAGATAGTTGCAAAAAAATCAACAGAACTATTTACAGTAGATGTAGTTGCTACAACAACTAAAACAAGTACTGAATAAGAAATAATAGAAATAAAAATTTCTTTTGATTTCAATTCTTCAAGTAAATCTTTGAAAACAATTAACTTTATTACAAAAAAAACTCGCGATAAATTTCTCATAGAATTATCTCTTTAGTAGTTTTTTTGTAAATTGATAATGAGTTGCTATTATGTGATGTAAAAATAATAGTATTTTTCTTTGATAGAATTT
>PABO01000021.1 GCA_002699165.1 Chloroflexota bacterium | reverse complement strand
GATTTAGACAAATCTGACCACATTAAAGATAAACTAATAAAATCAATAATTAGTACCCATAATAAACATGTTATTAGTAATTCAGATGGGTTTGGAGGTCTATTTTCTGGACAGAGTTTAGACAAAAATTCAGTTATAGTGTCAACAACTGATTCTGTTGGAACAAAGGTAAAAATTTCTGCAAAGTTAGGTTTGCACAAAAATCTTGGAATAGATATTGTAAACCACTGTATAAATGATCTAATTCCTCAAGGAGCTAAGCCATTATTTTTTTTAGATTATTTGGCTTTTGCGGATTTGAATGAAAAAATTGTTTTAGATGTAGTAGAAGGAATTTCTGAAGCATGTTCCAAAGTAAATTGTGCTGTTATAGGAGGAGAAACTGCCACCTTACCTGGAGTATACAATGAAGGTGATTATGATGTGGTTGGATTTATGGTTGGTAGTGTTGATAAAGAAAATCTTAAATTGCGGACCAATACTAAAGAAGGAGATATTCTGATAGGGTTACCTTCTAGTGGTCTTCATACAAATGGATTTTCTTTAGTTAGATCAATTTTTAATTCTGATGATGATGTTTCTGTACTGTCAAAAAAAATCAGTGGAGAAAGTAAAAATTTAGGAGAGCTTTTAGCTGAGCCCCATAGAGAATATCTCTCAACAATTGACTCAATTTTAAATTTAGTTTCGGGTATATCTCATATTACAGGTGGTGGATTAAGAAAGAATCTTCCAAGAGTATTTAGCCCAAACCTTGTAGCAAATATAAAGAAAAACTCATGGGATATTCCTCCTCTATTTAAGTATATTATGGCTGAGGGAAAAGTATCAGAAAAAGAAATGTTTGATGTTTTTAATATGGGAGTTGGGCTTGTTTTGATTGCTGATCCTTCAAATAAACAAGAAATCTTAAATGCGTGTAAAGACTCTTGGGTTTTAGGTGAAATTGAACTCCAAAAAAATAATGAAGAAAATGTCCAAATACTATAATCAGGATTTTTTATGAAAGCATTAATAAGTGTTTATGATAAAAATGGACTTGAGCAACTTTGTGAAACGCTTGAATCAATTAATTGTCAAATATATTCTACTGGAGGGACATTAAGCTTTATTGAAAATTGTGGATTCAAAGTTTCATCAATCTTTGAAATTACAGGGCATGAGGAAATTCTTGATGGAAGAGTAAAAACCTTACATCCAAATCTTCATGCAGGGATACTTGCTGATCCTGAAAATCCGAATCATTTATCAGATATAAAGAAGCTGAATATAGACTTGTTTGATATTGTTGTAAATAATCTTTATCCTTTTGAAAAAGTTTCAACTAGTGCAGATTCTACTTATAGTGAAATTATTGAAAATATAGATATTGGAGGCCCCTCAATGCTGAGGGCAGCTGCAAAGAATTATAAAAGAATGATAGTTATTTATGATCCAAAGGATTACCATATGATTTCAGCGAAATTAAAAGCTAAATCTGTCGATTTAGAAACTAGAAAAGAGCTTGCAACTAAAATTTTTAAATTCACATCTGACTATGATAGTAAAATATATAACTTTTTGAGTAAAAATGAAAATAAATCTTCATCAATTTCAGAAAAACTTGAATTAAGTCTAACTAAGGTTCAAGATCTGAGATATGGAGAAAATCCACATCAAAAAGGAGCTGTCTATTCTGACAAAAAAAATGGGGTAGCAAACCTAAGGTTACTACATGGGAAAGAAATGTCCTATTTAAATTATTTGGATGCAGATGCAGCATTTTATGCAGCTAATTCATTTTCTAAAAAATGTGTCAGCATAGTAAAGCATACTAATGCTTGCGGACTTTCGTCTCAGAATAACCAGCTTGATGCATACAAATTAGCGCTAAGAGGAGATCCTGTTTCTGCTTTTGGAGGAATTGTAGGACTTAATGCAGAGCTAGAAACCGAAACTGCAAAAGAAATAGTTAAGACGTTCTTTGATGTTATTATTGCACCAAGCTTTTCTGAAGAGTCGCTAAAAATTTTGACTGCAAAAAAAAACATGAGACTTATTACTTCAGATTTTGTTCATCAAGATACTGAATATAGGACTATAAACGGTGGAATATTATTTCAACAAAAAGATAATTCAAATGAAGATATTAAATCTTGGGATTTTATTACAAAAATTAAACCTGAAAAAGATGAGATTGAAAATTTAATATTTGCTTGGAATGCAACAAGATTTATAAAATCAAACGCCATTGTTATAACTGAGGGGGAATCTATAATCGGAATGGGATCGGGGCAACCAAATAGAATAAATAGTGTTAACTTGGCAGGCAAAAGAGCTGAAAAATATATTTCTGAAAATTCAATTTTGGCATCAGATGCCTTTTTCCCTTTTGCAGACAGTATAGAATTAGCAGACAAATATAATATTAAAACTATTATTCAACCTGGTGGATCTATAAGGGACAAAGAAGTAATAAATAAAGCAGATGAATTAAGTATCAAAATGATTTTTACTAATCAAAGACACTTTTCACATTAAAAAATTATGAAAATTGAAGTAATTTTTCCTGTATATAATGAAGGATCAACGATATATGATCAGATAAAAAAATTTAATGAATTTTTTGATATTGATTTCAAAAAAAATCTATATATTACAGTTGCTGATAATGGATCAAATGACAATACATTTACAATATGTAACGATCTCTTAAATAAAAAACTAATTAATAATTATTTATCAATATCTCAAAAAGGTAGAGGAAGAGCAATAAAACAATCGATAATAAACTCTGACGCTGACATTGTTTCATATATGGATATTGACTTATCTACGGATTTGGATCATTTTAAAGATTTAGTAGAATCGATATATTTAAAAGGTTATGATATATCTATTGGTTCAAGATTATCAAAAACATCAAAAGTTATAGGAAGAAAAAAAATAAGAGAGTTTACATCAAGGGCATATAATTTATTAATTAAGATTTATTTTCCTAAAAGCAAAATACAAGATATGCAGTGTGGTTTTAAGGCTTTTTCTAGAAAAAAAATTCTAAAAGTTTTAAACTATGTTGAAAATAATAGATGGTTTTTTGATACTGAATTAATTTTGATAGCTAGAAAATTTAATTTAAAAATTGATCAAATACCAGTAAAATGGACAGATGACCCAAATACAAGTGTAAATATAATTAGCACCGCTATTGAGGATATAGTAGGATTAACTAAATTAAGATTGAAATTATTAAAAAAAATAGATAAATAAAAATGTCAAATAATCAAAAACAACAAGTAGATAGATCAATCATAGTTGGAGAAACCTCAGAAATTTATCTTCATAGAACTCTAAATATTCTTCGAAATGAAGGATTAAATCCTTTTGTAACATACGAAATAGAATCTACTAATTCAGGCATTATATGTGGAATAAATCAAATTATAGATTTACTAGATAATGTTCTACCAGAAGCAGATCGAGAATTGTGGGCTTTGCAGGAAGGTAGTGAAGTCTCAGATAATGAAGTGGTTCTCAGAATAAAAGCAAGATTTGCAAGTTTTGGATTATATGAAACATCTTTACTTGGAACTTTAACTTCCTGTTCCTCTTGGGCAACTGCAGCTCATGATTGCGTTGTAGCCGCATCAGGGATCCCTGTTGTAAGCTTTGCTTCTAGATCGGTTCATCCTTCAGTAGCGGGGCAGGTTGACTATTCTGCTTATGTGGGTGGTTGTTCTGCTGTTAGTTCTTTGATTGGCGGTAAATTAACTCAAACAACTCCATCCGGGACAATGCCCCATTCATTAGTATTAATTATGGGAGAAACAGTCAGAGCAGCTTTAGCATTTGATAGACATATGGAAAAAAATGTTCCTAGAGTTGTTTTGATAGATACATTTAAAGATGAAGCTGAAGAAGCTATTCAAGTTGGAAAAGCCATGAAAGAGACATTGAGAGGAATAAGGATTGAAACACCTATAGAAAGAGGCGGTATTACTCCAAATCTTGTTGACGAAATAAACAAAAAATTAGAAGCCGAGCAAATTTCTGGATGTGATATATATGTAAGTGGAGATATGAATCCAGATGATATTAAAAAATTTGTAGATAATGAATCTGCTGTTGCTGGATTTGCCATAGATAATTATATTGCAAGAGGTTCCAAAATTAATTTTAGGGCTGATATAAAGGAAATTGAAGGAAAGCCTATAGCAAGGCGAGGCAGAATACCAGGTAGTAAAATTTCATCAAGACTAGACAGGATTTTCTAAAAATTTTATTTCGAGTACTTTGTCATCGTTTCTTTCTGCATAAGAACTTATAGATTGTTTTATACCTACTATCCATAAAATTTCATTATTTGACTCTAAAATAAGCACATCTTTTTTATTTTTTATATTTTTTGAATTAGATAATACTTTCTTAACTCTTGTATAAATATTTCTAATAGAATTTATTCTATCTCCATTATTTCTTATTCTGATAAATAAATTTTCATCATAATATTTTCTATTAATATAGATTGATTTTTTATTTATTTGTTTTATATTTTTTGGTTTATTTATTAGACGAGTGATTATTTGACAATCTTCTCTCAAAATAGTTTTTCCTGGAATTAAAATCTTCTTATTTATTTGTTTTATATTTTTTTTTATAGATAAGTCTTGAAAAAATAATTCATCATTTTTTCGATATATTCTGATCTTTCCTGGTAAGTTTTCTGAAAAGGTTTCTTCTAGAAGAATATTCTCTAACATTTCATAATGATTCCTGCCAAGAAAAGTATCAGGTTTAAAATATTTATACTCACTGAAAAGGATTTTTATTACTTCCTTTATTTCTAAGCCTTTATATTTTCCGAATCTAACTTTTTTTTTATTATTTCTTTTTTTTGTAATTTTAGAAAGGGAATTTAAAGAATCTAAAAACTTAGGATTTATTTTTTCTATTTGAGGAATTATTTCATTTCTTAGTTTGTTTCTTGAATAATTATTTTTTTTATTTGACAAATCTATTCTAAATTCAAGTTTTTCTCTAATGCATGTTTCTGTAATAAATTGTTTTTTTAAATTTATCAAAGGTCTATATATTAGTAATAAATTATTCTCAAAATTTATTTTCTTATTACTTTTTATCCCCTCTAATCCTTTTAAGCCTGTACCCCTAATAATATTCAAGAAAATTGTTTCTATATGATCATTATAGTTATGCCCTAAAAAAATTTTATTTGTTTTATATTTAATTGATAATTCATTAAAAATATTAAGCCTTATTATACGTGCTTTTTCTTGTATTCCTTTAGTTTCATTTTTTAATGGATGAATAAATTTTTCTAATTTAATATTTTCTTTTTTGCAAATATCTGTAACTAAATCTTCATCTTTTTGTGAATCTTTTTCTCTTAATTTATAATTTACATGTGTTGCAATTATATTTTTTTCTGGGTTCTGTATTGATCTACATAGAAAATCAATTAGCAATCTTGAATCAGGTCCCCCAGAGAATCCGACAATTATTTTTGAATTACCACTTAAAATATTTTTGGGGATATTAGTTCTTAGATTTTTATAAATATCATTAATTTTCAACATTTTTTTTAGTTGTGATATTTGGAATTCTTATTTGTATTTTTGAAATCTTTTTTTTCTCTGTTTCAATAATTGTGAATCTATAACCCTTAAAATTAGTTCTAGTATTTTTTTCAGGAATAGTCTGAAGTCTGTCAATTATAAATCCAGCAAGAGTTTCATATCTTCCCTCTGGAATGTCTAAATTCATCTCATCATTTATTTCATTTATAGAAATACTTGCATCTACTATATATAGATCATTAGATGTTTTTGATATTTTATTTATATTGTGTTCCCCTTCTTCTAAACTTTCCCCTACAATTTTTTCTAAACATTTAGATAAAGTCAAAATTCCTGAAATTTCTCCATATTCATCAATTACTAGTGTGATTTTATTTCCAGTATTTTGAAATTCTTCTAATAATTCATCTAATAGTTTCATTTCTGGAGAAAACAAACTTTCTTTAATTAGGCTGCTGATACTTTTATTTGTATCTGATCCATCGTTCGCTAAATATAACATTACTTCTTTTACACTGATGATTCCCATTACTTCATCTAGAGATCCATCACATACAGGGAATCTTGTATGTGGTGTTTTTTTATAAATTCGTAAAAAGGAGTTGATAGAAATATTTTTATCAATCCATATTATTTCTGGTCTTGGTGTCATGATATCTTTGACTTGAATTTCTCCAAATCTAAATACGTTTTCTAGCATCTCACCCTGAGCACTCTCTACAGTTCCTTCTTCCTCTCCTAAATCTATTAGAGTTCTTAATTCGCCAGTAGTTACCACTGGATTTTCCTCAATAGTAGACTTAAGAAAAGTTTTAGTTATTATTTTAGGGACTAAAGTGAATGTCCACACTGCAGGACCTGAAATAAGCATTAATGTTCTTATTATGTTAATAACTAGAAGAGACCATTTATCAGCAATTCTGGTTGAGATAGACTTAGGAGTCAATTCTCCAAATGTTACAACAATTATTGTTGAAATAGCAGTCGCTATTATTACAGAAGTAAATCCACCTTCACCAAATAAATTAATAATTAATGTTCCAACTAAGGTGGCAATAAGTACATTTAATAAATTTCCAAACAACAATAGTGTTCCAAAAAACTTTTCATTTTCTTCAAGAGTTTTTTGTACGGCAGCAGCTTTTTTATTACCTTGATCTGATAGATTTTTTATTCGAACTCTATTAACAGCTATGATTGAAGCCTCAGAAGCGCTAATAAATGCGCTTCCCATAAGAGCCAAAACTATTATTGTAATTAAAACTTCCACAATATGATTTTACAATTAAATTCATATATCAAGAAATATTATTCGAAATTTTTTATTTATATAGAATCTTCAGTTTCTTCATTTTCTATTACGGGATTAAGAATTAGGTCTTCTATTTTTTTTGAAATATCAGGATTATTCTTTAGAAATTTTCTTACAGATTCCCTTCCTTGCCCAAGTCTTTCACCTTCAAATGAGTAAAATGATCCACTTTTTTCTATAATATTTTTTATAACACCTAGATCTAAAATTTCAGATTCTTTTGAAATACCTTCATTGTAAAGTATCTCTATTTCAGCTTTTTTAAAAGGAGGAGCTACTTTATTTTTTACGACTCTAACTCTTACTTTATTTCCAATTAATTCTTCGCCTATTTTTATTGATTCTGATCTTCTTAGGTCTATCCTTACAGAACTATAGAATTTTAGAGCTCTTCCACCTGGAGTTACTTCTGGTGATCCAAAAATTACACCTACTTTTTCTCTTAATTGATTTATAAATATGCAAGTTGTATTTGTTTTGTGAACTGTAGCTGTTAATTTTCTTAATGCTTGGGACATTAGTCTTGCTTGGGCACCGATATGGTAGTCGCCCATTTCTCCCTCTAATTCAGCTCTAGGTACAAGTGCTGCTACTGAGTCAATTACTATAATATCAAGTGCCCCTGAGGCAACTAAATGATCTGTTATTTCTAAAGCTTCTTCAGCGGAGTTGGGTTGAGAAATTAAAAGCTCTTTATTATTTACCCCTATTTTTTGGGCATAACTTGGGTCCATGGCATGTTCAACATCTATATATGCAGCTTGACCTCCATTTTTTTGAGCTTCTGCGAGGCAAGATAATGCCAGTGTACTCTTACCAGCACTTTCTGCACCAAATATTTCAACTATACGCCCTCTGGGAACGCCTCCTATGCCAAGAGCAATATCGAGTCCCATTGAACCTGTAGATATTGACTGAATCTTTGCCAGGTTATCGCCAGATTCATTCATTCTCATGACGGCACCCTTACCAAAGCTTTTTTCAATTTGCTCAATAGTCAGTTCTATAGTCTTATTTTCAGATTTTACTGTTTTTTTGTTAGCCACTTTAATGTCTCCTAGATGTTAGTATATAATGAATATAGCACAAATGTTCTAAATTATTCAAGCCTTCTGTCTTCTAATTTTTAATCTGGCCTTGCCTGTAACATAACGTCTATATTTAGATAGTTATAATCTCTTACTACTTCTATTTTTACTATATCCCCAGCCTCAGTGTTAAGTGCTAAATAAGACATTAAGTCTTCAAATGTATCAATTTTATAAGTGTCTATTTTGGTGATTATATCTCCATCATAATTCAAATCAGGTTGCATTGATGAATCTCCTTTTATACCAGCTAGATGTGCAGGTCCTTCATTCAGTACATCTAATATAAGCACTCCTTTGAAATTGTCTTCTACGTTTGCTCTTATTCTAGAGCCATAATCTAAATTTAATGCATTTATTCCAAGATAAGAATAGAGGTGACTTTTACCATTTATAATACTTGGCACTACTTGTTTTGCTAAATTTATAGGGACAGCAAAACCGACTCCAGAATTTTGCCTAGAATTACTTTTAATTTGAGTATTAATCCCCACAACTTTGCCCTTCGAGTTAAGTAATGGTCCTCCAGAATTTCCTGGATTTATTGCAGCGTCAGTTTGAATTACACTAGGAATTTTATATGGAGTAAAACTTGAATCTAATGTTCTTCCGATAGCACTTACAATACCTGTAGTTAATGTAAATTCTTGATCGAAAGGACTACCAATTGCAAGTGTTATTTCTCCGGGAGAAATTATATCTGAATCGTAAAGATCTAGAGGAACTGTGTTTTGTTTGTTTATTTTTATAATTGCTAAGTCTGAGTATGAATCATATCCCATTATTTCAGCTAAATATTCATCATTTGTATAAGTTCTAATTAGTATAGAAATATTTTTTGAGGATATTGCTGGCTGGATTACATGATAATTTGTAAGAATATTTCCATTATTATCCCAAAAAAAACCAGCTCCAGCTCCAGATTTATTTGTAGGAATACCTTTGGAATCTTGGTTATATAGGTTTATTTGTACTATTGATTCAACTACTTCGGAAAAAATTTCTTTATAGTGAGATTCAAAAATCTCAGAAATTTCTACAGGACTATATTCTTTGATTGCTTGGGGTTCTTCCCAGTTTTGGTTGTCGCATCCTATTAAAAATATTAAAGAAAAAAATGTAAAAACTATGGTTTTTTTTATACTCATAAAACTATTATAGTTTAGATATATGAATTTTTTATGAAGATTAATAGTCGGTATATGTATACTTATGGTCTGATGCTAAAGGGTATCTTCGATCTCTGCCAAAAGCAAGAGAAGTGATCTTAATTCCAGGTGGAGATTGTCTCCTTTTATATTCATTTCTATCAATCATTTTTAATATTTCTAATATTTTTTCTTCAGAAATGTTCTTTCTTATTTCTTTGTTACTAATAATTTTTTTAAAACTTTCTTTCTTTTCTACATAAAGTTCAATTATCATATCTAGGGTATTGTAATCAGGTAAAGTATCTTGATCATACTGATCAGGCTTTAATTCTGCTGAAGGTGGTTTCTTTATGATATTTTTTGGGATTATTTCTTTTTTTGTATTTATAAAATTTGATAAATCGTAGACCATTGTTTTCGGAACGTCTTTTAGTACAGAAAAGCCTCCTGCCATATCACCATATAAAGTTGCATACCCTGTAGCTATTTCAGATTTGTTACCCGTAGATAATACAAGCCAAGAAAATTTATTTGATATAGCCATAATAAAGTTACCTCTGATTCTAGCTTGTAAATTTTCCTCTGCATTATTTTCTTTTGTTCCAATAAATAAATTTTCTAGAGAATTTAACATTGATTTATGTGATTCCATAATAGGTATTATTTCTAGATCAAGGCCTAGATTCTCACATAATTCTTCTGAATCAGAAATAGAATGAGAAGAAGAATATTTTGAGGGCAATGTTACCGCTTTTACATTTTCACTACCCATCGCTTCACAAGCAATTACTGTAACTAAAGCTGAATCTATACCTCCAGATAAGCTTACAAGGCATTTATCAAAATTATTTTTTTCAGCATAATCTTTTGTTCCCAAAATTAAAGCATTTAATATATCTTCATTTGTTGAAGAATTTACTATTTTTTTTCTTTGGACTATTTTTTTATGGTTATTTATTGATATATCTTTTTCAATAAATTCAAATTTTTTATCATATTCATTTATCGATGACATAGTTTTTTTATTTTCTAAACATAACTGAATTTCATCGCTTTTCTCCTTGAAGCTTGGCATACTCATTATTTTTTCACCCTTGAAATCATAGACCATTGAACTTCCATCAAAAACTAACTCATCTTGTCCACCAATTGCATTTACATAAACTAAATGAGCATTACATTCTTTAGACACATTTGATAATAATTTTTCTCTTAAAAGTTTTTTATTTTTATCAAAAGGAGATCCATTGATATTTATTAATAAGTTACATCCTAAATCTGATTGTAACTTGCATACTTCGAAATCTTCCCAAATATCTTCACAAATACTTATTCCTATTTTTATATTTTTATTATTAAGAGTAATTATTTGATTGCCTGATGAAAAATATCTCTTTTCGTCAAAAACCCCATAATTCGGAAGCTTATTTTTTCTATAAACAGCTATTAATTTTCTGTCTGATATTACAGCAGCAGAGTTATAAATTTCATCATTTTTTTTATCTATAAATCCAACAATAGCAGTGATATTATTTGTATGATCAATTATTTGATTTAATGCATGAATATTATTATTTATAAATGTATCACTAAGAACTAAATCTTCAGGAGGATACCCTGTAATTGAAAGTTCAGGGAAGCAAACTATATCGCAATTTTTATTAGATGCTTCAATGATTTTTTGAACAATCTTTGTAGTATTGGAATGTAATGAGCCAACTTTAGTATTTATTTGATTAATTGATATCTTTATATCAGACATCTATGATTCCAATTTTTATTTAAAATTTCTAAAATATCCTCTTACATCGGGCAAACTAGATTTTCCTTCGAGGAATAGATCTATTTTTTTTGCACAACTTCTTCCACTTGCTATAGCATGCACTACTAGAGATTGACCTCTTTCCATATCACCACAGGAAAAAACACCTTCTATATTAGTCATTAGATTTTTGTCCGTCTTAACATTTCCTCTTTCATCAAACTCAACAGTTAAGTCATTCAATAATCCCTCTTGTAAAGGATGAACAAATCCCATAGCTAGTAATACTAGATCCGCTTCAATCTTGAATATACTATTTTCTATTGGCTTAAGATCTGGCCTTCCTGTTTCATCATTATCAACCCACTCAACTTTTTCACAAATCAGTTTTTCTACTTTGCCATTTCCAGAGAAGTTTTTAGTTAAGACGTTATAGTCTCTCTCTCCACCTTCTTCATGTGCAGATGATGTTCTTAATATCATTGGCCATTCTGGCCAAGGGTTATTTTTTTTTCTTGATTCAGGAGGTTCTGGTAAAATTTCAATTTGTGTAATTTTTTTAGCACCCTGTCTTATTGAAGTTCCTAAACAATCAGCTCCTGTATCTCCACCACCAATTATTACTACATTTTTGTTTTTTGCAGAAATCGGAACTTTTTCAGATTCTCCCACCCAATTAGGCTGAGAAAGGAATTCCATTGCAAAATGAACCCCATCTAAAGCTCTTCCATCAATGGGAAGATCTCTTGGAACCGTAGACCCTCCAGCAAGACAAATAGCATCAAAGTTTGTTTGTAATTCTTCAGCTGTTATGTCTATTCCAACATTTGTTGAACAAATAAATTCTATTCCTTCTTCTTTCATCAAATCAATTCTTCTGTGAACTATATTTTTTTCTAATTTGAATTCTGGGATACCATATCGCAATAAGCCTCCAGGTTCATCACTTCTTTCAAAAACAGTAACTTTATGCCCAGCTCTATTAAGTTGCTGGGAAGCTGCTAAACCTGCAGGTCCAGAACCAATTACAGCTATTTTTTTACCAGTTCTAAATGTAGGAGGTTCTGGTTTTACAAATCCAGATTCGAAGGCTTTTTCGATTATATTTTTTTCGATCATTTCTATACTGACTGGATCATTATTTATTGATAATGTGCAAGAAGCTTCACATGGAGCAGGGCAAATTCTACCTGTAAATTCGGGAAAATTATTGGTTGCAGAAAGTCTTTGGTATGCAGTTTCCCAATCTTGCTTGTAAACAAGATCGTTCCATTCTGGAATTAAGTTCCCTAATGGACATCCATTATTACAAAAAGGGACCCCACAATCCATACATCTAGAGGCTTGAACAGAGGCCTCCTTTTTTGACCATGGAATATATATTTCTTTCCAGTTTTTTACACGTTTACTTACAGCAAGACGTTTTTCTGTGTTCCTATTTACTTCTTTAAATCCTGAGGATTTACCCATTTATTTTTTCTTTTCTTTTCGCTTCTTTTTGGTCTAAAATTTTTGCGTAGTCTCTTGGAATGACTTTCTTAAATTTACCTATTTCGTCCTTCCAGTTACTTAATATTCTATTTGCTTGTTCAGAATTAGTATATTTAATATGATTTCTAAGAAGAAGTAATAGTTTTTCTTCATCTTTTGATTTTACTAAAACTTTTTCAATATCTGATAGTTCAGAATTAAAGTTTTTTTCAAAAGTTGATTTTGAGTCATAAATATAGGCAATTCCTCCACTCATTCCTGCACCAAAATTACTTCCAACTTCTCCTAAAACTACAACATTTCCACCAGTCATATATTCACATCCATGATTTCCTATACCTTCTACAACAGCTTCTGCAGCTGAGTTTCTTACACAGAATCTTTCTCCAGCCTTACCATTTATGTAAACCTCACCACCAGTTGCACCATACAGGGCAACATTTCCAATAATTATATTTTCTTCAGCTATAAAATCAGGATTTATTCTATCTGGGCTAACTGCTATTTTCCCTCCAGATAGACCTTTAGCGAAATAATCATTTGCATCTCCAATTAAGTTGAAGAAAATACCTTTAGAAAGAAATGCTCCAAAGCTTTGTCCTGCTGATCCATCAAAATTTATTTTTAAGTTGTCTGAAGGGATTCCCTTTTCACCAAACATTTTAGTTAATTTACCAGAGATTATAGCACCTACGGTCCTATTTATATTTTTGATTTTATAATTTAATTCTTGTTTGGTTTTTTGAAGATTTTCTAGATTGATATTTCTAATAATTTCTTTATCTAGAGCTATGTCTAATTGATGATCTTGAGAAGTATTACAAAATGATTTTTGGCCTTCAATTCCATTAGGTTTATAGAGAATTCTAGATAAATCTATTTTTTTTGCTTTCCAGTGATCTATATCTTTTCTTTGAACAAGTTTATCGACTCTTCCTACCATTTCATTTACAGTCTTAAATCCTAATTTTGCCATTTCTTTTCTCAAGCTTTTAGCAATAAATCTAAAATAATTAACCACAGCTTCAGGAGTTCCCTTGAATAGTTTTCTTAATTCTGGGTCTTGAGTAGCAACTCCAACTGAACAAGTATTTAAGTGACACTTTCTTAACATTATGCATCCCATTGTAATGAGTGATGCTGTTGCAACTCCCCATTCTTCAGCCCCAAGCATAGCAGCTATTGCAACATCTTTTCCTGTTTTTAGTTGACCATCAGTTTGAACAATAATTCTATCTCTTAGACCTTGTTCAACTAAGACTTGTTGAGTTTCTGCAACTCCTAACTCCCAAGGTAATCCTGCATGCCTAATAGAGGATAAAGGAGATGCACCTGTTCCCCCTGAGAAGCCTGAAATAAGAACTACATCAGCTTTCCCTTTAGAAACGCCTGCTGCGATAATTCCAACTCCTACTTCTGAGACTAGCTTAACATGAATACGGGCATCCTCATTTACATTTTTTAAATCATGTATTAGTTGAGCCATATCTTCAATTGAATAAATATCATGATGTGGTGGAGGGGATATCAGTTCAACTCCGGGTGTAGTTTTTCTTATTGATGCAATATATTCAGAAATTTTATGACCAGGTATTTCTCCACCTTCTCCTGGTTTTGCTCCTTGAGCCATTTTTATCTGAATATCTTTTGAATTCACTAAATAATTTGTTGTTACTCCAAATCTTCCTGATGCCACTTGTTTAACTGCAGAGTTTCTAGAATCTCCGTTAGGATCGGGGATGAATCTTGATTGATCTTCTCCACCTTCTCCGGTGTTTGACCTTGCACCTATTCTGTTCATGGCTATAGCTAATGTTTCATGAGCTTCTCGAGAAATAGAACCTAAAGAAATTGCTCCTGTAGCAAATCTCTTTAGTATATCTAATTCTGACTCTACTTCATTGATATCTATTGAGTTTGAATTTTTATAATCTATTTCTAGTAAATTTCTTATTGTAATATCGCCATAATAATCTTTATTAGCCGCTTCTTCAAACTCCTCATACGTAATTGAGTCATTTTGAGTAGAAGCTTTTTGAAGTAATGATATAGTTTCAGGAGACCACATATGTCTTTCTCCTGTGCCTCTCCATAAATATAATCCTCCTAAATCCAACTTTAGGTTTGAAGGAATTTCTGAGTTTGAAAAAGCGTTATTATGAAAAAGTAAATAATCATCACTTATTTCATCTAATCCAATCCCTCCGATTCTAGAAGGAGTCCATGTAAATGACTTGTTGATTAAATCTTCTCCTATACCTATAGCTTCAAATTGCTGGGCTCCCATGTAACTTTGCATTGTTGAGATCCCCATTTTGGACATAGTTTTCAAAACTCCCAACATAGCGGCTTTACAATAATTTTCTTGATTCTTTATTGAATCAGATTTATTAGATAAATTTCTAACTGTATCTAAAGCAATAAAAGGATTGACTGCTGAAATACCATACCCAAATAATAGAGCAAAATGATGTACTTCTCTTGCTTCTCCTGTTTCAAATATCAAGTCTACTTTATCTCTTAAATTTTTTCTAATTAAATGGTGATGTAATGATCCTGCTACAAGTAGAGAGGGCAAAGCACCATTTTTTTCATCTACTCCTCTGTCAGATAGAACTATTATTGATACGTTTTGTTCAATTAATTTTTCTGCATTCTTATTGATTTTTTCTAGAGAATCATTAAATCCTTTTTTGCCTTCGTTTACCTTAAAAAGCGTAGATATTTTTTTAGCTTTTATTCCATTTTTCTTTATTCTTAGAATTTTGCTTAGTTCTTCATTAAGTAAAATTGGTCTCTCTATTTTTATTAACTCTGCATGTGAAGCTGTTTCAGAGAGTAAATTTTCTCTTTTACCAGCTAGTATGCTTACTTGAGTTACCATTTTTTCTCTAATTGGATCTAATGGGGGATTGGAGACTTGAGCAAATAATTGCTTGAAATATGAAAATAAATTTTGAGGCTTATCAGACAAAACGGCTAAAGGTGCATCGTTTCCCATTGAGCCATTTGGCTGACTTCCAGTTGAACTCATAGGGCTTATCAATATCTCTACATCTTCATTAGAATAACCATAGGCCATTTGTTGCTCAAGAAGCTCTACTCCTTCATAATTAAATAATTTTTCATTATTTTCAATATTTTCAATATCATCTAAATTTATAGAATTTTTATTGATCCATTCAGAGTAAGGTTTTTGATTTACTAGCCGATTCATTATTTCTTCAGAGTCAATAATTCTACCTTCCTCAAAATCTACTAAAAATCCTTTTCCTGGTGTCATTCTAGACTTAAGTTTTATTTTTTTTGAGTCTATCTCAAGAACTCCTGTTTCAGAAGACATAACTAGAATGTCATCATTTGTTACTGTATATCTAAAAGGTCTAAACCCATTTCTGTCTAAGCATGCTCCTAGTTTATTCCCATCCGTAAAAGCTACCATTGCAGGTCCATCCCATGCTTCCATGAGGCCTGAGTGATATTGATAGAAATCTTTTGTTTTTTGATCCATATGATTATTATGATCCCAAGCCGCAGGAATCATCATTGATGCAACATGTTCGATACTTCTTCCACCATGAAATAGAAGCTCAAAAACATTATCTAATGAAGCAGTATCGGAGGCGTCTTCTTCACATATAGGAAGAATATCTTTATTATTGGGGAATTTTTCACTTACTAAATTTTGTTCTTTAGCTTTTATCCAGTTTCTATTGCCTCTGACAGTATTAATTTCTCCATTATGAGCCAACATTCTGTAGGGATGTGCTAATTTCCATGAACCTAAAGTATTAGTTGAGAATCTTGAATGGACTAAGCCAAAACAGCTTTCAATATCACTAGATTTTAGATCTAAATAAAAATTTGATACTTGTTCAGTCTTAAGTAGACCTTTGTATATAATAATTTTGTTTGATAAGGAGCAAAAATAAAATTCATTTTCTATAATTAATTTATTTTTATTATCCTTTAATTCTTCAACTTTTTTTTCTATTCTTTTTCTCAAAATATATAATTCTTTAGAAAAATCTTTGTCGTGCATATTTTTTATATTTTCTATAAAAATTTGCTTTATTGAAGGCATAGCATCTCTGGACCATTCGCCTATAGCATCAGGATTAGTTGGAACGTCTTTTAGTCTTATTAAACCGGTATCAGAAGACTTAATAACTGAATTGATAATATCAAGTATTTTCTCCCTCAAAGAATTCTCAGAAGGTAAAAAAATTATTCCTGTTGCGTAAGAACCTTGTTTTGGAAGATCTATACTTAAATTTTCAAACTCTTTCCTTATAAATTTATCTGGAATTTGGATGGTTATGCCCGCTCCATCTCCTGTTTCCGGATCACATCCACAAGCTCCTCTATGTTCTAAATTTACCAAAACTTCTAGTGCGTTTTGAACGATAGTATTAGATTTTTTGCCTTTTATATTTGCAACAACCCCTACTCCGCAAGCGTCCTTATCCATATGATAAGTACATAAACCTTCTTGTTTAAGTTTATTTAGGTTTTCTAATTTTTTTATTTTTTGGCTCATATTAAAAAAAAATTGTGTAAAAAGATTATCTCAAATCCGTTACAAAGATGTTAAGTTTTACTAAATTTTAGTAATCACAAATTTTAATTACTACAGAAATTTCATATAGTATTTTCTTTCATAGTCTGTGACTACTGAATGATGTTCAATCCACTCTTTTTCTTTATTCTCTAAGATACTATTATAGGCTTCATTACCTATTGCGTCCTTTAAAAAATTGCTATTTTCAGAAACTTTAATTGCCTCATATAGACTAGAAGGAATATTCGATTTCCATTTTTTTTCTATTTTGATGTCATTTTTTATTCCTTCTAAACCAGCGTGAAGTATAGCTGAAAAAGTTAAGTATGGGTTACAGGCTGAATCAGGTAATCTGAACTCAATTCTTGCATTATTATTGTCTCCCTTAAGTATGTTAGGGATTCGTATTATGTCTGAAATATTATTTGATAAGTCTTTACCTGCAACAGGCGCCTCAAGATTAGGAAGCAATCTTTTATATGAATTTATCCATTGATTTGTCAAAATACTCATTTCTGCAGAGTATTCTAAAATTCCTGCCATAAAATTTTCACCTAAATTAGATAAATTATTTTTTGTATTTTCTGAATAAAAAACATTTTCGTCTCCCTGATAAAGAGATAAGTATAAATGTAATCCATTTCCATTTAGATTTCCAAAAGGCCTTGGCATAAATGTTGCAAAACCTTGATGGTTTAATGCAGTTTGCTTTACTACTAATCTGGTAGTAATAATTGAATCTGCCATAGTCAGCGCATCTGTATGTCTTAGCCCAATTTCATGTTGATTCATAGAAACTTCGTGATGGGAAGATCTTACTGGGATTCCCATTTCTTCTAAACTCAAAACACATTCTCTTCTAAAATTTGACCCTCTATTTACAACAGATCTCTGATCAAAATATCCTGCATCATCTTCATCGACAATTTTTTTCTCACTATCTAAGTAATAAAATTCTATTTCTGGAGACAAATAAAATTTATAATCATTTTTGTTTGCCTTCATTAAATTCTTCTGTAGAACATTTCTACTATCAATAACTTTTTCTTGATTACTAAATGAATTTAAGTTACAAAAAAGTCTAGCAACAGAATTTTCATCTGGTCGCCAGGGTAAAATTTGCCAAGTATTTAAGTCTGGAGTTGCAATTGTATCTGATTCCCCTTGTCTTGCGAGCCCTTCTATCGCTCCTCCGTCAAAAATAACACCTTTATCAATACAATCTTCAAGATCTTCAACATTAATAGCAAATCCTTTTAATCTTCCCAAAATATCACAAAACCATAACCTTATAAATTTAACATCATGCTCACTTGCTTGACGTAATATATATTCTTTAGTATCTGAATTATTATTCATAAAATTATCCTATTTCTATCTCATTAAATTTATATCCAACATTCCATATTGTTTCTATAAAATGGTACTTATGATCTTCAATTTTTCTTCTAAGTCTTCTTACATGAACATCTACTGTTCTTGTTCCTCCATAATAGTCATAATCCCAGATATTTTTTAATAGATTTTCTCTTGAAAAAACTCTTCCTGGATTAGAAGATAAAACCTTGAGTAATTCTAGTTCTTTAAAAGTAAGATCTATCTTTTTCCCTTCAAGAGTTACTAGATATTTTTCTGTGTCAATTTGTAACATGCCTTGGCTTATTATTTTTTCTTCTTTAATGTTTTCACTAAGTATATTTGATTGATAGAAACATATTTGTATTTTTGTTACTAAGTCTTTTTCAGAAATAGGCATAGTTACTATCTGATTTGAAAGATCTTTTTTGTTGAAAAAATATGTTTCAAAAATTTTATGATCCTCAAAATTAAAAATCTTAGGGAAATCTTGATCAATTAGTTGAGAATAATTTTCAGAAAAAGATGATGGAAGATTTATTATGCTCAAGCTATCCTGATTTTGATTGGAACCTAAATTGATAAATTCTATAGAATTATTTTCCTTATCTATTAGTGGGTGATTATTGTTTTTGACTTTTAATAATATCTTTTCCTGATTATCATCTATTTCAAAATCCTCGATGCAAAATATATCAGCAGATTTAAAAGATTCTCTTATAATCTTTATAATGTAATCTTCAGACCTTAGGTTAAAACCAAATAAATTTATAATTTTGTACATAATTTAAGTATTTAAAATTTCTAATAAGGCTAATTTTATAACGAAAATCAGGAAGAGAAAAATACTATTTGCAAAAATTACTTACAAATTTAACCTTTTTTCGTTGACGTTTAAGGTAGAAAATTCGTATACTAGTAGTTTGTGGTATCAATAACCTTTTAATTTATTAATCCATTTTAAAAGAATAAACACTATAAAGCTATAAATAAAGGAAAGTATATGCCTACGGTCAATCAATTGATAAAGAAACCTAGAATGAGTGGGAGGAAAAAAGCTAAAGCACCTGCCTTGAGATTTAGATTTAATTCTTTAACAAAAAAAATGACTAATGATAGATTTGGGAGCCCTCAAAAAAGAGGTGTTTGCCTTCAAGTTAGAACTGTTACTCCTAAAAAGCCAAACTCTGCATTGAGAAAAGTTGCTAGGGTGAAATTGACTAACGGAATGGAAGTTACGGCATATATACCCGGAGAAGGTCATAATTTACAAGAGCATTCTGTAGTTTTAATTAGAGGCGGTCGAGTAAGAGACCTCCCTGGTGTAAGATATCACATTGTAAGAGGGGCCCTTGACACCTCAGGAGTTGAAGGTAGAAAAAGAGGAAGAAGTAAATACGGTACCATCAGAGATCAAGGTTAATTATTTATAAAGGGAAGCCATGTCACGAAGAAGAAAATCAATAGTAAGAAGAATTAATCCAGACCCGAAGTATGGAAGTACAGATTTATCCAAGTTCATAAATCGATTAATGATTGGTGGCAAGAAGTCAGTAGCTCGAAAAGCAGTTTATTCTGCAATTGATAAATTAGAAAAAGAGATCAAACGGCCTGGAATAGAATTATTTGATGAGGCAATGAAAAATACTATGCCCACACTTGAGGTTAAGCCCAGAAGAGTTGGGGGAGCTACCTATCAAGTACCTGTAGAAATAAGACCAAAGAGAAGAGTCGCACTAGCCCATAGATGGGTAGTTGAAGCTGCTAGGTCTAATAAAGGTCAATCAATCGAAGACTCACTCTACACAGAATTTATGAATGCAGTTAATAATACTGGTAATGCAATAAAGAAAAAAGAAGATTCACATAGAATGGCAGAAGCAAATAGAGCTTTTGCTCATTACAGATGGTAATAAAGAAAGAAAATTATGGCAGAGCAAGATTTATCAAAAACTAGAAATATAGGGTTTATAGCACATATTGATGCTGGTAAAACAACTGTAACTGAAAGAGTTTTGTACTTCACTGGAGAAACATATAAGATCGGTGATATTGATGATGGTACAACTGTTATGGACTTTATGTCACTCGAAAGAGAAAGAGGTATAACTATAGGTTCTGCAGCTACAAATGCCTCATGGAAAAATCATCAAGTAAATATTATTGATACTCCAGGGCACGTTGATTTTACCGCTGAAGTTCAAAGATCTTTGAGGGTTTTAGATGGAGGTGTAGTAGTATTAGAATCAGTCTCAGGTGTTCAGCCTCAATCCGAAACTGTTTGGAGACAAGCAAACGATTATAAAGTACCTAGAATGATATTTGTTAATAAGATGGATCGTTTGGGTGCCGATTATTATAATGCTGTACAAACCGTCCATGATAGACTTGGGGCTAATGCTGTCCCTCTTCAAATTCCTATAGGGGCAGAATCCTCATTTACTGGAATGATAGATCTAATTGAAAGAAAAGCATTTATATATGAAACAGAAGATGCAGTACAGCATAAGGAAACTGACATCCCCGATGAATTTAAAGAAGATGTTGAGAAATACAGAAATGAATTAATTGAAAAAATTGCTGAAACAGACGAAGATTTAATGGATAAGTTTTTTGACGATCAGGAATTAACAGTTGAGGAGCTAAAGAAAGCTCTTAGAAAAGCTGTGCTTAATCTAGAGATTTTTCCTGTTTTATGTGGCTCGGCGCTTAGGCACAGGGGAGTTCATCCTCTGTTAGATGCAGTCATTGATTATCTACCATCTCCAATAGATGTTCCTTCAATAAAAGGAACCGATGTTTCAGATGATTCAGTAGATATAGAAAGAAAACCTGATTCTTCGGAGCCCTTAAGTGCCTTAGTTTTCAAAGTTGTAACTGATCAACATGTTGGAAGATTAGTATACCTAAGAATATATTCAGGAATATTAGAATCTGGTGCAAATGTATATAATGCCTCTACTCGATCAAGAGAAAGAGCAGGTAGATTAATGAAAATGCATGCTGATTCCAGAGAAGAAATTAAGCAAGCCAAAGCAGGAGAAATAGTTGCTGCAATTGGATTGAAAGATGCAATCACAGGGCATACATTATGTGATCAATCAAATCCATTGCTGCTAGAATCTATTGATTTCCCTGATCCTGTGCTTTCAGTAGCAGTTGAGCCTAAAACAAGATCAGATCAAGATAAAATGGGCGAATCTTTAGCTAGATTGGCTGGGGAAGATCCTACTTTACAAACTTGGACTGATGAAGAATCTGGGCAAACTGTATTAGCAGGAATGGGTGAATTGCATCTTGATGTAATTGTTGAAAGACTCAGAAGAGAATTTGACGTTGACGCAATTCAAGGAGCGCCTAAGGTTGCTTACAGAGAAACAATTACAAAATCTTCCGAGAAACAAGGAAAGTTTATAAGGCAATCAGGAGGTAAAGGTCAATATGGAGATTGTACCCTGAGAGTAGAGCCTTTGGAGCCAGGTTCTGGCATTCAGTTTGAATCAGAAATTACTGGAGCTACTTTGCCAACTGAGTTTTATAAACCCATTGAATCAGGTTTTAGAGAGGCGGCTACAAGTGGAGTTATTGCAGGATATCCTGTAGTAGATGTCAAGGCAGTTTTAACAGATGGTTCTCATCATGATGTTGACTCTTCTGAAATGGCCTTTAAAATTGCAGGTTCAATGGCATTTAAGGCAGCAATGACTAGCGGTTCACCATCTCTATTAGAACCAATAATGAAAATTGATATAGTTACGCCTGAAGAATTTTTAGGAGATTGTTTGGGAGATTTGAACTCTAGGAGAGCACAAATCCTTAGCATGGAACAGCAATCTAATTCTCAAAATGTTACAGCTTATGTTCCATTAGGTGAAACTTTTCAGTATGCAACAACTTTGAGATCTTTAACAACGGGTAGAGCTAGTTTCTCAATGGAATTAGATCATTATGCAAAAGTACCTGCCCACATAGCAACTGAAATTTCAGGAAGTAAAGGAAAGGAAAGCTAATGCCACCCACCCAAAAAATGAGAATAATACTTAAAGCCTTTGATCACAGAGTTCTTGATGTTTCTGCTCAGCAAATTTTAGAAACTGCAGAAAGAACAGGGGCTAGAGTTGCAGGTCCAGTTCCCATGCCAACTACTAAGAGAATGTTCACTGTAATTAGATCGCCTCATGTAAATAAAGATTCTAGAGAGTATTTTGAATTAAGAACGCATAAAAGATTAATTGATATATTAGAACCTTCTTCAAAAACTATTGATTCTCTGACAAGCTTAAGTGTCCCGTCAGGTGTTGATATAGCTATAAAACTATAAAAACTTAAGAGTAAATAAATGAAAATAAATGGAATAATTGGTAAAAAACTAGGAATGTCATTGATATATGATGACAGCGGGAATGCTTTACCTGTTACACTAGTTCAGGCAGGACCATGTACTGTAACACAAGTCAAAACTGAATCTAAGGATGGATATGATTCTGTTCAGGTTGGATTTTCTGAAAGTAAGAGAATAAATTCTCCTCAAAAAGGTCATCAAAAAAGATCTGGGGGTCAATTCTCAATATTGCAAGAATTTGCTGCTGAAGATTTTGATCAGATAGAAGTAGGTCAAGAGATTACTACTGAAATTTTTGAGGAAGATACAAAAATTAAAGTTACTGGGACAACTAAAGGAAGAGGTTTCTCTGGTGGAGTTAGAAGGTATGGATTTAAAGGTGGGCCTAAAACTCATGGGCAATCTGATAGGCATAGAGCTGTAGGTTCTATTGGTGCTGGTTCATCTCCGGGTAGAGTTTGGCCTGGAACTAGAATGCCAGGACGATATGGAAATGAAAAAGCGACTGTGAAAGGTTTGTCTGTTGCTAAAATAGATAATGATAACAATATATTAGTTATAAACGGATCAGTTCCTGGACCAAATGGTTCAACATTAAGGATCGAGATTCAGAAATAGAAAATAGGTAGATTTTGGAAATAGAAGTAAAAAATAATTTAGGGAAAAAATTAAAGTCTTTGGATTTAGACCCAAGTATTTGGGCACAAGATTTAAATTCTGATTTATTACATCAATCAATTCATGTATATTTAGCAAATCAAAGACAATGGACCAAAGGTACAAAGACTAGGGCTAATGTAAACTATGCAGGTCAAAAATTAAGACCTCAAAAAGGAAGTGGTAGAGCTAGAGTAGGTTCTAAAAGATCTCCAATTATGGTTGGTGGAGGAGTTGCTCACGGGCCTCATCCAAAAAATATTCGAAAGTCATTAAATAAGAAAATGAAAGCCAAGGCACTAAAAATTGCACTCTCGGCTAAGTTGAAAGATTCAGAAATCAACATAATTGAAAAATCTCCTGTTTCAGAAAGCCCTTCTACAAAAAATGTTATTGAATGTTTGAAATCACTTGATTTGAAAGGAACTATTCTTTTTGTCACAAATGAGAATAATAGAGTTCTTAAGAAATCTTGTGAAAACATTGAAAATGTAGAAGTAATTGAAGCTGGCTTATTAAATGTATATCAGCTCATTAGGCCCAAAAATATCCTTTTTGAATTAGATGCTGTTGAGAAAATCCAATCTTTGTGGGGAGATCCAGATTTTAAAACAAAGAAAGCTCCTGCTAAGAAATCTCCTGCAAAGAAAGCTCCTGCTAAGAAAGCTCCTGCTAAGAAAGCGCCTGCAAAGAAAGCGCCTGCTAAAACAACTCGAAAGACTGTAAAAAAAGATGCATAACGAAGAAATTCTAATATCTCCAATAATAACTGAAAAAAGCTCTTTGCTTCAAGAGAGTAACAAATATGTTTTTAAGGTTCATAAAAAATCAAATAAATTTCAAATAAAAAGTGCTATTGAAGAAGTATTTGATGTAACGGTCGAAAATGTCAATGTAATGAAAGTTAAAGGAAAGAATAAGACTTATGGAAGAAATAGAGTTTTAACTCCTGCTTGGAAAAAAGCAGTGATAACTCTAAAGCTTGGTGACTCTATAACTCTTTATGAGGGAGCGTAATAATGGCTACAAAAAAATTAAAACCTACAACAGCTGGAAGAAGAGATGCTGTTGTTGATGATTTTTCAGATATAACTACCGCTGTTCCTTATAAATCACTTTTAGCTCCTTTGACAAAAAAAGGAGGAAGGAATAATAAAGGCAGAATTACAGTTAGGCATAGAGGTGGAGGGCATAAAAGACGATATAGAATTTTAGATTTTATTCGATCAAAAACAGGAAAAGCTGTAATCGAATCAATTGAGTATGATCCAAATAGGTCTGCCAGAATATCTCTTGTCAGATATGAAGATGGTACTAGGAAATATATAATTACGCCAAATAATGCTAATCTTGGAGATGTAATAGAGAATGGAGAAAATGCAGAAAATGCAATTGGAAATACAAAAAAATTAGGATCTTTACAGACTGGTTCTGTTGTTCATAATATTGAACTTTCCCCAGGTAAAGGTGGTGTTATGGTTAAATCAGCAGGTACTTCCGCTCAAGTTATGGCTCATGAGTCTGGATATACTTTGTTAAGATTACCGTCTGGTGAAATGAGGAGAGTTCTAAGTAATTGTACTGCTACCATCGGACAGGTTTCCAATCCAGAGAATAAAAATAAAAAACTAGGAAGAGCAGGAACTTCAAGAAGATTAGGTAGAAGGCCTTCAGTAAGAGGATCAGCTATGTCACCTAATGCACATCCACATGGTGGAGGAGAAGGAAGGGCCGGGGTTGGAATGAAACATCCTAAAACTCCATGGGGTAAACCTGCACTAGGAAAGAGAACTAGAAGAAATAAAAAAACAGATAAAATGGTTTTAAGAAGAAGGTACGATAGATAATATGTCAAGATCTATAAAAAAGGGTCCATATGTTGACCCTAAACTATTAAAAAAGGTTGAAAAAATAAAAGCATCTGGAAGTAGAGAACCTATAAAGACTTGGTCTCGTTCATCTATGATTATGCCAGAAATGGTTGGGGTTACATTTGCTGTACATGATGGAAGAAAATTTGTGCCTGTATTTGTAAGCGAAAATATGGTTGGACATAGGCTTGGAGAATTTTCTCCAACTCGAACATATAGAGGGCATTCAAGAGGAAGTAATTAATGGCAATTTCTCAAAATAAAAATGTTGGATATTCAGCATATAAAGTAAGAAGAATTATTGATCTGATTAGATTGAGGCCAGTTTCTGATGCAAAATTGCGACTAAATATGTTGGGAACACCTGCAGCAATAGAAATTTTGAAAATATTAAATTCTGCTATAGCAAATGCTGTTAACAAAGATTCAGCAAATGAAGAGGATCTAATTATTTCAAAAGTATTTGCTGATGCTGGACCTAGAATGAAGAGATTTAAGCCTAAAGCTAGAGGAAGAGCTGGAGCATTTGATAGGCCTTCTTCTCATATAACAATAGAAGTAAATTCAGAGGAAGTATAAATGGGACAAAAGACACATCCAACAGGTTTTAGATTAGGTGGAGTACTAGACTGGCAATCACAGTGGTATGCTAATAATGGAAAGTCGTATGCAAAGCTTCTAAACGAAGATAGGTATATTAGAGAAATTATCACAAATGAACTTGGAGAAAATGGAGCTATTTCAAAAATTGAAATAGAAAGAGGCTCACAAGATATTTCAGTTACAGTTTATACAGCTAGACCAGGAATTATTATTGGTAGAGGTGGTACAAGGGTAGAAGAATTGAAAAAATACCTAGAAGAGAAGACTAAAAATACAGTAAGACTTAATATTAATGAGATAAGAGTTCCTGAGCTTGTAGCAAAACTTGTTGGAGAATCAATTGCTGAGCAATTGGAAAGAAGAGTTGCTTTTAGAAGAGCAGTAAATACTGCTATGCAAAGAACAATGCAGGTAGGAGCACAGGGAATTAAGGTGGTTGTTTCAGGAAGATTGTCTGGAGCAGATATTGCTCGAACTGAAAAATATATGCAAGGACGTGTACCTCTACACACACTTAGAGCAGAAATTGATTATGAAATCAGTGAAGCAAACACAACATATGGAGTAATTGGTATAAAAGTATGGATATATAAAGGTGATATTATTCCAACTCCAGAAAATCTTCTAGCTATAAAAACAGCTAGGATTGAACGTAATGAACAACAAAACCAAAGCACTCAAGCAAGCTCTGAAGGATAATTTTAATGTTACAGCCGAGTAGAACTAAATTTAGAAAACAGCAAAGAGGTAAAATGAAAGGCATGGCCGTTAGAGGGTCAACTATATCGAATGGAGATTTTGCATTGAAAGCTCAGGAATCTTCTTGGATTACAGCTCGTCAAATTGAGTCTGCAAGAAGAGCAATAACAGGTCACGTTAAAAGAGGAGGACAAATCTGGATAAGAGTTTTCCCTGATAAACCTGTTAGTGCTAGACCTGCTGAAACAAGAATGGGTGGAGGTAAGGGAGCTGTGGATAGATGGGTTTCTGTTGTTAAAAAAGGTAGAATCCTTTTTGAAATAGGAGATGTCCCAGAAGATGTGGCTAGAGAAGCACTTAAAAGAGCTGGGCACAAGCTTCCCATTTCAACAAAAATTATATCAAGAGAAGAATTGGCGTTTTAATGAATATTGAAGATATTAGAAAATTAGATAAAGAAGCCTTAATTAAAGAAAAAGAATCTATATTGAAGTCAATAATGGAGAATAGATTTAAGCATAAATCTATGCAACTTAGCGATACTAGCGTAATAAATAAATTAAGAAAAGATAAAGCTAGAATTTCAACAGTTTTAAGTGAAAGAAAAATTTTGGAAAAACTAGAGATAGATGAGAAAGAAAATCAAGATGGATAGCAAAACAAGACGAATTGGAAAAGTACTATCAGATACACCAGAAAAAACTATTATTGTAGGAGTTGCCTGGTCTCAAAAAGATAGATTATATAAAAAATCGACTAGAAGGCTTACTAAACTTGTTGCTCATGACCCTAAAGAGCAGGCTAAGGTAGGAGATAGTGTTGTGATTGAATTTTCAAAACCTATATCTAAAACAAAGAAATGGAAATTAGTTGAGGTAATAAGTTAAAAATGATACAAAGAGAAACAAGATTAAAAGTTGCTGATAACTCTGGTGCTAGAGAAGTTCTTTGCATAAATATTAATGGAAATAGCCATACTAAATTTGCAGGTATTGGAGATATTATTACATGTGCAGTAAAGGATGCTCAACCTGGTGGAACAGTTAAGATGCATCAAGTTGTAAATGCTGTAATTGTCAGAACAAAAAAAGAGCTTAGAAGGAATGATGGGTCATATATTAAGTTTGATGAAAATGCCTGTGTGATTATAGGTGAAGATAATAATCCAAGAGGAACAAGAATTTTTGGACCTGTTGCAAGGGAGCTTAGAGATAAACAGTTTATGAGAGTTGTTTCATTAGCTCCAGAGGTAATATAACTATGAGTATAAAATACAGAATAAAAAAAGGTGATGAAGTCCTTGTAATAGCTGGCAAAGATAAAGGGAAAAAAGGGAATATCATAAGTGTTGATAAAAAAAATTCAAGAGTAATAGTTGAAGGTGTAAATATTTCAAAAAAACATATAAAAAATACGCCTAATGTAACTCAATCAGGGATTGTTGATAAAGAATCACCTATTAATATTTCTAATGTAATGTTTATAGATCCTGAGAGCTCACAATCAGGAAGAGTATCATATGAGCAGCTTGATTCAGGTAAATTTAACAGAATAGTAAGAAAGTCTAAGAAATAAATATTGGAGAATTAGTTGACTACAAAACAAAAAGAAAATTCAAATACTGAAAAATTATCCCCTCGATTGAAATCGAAGTTTAATGATGAAATTATTCCTCAAATGATGACGGAATTTAGTTTTACTAATAAGCTTAGAGTTCCTAAGGTCAATAAAGTAGTAGTAAATGTAGGTTTAGGCGAGGCTTTGGTTTCATCAAACGTAGTACAGGTTGTTGCAAGAGACCTCCAACTAATTACTGGTCAGAAACCAATTGAAAGAAAAGCTAAAAAATCTATTGCTAATTTTAAATTAAGAGAAGGCCAAGTAATTGGTTTGTCTGTAACTCTTAGATCTAATAATATGTGGTTTTTTCTGGATAAATTATTTAATGTTTCACTCCCTCGGGTAAGAGATTTTAGAGGAGTATCTAAAAAATCATTTGATGGTAATGGAAATTATTCTCTAGGATTACAGGAACAAGTTATTTTTCCTGAGATTGATTATAATGAAATTGATAAACTAAGAGGTATGCAAATCAATATTGTTACAACTTCTAATAGTGATAATGAAACTAAGAAGTTGTTAGAATTGTTGGGAATGCCTTTCGAAAGTGATTAAGGAGAACTAATTGGCAAAGAAATCTGCAATAGCAAGAAATAATAAAAGAATAAGAATGGTAGAAAAATATTCTGAGATTCGTAATGAATTAAAAAATATTGCTAATTCATCAGAGTCAACTTTCGAAGAAAAAATCGAAGCTCGAAAAAAATTAGCCTTATTACCTAAAAACTCTAGTCCTGTTCGTGTTAGAAACCGATGTCAAAAAACAGGAAGGCCAAGAGGTTACATGAGATTTTTTGGATTAAGTAGAATTTCAATGAGGGATTTAGCCCTAAGGGGGCATTTGCCAGGAATAAGAAAAGGAAGTTTATAGAGGTTATTGTGACTATTGAAGATCAAATATCAGACATGATTACAAGAATTAGAAACTCAGTAATGGTAAAACATGAAAGAGTTTCTATCGGTAAATCCAAATTAAATCATAAGATTTTAGAAGTCTTAAATAAAGAAGGTTTTATTTCAGAATTTTCAGAAGATAATTCAGAGAAATTTTCAAATTTATCAGTTAAGCTGAAATACTTCGAAGATGGGACTTCGGCAATATCTGGTTTAAAAAGAGTTTCTAAGCCGGGCTTGAAAATTTATGTTAAAAAAGATGAAATTCCAACTTACTTTTCAGGAATGGGTGTTGCAATAATATCTACTTCTCAAGGAGTAATGACTGGAATTGAAGCAAAAAAGCATTCTCTTGGAGGAGAGCTTTTATTTTATGTATGGTAAGAGGAAAATATGAGTAGAATTGGAAATAAACCTATCCAGATTCCATCTGGAGTGGAAATAAAAATAGATAAAGAGCTAGTTTCTGTTAAAGGCCCTAAGGGACATTTAGATCAGAAAATTTCTAGCCAAAGTTTATCATTAGACTTATCTGATGACATACTAAGTATTTCTAGAAAAAATGATGATATAGAAACAAAGTCTATGCATGGATTGTACAGAGCTTTGATTTCAAATATGGTTGTTGGAGTTACTGAAGGCTTCTCAAAAAAATTGGTGTTAATTGGAACCGGTTATAGAGCTCAACTAAAAGGAAAATCTCTAGAATTAAGTCTTGGATTTTCACACTCAATAACAGTGGACCCATTAGGAGATAATAAATTTTCTATTGAGGATCAAACTTTACTGACAATAGAAGGTCCTGATAAAGAACATGTTGGAAGGCAAGCTGCAAAAATAAGAATTCTAAGAAAGCCTAATCCGTATACTGGAAAAGGAATAAAGTATGATGACGAAATCATACGAAGAAAATCTGGTAAAGCAGCGGTAGGAGCAGGAGACGCATAATGAAATTTTCAAGAAAGACAAGATCTTTAGGAAGAAATAAAAGACATCTAAGAGTTCGAAAAAGAATTTCTGGTACTAATGATAGGCCTAGGGTATCTTTGTATAGATCAAATAAAAATATCTATCTTCAATTAATTGATGATTCTAAAGGTATTACATTGTCATCTTTATCTAGCCTAAAAACTGAGTCTATTTCTATAAACAAAGATATTTCTAAGAAAATGGGTTTAGAATTTGGAGAAAAGATTTCAAAACTTGGATTTAAGAAGGTTGTGTTTGATAGAGGTGGTAATCTTTACCATGGTAAAGTTGCTGCAGTTGCAGATGGAATTAGAGAATCCGGAATAGAGGTATAAATAAAATGACAACTAATAATAAAACCCAAGATAATAATAACCAAAACAGAAATAATCAAAACAGAAATAATCCAAACAGAAGAAATTCTAGATCTCGAAGGAATAGAGATAATGATGAATTTTCTTTAGTAGAAAACGTAATTAAGATAAGAAGAGTTTCTAAAACGGTCAAAGGTGGAAGAAATTTGTCATTTAATGCGATGGTTGCTGTAGGAGACGGTGCTGGAAGAGTTGGTATTGCATTAGCTAGTGCAAGTGCTGTTCCTGATGCTGTTCAAAGAGCAGTAAAATATGCTAAAGAAAGAATGATAAATGTTACCTTGAATAACACTACTTTGCCTCATGAATCAGTTATTAAATTTGGTTCATCAAAGGTGATGCTAAAACCAGCTGCTCCTGGTACAGGATTAATTGCTGGCGGTGGAGTAAGGGCGGTTCTTGAAGCTGTAGGAGTAAAGGATGTAGTATCTAAAACTTTTGGTTCTACAAATGCAATTAATGTTGTTTATGCAACTATGGAAGCATTAAAAGGTATGAAAAATCCTAAAAAAGAAATAAGTAAACGAAGAGCATAAAATGAAAAAAATTATAATTTTTCAAAGAAAAAGTAAAATAGGAGCTTCCCCTGCGCAAAGAGATACTTTAAGAGCTTTGGGTTTAAGAAAAATTGGATCTAAAGTACAGAAAGATTTGTCTCCTCAAATAGAAGGAATGATTAAGAAAGTTGATCATTTGATTTCAACAGAAGAAGTTAAATAGATAGGTGAAAAAATGCCTCAATTACATGATATAAAAAGAAAAAATAAAAATACTCCAAAGAGTAATCAAGTCGGAAGGGGTAATGCCTCTAAGGGTACTTATTCTGGGAGAGGTATTAAGGGTCAATTGTCTAGAAGTGGAGGGAACTTAAATCCTACATTTGAAGGTGGACAATTACGACTTGTGAAAAAATTACCTCACATGCGAGGTTTTACAAATGTTTTTAAGAAAGATTACGTGGCATTAAATATTTCTGATTTGATTAATATATTTACTCAAGATTCTGTAACTATAGAAGATTTTAAGAAAAAAGGTGTCATAAAAAATAAGCAAATGATTAAGGTCCTTGGAAATGGGGAAATATCTAAATCTTTAAATTTAGAAGTTCATGCTATTTCTTCTTCTGCAAAATCTAAGATTGAAAAAGCTGGAGGAGAAGTAAAGGTAATAAACTAGCATTATGACTACTACAGCACAATCTAATAGACCTGCCTTGATTCAAGCTATCATTGATGCATTTAATATCTCTGACTTAAGAACTAGAATTTTATTTACCCTGTTAATACTGGTTATTTTTAGATTTTTTGCTCATGTTCCAGTACCAGGTGTTGATAAAGAAGCTTTGCAATCAGCTTTTGATGCAAATCCTTTATTAGGATTTATAGATATTTTTTCTGGAGGAGCACTTAGGAATTTATCTATTGCTGCATTAGGGGTTTATCCGTATATTACAGCTTCTATAATAATTCAGATCTTAACTCCTTTGGTGCCACAACTTAAAGAATTAGCACAAGAAGGAGAAGCTGGAAGAAAAGCAATTAATAGGTATACTCATTATTTGACAGTTCCACTAGCTTTTTTGCAAGGCTATGGACAAATAAATTTATTTGCAGGTGCCCTAGGTCAAGGAGCACTTACAGGAATTGGTTTTGGGGGTGGGCAAACCTTAAACACTTTGGCTATATTATTGTCTATGACTGCTGGAACTATGATTCTAGTATGGTTAGGAGAATTGGTAACTGAAAAAGGAATTGGAAATGGTATATCTTTGATAATTTTTGCGGGTATTGTTTCTACCTTTCCTTCTATAGGAGCACAACTATGGCTTCTTCGAGATCAACCTTTTCAGGTTGGTTTATTGATTGCCCTTATATTATTAATTGTTTTCACTATAGTTATATTTACTGAAGCTCAAAGAAGAATACCGGTTCAGTATGGCCGAAGTGTATTTAGAGGAAATAGAATGTATAGATCACAAGGATCTTCTCATATCCCCATAAGGGTTAATTCCGCTGGAATGATACCTTTGATTTTTGCTTTTTCTATACTTGCCTTACCAGCTGTTGTTGCATCTTATTTTGTAGATCCAGCTTCAGATTCTTTTGTCCCTCAAATTGCACAATGGCTTACAGTTCAGTTTGGACCAACGGGAACCTTATACTGGATAACAGTATTCATACTTGTAGTAATTTTTACCTTTTTCTACACATTGGTAGTCCATAATCAGCAAAATTTGGCAGAATCTCTGCAAAATAACAATGGCTTTATACCAGGTATCAGGCCTGGTCCTCCTACTAAAGAATATCTTATGAGGGTTATAATTAGAATAACTTGGGGAGGAGCTTTATTCCTAGGAACTATAGCTGTAATCCCATCTATTGCATCTTTCATTACAGGACTTGAATCAACTACTAGCATAGTTCAAAGTACAAGTTTATTAATTATGGTTGGAGTTGCATTGGATACTATGAGGCAATTAGAATCTCAGCTACTAATGAGAAATTATGAAGGATTTGTTAATTAGTAATGAACATTATACTTTTAGGTCCTCCGGGATCAGGTAAAGGTACTCAGTCTCAAAAGTTAGTAGAAAAGTATAAATTATCTCACATATCTACGGGCGATATTCTAAGATCTCAAATTGCAAATAAATCAGATTTGGGGTCAAAGGCAAAAAATTATATGGAAAAAGGGGAACTTGTCCCAGATAATTTAATTATAGAAATGGTTTTAAAAACTACAGAAAGTATCGAATCTATTTTATTAGATGGCTTCCCGAGAACAATAAATCAAGCATTATCATTAGAAAAAGAAATGAATATACTTGAGAAGGAAATTGATCATGTCCTTTATTTTGATGTTCCGTTTGAAGACTTGATTAACAGGCTATCTAAGAGAATTTCGTGTAAAAATTGCTCCAAAACTTTTTCTAAAGATGATAAGGAATATTTTTGTATTGATGGATGTTCTTTTCAAGATTTGTACCAACGTGAGGACGATAAACCTTCTGCAATATCAAAAAGAATGGATACATACAAAGAATTAACCGAACCCCTACTTGAATTTTATAAAACGAAAGACTTGTTAAAAAAAATCAATGCCAATGCTTCAATTGTAGAAGTTTCATTAGAAATTGACAAAATATTACAATAATGCTACTGTACAATTTGCATGATTTAGATATATACTAAGAGTTTGTACATTAATTAATGGAGATACTTTAATAATTGCTTACTGAGGGGACCATCAAAACTCCAGAACAAATTTCCCATATGAGGGAAGCTGGAGACATAGTAGCTCGTGCTATGATAAATTGTGGTAAAAAACTTCAGTCTGGAGTTACTACTGGAGAGGTTGATAATTTTCTAAGAGAATTTATTGAGAAAGAAGGGGCTAAACCTGCTTTTTTAGGTTTATATGGATTTCCTGCTACTGCTTGTATTTCAATAAATGAAGAGATTGTTCATGGGATTCCTGGAGAAAGAAAATTGTTAAGTGGAGACCTTATTTCTATCGATTGTGGTGCAATTGTAGGGGGCATGTACAGTGATCATGCAAGAACTTTTATAATTGAAGATTCAAGTGACGAAGATAAAAATAAATTAATTTCAGTTGCAGATAATGCATTGCAAATAGGAATAAAAAATTCTATTGCTGGGAATAAGATAGGTATTATATCTAACTCAATTGAAGAGTATGTTCTAGGTCAAGGTTTTGATGTTGTTAGAGAATATGTTGGCCATGGAATTGGAAGCCAGTTACATGAACCTCCTAGTGTTCCTAACTTTGGTAAAAAAAATGAAGGAGCTCTTTTGAGAGTTGGAATGGCCATAGCAATTGAACCTATGGTGACTGAAGGCAAATGGCAGACTAAAGTCATGGATGACAAATGGACTGTGGTGACTAAAGATGGAAAACTTTCTTCACACTTTGAGGACACAATTTTAATAACTGAAGATGGTCCTGAGATTTTAACAAAGGCAAGTATATAAATGGCAAAAAAGGAAGCAATAGAAGTAGAAGGTAAAGTTGAAGAAGCTCTGCCAAATACTACATTTAAAGTTGAATTAGCTAATGGACACGAAGTCTTAGCCCATGCATCTGGCAAAATTAGAAAAAATTATATAAGAATATTACCCGGAGACAGAGTTCTAGTAGAACTGTCTCCCTATGATTTAACAAGAGGAAGAATAACATACAGATTTAAATAAAACTGTGAGTAAATTATGAAAAAAAGAGCATCAATAAAAAAACGAAGTGCCGACGATCAAATAATTAGAAGAAAAGGCAAAGTTAGAATAATAAATAAAAAAAACCCAAGATTTAAACAAGTTCAAGGATAAATTATATGGCTATGATGGCAGGGGTAAATATACCCGATACGCAAAGAGTTGAGATAGGGCTAACTGCAATCAGTGGAATAGGTAGATCAATTTCAAAAAAAATCATCACTGATGTTGGTATAGATTTAAACACACGAGTTAAAGACCTTCAGGAAGATGAATTAGCAAGAATTAGAAGTGCTATCGAAAGATCTGAAGTAAGAATTGAGGGTGACCTTCGAAGAGAAGTTCAATTAAACATTAGAAGATTGGGAGATATAGGTAGTTACAGAGGCTCCAGGCATAAAAATGGTTTACCTGCAAATGGACAAAGAACAAAAACTAATGCAAGAACAAAAAAAGGTAAGCGAAGAACTATTGCCAATAAAAAGAAATTAACTCACTAGTATAGAAGTATAGAAGGTTTAAATGGCTAGAAATAGAACAAGAAAAAAAGAAAAAGTATTTGTCCCTCAAGGTAATGCATATGTTAAAGCAACCTTTAACAATACTATAATCACTATGACTGATAATAGTGGAAATGTTATTGCTCAAAGTAGTGCTGGTGCTAAAGGATTTAGAGGGTCAAGAAAATCTACTGCTTTTGCAGCTCAAAAAGCTGGAGAATCTGCAGCAGAAACAGCTGTTGAATTAGGGATGAAAACAGTAGATGTTTTTGTTAAGGGTCCTGGAGCTGGAAGAGAAGCTGCTATTAGAGCAATTCAGCATGCTGGAATTAGAGTTGTCTCCATCAAGGATGTTACTCCTGTTCCCCATAATGGATGCAGACCTCCAAAGAAAAGAAGAGTATAAAAATAATTTAGAACAGGAAATTATATGGCTAGATACACGGGTCCAGTAAACAAAAGAATGAGGTTTTTAGGTTTAGAAATTGCACAAAAGCCTGGAAAAAATAGAATGTCTCAAAGGAGAAGAATTTCACCATATGGTCTTCAGCTTAGAGAAAAACAAAAAGCAAGATTTTTATATGGCATTTTAGAACGTCAGTTTAGAAATTACTATGATAAAGCTTCAAATATAGAAGGCTCAACTGGTGATGAACTGCTTATATTATTAGAAAAGAGATTTGACAACGTTATGTTTAGGACAGGTATGTTTAATACTCGGAGGCAGTCACGTCAAGCAGTCAATCATGGTCATTTTTTGGTAAATGATAAAAAAGTAAATATCCCTTCTTATGAAATGAAGCAAGGGGATAAAATTACCTGGAAAGAAAAGTCAAAAAATTCTAGCTTGTTTCAAATAGCAAGTGAAAATATTAAGAACAATCAATGTGCAAAATGGTTATCTCTAGATAAAGCTGCACTTTCTACTCAAATAAACAATCTTCCATCTGCTTCTGACGCTGAGCTTGAGATTGATACTAGGCAAATAGTTGAATACTATTCAAGGAGGTAATAAATGTTAGAAAAACAATTTGGATTATCACCAATTGACAATATATCTGTTTCTGAACCTGAGGTTCCAGAGCTTTCTATCAGAATGATAGAAGGGGATCAAACCTATGGAAAATTTATAGCAGAACCTTTAGACAAAGGTTGGGGAGTTACTCTAGGTAATCCCTTAAGGAGAGCTCTGTTATCTGCTCTACCTGGAACTGCAATAAATTGGGTTAAAATAGAAGGTATCCAACATGAGTACTCAACCTTAAAAGGCATGAGGGAAGAAGTTAATGAATTTCTTATGAATGCAAAAGGTATCAGATTGAGATCTTTATCAGATAGAACAGGTCGTCTAAGGCTGGAAGTTGAAGGCGAAGGAGAAGTAAAAGCAGGTGATATTATGGCAACTGCTGATTTTGAAATTGTGAATCCTGGTCATCATCTGGCAACCCTAGATTCCCCTGATGCACATTTATCTGTAGAGTTTAGTGTTGAACAAGGTCAAGGTTATAGAAGAGCTTCTGATGAGTTTGATTCAAATATAGGTATTTTACCAATTGATTCTATTTTTACTCCTATAAAAAAAGCTAATTTTTCAGTTCAACCTACCAGAGTAGGACAGAGATCTGATTGGGAAAGATTAACATTAGAAATTTGGACTGATGGTACTATTGATCCTCAATCTGCACTGCAAAAAGCCTCTGAATCTTTAATGGATAGCTTTTATGTATTCAGTAAATTCGATCAAACTACTGAGGAGCAAAATCCTGCAGCAGGTCTTGGAATTAGTCCTGATATATATAACACTCCAGTTGAAACTTTAGATTTGTCTGCAAGAACTCTAAATTGTTTGAAAAGAGCTGGAATAAATAGAGTTGGAGAAGTTATAGCAATGCCCGAGGGAGATTTATTAAAAATAAGAAATTTTGGTAGAAAATCTTTGGACGAATTGTTTGATGTTCTTGCTGAAAGAAACATGCTTCCTGAAAGTTCATAATTTAGTATAAGAGGATAAAATGAGACATAGATTATCTAAAAATAAATTAAGTAGACCGTCTAATCAAAGGAAAGCCTTATTGAGGAATTTAGTTTCCGATACAATAATGCATGGAAGAATTAAAACTACTAAAGCTAAGGCTAAAGAAGCAAGGCCTATTCTTGAAAAAATGATTACACTTTCTAAAACTAAGGATTTTAATTCAATAAGAAAAGTATCTGAATTTATTCTAGATAAATCAGTAGTTGATCATCTTTTTGAAAATGTATCTGAAAAATTTACTGAAAGAAATGGTGGATATTCCAGAATTGTTCTATTAGGGACAAGACAAGGTGACAATGCTGAAATAGCTTTATTGGAACTAGTTGATTAGTTAAAAAAAAGTGTAAAATAGAAATCTATTAGAAAAAAAAATGATTAATAAATTAAAACATTATTCTATAAAAGAAAAAAATAATTCAGAAAAATGGGTTCTTATTGATGCTGAAGGTGAAACTCTAGGCCGCTTAGCTTCTAAGATCGCTATGATTCTAATGGGCAAAAATAAACCTGCTTATATTCCAAATGATATAACAGGTGATTTTGTTATATTAATAAATTCATCGAAAATAAAAGTAACAGGCAAGAAATATTCAGATAAAGAATATATTACTCATACTACAAGACCAGGTAGTACTAAAGTTAGAACATTTGCCAATCTCATAGAAAAGAAACCTGAATATATCATTACAAAAGCTGTTAAGGGTATGCTTCCAAAGAATAAATTATCTGCAAAAATGTTGAAAAGATTAAAAATTTATTCGGGAAATAATCATCCTCATCAAGCGCAACTTGAGAATAAATCTAAAGAGGTAAAGAGTGACAACTAAAAAGACATATTATTATGGAACAGGTAAAAGGAAATCTTCAATTGCCAGAGTAAAGATTTTCAATACTAATGGTAAGATACAAGTGAACGGAAAGACAATCAAAGAAGTATTGTTAATGGATGATTTAGTAAATATAGCTTTGCTTCCCCTAAAAATTACTGATAAAGAAAAGATTTCTGCAGAGATTAAGATACAAGGCGGAGGAGCTTCTGGTCAATCAGGAGCTATTTCTCTTGGAATTGCTAGAGCTCTATGTGAGATGGATATAGAATTGAGACCAAAATTAAAATCTCATGGTTTACTTACTCGAGACTCAAGAGTTAAGGAAAGTAAAAAATATGGTCTAAAGAAAGCTAGAAAAGCTCCTCAATATACAAAGAGATAAACTAATTTATAGATAAAATCCTAGGTTTATTTGCAATATCATTTATTATTTTTATTTTTTTATGAGGATAAAAGTTTTTAGCTAGTTCCTTTGCTTCATATTTAATTTGTTCATCAATTTCAATAATTATTTGTAAAGCATTATTATTATTAATGTTTTTTTCCCACTCAAAAATATTTTTTATAACTTTTAATCCATCTAATCCCCCGTTTAAGGCTATTAGGGGTTCTTTCAAAACTTCTATTTGCAAATCTTTTAATATTTTTTGTTTTATATAAGGAGGATTACTTATTACATAATCTATTTTACTTATTTTACAGTTTTGAATATCAGTACATATAAAATCTATTGAAACATTTTTTATTTCAGCATTTTTTTTAGCTACATTAATTGCTCCATTACTTTTATCAATAGAAAATAAATTGGCTAAAGGATATTTCTTTTTACATATTATAGAAATAATTCCACTACCCGTTCCAATATCTAATATATTCTTATTTTTCATTGAATTGTTTTGGTTCAATGAAAAAAAATATTCAATTACTTCTTCAGTTTCTTGTCTAGGTATCAAAACATTTTGATCGATGAAAAAAATTTCATTAAAAAAAGTTTTTTCATTAATTAAATAAGCTAATGGATTCCCTTCTAATCTTTTTTTAAGTATTTCAAATACTCTTAATTCCCCTTCATCTGAGATATTTATATCATTTTCAGTGATAACTTCTTTATGATCTAATCCTAGAGAATAGGCAATTATAGATATTGCTTCAAATTGCGAATCAGGAATATTATGATCATTTAGTATAGAGATAAGATTTTTCTTGATTTCACCAATTGTGATCATTTAGAAGGATTTTGAGACAACATTTTTTGGGCTTGTTCATTTTTCATAAGAGGGCCTATAAGCTCATCAATTAATCCATCCATAAATTCTGATAAATTATGTACAGTAACGTTGATTCTATGATCTGTTATTCTACTCTGAGGATAATTATAAGTTCTAACTTTTTCAGATCTTCCACCAGAACCAACTTGTGATTTTCTAGCTTTGGAAATTTCTTCTTGTTGTTTTCGTAATTCTAGATCCCATAATTTAGACTTCAGTATTTCCATCGCTTGCATCTTATTTTGTAGTTGAGATCTTTCATTTTGACATGCTACAACAATACCTGAAGGGTTGTGAGTTAGTCGAATAGCTGTAGCAACCTTATTTACATTTTGACCACCAGCGCCACCAGAATGAAAAACATCTGTTCGTATGTCGTCATCTTTTATTTCTATATCTATTTCTTCTGATTTTGGTAAAACTGCAACAGTAGCAGTTGAAGTATGAATTCTTCCTTGAGACTCTGTTTTAGGAACTCTTTGGACTCTATGAACACCACTTTCATGCTTTAGTTTTGAAAAAGTGCCTTCTCCTGAAATTTCTAGAACAACTTCTTTGATACCTCCAAATTCACTATAATTTGAGCTTAATATTTTTACTTTCCATTTATTATTTTCTGAATATCTTGAATACATTCTTAATAGATCATTTCCAAAAATAGCAGCTTCATCACCGCCTGTACCTGCTCTAATTTCAACAATCGCATCTGCTTCATCTGTAGCATCTTTAGGTATTAGTTCTTTATTTAATTCATCAAAAATATTCTCTAAATTTTCAGATAATGTCTCGTTTTCTGATTGTGCTAATTCTGAAATCTCTTCATCATCAGAATCAATCATATCTTTTGTTTCTTCTATTTGTGTAGAAGTTTTATTATATGCATCCCATAATTGATTAATTTTCACTAAATTTTTATATTCTTTAGAAAGTTTTTTCATTTCGTTTTGATTAGATACAACTTCTTGCTTAGTCATGAGTAGTTCTACTTCATCAAATCTATTCTTTATTTCTTTTAATCTATTTAATATCCATTCTTCCATACTAGTCCTCAGAATTAATTAGGCTTATTATTTTTTCTATATCATCATTCTTGATTTCTATCTGATCCTTTTTTGAGTTTAGAGATTTAATGGAAATAACATTATTTTTTATCTCATCTTCTCCAAGAATGATAGCAAATTTTGCATTCATATTATTAGCAAATCTAAACTGAGCTTTCATTGATCTTCTGGGTGCAATAATTGTTTTTATATGATTATTTCGTANGGAATCAGAAAGTTGTTCAGCATTAATNCTTAGATCATCATTCAATACAACTATTATAATATCAAGATTATTCTTCTCTTTAATATCAACTTTTTTTAACTCATTAATAATTCTTTCTACACCCATAGCAAAACCTACAGCCGGGGTATCCTGACCTCCAAGAATTTTAATTAATGGATCGTATCTTCCTCCTCCTAAAATTACTCCTTGTGGTCCAGAAGAGTCACTTATATATTCAAAAACAGTTTTGTTATAGTAATCTAATCCTCTNACTAATTTATCATTAGTTTTATACTTAAAATCTGGGTCTAGATCACTTAATTTTTCTAAATTATATAAAATATTTTCATGATGAATTTTACTTTCAGTAGAGATATAATCTAATGTTTTTGGAGCTTCCTCGGAAATCTTTATTGTAATTTCTTCTTTGGAGTCTAATAACCTCAATGGGGCTCTTTCAAATCTAAGCCTATCTACCTTTGGAAGATCATTTAGATATTTTATAAAATATTCTTTTAGCTTTGTTATATATAATTCTCTATCTTTTGAATCGCCTAATGAATTAATATTTAATTCAGTATTTTTAATCTGAAATTTCTTTATTATATTCCAAGCTAGTTTTATTACTTCAAAGTCNTTATCATATGAACTGTCTCCAATACATTCAATTCCAAATTGATGAAACTGTCTATATCTTCCTGACTGAGGCCTTTCATATCTAAACATNGGGCCGTAATAAAAAAGTCTTGCAGGAAGAGTTTCGTTATGCATTCCATTTTCAATAAATGCTCTACAAACCCCAGCAGTATTTTCTGGCCTAAGACTTATATTCTCTCCGCCTTTATCAGTAAATGTATACATTTCTTTTTCAACAATATCTGTATCTTCTCCAACTGTTCTTTCAAATATTCGTGAATCCTCAAAAATGGGTGTTTCAATATANCTGTAACCAAATGATCTGGCGACATCAAAACATTGTTGCTGAACATAATTCCAAAGATTTTGATCTTTTGGAAGAATATCTACAGTTCCTCTTTGAGCTTTATATTCCAAATTTATGAACCTAATCCAGATAGCTGGTAACTTTTACCTTCTGTTTTAATCGTTGGGGCATAAATCAACGTAGCATCATGCATTGAAATAATATCCTCTGCTCCAATCATTCCCATGCATACTCTTAATGCTCCAACTAAATTTCTTGTACCGTCCGTTTTTGATGATGGCCCAAATAATAATTCTTCTATAGAATATTCTTGCTTATTTACAATNCTAGTTCCTCTTGGAAGAGATCCATGAGGAGTAGCCATTCCCCAATGGTTACCACTTGCAGGAGACTCAAATGTTTTTGAAAAAGGAGAGCCNATCATTACAGTGTCTGCTCCAGCAACAAAAGATTTACATAATTCGCCACCTGTTCTGATTCCTCCATCGGTAATTATAGAAACATATCTTCCTGTTAGTTTGAAGTAATCATCTCTAGCNCTTGAACACTCTAAAGTGGCTGAAATTTGCGGGACTCCAACACCTAAAACTTCTCTACTTGTGCAGGCAGAACCTGGTCCTACTCCAACTAAAATTCCATGAACCCCTTGCTCCATAAGTTCCCGGGTAACATTATAAGTTACGGTATTNCCAACAATAATNGGAACATTTAATGAATCTACCAATTTTGATAGTATTAGTCCTTCTAAACTTTTTGAATTATGTCTTGCTGTTGTAACTGTTGATTGAACAACAACTGCNTCACATCCTGCTTCAACTGCAATNGGAGCAAATTTTTTAGTNGATGCCGGAACAAATGAAGCAAAACATTTTTCTCCAGATTCTTTGATTTTTTTTACAACTTCACCAATTAAGTTTTCTTTCATTGGAGCGCTGTAAATTTTTTGTAATAGTTCTGTGACTTCTTTTTGAGGAGTTGAAATTATTTCTTTATAAATTTCTTCAGTATCTTCATATCTGACATGTATTCCATCGAGATTTATAACTCCGGCTCCGCCAAGATTAGATAATTGTTTAGCAAAATTTGGATCAACCACACTATCCATTGCTGATGCAAGAACGGGGACAGCTAATTCTAGGTCTCCGATTTTTGTTTTAGTTTCAACTAGTTCAGGATTTAGTGTTATTTCACCAGGGACTATAGCTACATCATCGTATCCATAAGTTTGTTCTATTTTTTTCACATTACTCTCCCATTAATTTACTTAANTCNTGTCTTATCTGCTCAAGATAAGCTTCATAAGTATTATTTTGATATTGTAATATTTTATTTGATTTTTTTGATTCNTACCACGAAAAATGTCCTTCGTCTTTTTGATAAACCGCATTATCCATTCCAACTTCTAAAATACTAAAGTAATCTTGAACATATTCTTCTCCAGTTATTTGCCAAGTTTTTCCACCACTAATATTTAGTTTTTTATTATAAGCATCTTTATTATTTACCGAATTGCAAATAGAAGTCACTACATCATCACGATGAACAAATTCAATATTTTGATTTGGTAAAAATGGCCATTCTGATGGAGGTTCTTGAAATATTGGAATAGATACTCCTGANATTCTTAAGATAGTACTATTAACATTAGATTTCTCNACTAAANTTTCTGAATCATATTTTGTTTGTGCATAATTATCATCAGGATTGATTGAAGAATTTATATCAATTAAGTCATTGTCTAGGTTTTTTCCATAAATACTAACGGAGGAGCTAAAAATCAAATGTAGGCCTGGGTTTATAGCTTCAATTTTTTCTAACAGATTAGATGTCCCTTCAACATTAACTTTTTGAGCTAATTCTATATTTGAATTTGCTGAAGGAGGCAAAATTGCTGCTAGGTGAATTATAGTATCTATGTTTTTTATAGCTTCAATAAT
>PABO01000020.1 GCA_002699165.1 Chloroflexota bacterium | reverse complement strand
ATCTAAAGTCTTTTTTTGAATGATCATTTGCCAAATTAAAATACTCGCAACAACTAAAGTTGCTAAACCGGTAACTAATTGAGCAATTACTACTATATCCATAGGAAAAATTGTATCAGATTTGTCTAAAAGTATAGAGTTTCACCATTTTATCCAGCATTAATCTTTCTTTTATTTGAATAATTAGTCTGATTGATTCATAATAAACCTATGAGTACTAAATTAAAAATCCAAATATAAATTATGAATTATAATATTACAAAAATAAGAAGTGAATTAAGTTCTAATGGCGTTCTTAGAGCTGCTATAAATATGTCGAACATTCTTCTTGTTACAGACAAGATGTCAGATGGGACTCCTATTGGCGTATCACCTGATATGGCACAAGAATTAGCTAAAAACCTAAATCTAAAACTTGAACTGATTCCATATTCTAGTCCAGGCGAAATATCAGATGATGCAGGTAAAAACAAATGGGATATATGCAATATTGGTGCAGAGCCACAAAGAGCTGAAAAAATAAACTTCAGTTCTGCATATGCCGAGATTCAGGCGACATATTTAGTAAAATCAAATTCAACAATATCTAATATAGAAGATGTAGATATGGATGGGAAAACAATTTCTGTTGCAGATAGATCAGCATACTGTTTATGGCTAGAAAGAAATATTAAAAATGCAAAATTATTAACAACAGACGGAGTAGAAAATTCAGTCGATAATTTTATTAATAAAAACTTAGATGCACTAGCAGGATTGCGACCACAATTAATGGAAACAGTAAAGACAATAAATGATTCTAAATTATTAGAAGGGTACTTTATGTCAGTCCAACAAGCTATAGGAACTTCAAAAGAAAATACAGAAGCATCAAAATATATAGCAGATTTTGTAGAGAATATGAAAGTAAGTGGTTTTGTAAAAAATCTTATTCTGAAACATAAAGTGGATGGGAAATTATCTGTTGCAAAATTAGCTTAGCAGGAATGTTTCATTGTAGTTTTCAAATCCTTATGCCCCATCATCTTTTAGTTTTATAAAAAAACTAAATTTATAGTTAAAAATAAAAAAGAAGTTATTCCAAAAAAAGTTCTGATATTATTCCAAAAATTCCATGGTTTTTTATACCATAAAAAAACATCCTTAAAGTCTTTTGATTTTAATTTTTCTAATTTATTATTTAGCGGGACATTTCTAAGGGTTGTAACTAATATGACACCTAAAAGATATAAGATTGATGAGAATAAAGTAAATATAAACATATTTGAATCATTTCTGCTCATATAAGTTAGAAATGGCATTGTAAATACAGGGCCTATAAAAACTATAAAAAATATTGGACTTAAGATTACCTGATTTATAAATTTCATAGCACGATAATATTCTTCCTCATTAAGTCTGGCCAATCCTGGATTCACGGCAATAGAAAATATGAATAAAAGCCCTGCAGTAAGTCCAACTTGTAACATTACTAGAGTGTATAAAATATCAAAAATCATGCTTGTGTTATTACTATTTCATTTATAGAAAATTTTATCAGAAAAGCACTTTTAAGAATAAGTTCATAGGTTCGAGTTCTAGAGTGGACAAGAAAAAACAAGCTCAAACTCAATAAATTGAAATATTAATAAGCCAATAGTAACAACATAACGAGTAAAATCACGATCATAATTGGAATATCAATAAAGGAACTATGATTCCAGATTGGTTGAGACATATCTTTTATTCTCCTTACAATAATAGTGATTGAGGGAGTAACAATAGACCAGAACCATATTCTACTTATCCATCCTGTTGGTTTGTTTAGTTCAAGCAACTGACCGTAAGTATTAGAATCAAAGATAACAATATCAAGCAAGTTGCAAAAAATAAGCGAAATCAATGCGAATAAAAACCAATAATATAGTTGAGACCTTGATGCTGTAATTTTAGTATTTGCATAATTCTTGAACCCATCACTGACAGCAGATATAAATTCCATATTATTCTCCTTTGATTCTTTAATATCAATTTTGTATAAAGTGCTATTATCAACTTTAAACTATTTATAAGAAGAGACTCAACTGAAAAATCAATCTGATTGATTCATATTAGATATAATTTAACCATGATCAAATTATTTTACTCATTGATATTTCTATTAACATTTTTACTATTTGCATGTGGAAATGAAGAAGAAGACAGTTCTATTTTTATTCCTTTTGAAAATTCAATAACTAATGAATTTGAGGAAAATTATGATGAGATAATAAGTGATTATAAAAATTATAGTATTGTTGATGAGAAAAATTATTCTCTTGAAAAAGTAGATCTAAATACTACGTTCGAAAATCCTTGGGCAATTGAATTCATAGATGATAATCAGGCTATAATTACCGAAAAAAAAGGACGTTTAGTTTATGTTGATTTTGAAAATAATACTTGGAAAAATATTCAACATAATATCCCTTCAGTACTAGTTGGACAAGGGGGATTATTAGATATATTAAATCACGAAGATTTTTTATATGTTTCATTTAGTAAAAAAAATGAAAATAATCATTATACAACCGCTATTGGAAGAGGAAAATTATCAGATGATTATAAAAATTTATATAATTTTGAAATTATTTTTGAAGCCCAACCTTATTTTAAAGAGAGTGTTCATTTTGGTTCACGAATAGTAATTCATGACAATCACCTATATGCATCTATAGGAGAAAGAGGTAAAGGCAAAGTAGGACAAGAACTCGATTCACATGCTGGAAGTATTATAAGAATAAATCTAGACGGTACAGTACCAGACAATCCATTTAATGAACAAACCAATTTAAAAGAAATTTTTATGATCGGAGTTCGAAATCCTCAAGGCATGACTAAAGATAATGATGGTAATTTATTGATAACAAATCATGGAGCAAAGGGTGGTGATTTTATAGGTTTTATAACTTCAGGGGGAAATTATGGGTGGAATAAAATAGGTTGGGGAGGAAAAAATTATTCTGGAACTAGTATAGGAAATGGAGAAAGTTTTTCTAGTGAATTCAATATGCCTTTATTATCATGGGTTCCTTCCATAGCCCCAAGTGACTTAATTATTTATGAAGGAGATGAATTTTCTAATTGGAGTGGTGACATTTTAGTTACATCATTAAAATATAAATTACTCCTAAAGCTTGAGTTAGAAAAAGGTAAAATTTCAAATGAAGAGATAATTTTTAAGGATAAAATTGGAAGATTAAGAGATGTAGAAGTAAATTCTAAAGGAGAAATATTTCTTATAACTGATGAAAAAAAATCAGAAATCTGGAAATTGATTTCTAAAGAATAAATTTATTTTTTTATATCACTTCTAGTAAGATCAGTAATTTGTCCGTCTTCTCCTACTTCTAATTCTATTTCTTTTACAATTTCATCACATATCTTAACAAAATTAGTTGGAAGTTGGTGTCTTATCATACTTTCCCTATACATTTTTCTGATGCCAGGGAAAAGTCCAAGTTGATTTTTTAGATAATTTTTAGCATCAAGCTGAATAAGATCTGAATATAAGATACTAATATTATGAAGATTCATTTCGGCAGCAAATTGTCTGTAGTAGCGAGTTCTTTCATCTTGATCTTTTAAGTCTTCGAAATTATGATTTCCTCTATATTGCAATTCAGACAATGTTTTATCTGAATTAAGGCTTGTAGACAAAGCTAATCTTTGGGAATTAATAGACAATATTACATCTCTTTCAGCATCTCTTCTCTGCTGTCTTAATTGATAAACAAGAACCAAAGCAACAATAAGTGTTGCTGTGCTTGTTACTATTTGAGCTATAACTACTAAATCCATACAAAGATTTTATCAGAATAAGCAAAAATTATAGATTTTTAGCTTTTTTTTGAAAAATTAATTACTTCATCCAATGGTAAGTGATCACCTATATCATTTGCGTATTTCACTTTTTCAACAATTCCTTCTTCATTTATCAATAAATCAACAGGAAGAATATTGAAATAACCCCTTACTGGAAATGGGAGATAACCTTTTAGCATAGCTTTATTGAACCTATTGACTCTAAACAAAGAGGCCTTTATTAAACCCCAAATAGAGGTTTTAACATCATATTTTGAGAAATATTTGTAATCCGCATCAGCCAAAAAATGAAAAGGAACATCGTGTTTATCCATTGCTTTCATAAGGTTTTTTATTTCTGAATGAAAAATCCCTACAATAGAAAAATTACTTCCAAATTCTCTTTGATTATTTTTTAAGTCATTTATTCTAAGGTTGCACATAGGGCATCTTGCAAAACGATAGAAAGTCAGGAGAACTTTTTTGCCTTTTAAGTTAGATGTATTAAATTCATTACCATCAACTGAAGGCAGAATGATATCGTCTATTTTATCCCCAATTTTAATTTTCATAATTAAATTTTACAAAATTTATATTACAAATATATTAATTTTTATTAATAATAATTTCAGATTAATTTTTTCATAAAAGGATTTTTTTTTAGGTATATTATTAATTTAAAGTTATATTTATAAAAAACTGGAAGATGGACGAATTTATGAATCAAGAAAAGAAGATTATGGAACTTGAAGATAGGGTAAAAAACCTTGAAGATATTCAAAGCGATATTTTAGATATGTTGGAATTTCTAGCTAAAAAAAATAATATCATTTCAACTTAATTTTTTCGTATAATCATGCTAAGATTTTTTATTATGAGAAAAATCAATATTAATAATTGTTGTTGCTGCTTTAGAAACAGAGGTTTCTCTAATTAGCGTTTAATTATTAAATATACTTATCAGAAAAACCCCTAAGTAAATGGGGTTTTTTTATTATAACAAGAGGGTAAAAATGAATGAAAATATAAATAAATTTTTTACATTTCCAGAGTTGATTAATGAAATATCAGCGAGATTTGTAGCTTTTGGAGTTTTATTAGTTGCTGTTCCATCATTAATTCTTTTAGTAAAAGATAATAATTATGCATATATATTACTCATTGGTCTTATTTATGGTTTTCTAGCTAGAGTTTCTTCAGGTCCTAAAATTAGTCCTCTGGCACTATTTGTAACTAAAATTTTAGTTCCCAAATTGAATAAAAGAGAAATATTAGTTCCAGGGCCTCCTAAAAGATTCGCTCAAGGAGTTGGGTTAGTTTTTTCATTATTTACAATATTATTTTTATTTTTAGGACTTAATATTATTGCCATATCATTTTTATCAATACTTATATTATTTGCTTCTCTTGAAGCTTTTTTAGGCTTTTGTGCAGGATGTAAAGTATTTAGAATAATGATGGATATAGGTTTAATACCTGAAGATGTTTGCGAGAAGTGCGCTAACTATCAATTCTAAATAAATAAATATGTAAGAAAATAAATTGAGAATTTTACTTTTAGGNNCAACAAAAGGACTAGGTAAAGAGATACTTAAGGAAGCTNTANNTTTAGGCTTTGAAATAAATTGTTTAGTAAGAAATNCNAAAAAGTTTCCANTAGAACAAAACAATATTAGAGTCTTTGAAGGAGATGCGACTTCCTCAATAGATCTAGAAAATGCAGTACAAGATTCCAAAATAATTATTAGTACATTGAACGTAATGAGGAAAAATTTATTTCCATGGTCAAATATAACAAATGATAAAAATACTATATCTAAATCATCAAAAAATATCATCGAAATTTCTAAAATAAAAAAGGTTAAGCATCTAATAAGTGTTTCAGCATGGGGAGTCAATGAATCATTAGATCAAATCCCAATATGGTTTAAATTATTAATAAAAAATTCTAATCTTAAGTACCCATATATTGATCATGGGAAAAGTGAAAAATTATTATTAAATTCAAATTTAAATTGGACAATTTTAAGACCCTCAGCTTTAGTCAATTTTTTGAATAATCATCAAGTGAAAGAATCAATTAGTTTAAAAAATAAACCTTCTTTAATAATTAGTAGAAAGTCTTTAGCAAAATTTATAATAAATATTGTAGATAAAAAAAATTATTATAATAAAATCGTCACTGTCTCAAAAAAATAAAAAACTGACTTATGTACCTTAAGGAGAAAAAATGTATAGTATAAGACGTGTTTATAAAACAAAAATTGGTAAGGCTAGAGAAGCTGCTTTATTACTTAGAGAAATATCTGATGTTTATACTGATGCCGGACAAAGAAATAAAGCTGTCATTTATTATAACGGTGGAACATTGCCTTGCCCAAAAGAAGAGTTAAATAGAATTTATATGCATTGGTCGACTGAAATTATAGATTCACCATATAGAGATGATAATAAATTTCCAAGTATGGATGGTAAATATGACATATTCAAAGAATTACTTGATGATTCTGACGGTCCAACTTCATGGATGGAGTTTTGGGAAGAAATAAAATAAATTACTCTAAATAAACAATTAATTCATAAGATGCATTAGCACTTGTGCCCTGCTGGATTCTAAGAGTATATTCTCCAGGTCCAAGTTCTACTTTTTCTCTAGTTTTTTGATCTATATTTTTATCGTAATATAAAATATCATTTCCAACCTGACTATAATCCGTACCTGGACCAAAATGACCGTAGGAAATCATTTTAGTAATATCATCATTTACTGTATATTTATTATTTTTTTCTAAAGCAAAAAATGCAATTTTATCCTCACCAGTAAAAGATTTTAGAATAATAGATTTTACTTTAGCTTTTTCAGGGACTGTAAAAGTAATGTAATCTCTATCTATCCCCCCAAATTGATCAGATATTAGGATCTTATTTTCCGTAAATTCAATGAAGGTAGGATTTTTAGGGTCATCTGAATAATCAGAATAAAGTGCTTCTTTAGTGGCTATACTTGTTGGTGTAGGTAGTACTTGTGTTGCAGTCGGTGGCACAGGAGTTACTGTTGGAGGGACTAAAGTTGGCGTTGGAGGCACTCGTGTTGCAGTGGGTGGTACAGATGTTGATGTTGGCGGTAAAGGTTTTGGGATGCATGCCATTCTTGTACATGCTAGATTACCATTCATACACCTGCATTTGTTACAAAAATTACTTCCTGTATCATTCCCTGACCAACCTTCCTCAACTTCTTCACCAGAATTTAAAGTACAGAAATTATCAGAATTATCCATTGAAGAGTTATCATTAAAAGTAGGTGGGTTTTCGGTAGCTACAAGTTGCAAATCTGAATCTATATTAGAGCAAGCAAAAAGAGTAAATATTATTACTAATAAAATTAAATATTTCATTAATTATATTTTACATCAATAAAAAAGCTTTCCTAATCAGCACCATCTGAAACGTATGCTCTTTCACCATGATCACTTGAGTCTAGACCTAAATCTTCTTCTGATTCAGATGATCTAAGTCCAAGTCCAGGTATAATATCAAGAATTTTTAGAATTATAAATGTAGCGACCAATGAATATATTGAAGTAGCTATTATCATAATTAAGTTTTCAATAAAAAGAGTTGAAGATCCTTCAAATATTCCTTTTGCTCCACCGATAGCTTCTTTTGCAAAAAAACCTGTTCCAATAATTCCAATAATTCCACCTAATCCATGAACAGCAAAAACATCTAAAGCATCATCCATATTAACTTTTCCTTTAAAATAAACAGCATAAAAAGTAAGTATTCCACTTATAAGGCCAATTATAAGCGCTGCTTGTACATCCACAAATCCTGAAGCTGGAGTGATTGTTGCTAGGCCTGCTATTGCTCCAGTCGCAGCTCCAACTCCACTAACTTTTCCTCCGTGATAAACACCTAATATTACCCATACCATCATTGCCATAGCAGCGGATGTGTTAGTTACTAAAAATGCATTTACAGCTTGTCCATTAGCAGCCAAACCAGAGCCAGCATTAAAACCAAACCAACCAAACCAAAGCATTGAAGCTCCTAATATTACAAAAGGTATATTATTAGGTTCTAAACCAGGATTTCTTCTTTTACCTACTAAAATAGCTGCAATTATTGCTGCCATTCCAGCATTAATATGAACTACTGCTCCTCCAGCAAAATCTAATGCCCCTCTCTTAAATAACCAGCCATCTTCAGACCAAACCCAATGAGCAATAGGAGCATAAACCAAAGTTACCCATAAAACTAAAAATATAAGATAAGTTTTGAACTTAAATCTTTCACAAAAAGCACCAGTTATTAAGGCTGGTGTAATGATAGCAAACATCATTTGAAAAATAGCAAAAACTTGTGCATCTGGAGTATCAACCCCATTAAGTGCTAAATTCTTGAAAGAACCAAAGTAGTCATTACCACCTTCCCCAAAAGCAATTGTATAGCCCCATAAAACCCAAACAATACTTACCAAACCCAAGGATATAAAAGAATACATAACAGTTGAAAGTAAGTTTTTCCCTCTAACTAGACCTCCGTAAAAGAATGCTAAACCAGGAGTCATTAATAACACCAATGCTGAACAAATTAGCATCCAAGATATAGAACCAGAATCCATTTTCTCTCCTTTTTTGATTATGAGATAAATGAATTATGTTATTTTAATGTTACAAAAATGTTTATTATATGTTTCAAATTTGTAAACTATCAATTTATAACCACTTAGTCAGATTACTAAATTCTTCTCTTGACTTTTCTATATTTGAATTGGGATAACCAATAGAAAGAACCCCTACAATTTTTAAGGTCTGATCTACATCAAGTAATTTTTTTAAGTTTTTAATTTTTGAAATTTTTCCCGTTGACCAACCTACTCCAAGTCCCAATGTTGTAGCTGTAAGTTGCATATTTTGAATTGCACAACATACCGCACCATAGTTCTCTTCCGTTATTTCAGGGGTATCGCCTATAGTTGTAAAAACAAAAATATAGCATGGAGATTTAGCAACTGATAAAGAAATATTTGTTTTTTGGTCATCGGATAATTTTGCATTGGAAGATTCTTCTTGTAGAGATATCATAGACCTAGATATTTCTTTTTTTAATTCAGAAGATTTATCAATCACAACAAATCTCCAAGGTTCAGTATTTCTATGATTAGGAGCCCAAACTCCTGACTCTAAAATCAATTCTATGTCAGACTTCTTGACTTCTTCTTCTGTAAATGATTTTGTATTTCTTCTATCTTTAATAGTTTTTAATAGATCTTGAGTATTCATATTTTCTTTCTCTACATATTTTTCAGATAAAATAATTGTATCCTTAAAAAGTATACAATGTCATTAGTGTAAAATTAAGGTATGAAAATAAAAAACTTAAATATAATAGATTTTTCTTTCATAGGAATAGCTGTTCTTATAAAAATTTTAGGACTTTATTTTTTTATCGATGGGTGGCTAATTAAATCTGAAGCAAAAAGGCGTCAATTTAACGAAGCTAAAAATTTATCTCAACAAGCTTATTTTCAGGATAATCAAATCCTTGGAACGAATCATATGATTATAGGAATATTGATCATAATTTCTTCTCTAATTTTAATAAGCATTTATCTTAAGTATTATAAAAATAAATAAAGATGAAAGATTTTTTTCAAGATAAATTAATTGGTAATAACTGTTACGGATGCGGTGCTTGGAATAAAAAAGGCTTAAGGATAAAATCTTTTTGGGAAAATGATGAAGCCGTTTGTATTTTTGATCCACAAAAACATCATGCTGCTATGCCTCCAGATGTAATGAATGGAGGGACTATATCAACAATTATTGATTGCCATTGTGTATGCTCATCTATTGCTGATTCATATAAATCTGAAGGAAGAGAAATTGGTCAGGGTGAACCAATTTGGTTTGCAACAGGTTTCTTAAAAATAGACTTTAAGAAGCCAACAAGAATAGATGGTAAAGTAACAGTTAGAGCAAAAATAATGGAGAAAAAAAATAAAAGCACATTATTTATTGCAAAATTTTTTGACAAAAATGAAGAACTAACCTGCCAAGGAGAAGTTCTTTCTGTAAAAGTTTCAAAAAAATGGACAGATCCAAAAGGTTTTTTTCACTAGGAGATAGGAATATTTATGGAAAATGAATTAGAAATGATTCAAACTCTTTTTGGATACCAAAGTTTTGGATTAATCCCTTTCCCTTGTGCTCCTTTCAAAGAAGATATTCATAATTCATCAGAAGGCAGACTTCTTTATCATAAAGCTCTACAGGGCATACAAATGAAAGACGAAGAAATATATAAATGGTTTGGAGAAAAAAAACTTGATAATTGTGGATTGATTTTAGGAAGTAAAGGTAATCTATCAGTTATTGAGTTTGAGAATGATCAAATTATTCAAGATTTTCTTAAAACTGTAGAAAATTTTGAAGATAGTGTTTCTAATATTATTTTTAAGAATCTAATGCACAATTTATATGAAAGTACTACCACAGTACTAACACCAGAAAAAAAAATTCAATTTTGGTTTGAATACAGCAGTAAACTCCCCTCCTACAAACCATCAAAAGAGCAAAAAACAAATCTAAACAAAGGGATATCTATTTATTCAGACGGTTATATCGTAGCTCCACCTTCATTTGTTAGAAATAATAATTTTGTTGACCAATTTGAATTAGTCAATGGTAAAAAACCAATACTATTTCCTCAAGAAATAGATTTTTTTGAAAATATTTTATCTGTATAATTTTATTTTATTTAAAGGCCAAACTCTCATTGCAACTTGACCATCAATATTTTCAATGGGTATACAACCAAAACGCCTTGAATCATTTGAAGAGTTTCTATTATCTCCAAGTACAAAAATACAATTTTCTTCTAATATAATTGGAAAATCAGATTGAGGATTTGTTATACCTAAACCTTGCTCTTGCAAAATATCGTTAATGTATACAGTTCGATTTTTTATATCAACTTTTTCATTAGGCAATCCGATCACTCTTTTTACTAATTCAATATCTTCATCTTTTTTTCTAAAGGCAATTATTGAATCTTTTTCAGGATTATTTATGATAATTTTTTCTTCTATAAAAGGCATATTAATATAATTTAATTTTATAACCAAAACTCTATCTCCATCTTCTAAAGTTGGTTTCATTGAATTACCATTTACCTCATATGATGTGAATATCAATTGAATGATAATTATGAAGATGGAAGATAATATTAATGTTTTAGATAAATTAGTTAAATTTTGAATCATTTAAATATTTTATATTGTTTACATAAATTATTAAAATTAAGTGATAGAAAAATAAGTATAGGAATTTTGAAATGAAAAAAAATATCTTAATTACAGGTGGAAGTGGACTCGTAGGGAATATACTAGTCAATAATCTTAAGCAAAAATTTAATGTAAAGATTTTAGATAAAAAAAAATCTTTAGATATAGAAACATTTATAGGAGATATTAATGATCTACAAAGTATAATTCCTGCTTTTGAAAATATTGATACAGTTGTTCATCTTGCTGGAGACAGAAGAGTTTACGGTGAATGGGAATCAGTAATAGAAAATAACATAAATGGAGTTTACAACATATACGAATCAGCAAAGATTAATAATTTAAGTAGAGTAGTTTTTGCTAGTTCTCAACATGCAACTGGTGCTAATTATGAAATAGAGCCATATTCATTTATAGACAAGGGAAATTATAATAAAGTCCCTAATGACTATATCCCTTTGGATGAAAGTACAAGAATTAGACCTGATAGTTACTATGGAGCATCAAAAGCTTTTGGAGAAGCTTTAGGAAGTTATTACTCAGATTATTTTAATTTATCTACAATTAATTTAAGAATTGGTTGGGTTATTTCAGATGATGATCCATCATTTTCCCCTGCATCTCTTAATTTATGGTTAAGTCATAGAGATTTGAGTCAAATCGTTGAAAAATCAATAAATGCTCCTAAAAATATTAAATATGAGACATTCTATGCAACTTCTGATAATTATTGGAAAATTTGGTCTATTGATAAAGCAAAAAAAATATTAAATTACAAACCTGAAGATTCTGCTCCTAAAAATTTTAAAGAAAGAGAAATCAGAGATGCTGACAAGTAAATAGTAATTTTCTATTTAAATAAATCTTATAATGAAATATAATCTATAAAGAAAAAAATAAACAAGAGGAAAATATGGTACTATCAGACAGAGATATAAAAGAGGCAATAGAATCTGGTCTTATCGGTATAGATCCATATTTTGAAAAAGATGTCCAACCTGCGAGCGTTGATCTTCATCTTGATGAAACTTTACTTATTTTCAACAACTCTAATGCACCTTATATAGATCTAAAAAAAGAACTTCCTGATCTAAATACTAAGGTTAAAATTCAAGGAGACGAACCTTTTATATTGCATCCAGGTGAATTTGTTTTGGGTTCCACACTAGAAAAAATTCGCATACCAAATACGATGGTAGCAAGAATAGAAGGGAAAAGTTCTTTAGGAAGATTAGGGCTATTGATTCATTCTACTGCAGGTTTTGTAGACCCAGGATTTAATGGAAATTTAACATTAGAACTAGCCAATGTTTCAAGATTACCTATAACTTTATACTATGGTATGAGAATTGGGCAGATATCATTTCAAAACATGAAATCACCTGCTGAAAAACCTTATGGTTCTCCTGAACTATCTAGTAGATATCAAGGACAAATTGATCCTACCGAAAGCAGAGTTTTTAAGGATTTTGAAAATCAAATTTCAAAGAAATCTTAAATGGATGAAATCAAATATCAACAGAGAGCTATAAACCTTGCAAAAGAATCTATAGGTTTAGTTTCACCTAGACCAGCTGTAGGAGCTGTAATTGTTTCTGAGGGAAAAATAATATCTGAAGGAAAAACAAATGTTAGTCCGTCAGATCATGCAGAAGCAGAAGCTATAAAAAATGCTAATGGCGACCTTTCAAAAGCTATTTTATATTGTACTTTAGAGCCTCATAATTTCGACTCTCATGATTCTGCGTGTACTAAATTAATAATCAAATCTGGTATAAAAAAGATTTCATGTCCTAAAATAGATAAAAATCCAAAAGTTAATGGCGAAGGATTTAATCAATTAGAGAAAGCAGGAATTGAAGTAGTTAGATCATGGGGTAAAGAGCAAATAAATCAAATTGAAAGTTTATATGAATCTTATGATTTTATGATTGAAAATCAAAAACCCAGAATCTCAGCTAAGTTTGCAATGACACTAGATGGAAAAATCTCTACTGCTAACAAAGAATCAAAATGGATTACATCAGAGGAATCTAGGAACAAGGTTCACGAAATAAGAAATCAATGTGATGCAATCATATCGGGTATAAACACTATAATTATGGATAATTCTAAGCTTACTTCAAGATTAAACAACGAACCAACAGGGAAACCAAAATATAGGGTTGTATTAGATAACAATTGTAGATTAAATAAATCTCATGAAATTTTCAATGATGAAAATTCAGGAGAAGTTATATGGTTTACTTCATCAAATCTTTCAATAAAAAATATTCCTAATCATATAACTCACGTAAAATCTAAAAATAAAAAGATTTCTCCTGAGGAAGTTATTGATTATTTATCAAAATTAGGATGCTACGAAATTCTTATTGAATCAGGTGGAACTTTATTAGGTTCGTTTTTTGATAAAAGGCTGGTAAATAAAGTTTATGCTTTTATTGCTCCAACTATTTTTGGAGGAGAATCTGCACCTTCTCCCATTGGCGGGAATGGAATTAAAAACATTATAGATAAAATAGAACTTAGCAATACAATAGTTGAGACTATAAAAGAAGATATACTTATAATAGGAATTATTGATTAAAAAATGTTTACAGGAATTATAGAAGAAATAGGAAAAGTGTATTCACTAAATGGTTATGAATTAACCGTTGAGTGTAACAAGATATTGAGCAACTCTAAAATAGGAGACTCAATATCTACATCTGGGATTTGTCTGACTATCACTAAGATAGATAAAAATAAAATAAGCTTTGATCTTTCTGAAGAAACAATTAGTAAAACTGTATTTGGAAAAGATCAAAAAATTACACATGTAAACTTAGAAAGATCTGCCACCTTAGAAACAAGAATAGGTGGTCATTTAGTTGAAGGACATGTTGAAAATATTGGAAAATGCAGAGAAATAAATAAATTAAATGAGAGTACAGTTGTCACTTTCGAAGTGAATCAAAATATTATAGATAATATAATAGAAAAAGGTTATATTGCCATTGATGGTACAAGCTTAACTGTAAATGAAATAAATAAAAAATTATTTAAGGTTTCTTTTATTCCACATACTTTAAAAGAAACAACTTTTAAGAATCTTAAAATAAATCAATATGTTAATGTAGAAACTGATGTAAATGCAAGATACATTAAAAAATATGTAGAAGACATAATAAAAAGAAAATAAAAATGAACTCTGAATTAAATACTCAAGCCCCTACTGAAAAACAAATAAAGTCTGTTGAAAACGCAATAGAACATTTTAAAAAAGGAAAAATGGTCATTATTGTTGATGACGAAGGAAGAGAAAATGAAGGTGATATAGCTTTACCTGCAGAAGATTGTAACCCTGAAGATATAAATTTCATGGCAACTGTAGCAAGAGGATTAATTTGCACTCCTCTTGATGGCTCTATAATTGATAATCTTGCTCTTGAACCAATGGTAACTCAAAATACCGAATCTATGGGAACAGCATTTACAGTTTCAGTTGATGCATCAAATGATATTGAGTCTGGGATCTCAGCAAAAGATAGATCAAATACTGTAAGAAAACTTGCAAATAAAAAATCAACAAAAAGTGATTTTGTAAAACCTGGTCATATTTTCCCATTAAGATATCAAAAGGGTGGAGTTTTAGTTAGAGCTGGACATACTGAAGGTTCAGTTGATTTGGTAAAATTATCAGGCAAAATACCAGCTGCTGTAATTTGTGAAGTAATGAATGAAGATGGAACTATGGCTAGAGGAGATGATCTTAAAATTATTTCTGAAAAATATAATATGCCAATAGTATCTATAGAAGATATTATTGCTTACAGAATGGCTAAAGAGAATCTAATAGAAAAAGTAGTAGAAACAAATCTTCCAACTACATACGGAGATTTCAAAGTTATAGGATTTAGATCAAAGGTGGACCAATCAGAACCTATTGCGCTTATCAAGGGGAAAATATCAAAAAATAATACAACACTGGTAAGAGTTCATTCAGAATGTACAACAGGAGATCTTTTTGGTTCGGTTAAGTGTGACTGTGGTGATCAATTAGATATGGCCTTAGAACAAATTTCAAAAGCTGAATCTGGAGTATTTTTGTATATGAGGCAAGAAGGTAGAGGTATTGGCTTAATCAATAAGCTTAAGGCCTATAAATTACAAGATGAAGGAATGGATACTGTAGATGCAAATTTGAAATTAGGATTCCCTATGGACTTAAGAAGTTATGGAATTGGTGCCCAAATTTTAAGATCACTTGGAATTAAAAAGTTTGATTTATTAACCAATAATCCGAAAAAAGTTGTTGGATTAGAAGGTTTTGGTTTAGAAATAAATTCAACAAAAAAAATTACTGCAAAAAAAAGACCACAAAATAAAAAGTATATTGAAACAAAAGTAGAAAAGATGGGGCATGAAATTGAGTAAATCACAGCCAGAACTCGGAGTTCTAGATAAAGATCCATCAAAAATTAAAATAGCTTTAGTAAAAGCAAAGTTCAACTATGATATTACTGAAGAAATGGAAACAGTTGCAATAAAAAGATTGAAGGAACTTGGAGTTAAGAATATATCTAGCTATGAAGTTCCAGGATCCTTTGAAATCCCTTATGCCTGCAAAAAAATATCAAAAAATTACGATGCTATTATTGCTATAGGATGCATTATTGAAGGTGAAACAGATCATTATAAATTCATCTCAGAAAATTCCAGTATTGGAATACAAAAAGTTTCCATAGAAGAAGAAAAACCAATAATCTTTGCAGTACTTACTGTGAAAAATCATGGTCAAGCAACCGAAAGAATTAAGAATGCAATTACATACGCTGAAAATGCGGTAGAAATGGCATGTAATTTCTAAATAAGTTCTGCTTCTTTAGCTCGCGATAACAATTCTTTTATTTCTATATCTGTCAATCTTCTATTAGGCAGTATAGATCTTCCACAATCAACATCTAATATTTGAGTCAACAGGATTTTAGAAGCATCAGCAGCAGAGTTGTAAGACTTTAAAACACTTACCTTTCTAGTAACTTCATTTTGCTTTTCATTAGCAGTTTCTATATCCCCTGAAATCCAAGCATTGTAGAGTTCGTTATAAACTGAAGGAATTATAGATAATGGAGCATCAACAGTTCCTACTGCACCCAATGTTAAAGATGGTAAGGGTAAAAAACCATTGCCAGAAAAACATGCTAATCCCATATTCTTAAAAACTGGAATCATAGCTTGATTTGCAGCTGAATGTTTTAAACCAGCTACATTTGGAACTTGTTCAACAACTTTATCCATCGAAACTTGTCCAGGGCCAGATATATTTCCAGGAACAAATTCTATACCTGTTATCTGAGGAAGGTTATAAACAAAAAATGGTAAATTATCGCATGCATCAGATACTTCTTTATAAAAGTCTAAGACACCTTGTTCATCAATTGCATATAAAAAAGGAGGCAATAAGCAAATAGAATCACAGCCTGAATCTTTGGCAGCCTTGGCTCCAGCTATTGAAAGATCTGTAGTTATCCCTCCAACATGCATGATAGTCTTAACTCTACCCTTACATACGTCAGAAGATATTTCTGCAGTTTCTCTTCTTTGCCTTTCAGTAAGAATAGGCCCTTCTCCAGTTGTTCCTGCTAGCCAAAATCCTCCTGCTCCATTTTCAATATCGTATTCAAGTATTGCTCTTAACGCATCCTCTCTTACTCCTTCTCCTTCAAAAACAGGAGTTGGGTTAGCGGGAAAAAAACCTTTATAATCTTCTAAATCTTTTGCTATCATACAGAAACCTCACTATTATTAATTATTAACAAATATAAAAAGGATTATACAATTGAGCAACCCTGTAAACAATTGGGAAATAAAAAATAATAAATTAATCAGAAAATATGAGTTTGATAGTTTTATGAATGCAATTGAATTTATAAATAAAGTTGCTGAAGTTGCTGAAGAAATGGACCATCACCCCCTAATTAAAAATGTTTATAGCACAGTTGAATTTGAATTATGGAGTCATGACCAGAATGCAATAACAGATAGCGATTATTCACTTGCAGAGGCCATAGAAACTCTTAGGGAGGGAATGTAATGAATTTTAGAATTGCAGTAATAAAATGTTTTATGCTTTATACAGTTTTTACTGGTAGAGCGGAAAAATCAGAATTTTGGTGGTTCTTCTTATTTACATTTATTTTAGGTGTAATGGCATCTATTATTGATTCAACACTAGGATTTGATCAAGCTATTGGAGGCAATGGAGGAGTAACTACGTTGATTCAAATAGCAACTTTTTTACCTAGTATCGCAGTAGGATCAAGAAGACTGCACGATACAGGGAGATCAGGATGGTGGCAGCTACTGTGGATAGCTATAATAATCGGTTGGATTCCATTAATAATGTGGCTTGCTTCTAAATCTGACGTAGATAATAAATATGGTCTAAAAGAAGTTAACACTGAAGATTTAGATTTGAATTAAATATGCAATTATCATTAGAAAAATTAGAACACCTAAGTGCGTATTTCAATGATAGATATGTTCCAAAGAATTTACCTGGATATTCCATTTTAGTAAATCAATTAGACAAAGATATTTATTATTATGAAAATGGCCTTATTGATGTCAAAGGAAACAGACCATTGAAGAGAGATTCTATTTTTAGGATTTACTCTATGACAAAACCAATAACAAGTATTTCTATAATGATGCTTTTGGAGCAAGGTAAATTAAATATTACAGATGAAGTAGAAAAATTTATTCCTGAGTGGAGTGAACTTAGTGTATATCAGTCAGGAAGTTTTGAAAGTCTAGTAACGGAACCGCTAAAAAGGAAAATGACAATTAAAGATCTACTAATGCATAGGTCGGGTTTAACTTATGATTTTGAGGAAACTTCTTTCGTTCAAAAAATATATTTGAAAGAAGAAATTAAGATAGCTCGCTCAAAAGAAAAACTTTCTGCAGACGAATATATAAAAAAATTAGCTGATATTCCTCTAGCTTTTTCTCCTGGTGAATTTTTCAATTACTCAATCTCTACCGATATTCTAGGCTTTATAATCGAGAGAATATCTAATATGTCCTTGGAAGAATATTTCAAGAAAAATATCTTTGAGCCTTTAGAAATGGAAGATACTTTTTTTCAAATACCAAAAGAAAAAATTGACCGACTCGCTAATTGTTACATATATGACCAAACAAATGATAAATATATTGTTGAAGATGATTTTGAAAAAAGTTCATATATTGAAAAGCCATCATGTTACTCCGGTGGAGGTGGGTTATTATCTACAATTGACGACTATATGAAATTTTGCAATTTGCTACAAAATAAAGGTTCACTAAATAATAAAAATATAATTGGATCGAGGACAGCAGAATTCATGATGTCTAATCATCTAGAAAAAGATGTGGATTTATATGATATCGCCAAGGGTAAATGGGGTACAAATATAGGTAAAGGAGTAGGTTTTAGTCTTGGAGGTTCAGTAATTCTAGATCCTATAAAAAATATGAGTTTGATATCTAAGGATTCATTTTCTTGGGGCGGTGCTGCATCTACTTTATTTTGGGTAGATCCTATAGAAAAAATCAGTGTAGTTTTTATGACACAGATGCTTGGTAATCCGCTAAGTCAAGAAATAAGAGCAGATCTTAGAAATCTTGTGTACCAAGCCTTAATTTAGATGAAAAATGTCTTGGTTACAGGAGCCACATCGGGAATCGGTTTAGAGCTAGTTAAGCTTTTAGCAGAAAAAAAAATAAATATTTTATTTTTTGCAAGAAATAAAAAAAAATCTGCTGATCTAAAATTGCTTCTAGAAAAAAAATACGATATAAAAGTTGATTATTTTCTATCAGATTTTAGTGATTTAAATTCAATAAAAATTGCGATACAAAATTTCTTGAAAAAAAATATTACTATAGATTGTTTAGTTAATAATGCGGGTAAAGTTTATTTTTCTTACGGAAAAACAAAAGACAACTTAGAAAGATCATTTCAAATAAATTATCTTTCTCATTTCTATCTTGCAGAGAAATTAATTCAAGAAAAAGTATTACTAGAAAATTCACAAGTATTAAATGTTTCTTCAGTTGCTCATAGCCCAAATTCATCAATTAATAGTCTAGATAATATTAAGCATAAGAAACTAGTGGGACAAATAAATTTTGAGGACATAAACTATGAAAAAGAAAAATTAAGAGGATTTACAGGATTATTTTATTCACGAAGTAAAATGTCTCAAATCATGTGGACATATCATCGATCAAAATCTCTGAAATCAATAAAAATAAATTCTATACATCCGGGACTTCTCGGAAGTAATGTTATTTTTGATAATGGATTACTTGGTAAAATATTAACTCCTCTGTTTAAGCTTTTTTTTAGAAGTTCAAAAGAGGGAGCAAAAAATATTATGTTTGTTATAGAAAAAATATCTCAAGAAAAAATAACAGGTAAATATTTTGACGAGAGAGTAATTAGTCAATCTCATGAATTTTCATATGTTACAGAAAATCAAAAAAAATTATTTGATATTAGCAAAAAGTTATTAAGTGAAAGAGAAATCGATTAGACTATTTCAACTTCATTTTGTATGTATCCAACATTTTCTAAACTAATTTGAACAGTATCTCCTTCTTCAAGAGGGACCACTTCTTCTTCTTTCCTAGAAATAGCAAATCCTCCTGAAAATTGGATAAGTAAATCTGGCGGAGAATCATGCATAACTGTAGCTTTGACTATCTCTATTGGTGAAGTTTTGTATTCTGTTATTATTGAGCCTGATCCAATTTTTTCATTTTTTCTAAACTGATTTATTCCAAGTTTCAATTTCAATGGTTTATTATTTTCTACATCATCCTCCATTGATAATATACATGGACCAATTGATGCACATCCCTTAAATACTTTTGATGGAGACACCCAAAAATCAGATTGAGATCTTAGATTTCCTGCTACTTCATTGCCTACTGAAATACCAACGAATCGCCCTTTATAAATTATAAAAACAACTTCTCCTTCAGAAATTGTCCTTTCTGTATCTGATCTAATTCCTATTTTTTCGAAAGGGTCTACTAATCTATCATTTGATCCCTTGTATAAAAGAGTAGAAATATTTGAATTTGCATATGCAGCTTCATTCTTATCATTAGATTTATTTATTTGATCCTTAGAAAGGATTAATCTATTTCCAAATCCTTCAGCCCACATTTCGTCTGGATCTATAGGTCTTATAATTCTTGCTGGACCTGTTTTATTTATTGAAGATTCAATTAATTTTGCTAGTTCAAAAGTTTTACCTTTTTTGCTGTTTAATAAATTTGTGGAAATTTCATCTACTTTGATGCTAGTTACATTACTTGTATCTAATAAATATTTATAATCAAAAACTAAATCATTAATACTTGTTAGTGATGTTAACTCATTTTCATTAGTTTCTACACAAAGATGCACAGAACCAAATTCTTCTAAAACTCTATAATATTTCATAAAACTCCAATTACTTTTATCATGTATAAATATATAACATTAATTAAGAGATAAAAATTAGTTTTATAAACTATGAATAAATTTGAAGATAATTTAGAAAAAAATATAGAAAAAATAAATATACCTTCAAAGAAAAATTACATTTTTTCTTTTGTAATATCTTTAGTCATAACTGTAATAATCAATAATATATTTTCTATTTCTATTGGAAATTTAATTAATTGGATATTTAACTCTGAAATAGCTTACTCCATTTTTTTCTCTCCTATATTTAAGTGCATATCATTGGCATTTTGCTTTAGATTTGCCTATCAAAGATTTAATCAATTAAATTCAAAGAGAATAATTTATTGGCTTTGGATGGTCGCAATTGTTCATACTAACTATATAACTCTAAGAATAAATTATTCAGATGAAGGAAATTCTTATAATGATTTTTTATTAATTATGAGAATATTTTTAGAAATTTTAGGCTATGTTTTTGCCATAAATTATTTAAATAAATATTTTGATAAAAAAGAATAAATATGAATTTTTTCAAAAAAATAAAAGACAGATTAAAAAAGCATCCAATTTCTAGTACATTATTTTTTATTTTATTCCTTGTAATTATTACACTAGCAGTTCCATATTTTCAGACATCGAATAAAAATGATGCAAATGAAGAACTAATAAATTCCATTACAAATCCACAAAATTTACCAAAAGAGTTTATCAACATTACAGAAGACTTCTCAAGTGACCAAATTAATAGCATTAGAGATCTGACTGATAAATTTTCTATAGAACAAATTATAGAATTGGAAAAAAAGATAGTTACAGATAATTTTGAAAGATTAGATTTTACTGACGTAGAAATAGATCAAAACTCTAATGAATTCTTAACAGGATCAATAAGTGTAAAAAAGAATTATGAAGACTTAAGTTTCGAATATGATCAACTAATGGTTGAATATGAAGAAGTAATAAAAAATGTTAAAAATATTGAAGAAGAAAATCTAAGTAATAAATCTAAGACTGTAACTTTAGCATTTGAAAATCAATCTCTTAAATCAAAAATTGATGATTTACAACTAAAAGTTCAAACCGTCACAGAAGAAAAAAAAGACACAATAATAGAAAATGAACAGAGTAAAATATCTTTAGAAAAAAGCCATAAAACTGAATTGGAATTATTAAGTGAAGAATTAGATGAAATGATTTTAGAAGTTCAAAAAATAAGAGATTCTTACAAAGCTGGGAATAATTATTTATCATCAACTGTAAGAACAGGACAATCAGCAAACTTTAGATTTAATTGGTTGGAGCTTGAAAAAACTTCTGATAATGATTCTAGGTATCTAAGAATTGACCTAAGTAATATTTCAAATACAAATCCTTATAATTTTAGACTAATGAACTATCTACCAACAGGAAGTATGATTCCTCTTCTTACTAATGATACTCTTGGTTTAGTATCCAAAACAAAAGAAGATCAAGAGTTTTTTGTGGGAGATGTAGTAAGTTATGTACCTTCTAAATTTGATGACTCAATTGGTGATATGGAAGGTTGCGATATTTCTTTAGAAGGTATTT
>PABO01000019.1 GCA_002699165.1 Chloroflexota bacterium | reverse complement strand
ATCTCCGTGTTCGTTTGGCATTTTACCTCTACCCACAGCTCATCCCAGCACTTTGCAGCGTACACGGGTTCGGTCCTTCACGAGATTTTACTCTCGCTTCAACCTGGCCATAGGTAGCTCACACGGTTTCGGGTCTACTTGACACGACTAAATCGCCCTATTCAGACTTGCTTTCGCTTCGACTTCATAGCTTAACTATTTAATCTTGCCATATCAAGTAACTCGTTGGCTCATTCTTCAATAGGCACGCGGTCACTCATATAAAACAAGCTCCCACGGTTTGTAGGTTTACGGTTTCAGTTCTATTTCACTCCCCTCACGGGGTTCTTTTCACCTTTCCCTCACGGTACTAGTTCACTATCGGTCGTCAAAAGTATTTAGCCTTGGAGGGTGGTCCCCCCGGATTCCGACAAGATTTCACGTGTCCCGTCGTACTCAGGAACACTTAAAAAGTTGACATCTTTTCGTTTACGGGACTTTCACCCTCTATGGTTAGATTTTCCAATCTATTCTACTAAAATGTCATTTTGTAACTTTTATAAAAAGTGCCCTACAACCCCGCACAGGATAAATCCCACACGGTTTAGGCTGATCCCATTTCGCTCGCCGCTACTCAGGGAATCTCGTTTGATTTATTTTCCTCAGGATACTTAGATGTTTCAGTTCTCCTGCTTACCTACCTTTAAAAAAGGTTGATCATATGATCAGGTTTTCCTATTCGGGTATCCCCGGCTAAGCTTGCTAGTCAGCAAACCGAGGCTTATCGCAGACTTGCTACGCCCTTCTTCGGCTTTTGACGCCAAGGCATTCCCCATAAACCCATAATAATTTGAACCTTAAATTCGTTAATTCAATGGTCTCGATAAAACAAAAATTATTCTATTATTAAAGTGCTAATCCAAAAAAACTTTTTTATGAATTTATTTTGGTCAGACTTGTATTATCTCTTTTAAATGGGTCACAAGTCAATAGATTTGTTTTTATTTTTTAACATTCCAATAATTATCAAGACTGATATAATCTCAATGTTCCTAAATTTTATTTAAGTAAAAATTATATTTTTTATCAATTATCGGAGTTGAAATGACAATTAATACCATTATAGGTGGTCAATGGGGAGATGAAGGAAAAGGAAAAATAATAGATCATTTAGCAAAAAAAGCTGATGTTATAGCTAGATATTCAGGTGGAAATAACGCTGGTCATACTATAGAAAATGATCATGGAAAATTTGCACTACATTTAGTTCCATGTGGAGTTGGATGGGAAGGTACAAAAAATTTAATTGGATCTGGAACAGTAATTGACCCAAATGTTTTGATAAAAGAATTAGAACTAATCAAAGAAAATAACCTCCCAGGTGAGATATTCATTAGTGAAAAAGCTCACCTAATAATGCCTTATCATATAAAACTTGATCAGGCTGAAGAAAATTACAGAGGGAACAAAGCGGTTGGAACAACTGGAAGAGGAATTGGCCCTGCCTATTCAGATAAAATTTCTAGAAATGGAATCCGGATGGGGGATCTTAGTAATTTACAGAGCTTGAAAATAAAAATCTCTGAAAATCTTAAAATTAAGAATAAGATTTTGAAAGAAATTTATGGAGAAGAAGAAATTTCAGAAGCAGATATTTTTGATAAATTAGATGGATGGTATAAAAAGCTAGGGAAATATATTTCAAACACAGAAAAAATAATTCATGAAAATATTAAAAAAGATAAATTCATACTTCTGGAAGGTGCACAAGGAGCTCTATTAGACATAGACCATGGAACATATCCTTTTGTTACCTCTTCAAATTCAATTTCAGGAGGATCTTTGACTGGTCTAGGAATTGGAGCAAAAGAAATAAATAAGGTACTAGGAGTATTTAAGGCTTTTTGTACTAGAGTAGGAGAGGGACCTTTCCCAACCGAAATATTTGGGGAAGAAGCTGAAAAAATCAGAGAAATTGCTGGGGAATTTGGAACTACAACTGGAAGACCTAGAAGAATAGGATGGTTCGATGCTATAGCTGCAAAGTATTCAGCTCAAATTAATGGTTTAGACTCTATCGTTATAACAAAACTAGATATATTAGATCATTTTGAAAAAATAAAAGTTTGTACAGGATACAAGCACCGAGGAAAAGAAATTGACTTTTTCCCTTCTGACGAGATCGTTCTTTCAGAAATCGAACCGATTTATGAAGAATTCAACGGTTGGAATGAATCGACATATAATGTGGATTCAATAGAAAAGATAAATTCAAATGCTAAAGAATTCATAAAAAATTTAGAAAAAATTATTGGAATACCTATAGATATAATATCAACTGGGCCTAGTAGAAAAGCAACTATAATAGTTAATCAAATTTAGATTCTAAAAAACTTTCAAAAAAAGACTTAGTATTTTCAAAGTCATGAACCTTAGAGTCAGTAGAAAAAAAATCATGATAAATAAATTTAGTTTGAGGATAATTGTTTTCTATATCATCCCTTAATTCATAATTTGAAGAGGCAATATAATCCGGAGTAAAACCATTAAGTTTATGTATCAAAAAATCAAAATGGATCATAAAATTTTTTTTGTCTCTATTCTGGAACAAAACAGTTTTAGCATTTGAAAATTTTATCGCTTCGATAATACCTACAGGAAGAACAGATGCCATTAAGCTCGTATAAAAACTTCCCGGTGAGAAAAATATATATGAACTATTTTTAATTATTTTTATAGTTTTTTCATCAGAATTAATATTTGTATGCGTTTTTGAATGAAGATATAAATCATCAATTTGTTCTTCAGCAATTTTTTCAATATTACATTCTCCAAAAACAAGCTCTTCTTTAAATTTAGCTACTAGATCTGCAGAAATTATAGAGGAAGGAATTATGCTAATATGTTTTTCTGAAAACTTTTTTTTATATTTTTCTATGGCAGATTTTAAAGAATTTGTTTTCTTAAGATATGAATTTAATATTAAGTTTCCAACTACATGTTGATTTAGAGGTTTATTTCTAAATCTATATTCTAAAAATTTCGAGTTAATGTCTGAAGATAATGATGATAAAACTTTTCGTATATCTCCTAAGGCAGGAATTCCATATTCAGATCTTAATATTCCTGATGAACCTCCATTATCAAAAGTTGAAACTACAGCTGAAATATTAGAATTAAGTGGAATATTATTAGAGAATATAAAGGGTTTTAGAATTCTTGATAATCCAGTTCCCCCACCAAAAAATACAAAAGAATTTATATTTTTTAAAATCATCTAAATTATGAAATGTCCATATCATATTGATCCATAACCGGATCAAATTTCTTNTTGAAATCATCTGGAGCTTCAGTCATTGGTAACCTAGGAGGTCCCATATGAAAACCAGATCTATTCAGTGCATATCTTATAGGGATAGGGTTTGTAACCCAAAACAGTGCATTAAAAAACAGTAAGAGTCTCTTATGTTCAGTAGCCGCTAAATCAGTTTGTCCATCTAAAATATATCCCATAAGCTTTTTTACTTGATTACCAATAATATTTGAGGCAACACTAACTACACCATGTCCACCTGTGGACATTATAGAAAAGGTCTCATTATCATTTCCACTCCATATTTTAAAGTCACTATTGGCTCTAGAAATAATGTTTGTAATTTGATCAGGATCGGAAGATGCTTCCTTTACTCCTACTATATTATCGATTGAGGAAAGCTTAATTGTGGTATCAACATCCATGTTTAAGGAAGTTCTAGATGGTACGTTATACAGTATTCCTGGAATACTCACGGACTCAGATATTTTTTTAAAATGCTGAAAAAGTCCTTCTTGTGTTGGTTTGTTATANGCTGGAACTGTAAGTAAAATAGCATCTACTCCTAATTTTTCAGCTTTCTTTGATAAATCAATTGAAGCAATAGTATTATTATCAGTTGTNCCTGCAATAACTGATGCAGTTGTCCCAACAGCATCCTTAACAGACTTAAATAATTTCAATTTTTCATCCTCGTTCATAGAAGGAGATTCACCTGTAGTTCCTCCAATTAATAGTCCATCTGAACCAGTATTTACTAAGGCTTTTGCAAAATCTTTTGCTCTTTCAAAATCAACTTCTCCATTGTTTTTAAATGGAGTTACCATTGCCGTTATAAGTCTGCCTAAATCTTTCATAATCTTGCCTCTCATCCGCCTATTATGTTAAATTAATTAAAGTTTAATTAAATCTTTTTTTATCATTGATTCTAATATTTGTAGAGCGTTGTAAGCTGCTCCTTTGATCAAATTATCGCAACTTAACCATAAATTTATTTCTTTTGTGTTATTTATACTTTTTCTAATTCTACCGACAAAAACTTCTTTTTCTCCTTCAACAAATAATGGCATAGGATAAGGTATCTCTTCAGTCCCAATCAGTACCTTGATTCCAGAATAATTATTTAAACAATTTATTATTTGTTCAACAGATATATCATTTTCTACAGAAATACTTAATGACTCCGAATGCCCAATTCTTACTGGTACTCTGACACAAGTTGGAATTACTTCAATATCTTTATCATGAAGAATTTTCTTAGTTTCATTTATCATTTTATGTTCTTCTTTAGTAAATCCATCTTCTAAAAAATCATCTACATGTGGAAAAACATTATTAGCGATAGGAAAATCATAAACNNCGGTATTTTTATCTCCTGANTGCTGATTCATCAATTCATTTACAGCTTCTTTTCCNGTACCTGAAACAGCTTGATAGGTTGAAACAATTACTTTGCTTACTTTGGTTATTGAATTTAAAGCATCTATAATCATAACTAAAGGTGTTGTAGTGCAATTTGGAATAGAAACAATACCTTCATGAGCANTTAAATCAACCTCATTAATTTCTGGAACTACTAAAGGAACATTCTTTTCCATCCTATAAGCTGAACCATCATCAATTACAACTCCTCCATTTTTTACAATTTTAGGAGCAAGTTCTTTGCTAATTTCAGAGCTTACAGAAATTAAGGCTACATCGATCTTATTAAAATTATCATCGGAAGTTGTCTTTACAGATAATTCAGTATTTTGATATTTTACTTTTTTCCCTTTAGATCTTTCAGAAGCAAATAAATGAATATTATTAGCAGGATGGTTTATTTCTGCTAAAAGTTTCAATGCCTCAACTCCTACAGCTCCAGTTGCTCCTACAATTCCTATGTTTACATTTTTTAAGTTCATCTAAATACCCATGATTTTATCTAGTCCAATAACTAGTTCTTNCTTTTTNACAATTTCTTTNACACCTAAAACTACACCTGGCATGAATGATTGCCTGTCTATAGAGTCATGTAACATAGTAAANGTTTGNCCCAATCCTCCAAATACTAACTCATGTCTAGCNACTCTTCCGGGCATTCTTGCTGAATGAATTTGAACTCCCCCCAAAGAACCACCTCTAGTATTTTTTATTGTTTGTTTCTCAGCTTCATTTTGGTTAAAGTTTTTATCTCTCTTAGATCCAGCTGCTTCAGCTATAGAAATAGCTGTTCCAGATGGTGCATCAATTTTATTCTCATGATGACTTTCAACTAAATCAGCATAGTCAAAATATTTACCCGCGATAGACGCTAATTCCATCATTAAAACAGCTCCAATTGCAAAATTTGAAGCAGACAAAATTCCAGTTGAATATTTGTTCGAAATATCTTTCAAAAATTTATAGTCATTTTCTAATAAACCCGTGGAACCACTTACTATATGAATACCTAAAGGAGTAGCAATTTCAACTAAATTCATCAAGCCTTCTCGATTTGTAAAATCCACAATTACATCAGGTTTGTTATCTTTTGAAAGATAATCAAAATTTGTTCTAATAGCTTTATCATTTGGAGTTTTTTGCTCTTTTGAGTTAAAATCAACAGAATCTATAAGTTCAGTCTCAGTATCAGAAATTACTGCATCGCAAACTGTTGAACCCATTCTTCCTAAGGCTCCATTTACACTTACTTTTATCATGATTATCCTCCAACCTGTTTCCTTTTGCCCGATCTTCTAGGTTGATTGGATTCATCATCATTTAATTTTTCTTGTTCAGATGAATCTTTTTTTTCTGAAGATTTTAAAGCTTTTATAGAAAGATCTATTCTGCCTTGTTTATCTACCTTAATAACTTTAACGTCAACAGTATCTCCAACTGAAAGAACGGATTCTACTTTTTCAACTCTTTCAGTTGAAATTTCACTGATATGAATAAGCCCTTGTTTTCCTGGTAATATTTCTGCAAAAGCACCAAAATTCATAATCTTTACAACCTTAGCGTTGTAAACTTCTCCTGATTCAACATCTTTAATTATTGAGTTGATCGCCTTTACAACATTTTCGGCTATTTCAGAATTATTTGCTCCAATCATCACCTTTCCATCTTCATCAATATTGATTGAAACATCGAAATCAGATTGAAGACCCTTGATTGTTGCTCCTCCAGATCCTATAACAGCTCCTATTTTTTCTTGTGGAACATTAATTGTTGTAATCTTTGGAGCATACTTTGATACTTCTTCACTAACTTCAGAAATTGTAGTTGCCATATGTTCTAGAATTTTCATTCTAGCATTTTTCGCTTTTTCTAAAGCTTGTTCCATTATTTCAAAAGTTATACCTTTTACTTTTATATCCATTTGAAGTGCAGTAACGCCGTCTTTAGTTCCTGCAACCTTAAAATCCATATCACCTATGTGATCTTCAGCTCCTTGAATATCAGTCAAAACAGCAAATTTTCCATTTTCATCAGTTATTAAACCCATAGCAATTCCAGCTACAGGAGAACTAATGGGAACTCCAGCATCCATAAGGGCTAAAGATGAAGAACATACTGAAGCCATCGAGGTTGAACCATTAGAAGAAAGAGCTTCTGAAACAGATCTTATTGTGTATGGAAAATCTTCAGTATTTGGGAGAACAGGTATTATCGCTCGTTCAGCTAAGGCTCCGTGTCCAACTTCTCTTCTACCTGTCATCATTCTGCCCGGCTCTCCTACTGAAAAAGGAGGAAAGTTATAGTGGTGAATAAAATGCTTCTCTTTGATGGGATTGAATCCATCTAACTTTTGGGCATCAGCCAATGGAGCCAATGTGACAGCATTAAGAATTTGAGTTTCTCCTCTTGTAAAAATTCCAGAGCCATGAACTCTAGGAAGATATCGAACTTCAGATGTTAATTCTCTTATTTCATCGAAATCTCTTCCATCTGGTCTTATTTGCTCGTTGAGCAAGGCATCTCTAATTTCATTTTTCTCTATAGAATCCAAAGATGAATTAATATCATCTTCCTCAAAGTCATCGGAGATTTCTGAAAGTATTTTTTCTCTAAGTGAGTTATATTTCTCACTTTTTTCAGTTTTATTATCTTTAGATCTAACAATTTTTTTCAAATCTTCTAGATATGAAGAATTTATTTGCTGCTTTAAGTCTTCTAAAGAGTCATCATTTTCATCTATTTCCCATTTTGATTTACCTACTTCATCAACTATTTCCTTGATGAATCTAACTATTTTCCCATTAACTTCTTGGGCTAGCTTCAATGCATCTAACAATATTTCTTCACTTACAAATTTAGATCCTGATTCTACCATCATTATTGCATCTTCAGTACCAGCTACCGTTAAGTCAAGTTTACTTTCTTGAAGTTGTTCATAAGTTGGATTTACTATTAACTCGTCATCAATAAGTCCTATAACACATGCGCCAACTGGGTCTCTAAAAGGAATATCTGAAACAGCTAATGCAATGGAAGATCCAACTATCCCTAAAGCATCGTACGGATTTTCTTCATCAGAAGATAATACACTTATGATTACTTGAGTGTCGTTATGATAAGTTTTTGGAAATAAAGGCCTTAGAGGTCTATCGATCAATCTACAAACAAGCGTAGCATCAGTTGTAGGACGCCCTTCTCGCTTAAAAAAACCTCCTGGAAGTTTACCTAAAGCATAAGCTTTTTCTTGAACATCTACTGTGAGTGGAAGAAAATCTATTCCTTCTTTAGCCGTCTTTGATGCTGATGCAGTAGCCAAAACTACAGTCTCTCCAACCGTTAAAACACACGAACCGTTTGCTAAATTTGCAACCCTTCCTACCTCTACATCAAGATGCTTACCATTAATATCTAATGAATATTTTTTTATATTATTTGTCATTTTTCTAAGAAGTCCCCAAGAAAATAGGAACATTGAAATAGAAACGAGATTGTAAAACTATCCTCGTATATCCAAAGACTTAATAACTTGTTCATACTTTTCAGAATTATTTAACTTTAAGTACTTGAGTAGTCTTCTTCTTTTACCAACAATTTTCAGAAGTCCTCTACGTGAGGATTGATCATGTTTATGGTGTTTAAAGTGTTCATTTAATTGATTGATCCTACCGGTCATCGTAATTATTTGTGCTTCGGATGAACCAGTATCTTTATCATGCTTTAATAATTTATTTAGTGATGGATCGTTTTCTTTAGACAATTTACTAATTTCTACCCCAAAATCTTTTCTTGATTTTATTCGATGGGGACTCATACCTTTCTTTTCTTTTTTTTATAATTATTTAATTATCCTTAGATGATATCACTAAAAATATAAAATGTAGTTCTATTTAAAGTCTGATTTTTTTATAAATTCATGAAATAAAATAAAATTCTCAAAAATGAATATAATCTGCTTTCACATTACTTGACATAGACAATCTAAAATAAATAAGATGATATATAGAATTGAATATATTTCATTAAATATATGTTTTTAATATTTATTACATGGTGATAAAATTTATCTTACGTGTATAATGATGTGATATAAATCAACAAAAAATTTAATTAAACTATGTCAGGCCTAACAAAAGGAATGACAAAGTTGTTTACTAAAGGGGTAACCAAATGAAGAGATCATTATTGATAATTTCGATCGTAGCTGCTTCATTATTTATGTATGCATGTGCTGGATCTACAGGTGCAGCAGGAGCAGACGGAGCAGCAGGAGCACCAGGACTACCAGGTGAGCCAGGAATTTCAGGAGCACCAGGAGCACCAGGATTACCAGGTGAGCCGGGAGCACCGGGAAATCCAGGAGCATCAGGAAATGATGGTACTGACGGACCTCCAGGGGTGCCAGGACCAGCAGGAGCTGATGGTAAAGCTGGATCAACATCAGGACTAACAGCAGTTGGACCAGGTGGAACAAGCTCTATTGAGTGGAGTAGAAATGCTGAAAATATAGACATACATCTTATTGGTTCAGGTTTCGGACCTAACACTGAAATAACAATATCTGCTGTAAACTCATCAGGTTTTGCTAAGAACGTAGTAGGAGTAGATAAGTCTGGAGTTTCAGCCCTTTCATCTGATGGAGCTGGATCTTTTGAAACAACAATTTCACTTCCAACAAGTTCTTTCTCTTGGGTAGATGAAGATGGCAATGGGGTATTCCCAATAGCTATTACTGCATCAGGTGGAGGAGATATTGCAAATACATCAGCATTAATGGTTGATGCAATACCAGGTAACTAACCCCTTTCATATAGAAGTAAATAAAAAAGAACTCAAATAATTTGAGTTCTTTTTTATTTAAGTGACACAAATTTGAATTATAAACTTATGATTAAATTTTATAAGGCTTGAGATTCAATGCCCATTCCACTACAAAAAGTGGAATTTACTTTACTATGAAAATCATTATTAGTCCTAATAAGTGTTATTTCTAATTTTTATATGGTTCTTAAGAGGTTAAAATAAAACTATGACTGAAAATAATTATAGATTAATAGGTGTGCTTATTTTACTTGGAACAATACTAATGGGATTTGTTCACTTTATTTTTTAGTCCTACTTTGCTCTTCTTTCTCAGTTTTACCTAATTCAAGTACTGTAAATATAGCTCCTACAAAAAGGATCGCTACAACAATAAATGCTCCTGAGATTATAATTTCTGTACTCATTTTTTTGTTACCTGCAGAAGTGCTGCAAAACTCAATATTGATGGAACCCATATACCTACAAAGATCGCTTCCATTTCATTTCCAGTAGTAAAGAACCAAAAATAAACTGAAACTAAAAATGGAACCAATGAAGCAGCAAGGATTAGATAAAAAAAAGATTTGTTTTTCAAGATTGTCTCCGTTATTACTCTATTATTAAATACTACAAAAAAAAAAAATAAAAATATATAAAACTTGACGTTAAACAACAAAAAAATAGATTTTACTTAAGTGCAAGCGATACTCTTTTGATCCTTCTACCAATTACTGATCTAACAGTAATAAATGTATCTGAAGTTTCAACAACATCTCCATTTGAGGGTATTCTACCCAATTGAGAATAAATGAATCCTCCTATAGTAGAAATTCCATCACCATCAATTTTTAGATTAAATTTTCTATTTATTTGATCTATTGACAAAGTTGCATCCAACAAAAATATTCCCTGTCTAACTTCTTGAATTTCAGGAGGGTCTACATCAAATTCGTCAGACAGTTCTCCTATAATTTCCTCAACTAAGTCTGTTACAGTAACTAAACCAGATAAAATACCATGCTCATCTAGAACTATACCTATGGAAATATTATGAGTTTGAAATTCTTTTAATAAAGTTTCTAAATTTTGAGATTCTGGAATATATATAGGCTGCCTTATAATCTCATTAATAGTATTCTTGTCAATCTTATCTTTTTCTAAAGCAAGTATATCTCGAGCAAATAATATTCCTAATATGCTATCTAAATCTGAATTATAGATAGGAATTTTAGAATATCCTCCTACAGTCATTTTTTCTATTATTGAATTTACGGGTTCTTCAATTGAAGCTGCTACGATATCTGGTCTAGGTTTCATGATTTCGATAACTCTTAGGTCATCCATTCGTAAAATCCCTCTAATCATTCTTAGATCTTCTTGGTGAGCAGGAATTTGATCAGATTCTAAAAGGTCTAAAGTTTCAATCAAAGTAGCGGTAGCCTTATCATCATCATTTGATTCTTTAGAAGTTGGCAGTCCAATATATCTTATAAATCTATCAAACTTTGGAATACCTGCAAAGAACTCTAAAAATCTTCCTACAAACACAGCAAGAAAAAATAAATTACTATTCAAGGCATAAAAAATCTTATTAGTGATCACAATAGATATAACCAAAACAAAAAAATAAACCACAGATAAAAGTAAAAGGTTTATATTTAAGATATCCTCAAATATTCCACTTTTATTGAGAAATAAAATAAAAGAGCTAAGCCCTAAACATATTATTAGATTTCTTATAAAAATTGCAAATATATATGCCTCGTATGAAAGCCTTTTAGATAAATTTTCTTCAGACTTATCTTTATCTACGTACTCAGAATTATTTTGTATGTCATCATCTACAGATAGTCCAAATGTTCTATAGCCTAAGATGCTTAATGAGTAATTAATTAGCACATAAATTATTATTGAGAAAACAGAAAGAAATAAAAATAAAAAATATTCCATAATTAATTTATTTCCTTAATTTTCTAGCAGGGTTACCCACTACTGTTTCTTTTGATAAAACATTTTTTGTTACAACAGAACCAGCACCAACTACAGAATTAGAATTTATAATTACAGGAGAAATTATTGTTGAATTAGAACCTATAAAAACATTTTCTTTGATAGATGTTTCATGTTTTGTTTTACCATCAAAATTTGCCACAACTGTTCCTGCTCCTATATTTACATTATTTTCTAGTTTCACATCACCGATATAGGCTAGATGCTTAGATTTAGATTCTTTACCAATATTAGAAGTTTTAACTTCAACAAAATTTCCTAATTGAACATTTGAGTCTGTAAATGTAGATTCTCTTACATAAGTGAAAGGACCAATTTGATTATTATTTCCAATTTTTGAATCCGTAATAATTGAATATAGAACTTTAGATCCCTTTCCAATTTTTGAATTAGAAATAGTAGTATTGGGTCCAATAACACTATCAGATTCAATTTTAGTTTCACCTAATAAGAAAGTTGAGGGCAATATTACTGAGCCAGGAAGTATTTCAACTGAATCCTCAATATACACAGAATTAATATCAACAATCTTTACACCAGAAGAAATTAATTTTTTAATGTGTTTTGACTTGGACGAATTAATATCAAGTATTTTTTTGAATAAATTAAATATCGACGGAGGTTTCATTAGAATTTGTTTTTAAGAAAATTAGTCTTTTTGAAGTTTTTTTCATATAAATTTTTATAATTCAATAAGCTATTCATTTTGACTAATAAGAATTAATAATATCATAATTATAGAATTATAAAAAATAATGGAGAGGTGTCAGAGTGGCTTAATGAGCACGCTTGGAAAGCGTGTGTACGTTAAAGCGTACCGCAGGTTCGAATCCTGTCCTCTCCGCCATATTTTATGTTATATAATATTAAAACCATGAAAAAAGTATCGAGGTAGATTTTTGTCAAAAAATTTAGTTATAGTAGAGTCCCCAGTAAAGGCAAAAGCTTTACAAAATTATTTGGGTAAGGAATATAGTGTCATGGCTTCCTATGGTCATGTCAGAGACCTTACAACCAAGAAATGGGGAGATAAGAATTCTAACAATGGATATGATATTAATCTGGATGAATCAAAAGTAAATCTTACTTGGGCAGTTGAAACAAAAAGTAAAAAAAACATTAATGAAATTTCTAAATTCATTAAAGATAAAAAGCCAAAATCAATTTTTCTAGCTTCTGATCCAGACAGAGAAGGAGAAGCTATTTCTTGGCACTTAGCTGATGAATTAAAACTATTAGATAAAAAAAATGTAAATAGAGTCGTATTTCATGAGATAACTAAAAATGCTATCCTTGAATCCTTTAATAGCCCTAAGAAAATAGACATGGATTTGGTTGATGGCTATAAAGCAAGACGAGTAATGGATAGAATAGTAGGTTTTGAAACTTCCGCACCTCTTTCCAGTGCTATAAGAGTAGGAGGGAGAGCAACGGGTAGAGTCCAAGGTCCTTCACTTCTTATTGTAAATAACAGAGAAGATGAAATCCAAGCCCATCAAGCTTTAGAGTTTTGGAATATTAAAGTAGATTTAGTAAATAATAAAGATGAACTGATAAACGTACAACTTAAGGGTAATAAATCAAATAAAAATCATTTTCTTTATGATCCTAAGAAAGATAAAGTAATTCCTATACCTGATGAAGAGAGTGCAAATATCCTTGAAGATAAATTATCAAAATCTGAATTTAATATTTCTTCGATAAAAAAGAATAAATTTAAGAGTAAGCCAAGAGCACCTTTCACAACAAGCACACTACAACAATCTGCATCTTCTGAGTTAAGAATGGCTCCTAGAATAACTATGAGTATTGCACAAGAACTCTTTAGAGGTATAGAAACTGGGAGTACTGTACTAAACCTGATTACTTATATGAGAACAGACTCAACATTTATTTCTAATGAAATCCTAACATCAATTGGTGAATATGCTACTAAAAATTATGGAGATGATTATTATTCAGGGACAAGGGTTTATTCAAAAGCATCAAAAAACTCACAAGAAGCACACGAAGCTATTCGACCTACAGATATAAAAAACAGTCCTGAAAAAATAAAAAATCAATTAAGTGATCAACAATATAAATTATATAAACTTATTTGGGATAGAACATTAGCCTCGCAAATGACAGATAGTGTTTCAGAAAAAACAGTTATAAGTGTTGAAACTAAGGAAAATGATTTTCTACTAGAATCAG
>PABO01000018.1 GCA_002699165.1 Chloroflexota bacterium | reverse complement strand
TTGTTCAAAGTTTTTACCTAAAATTGGAACAGAATCAATTCCAAGCCATTGATCTAATAAGGTAGCATACGTAGACCTGAAATCATTATTATATTTCATATCTCCTTCTACCTGTTCTGATATCTCTAATGATGGTTGTTCTCCATAAAAGCCACCTTCTACAGATCCTCCAAGAACAAAAGCCACACCACCAGAACCATGATCTGTACCTGAACCATTATCTTCAATTCTTCTCCCAAATTCTGAAAATAGCAAAACAGTAACATCATTTTCTCGGCCGTGCTCTTTTAGATCTCTATAAAAATCTCCAATAGCATCTGAAAGTTCTTTCCATAATTTTGCGTGATTAAATAATTCTCCTGCGTGAGTGTCAAAACTTCCGTGTTGAGCATAATATATCTTTGTTCCTATGTCAGCAAAAATAACTTTAGCTATATCTTTTAAATTATTGGAAATAGGGTTATCAGCATATTCGACTGATGAAGAATATTTAGAATTAGCTCCACTTAATATATCAGCACCAATCATTGCACTTACGCCATTTTCTGACAAAGCATCTAAAATAGAGTCTCTTCCTTGATTTGGACCGTACATTCTAGAAAAATAATTCAAAGCGTTTTCTCTTTGTTCTTTACCTTGAATATCAGGCATCAGACCATAAGTTTCTAAGTCTCCTACTGATGCAACAGGAACATCTTTACATACTAATGCTCTCGGCAAACCTCTTCCAAAATTTACAGCTGTAACTACATTGTTATGAGAAGGATCAATTTCTCTTATGGTTCTTCCAAGCCAACCATCAGGAGCTATACTCTCAGATTCAGCAGTATGCCAAATATCCATTGATCGAAAATGTGATCTATTAGGAACGGGGTAGCCAATACCATTAATTACTGCTACGTTTTTGCTATCCCATAATTTTTTTATTTCACCCATTTCAGGGTGAAAACCCAGAGATCCATTTATATCTATTACATCGCTTTCTGTAAGATGGATCGCAGATCTTGAATCGTGATATATTCCGTTGGTATATGGAACTATAGTATTCATAGCATCATTACCTCCAGATAGTTGAATAACCACTAAAGATTTTTCTTTTTTTGCTACCACCATATCCTCCAAGAAAATTAGAATTTATAAAATTCTAAACTCATTTAATATTTTTGCAATACTTTTGAGAACTTAAGATAATATATGGTGCCGAGGGGGAGAGTCGAACTCCCACGCCCATAAGGACACTACGCCCTCAACGTAGCCTGTCTACCATTTCAGCACCCCGGCAATGGCAGGAGCGGGAGGAGTCGAACCCCCGACCTCTGGTTTTGGAGACCAGCGCTCTAGCCAACTGAGCTACGCTCCTATGTATAGGAACTTTAATTCTAACATTAGTAAATAAAAATTTAATGATCAATTATGTAATTATGTTTATCTCTTATATCTTAAATTAAAAAATTCAAGCATGTTAAAAAAACTAACATGCTTGAATTTAAATCAACAAAACTATATAGCCTCTGATCCTGACTCACCAGTTCTTACTCTGATTACTTCAGTGACTTCAGAAATAAAAATCTTTCCATCTCCTATTTCTCCATCATCATTAGCTTTAGCTGCTGAAATTATTGCATCAACAACTTTCTTTTGATTTGATTTGTCTATTACTGCAGTGACCAATACTTTTGGAACAGATGACCTATTCTGGGTTGAGCTTCCTCTTCCAGTAAAAACCTCTACTCCATCTTGGTTTCCTCTTCCAGTAACATTACTATAAGTGAAACCTGTGCATCCAGCTTCTGCCATTGCTTCTAAGACAACATTAACCCTTTCAGGTTTTATGATTGCATCGATTCTAATCATATTTTCCTCCTTTATAAATTATATTCAAAAAAAATTTAGTTTGCTCCATCATTTACTGATGCTTGCTCTCCATGAGCTGACAAATCTAAACCTTGATCTTCTTCTTCTTGCTCTACTCTTAATCCTAAACCTGGAATTTTATCTAGAACATATAATATTACAAAAGATACTACAAATGAGTAAGCTAATGTTCCCACAGCAGTATAAATTTGAATCCAAACCTGTGAAAAGCTACCATCAATAAGACCCTTGACACCAGCAATAGATTCTACTGCAAATATACCAGTAGCTATACATCCCCAAATTCCTCCAATTCCGTGAACTGCAAAAACATCCAAAGCATCATCCAGATTTGTTTTATGAATTAATTCAACTGCATAATAACAAAGAACTCCTGCTCCTAATCCAATTGCCAGTGCACCAAGAGGATTTACTGCTCCTGCGGCTGGTGTTATTGCTACTAATCCTGCTACTGCTCCAGTAGCAACACCTACACCACTAATTTTTCCTGTAGTAATCATTCCAATTATTCCCCAAACAGTAGCTGCTGTAGCTGCTGCAATTTGAGTAACAAGCATTGCATTTACAGCATAATCATCTGCTGCTAAGGCAGAACCACCATTAAATCCAAACCAACCGAACCACAGTATTGAAGCTCCTAATATTACGTAAGGAACACTATTTGGTTGCAATCCAGGATTTCGTCTTTTACCTACTAAAATAGCTGCTGCAACGGCTGCTGCTCCAGCATTGATATGAATAACAGTTCCTCCAGCAAAATCTAGTGCTCCTGCACCATCTGCTCCTATCCATCCACCACCCCATACCCAATGAGCTACGGGTGCATAAACTACAGTTATCCAAATCACTGTAAAAATTAGATATGTAGAGAATTTAAATCTTTCAGCAAATGCTCCTGTTATAAGAGCAGGCGTGATGATTGCAAACATCATTTGAAATAATACATCATATAATGGGCTAATCGCATCTCCTTCAGCAGAAAACATATCGACACCATTTAGTCCTAATAATGAAAAATCTCCAATAAAGTTAGGAATCAATTCACCTGTTCCATAAGCCAAACTATATCCCCAGAGAGTCCATACAATTGTTACAACTCCAATTGTAATGAAACTAAGCATTATAGTATTAACCAAACTTTTTGCCCTGACTAAGCCTCCATAAAAGAATGCTAATCCCGGGGTCATAAAAAATACTAAAGCTGATGCCGTAAGCATCCAAGCTGTATGTCCTGTATCCATATATCCTCCTAAATTTAATATTTAGTAAGAAATATATTAAAGAGATATTTTTTTTCTGTTACGTAATTGTTTATATCGTGTTACTTAATTGTTTCTAAAGTGTAAAATCAAAGCTATGGTTACGAATTCATCTATTTATTTATTATCTCGTAAACCAATAACACCAACTGCGAACAAATAAACTAAGAAAAGTCCTACTAACGATATAATTATCCAATTAGTTGGTCGAAACGTACTATCAATGATTGGATTTTTTTTAAGCACAGTAATTGTTTCATTTTCTCGAGGTTTATATTGACCAGCTCCTATACTTTTTCTCCAATTATTATCCAATGCTTTAATATCAAATCCGTAAGTGCTTATTAGGGCTTCATCTATAGTATTTCCTTTAGAAATATATGTTAATAATAAGTTCATTTTATCCTCACCATAATTATCAATCATGTAATTTATTACACTTCTTGATTGACCATAGGAAACAAGTGTTAGTTTAGGGTCACCTGGAAAAGTTTGCAATTGGCTTAATGGTTTTAATTGATTTGTGCCTATAGCCCAATCAAGATATAAATCATAAGTGATTGTTGTATCCCTGTTTGCATATTCTGCAAGTCCTTCATTGAGCCATAAAGGAAGATTTATAGATCCTTCTGTTTTTCTTCCAACTAATATGTGCATTATTTCATGAGTTGCAGTTCCTATATCAGTTTTTCCTGCTAGTACTAAAACAACACTTGATTCATCAAATGCTTGTCCTGCTGTTACAAGTTCTCTATCTGAGGTCTTAGATTTAGACCTAATAGCACCAAGCATTTCAGTATAGTTATTATAAAGAGTCATATGAATTTTTTTATATGTAGTTGAAGTAGATATATCAACTATAGGCGCCATGTCTATCATTAAAATTTCACATTCAGATAATAATTTTTCTGCTCTACTTTTTGAATACCTATAATATATTCTCACATAATCACCCTCAACAAACTCCCAATCATCAAATCTGGTATCTAACATTACAAATTCAATATCTTCGGAAATATATTGAGTTCCATCATCAAAATAAACAATAATATGCCAGTTAATAGTCGAGCCAGGTGGAATGAAACCACCGGTAGTATTTATTCTGAAATCCATTACTCCTGAAACAAAATTGTTTTGCTCAGTTTTATAATCCATATAGCCATATTGAAGAGTTTTTCTGTCACCGGTTTTAAAATTTACTTTAATATCACTGATTTTTTTATCTGTTTCTCCTTCAAAAATAAAACTGATTTTTTCTGGAAAATCTACAACAGCTTCTAATTTTAAGATTTCTAAATCAGTATCTGAATCAGCATAAATATAACTAGATGATGAAAAAAGGAAAAAAATTGAAAATAGGAAAATAAACTTAATTTTTAGCATTATTTAATCCTGAATATAATCTCCAAATAGAGCTCAATGAAGTTCCTATCACAAGTATATAAAGTCCTATAAGGGGCTGAGAAATAATTAGACAAACAATAATAACAATTGATCTTTCTACACGAGTAAAGAAACCTGATTTATTTTCTATACCTAAACTTTCACATTTAGCTCTAATGTAACTTATTAACTGGGAACATAACAAAGTAATTATAGTTAGGAATATAGCCAAGTCATTGAATTCATTAAAAATATAGTAACTTGCTATACCTATAAAAATTATCCCCTCGCTAAATCTATCAACTACTGAATCTAGTAAATCTCCTAACTTACTTTCATTATTAGATAGCCTAGCCATAGATCCATCAATAGAATCTAATAAGGTTCCTACGGCAACTATAATACCTCCGATTAAAAAATCACCCTGNTATACATAAAAAGAACCTATTAATGTGATAATAAAACCTAAAATAGTGACAATATTAGGAGTAAGTTTTAGAGAGAGCAATATTTTAGATATTGGCTCTTCATAAAGTTTTTTTGTGTAAAATCTTATTTTTTGTCTAAATTTTTCCAAATTTAATTTATTAATTTTGTATATATTTTAATTATTTCAGAAACTAAATAATCCCATGAGTAATTTCGTACATTTTTTAACCCATTTTTAATATTTTTTTCAGTAGAAATCTTTTTATTCAATAAGTTAGATAGTAGACTATATAATTCTTTAGAGGAAGAATGATCATATAAAAATCCATAATCATTTTTATTTGATAATTCCTTATAACTATTAATATCAGATAATACTAAAACTTTTCCAGATGCCATTGATTCTAAAATAATAACACCAAATGATTCATTTTCTACAGATGGCAAACAAATTAAATCTACATTATTATAATAAGAACTTAAATCTTCCTGCTTTACCGGACCCAAAAATGATACCTTTTTATTTATTAATTGAATATTTTTAAAATTTCCTGAACCTGCTACTATAAGTTCTAGATTTTCTATTTCTTTACTTAATTTATTAAAAGCACTTAATAAAATATTAAATCCTTTTCTTTTTTCCTCAAATCTTCCTATAAATAATATTTTTTTATTAGAACTCCTTAAGGCTTTAGGAATGAAATTTTTCTCTTTAAATTTAGATAATAGAATTCCATTTGGAACAATTTTTGATTCAAAATCAAAATATTGATTTATATATGTTTGTGATGAAGNGGAAACACAAATTTTGTAATCAATTTTACTCAAAAAATAACTTAGAAACCATTTAAAATTTTTATACCAAAAGTGTTTTTTTTCACCATATGCATGAAAAGTTCCNACTATCCTAAATTTTCTAAGTAAGTATATAAGAGGCAAAAATATTGGAGACAAAGGTTCATTGAGATGAATAATTTCAACTTTATATTTTTTAATTAGTTTTATAACTCCTAAAATTTTAAAAATATTAAAAGAAATCCTGGATTTTGATCCTAGAAAATTTACAGAAGTAGGTTTGCCAATATCAAAAAACTGAATGCCTAAAATTTCATGTATATTTTTACCTGATAAGGGGGCAAATAAAAAAATATCATGACCTTTTTTATTAAGTGAATATGCTAAGTCAATAGCCTGAGTTTGAACCCCACCAGGGAATGAAAAATCATAGGGACAAAAAATTGCTACTCTCAAAAAATTATTTATTCAACGTCAGAAAAATCCTCAACAGCTCTTCTAGCATCGTCATCTCTCATTTGATTAGGAGGTGATTTCATAAAGTAAGCACTTGGTGCATCTACGGCTCCAGAAACTCCTTTGTCTAATGCTATTTTTGCACATCTAATGGCATCNATAGCTACACCTGCAGAGTTTGGGCTGTCTTCAACTTCTAATTTTAGTTCAACATTCAGAGGAACGTCACCCCATGAAGTTCCTTCTAATCTAATATATGCCCACTTTCTATCTTCTAACCAAGGGACATGGTCAGATGGACCTATATGAACATCATCTGTAGGTAATTCTTTTTCTAATTGAGATTGAACTGCGTTGGTTTTAGAAATCTTCTTACTCTTAAGTCTAGATCTTTCNAGCATATTCAAAAAATCAGTATTTCCACCAAANTTTAATTGATATGTTCTATCTAGCCTTACTCCTCTGTCCTCAAACAATCTAGCCAAAACTCTATGAATTATTGTTGCCCCTACTTGGCTTTTAATATCATCACCAACTATAGGCAATCCTTTATCAATAAATCTTTTTTGCCAATAATCTTCTTTAGCAATAAAAACTGGAATACAATTTACAAATGCACAACCTGCTGCTAAAACTTGTTCAACATACCATTTAGTAGCTTGCTCTGATCCTACAGGGAGATAATTTATAACTACATCAACTTCTTTTTCTCGTAAAATTTGAACTATATCTGAAGTTTGAGAGCCAGGCTTATTTTGATCTTTTTCAACATCAATGACATCAGCTAAATATTCCCCAACTCCATCATGAGTCATTCCTCTATCAACCGTAACTCCTGTCTTTGGAACATCAAAAAAATTAAGAGCATTATTATTTTTTGTATAAATAGCCTCATTTAAGTCTTTACCAACTTTATCTTTATCAACATCAAATGCAGCTACAATATTAACATCTCCAATGGCGTACCCACCTAAAACATTATGCATTAGACCAGGGACTTGAAGTTCATTGTCTTGTATTTCAGAATATTTATGAATTCCTTGAACTAAAGAGGAGGCACAATTTCCAACACCGATAATCGCTACATTAATTTGACCCATACTAAAATCTCCAATAATAAAATAACTTTGAAATTATATTATAAGGGATTAATTATTTTAATTTCATTAATTGCAACAACATAAATTAATTAATAAGCTAATGCAGATCCATCTTTTCGAGGTTCAGTACCTAAAGAAATCACACCTGTATCAGAGTTATATTGAGCAACTTGTGCTCCACCAAACATAATTCTTTCATTACCACTTACAACATTTAATTTATGTCCTTTAGATTCTAATTCCTTAATTATTTGGTCGTCTAAATCTTCCTCAAGTGAAATTGTTTTCATNTCATCTACATCTAATGAAAATCTTAGNGAGTCTAATGCATCTTGGGGAGAAAGGTTNTAATCAATCATATTTGTAATCACTTGAAGATGGCCTTGGGGTTGTTGAAAACCTCCCATTACTCCAAATGATAAAAATAGTTTATTATCTTTAGTAACCATACAAGGGATAATAGTGTGGAAAGGCCTCATGTTTGGTTCTAAATAGTTGGGATGAGATTCATCCAANCTAAATAATGCTCCTCGATTTTGNAAGGCTATACCTGTNCCTGGGACCACTAAACCAGATCCAAATCCTTGAAATGTTGAATTAATTANNGAGCAAGCCATTCCATTGCCATCAATCGCTGTTATGTAAACAGTATCCCCACTTGTATCAAAGGTATTATGAGAGACTTGATTCATTATACTTTTTGAATTTATAAGATTAAATCTTTCTTTGGAATAATTTTTTGATAATAATTTTTCTATAGGGATTTCATTTTTCTTTGGGTCAGTTACATGCCATAACGCATCTGCAAAGCCCAATTTCATTGCTTCNATCAAGTAATGATAAAAATCACTACTTCCATGTTTTATTTTTTTGAAATCAATATTTTCAGTAATATTTAATGAAATNAATGCAGCTAATCCATCTCCATTTGGAGGACATTCGAAAACTTCATAACCTCTATAATTAGTTTTTATAGGTTCTGTCCAATAAGAACTGTAATTTTTCAAGTCTTCAATATCTAGCCAACCTTCTTCTTGACTTATAAAACTTGCAATTTTTTCTCCCAAACTTCCACCATAAATAGCACTAGGACCTTTTTGAGAGATTTCATTCATAGATTCAGCCAATGTAGTAAGCTTTATTAGATCTCCTTCTTCTGGAGCTTTACCATTCTTAAGTAATTCATTTCCAGATTCTCTATATAAAAGCTTTGCTTCGCTTTCTTTCCACTGCCAAGAAATCATTTTACTTACAGGAAATCCTTCTTCCGCAAGTTTGATACCTGGGGCTAATGAATCAGATAGGGAAATAGTTCCATGTTTTTCAAGAATTTTTTGCCAGCCATCTACAGACCCAGGAACAGATACAGAATAAGCAGACCCATCACCTTCAGTTGGGATCGAATTAAATCCTTTATTTATAATTTCCTTTGGATCGGAATGTCTAGAAGATGTCCCTGATCCATTAAATGAATCGATTTTTTCAGTTTTTGGATCCCATATAAGAGCAAATATATCTCCTCCAATCCCAGTAGACATTGGTTCAACAACACCTAAAGTTGATGCCATTGTTACAGCTGCATCTACAGCATTGCCTCCAGCTTTCAAAATATCTATTCCAACTTGAGAAGCAATAGGTTGACTAGTAGCAACTCCTCCATTAGTACCATGTACTGTTGATCTTCTTGACGAAAAAAAACTCATTTTTTATCTCCTCTACACGGTTACACGCTAAAGGATACACGTATTCCTATATCCGTAACCGTAATATTTAATTCTTCTTAGGATTCAATATATCAGTTAATGCATCTCCAATGATATTCCAACAAAAAATCATAACCCAAATTACTATGATAGGAGAAAGTAATTGTTCGGGATGATTAGTCAATACTGACACGCTTGCGCCCCCTCTTCCTGATACATCCGAAAGCATAGCTCCCAAACTTGGTCTTGGAGGTTGTACTCCCAAACCAAAAAATGACAAAATTACTTCAGATAATGCAACTGCTCCAAGTCCAAATGTAGATGTAACTATTAAGGGAGATATAACATTTGGAAGAATATGTTTCGTTATTATTCTAAAAGTACCCGCACCAGAAGTTCTTGCTGATTGAACATATTCAATTTCTCTTATACTAAATACTTGCGCTCTTATTAATCTCATAGTTCCAAACCAACTCAAAGGTAAAAGAGCGAGTCCAATAACTAAATAATCTATGATTCCAGAGCTTATCAATCCAGAAATATTTAAGTTATCTTCTATTTTATAAAATAAATTAGTAATTCTTGGTCTAAGAGTAGCTGCTAGTAAAATAATCAAAAGAATATCTGGGAATGATGATACCAATTCCCCCACTCTCATTACTATAAAATCAAAAATACCTTTGTAAAAACCTGCTAACAATCCAAGAAAAAGTCCTAAAATCAAAGACCCTGTCAGTAGGCCAGTAATAGTCACTATAACAGTCGTTTGTATACCCCATATTACCCTAGATAAAATATCTCTTCCTAATCTATCTGTTCCCAATAAATTTTCAAAATCTGGCCCAGCTTGAGTTTTTAAAAGATTTGTTTCTGAATAATCATAGGGTGCAAGAAAAGGTGCAAAAATACCAACTAAGTAAATTGTACTGATTATAATTGCACATGCTACTCCTAATTTTTTTCTAGAAAAATTTTGAATAAATAATCTTGTTGATGAAATATTTCTAATTTCTTTATCAATCATTGCATTTCTATCCTTGGATCTACTAATGTATAAACAAAATCAATAATCAAATTTGCTACAACTAATGCACTTGATCCTAAAAGAACAATAGCCATTATTACGGGGTAGTCCCTAGAATAAACGGAATCAAGTGAGATTCTTCCAACACCAGGAATTCCGTATAAAATCTCAACAATCAATGATCCTCCAAAAAGTCCAGCTAGAGAAAATCCCATTATAGTTACTACAGGTAACATTGCATTTCTAAAAGCATGCTTCCATAATACATTTATATTACTTACACCTTTAGCTCTGGCTAATTTTACGTAGTCAGAATCTAAGACTTCTATCATAGAAGATCTAATTAGCCTTACAAAAACTGCTGCTCCTGGAATACCTACAGTAAGTGCTGGCAAAATAATTCTTTTATCAAAAACACCTCCCCAACCAGCAGCAGGAACTAAATCAAGCTGCAATGCAAAAATTAGTATTAAGAATGGTGCTGTAAAAAAAACTGGCATTGCGTAAAAAATCAATGAAAGTATCACGACGAAAGGGTCTTTAGATGAACCATAATTTACTGCTGCATAAAAACCCAATGGTATTCCTAGAGTTATGGCAATGAAGAAAGATATTAAATTTAATTTTGCTGAAACAATTAATTTAGGGATAAGAAGTTCAGAAACATCTCTATTCTTGAAAACATAAGATTCTCCAAAATCACCCTTTACTGCATTACCTACATATCTAATCCACTGTACAAAAACTGGGTCATTTAGCCCCATTTTATCTCGAATTCTTTCAGCATTTACTTCATCGTAGTTATTACCTAATTGAACCTCTACAGGATCTCCAGGACCATATATTCCCAAGATAAAAACTATGAGTGAAACCAACAAAAGTAGTATTGGCATCCAAATTAATCTTCGAAAAATATATTTTAACATTACTTTTTAATAATAGATTATAAAGCAGATTAATATAAAGAATTAGAGTTCTTATTTTATTTCTACATCTTTGAATTTAGGTACAATTATTGGAGTAAATTCGTATCCCTTAACCCAAGGCTTAACTAAAGCATAACCATCAGTATCAAACCATAATGGGAAAATAGCAGCTTCATCAACTATCATCTGTTCAGCTTGATTGTATAGAAGAAATCTTCTATTATTATCAACTTCAGTTCTTGCTTCAAGAATTAATTTATCAACTTCTGGATTAGAATAATTACCATGATTTACATCAGATTTACTATAAAAAAGTACGTCTATAAAGTCTTGAGGGTCTGCATAGTCTGCTTGCCAACCAGATCCTGCCCATAATTGTAATCTTTTACGATTCATGTCTTGTAGATAAGTAGCCCATTCTACCTGTTGAATTTCAACTTCAATTCCTAATGTTTCTTTCCACATATCTGATATGACTTCAGTATCTAGTCCTGGAGAACCTCCTGTACCAGGAATGGTCACTATAATACGGGGTCGAGTAGAAGGATCTGAATATTTGGATTTAGCTAAATATTCCTTGGCTAATTCTTCATTGAATTCAATTCCTTTGATTGAAGGACTATACCCAGGAAATCCTGGTGGAATTATTGAATATGACGGTTTAGTCAAACCAGAATAAATTTTTTCTGCAATAATTTCTTTATCTACTGCGTAAGATAAAGCTTTTCGAAAGTTAACATCATCAAAAGGAGGCATATTAACGTTGAAGCCTATGTAGTTTAGTGAAAATTGTGGAGGGACATTGACTAGATCTTTGCTAAGAGAATCATTTGGATCTTTAACCCTCTCTAAATCTGCTAACCCTACTCCAGTTATATCTATTTCATCATTTTCATACATAGCCATAGAAACTCCACCAGCAAGATTCATAATTATGCCATCAACTTTTGCCTTATCTGCCCAGTAGTTTTCATTTTTCTTCAATTTTAAAGTTTGCCCAATTTGATATTCTGAAAGAATAAATGGACCTGTTCCAACTGGGTTATCTATCCAATCTTCACCTTGTTTTTCTATATAGTCCTTACTTAATACGAAGGCTGTGGGATATGTAAGCTTAGCTAGGAAATAAGTCTTTGGCTCATCAATAGTAATTTCTAGAGTGTTATCGTCTATAGCCTTTAAACCGCTTACTTCTGTAAGACTACCGCCACTTTCAATAACTTCCTTTACACCAACTATGTCACCTAAATAAACTTCGGCATTTAGAGAGCCCGTGTCTGGATTTGATGCTCTTTCTATTGCCCACTTAAAATCGCTAGCTTTGACAGGATCACCGTTAGAAAATTTAATTCCTTCTCTCAAATTAAATGTATATTTTTTACCATCGTCAGAAATATCCCATGATTCTGCAAGATCAGGAATGATTTCTAAATCTTTGTTCAAAGTAACTAATCCAGAAAAGATTTCTACAATTATTGAAGCTGAAGTTGTATCGGTTACTAATGCTGGATCAAATGTAGGTGGATCAGAGAAATTCAGTCTGAATATATTATCCCTTTTAGCACTACTTTCAGATTCAGAAGAGTTTGCTAAACCTGGAGCTACATTAGAATTTTTCCCAATGGATTCAGTTTCTGAAACCGCAGAGTCACTTCCACATGAAAAAATTGCCACTAGCAATAACGAAAAAAAACTTAATTTAATCTTTGAAATCATATTTATTCCTACTTTTTATATATTTTAATTTTATATCAACTTTATGAAGAAATTATGAAGAAAAATATAAATTATCCTGAAATATTTTTTAATAGATATTCCTCTATAAAATCATCAATATTACCATCTAAAATTTTATCAATATCACTAGTTTCAAAATCAGTCCTATGATCTTTTACCATTTTATACGGATGCATAACATAAGACCTAATTTGAGAACCAAAGTCAGCAGAAATATGCTCT